>JAXHLS010000006.1:0-649870 GCA_034522055.1 Gammaproteobacteria bacterium
TGTTTGTAGGTCGGCCTGTAGGTCGGGCTTCAGCCCGACAGCCCGTGGGTGGTTCCGCCCCGGCCCATGATGCGTGCGGCGGGCTTTCATGTCGGGATGAATCCCGACCCACATCCCGATAACGAGGCGAACTGGTGGGTCCGCTGCGCTTGACCCACCCTACGTTGCTGTGCGCTTCGACGTCATTGGAAGGTCCCTTCTCCCTTGGGGAGAAGGACAGGATGAGGGGATGTTGGGCGGGCGTCTGGGTCGAAGGGATGTCGGGATCAATCCCGACCTACATCCGTGCCGCTGGAACGGGCGGTATTTTGTCTTCGCAGGTCGGGCTCGTAGGTCGGGCTTCAGCCCGACAGCCCGTGGGTGGTTCCGCCCCGGCCCATGGTGCGTGCGGCGGGCTTTCATGTCGGGATGAATCCCGACCCACAGATCGTGATCGGGTCGGTCCTCATAATCGGCTTTGAATAGGTGTGATGGCCCATTGGCCTGATGCCAGATCACCCAATTCCCAGGGCCCGATGCGATGGCGTACCAGGCGCAGGGTAGGCAGGCCGACGGCTGCGGTCATGCGGCGTACCTGGCGATTGCGGCCCTCAGTCAAACCGATCTCCAGCCAGCTGGTGGGGATGTGGCGGCGAAAGCGTACGGGTGGATCACGAGGCCATAGGGCGGGCTCCGGGATGAGGCGAGCCCGGGTGGCGCGGGCGGGTCCGTCCTTCAGCGTCAGGCCGGTGATGAGGCGGTCCAGTTGTGTGGCGTCCGGGATGCCTTCCACCTGTACCCAATAGCGTTTCTCGAGCTTGGTGGCGGGATGGCTGATGCGGTGTTGGAGGGCCCCGTCATCGGTGAGCAGCATGAGCCCCTCGCTGTCCCGGTCCAGCCGCCCGGCGGGGTAGACGCCGGCCATATCGACGAAGTCTCCGAGGGTGGGACGGCCATCGCGGTCGGTGAACTGGCACATGACGCCGTAAGGCTTGTTGAACAGCACCAGCCGCGGTGTTGCGCCGGACCTTCGAGGGTTTCGGGGCCCGCTGGTTTTTGCTGCCCTCCGGCTCATGTTTCCGCGCGCCTGCGACCTGTGGGAGGATCCCTGGCAAATATATGGCGACGATAACCGGGATACCATGAGGAATGCGAGGCCTCCGGCTGGCAGGGTGTTGTCCGCCGATGCGGGGGACATGGTTATCCTGCGCCTGCCCCGCTGGCGTGAATGGAACCCGTCCCTGGTGCGGGCGTTCTGGCGGCAGACGGCGGCCTCCACCACCCGCCGCAGCCATTTTATCGAAGGGCGTTACGAGAACATCTATCCGGATCTCGACCGCCTGCCCGAGGCCGATGATCTCCTCGCCGAGATCCGGCGGCACGCCATGGCGATGCTGAAGGCCGGAGGCCTCCAAGGCCTGTCCATGAAGGTCTGGTTCAATGTCATGGCCCCCGGGGACGCGACCCTGCCTCACCGCCATGACATGGATGACGAGCGCCTGTCCGGCGTGTACTACCTGACGGTACCGCGGGCCTCAGGGGATCTGGTGGTGGCCACCCCGGCCGGGCGCCGTGTCCTGACCCCCTTGCCGGGGCTGCTGGTGTTGTTTCCGCCCCATTGGGAGCACGAGGTCACACCCCACCGCGGGCACGGCATCCGCCTGTCCATGGCCTTCAATGTCGGCCTTCGGGACCCGTGAGACGGCGGGTGCCTATTTGGCGGAACCGTTTGCTTTTTTAATAACTACGAAAGATGCGAAATAGGCGAAAGAACAAAGAGATGACGGTGGAAGCGCCGCCTGTAGGAGCGGCGCCCCACCGCAATTGGCGTCGGGAAATCGCGACGAGAGCGTCGTTCCTAGTGCGTCCGTGGAGGCGCATTTTCTGCACGGTGAGAGTCCGTGTCGGGGTAAGCCAAGGCCCCGTAGTCGAAGGTAACTGCGTCGTCGCGAGGCGGGGTGGAGAGCAACCGGAGGCGAACTGGCGGTCCGTAGGATGACGAACTCGATTCGGCGGTACGGGACGGCGAGCCCGCTAGGAGAAGGTGAAGCCTGAAAATCATCGGATGCGCTGGGATTGGCGTGGAAAGCGACATTCGGGTCCCCTCCGTGGTTGGAGACGGAACGCTGGGAAGGAAATGCGAGAGAAGCGGGGAGACCTGACCGCCGTGGTGACGGTGGGCAGGAGTCAGAGCCTTCGTAGTACTGAACGGTTCTGCTGCGGTCATGGCGAGGTGCTGCGGAAACGCGGACCCAAGAGCTGGAGGGCGTCCTCCGCCTAAAACCGTGGGTGGTGCCGGGAAAGCGCGAAGAACAGAAATCGCGCCGAGGGAAGGGAGGCAGGAAGGTGGATGGGTGAAGTCTGGAGGAGGTGAGCGCGTATGCAAAGGGTCGAGAGTGTCTCGCAAGAGGCTAAGCCAGACTCGTCCAACCCGGTGGAATGGCCGTGGGTGGACCGCACGATCTGGACGGAGCGCATGTTGGCGGCGCTGGGTAACGGCGTCCAAGGGACGAAGTGGTTCAGTCTGATCGACAAGGTGCATCGCCCCCAGACCCTGGAACGGGCGTGGCAGGATGTGCGGGCCAACCGGGGTTCAGCGGGGGTGGATGGCCAGAGTGTGCAGCGTTTTGAGGCCCATGCCGAGCGGTATCTGGCGGAGTTGGGAGAGGCGCTGGGAATTGGACGGTACCGACCGGATGCGGTGCGTCGGGTGGAGATTCCGAAGGGGACAGGGACGCGTCCCCTGGGCATTCCGACGGTGAAGGACCGGATTGTGCAGGCGGCGATGAAGCGGGTGCTCGAGCCGATTTTCGAGCACCAGTTTTTGCCGATGAGTTACGGGTTTCGCCCGGGTCGCGGGTGCAAGGATGCGCTGCGGGAAGTGGATGGGCTGGTTCGGGAGGGCTACACCCATGTGGTGGATGCCGACCTGGCCCAGTACTTCGACACCATCCCGCACGAAGCGTTGATGGCCCGGGTCGAGGACCGGATCAGCGATGGTCGGATCCTCGACCTGCTGCGCGCCTGGTTGCGCCAGGACGTGGCGGCGGAGATAGCGCGCTGGACGCCGACCCGGGGCTCGCCCCAAGGGGCGGTGATCAGTCCGTTACTCGCGAATCTGTACCTGCACGGGCTGGATGTACACATGACCCAGCGCGGCTATCGGATGGTTCGGTATGCTGACGACCTCGTGATCCTGTGTGCCAGTCCGGACGAAGCCCAGGAGGCGCTGCAGGAGTTGCGGCACTGGGTGGAGGCCAATGGTCTGCAACTGCACCCGGAGAAGACCCGTGTGGGGGATTGCCGGCAGCCCGGGGAAGGCTTTGAGTTTCTCGGGTACCGGTTTGAAGCGGGACGGCGGTGGGTACGCAAGAAGAGCCGCAAGGCCCTTTACGACCGGGTCCGGGCCAAAACCCGGCGCAGTCGTGGGGATTCGCTGGCGCGGATTGTGGCCGACCTGAACCCGATGCTGCGTGGCTGGTTCGTGTATTTCCAGCACGCGCACCCGTGGACCTTTCCTCGCGTGGACGGTTTTGTCCGACGTCGATTACGGGCGCTGTTGCGCAAGCAGCAGAAGCGCCCGGGAGCGGGTCATCGTCAGTCCGACCATCTCCGCTGGCCGAACGCGTTCTTCGCTGCGGCTGGGCTTTTCACCATGACCGAAGCCCGGACGTTGGCGAGCCAATCCCGATGAGGTAACCACCGACTGGAGAGCCGTGTGCGGGAGAACCGCATGCACGGTTCGGAGGGCGGGGAGGGTCACTCCTTCCCGACCCCTATCAAGGGTAATCGAAGCCCCTCCGGCCTTCCTCCTTTTCGGCGCCTACGGCTGGCTTCGATTTACGATGTAGTGCCTGCACGAGAAACTCAAAAGAGTTTATTGATCAACGGCATAAGCTAATAATCGCGACGCGAAGAATGCGACGGTTCCGTTTGCTGGATTGCAAGATAAATCTGTAACGCATTGATCTGCATTGATATAATGGCGGCGTAACCGGTGAGGGCCGGACGGTACAGGCGCACAAGGCCCTTGAGAGACGCAATCTTCGCCAGGATGAAATTCGGGCTCTTCAGGAAAATTTGTGGGTAAAAACGTAGATAACTAGCACTCCAGGGATGCAAATTTAGATTTTATTAGGGGAAGCGCATCCTGCTCCCTAACTCTGAGATGATGGAAGTACGACCAACCGTCAATCAGAAAAAAGGAGCGAGGATGCAAGTCAAGACTATCCTTAATCGAGTCCAGAAATTCAAATCTTTTGTGTACGGCGCCATCCGTTGGGTAGATGGCACGGAGGTGCCGACAATCGAGGCCGAACTCCACCCTCGCGGTAATGGGCGGCCGGAGTGCTCGAGGTGCGGCCGGCGCAGGCCGGGTTACGACACATTGCCGGTTCGAAGATTTGAGTTTATTCCGGTGTGGGGTATTAAGGTGTTTTTTCTCTATGCGCCACGCCGCGTCGACTGTCCAAGCTGTGGCATCGTGGTGGAGCGGATGCCTTGGGCCGAAGGCAAACATCGCCTGACCGAGGCCTATGCCTGGTTTCTGGCGAGCTGGGCCAAACGCCTGAGCTGGAAGGAAGTCGCTGAAGCCTTTCGCACCAGTTGGGACCATGTGTTCTGCTCGGTCGAGATGGCTGTCACCTGGGGCCGGGAACATAGAGACCTGTCGGGCATTAAAGCTATTGGTATCGATGAGATCCAATGGCAGAGGGGCCACAAGTACCTCACGCTGGTTTACCAGATCGACGTTGGCTGTAAACGGTTGCTGTGGATCGGCAAGAAACGGAAGGTCAAAACTTTGTTGGGATTCTTCCGGTGGCTTGGCAAGGAACGAACCGCCGATTTGCGCTATATCTGCAGCGATATGTGGAAGCCCTACCTGAGGGTGATCGCCAAGAAGGCGGGAGGTGCACTCCACATCCTGGACCGGTTCCACATCATGGCGCACTTGAGTAAAGCGATCGATGAGGTGCGGGCCGGGGAGGCCAAGGAGCTGAAGAAAAGAGGCTACGATCCGGTACTGACGAAGACCCGCTGGCTGCTGCTCAAGCGTCCGGAGAATCTGACGGAGAAACAGGAGACCAAACTGGCGGATCTGCTGCAGTACAATTTGAAGTCGGTCAGAAGCTATCTGCTCAAAGAGGAGTTTCAGCTCTTCTGGTCGTATCAGTCGCCCTATTGGGCCGGTGAGTTCCTGGATAAGTGGTGTACGAAAACGATGCGTTCCAAGATTGAGCCGATGAAGAAGGTGGCCCGCATGCTGAGAAACCATCGGCCCCTGCTGCTGAACTGGTTCCGGGCAAAAAAGCAGTTTTCGAGCGGCATTGTCGAAGGTTTCAATAACAAAGCGAAACTGACCACCAGAAAAGCATATGGCTTCAGGACTTATCATGCGGCAGAAATCGCTTTATATCATGCGCTTGGAGCATTACCTGTCCCGGAAACCGCCCACGAATTTTTCTGACGAGGCGAAATTCGTATGCGCAAGGTGATCGAGCCGCAAATGCAGATCGGCGAGCAGGACATCGGCGCGATTTGGCTCGATCCCAAATCGCGCGATGACATCCCGCAGCTCCTGCGGGGACTGCAGCACATCTACACCACGCCCGCGTTGCGCGAGCGGGTTTTCGCGATCCTTGAAGAGGTGCGCCCGGTACGTGATAGCGAGGCAGAAAATCTCCTGGTGGCCCCTAACGCCGGTCGGCCGGGATGTCGCAGTGGAAGATCCTGGTGCTTGGCGTACTGCGCCTGGGGCTCAGTGCCGACTACGACAGGGTCCGGGAACTGGCCAACGAGCACAACACGATCCGCCAATTCCTCGGGCACGGCGACTGGACCGACACCTATCTCTACCCGATGCAGACGCTACGGGATAATCTGCGCCTGTTCACCCCGGAGCTCCTGGACCGGATCAATCAAGAGGTGGTGCGTGCGGGGCACAAGGCGCTAAAAAAAAACCTGGAAGAAGGGCTCGTCGGGCGCTGTGACTCGTTCGTGGTGGAGACCGATGTGCATTTCCCCACCGACATCAACTTGCTGCTCGACGCCATCCGTAAGGTCATCGATTTGAGCACCGAACTGGCCGAACTCCACGCGCTGCCCGGTTGGCGTCAGCATGCCCACCATCAGCGCCAGTTTAAGCGCCAGTACCGAATCGTCCAGCGGCTCAAACACTCCACCTCCAAGGACGAAGACAAGCGTCAAGCCAAACTGCAGGATATCGCCGAGGCCCACGGCACCTACCTGGAACTGGCCGAGGACCACCTGACCCGTGCCGAGCAGATCCGCCAGAAAGTGCCGGCCTCCTGTGCGCTGAGCGAGGGGCTGCTGCGCGAGCTTGATGAATTCATGACCCACGCCAATCGGCAGATCGATCAGATCCGCCGCCGCGTGCTCCAGGGCGAGCGCATCCCCCACAATGAGAAGGTCTTCTCGTTGTTCGAGCCCCACACCGAGTGGATCAGCAAGGGCAAGGCCGGGGTGCCGGTGGAGTTGGGGTTGCGGGTGTGCGTGATGGAGGACAGCGACCGTTTCATCCTGCACCACCAGGTGATGCAGATGTGCACCGATGATCAGGTGGCCGTACCGATGGTTGAGGAGACGAAGGAGCGATTTGCGCCACTGCGCGCTGTTAGCATGGACAAGGGCTTCCACAGTCCAGCCAACCAGGCGGCCTTGGCTGAGCGTCTGGAGCGGGTGGTCCTGCCGAAGAAGGGTCGTCTCCTCAGGCCGACAAGGTGCGCGAGAGTGATGAGGAATTTCTGCGCCTGCGCCATCGCCATTCGGCGGTGGAGTCGGCCATCAATGCCCTGGAGGTTCATGGTCTGGACAAGTGTCCGGACCACGGCATCGAGGGCTTCAAGCGCTATGTGGCGCTGGCCGTGCTCGCACGCAACATTCACCGCCTTGGCGCGCTGCTGCGTCAGCAAGAACAAGAGCGGGAGCGGCGAAGGCGCGGCCCCTACCGAAAGGCTGCCTGAGCAGCGCTCCGAAGCCGATACCGCGCCACGCGGACAGGAGAGGAGCGTCTGCACATCACCATCAATGCGAAGCATTCGCATTGGATGACGCCACGCATCTCAAAACAGTCGCCAAGGTGGAACACCGGCCATCAGTACCTGAGTGTCACGCTGGGAATTTGCCGGGAAATACGGGTTTTCGTGCAGGCACGATGTAGGAGGCCAGCCCCCTGGCCGATTGGGCGATGGGGGGTGCGATGGTCGAGGGTTTATCGCCGAGGGGGCTCGGCTCCTAGTGCGTCCGTGGAGGCGCATTTTCTGCACGGTGAGAGTCCGTGTCGGGGTAAGCCAAGGCCCCGTAGTCGAAGGTAACTGCGTCGTCGCGAGGCGGGGTGGAGAGCAACCGGAGGCGAACTGGCGGTCCGTAGGATGACGAACTCGATTCGGCGGTACGGGACGGCGAGCCCGCTAGGAGAAGGTGAAGCCTGAAAATCATCGGATGCGCTGGGATTGGCGTGGAAAGCGACATTCGGGTCCCCTCCGTGGTTGGAGACGGAACGCTGGGAAGGAAATGCGAGAGAAGCGGGGAGACCTGACCGCCGTGGTGACGGTGGGCAGGAGTCAGAGCCTTCGTAGTACTGAACGGTTCTGCTGCGGTCATGGCGAGGTGCTGCGGAAACGCGGACCCAAGAGCTGGAGGGCGTCCTCCGCCTAAAACCGTGGGTGGTGCCGGGAAAGCGCGAAGAACAGAAATCGCGCCGAGGGAAGGGAGGCAGGAAGGTGGATGGGTGAAGTCTGGAGGAGGTGAGCGCGTATGCAAAGGGTCGAGAGTGTCTCGCAAGAGGCTAAGCCAGACTCGTCCAACCCGGTGGAATGGCCGTGGGTGGACCGCACGATTTGGACGGAGCGCATGTTGGCGGCGCTGGGTAACGGCGTCCAAGGGACGAAGTGGTTCAGTCTGATCGACAAGGTGCATCGCCCCCAGACCCTGGAACGGGCGTGGCAGGATGTGCGGGCCAACCGGGGTGCAGCGGGGGTGGATGGCCAGAGTGTGCAGCGTTTTGAGGCCCATGCCGAGCGGTATCTGGCGGAGCTGGGAGAGGCGCTGGGAATTGGACGGTACCGACCGGATGCGGTGCGTCGGGTGGAGATTCCGAAGGGGACAGGGACGCGTCCCCTGGGCATTCCGACGGTGAAGGACCGGATTGTGCAGGCGGCGATGAAGCGGGTGCTCGAGCCGATTTTCGAGCACCAGTTTTTGCCGATGAGTTACGGGTTTCGCCCGGGTCGCGGGTGCAAGGATGCGCTGCGGGAAGTGGATGGGCTGGTTCGGGAGGGCTACACCCATGTGGTGGATGCCGACCTGGCCCAGTACTTCGACACCATCCCGCACGAAGCGTTGATGGCCCGGGTCGAGGACCGGATCAGCGATGGTCGGATCCTCGACCTGCTGCGCGCCTGGTTGCGCCAGGACGTGGTGGCGGAGATAGCGCGCTGGACGCCGACCCGGGGCTCGCCCCAAGGGGCGGTGATCAGTCCGTTACTCGCGAATCTGTACCTGCACGGGCTGGATGTACACATGACCCAGCGCGGCTATCGGATGGTTCGGTATGCTGACGACCTCGTGATCCTGTGTGCCAGTCCGGACGAAGCCCAGGAGGCGCTGCAGGAGTTGCGGCACTGGGTGGAGGCCAATGGTCTGCAACTGCACCCGGAGAAGACCCGTGTGGGGGATTGCCGGCAGCCCGGGAAGGCTTTGAGTTTCTCGGGTACCGGTTTGAAGCGGGACGGCGGTGGGTACGCAAGAAGAGCCGCAAGGCCCTTTACGACCGGGTCCGGGCCAAAACCCGGCGCAGTCGTGGGGATTCGCTGGCGCGGATTGTGGCCGACCTGAACCCGATGCTGCGTGGCTGGTTCGTGTATTTCCAGCACGCGCACCCGTGGACCTTTCCTCGCGTGGACGGTTTTGTCCGACGTCGATTACGGGCGCTGTTGCGCAAGCAGCAGAAGCGCCCGGGAGCGGGTCATTGTCAGTCCGACCATCTCCGCTGGCCGAACGCGTTCTTCGCTGCGGCTGGGCTTTTCACCATGACCGAAGCCCGGACGTTGGCGAGCCAATCCCGATGAGGTAACCACCGACTGGAGAGCCGTGTGCGGGAGAACCGCATGCACGGTTCGGAGGGCGGGGAGGGTCACTCCTTCCCGACCCCTATCGGGTGGGTTCTGGTCACCCTCGCAATCAATCCTTCGCCAGATATGCGTGGGTTTGGACCGCCGTCGACACGGAGAATTGAGACCGGGAAATCGCGACGAGGGCGTCGCCCCACAGGGGTAATCGAAGCCCCCCTGCCTTCCCCCTTTTCGCGCCTTTTGCGTCTTTCGTGGTTACGCTTTTCGCTGTTTGAGCGCGGCGGACTACTGGTCCCGTTTCGGCGGGTCACTCCCGCCGCCCGGACTGACCCATATGGCGTGGGCCAGGTGGGCGGGGATAAAGTAGCGGGCGGCGTCGAAGCGGACGATGAGGTCGCCGGCACCACCGCGCTTCTCCACTATCACGTCCACGCCCTCTATGAGCCCGTACAGGGCCAGGCGGCGCCGGGCGGCGTGGTCCGCGGTGCGGCGAATGGTGACGCGGCGACCGATATCGATGAGGCTCAGGCGTTGTTCCGAACCCGCCGCCCCGCAGCGATAAGCCGCAGGGCGTGGGGGTGCATTCGTGTCGCCGTGGTCGGGGAAGCGGCGGGCGGCGGCGCTTCGAGTAGTGAAATGGTCTGGTGGCAAAGGCTTCATGGTGATCCCCCTATCCGGCCATGGCCTCTACGGCGCGGGTGAAGCTGGTGAGTCCTGACGATTGCAGGAAGACATGGGGCTTGCGGTGGGCCTTGCAGAAGCGCTTCAGGCGGTAATAGGCATCGTGGCTCACGCAGTCGGTGGCGCATACCACGGCATCCGCCGAGGAGAGCAGGGCCTCGAGGCGCTGGCGTCGCTCCTCTAGGCCCCCGTCGTGGTGCTCGAAGCGCCCGTTGAGGCCCGTCACGACGGCGCGGTACTGCTCCACCATCTCGATGCGGCCCCCCACGCACAGGATGCGGCGTCCGCCCAGATCGCGGGAGAGGGCGCAGGTTTCTTCGGTGCAGCCTTCGCACCCGTGCAGGGTTTCGGCAAACCCATGTTCCATGGCTGCGCCATGAAGGTCCCGGTCTCCATCGCCGGTGCCCGGGTTGGTGCGGGTGCCCAGCTTGGTCTCCCATGCCTGTTGCAGGCGGTCACGGTCCCGTTCCACGCGCAGCAGCCGGGCGGTGGCGTGCTCCGCCGTGCGCCGGGCCTCGACGACCTTCTGGTGGGCCGTCGATGCCTGCAGATCATCCACCATGGCCTGCAGGGCCTGGCGCTGGCCTTCTCCGCGCCGGCGCTCCGTGTCGGACTCCCGCAGGGCGTTCTCGAGTTCCATGATGCGCTGGTCCCGCTCCTGCAACTGGGTGCGGGTGCGGCTGTGGAGGGCGTCGAAATCGTGTCGCAGATGCTCCAGTTCGGCGCGTGCGGAGGTCAAGGCTTTGAGATCGGCACGCTGGCCCGCGCCGATCTGATGGGACAGCATGTGCACCTCTTCGTAGACGAAGGTGCGCAGGTCTTCGTCGCAGGCCGGGTGGGTGAGCGTGGCCCATAAGGCTCCGGGCACCTCGCCGCGGGCGCAGGCCTCCTCCCACAGGGCCGCCAGCTCGGTGACGGTGCGGGCCCCGGCGAAGCGCCGCAGGTGGGAGGCGAACTTGCGATCCAGGGCCTTGTGGGTGGCCACGGACAGGGCGTTCTTTTCCTCCGCGTTGGATACGAAGCACACATGGATATCGTAGTCGCTCAAGGGGCCGTCGAAACGGGCGCGGGCCTTGCGGGCCACGCGATGCAACTCGTCGACCTCGAGGCAGGTGCCGATGAGGGGGCAATGGAGATTGCGGGCCAGGTCCCATAGCTTGCGGCGGGACTTGCGCTTCAGGCCGGCGTCATCCGGTGGGGACTCCGGGATCGCCCAGGGGTGAGGGGGGGCTTTGAGAGGGCGCATAGATTGTGGTGCCGGTGCGGACTCCGGGTGCGCGGAGGACTGAGGGGATTCTTGGAGAAGGTGAAATGATCGTGATGACTGACACATGGTTCGTCTCTCCGGGATGGCGTCCTTTGTGTTGAGTTGAGTCTTCGACCTGGGAACGAGTTTAGCGCCAAAAGAAGGAAAGTCAATGAGAAGCATTCGCAACACGAATAGTAATGTTGCGACGCTGACCGTAAGTGCCGTCGGCACGGCAAGTGCACTACCGATAATAAAAACGGGTCGTTGACAACGGATGCGAACGCGTATCATTATCAATCAAGGCATATCGATTTCGGAGGTTCTCAAATGGGGCTGTGTGGTGGGAGCTACGCGAGGGGGTTACCTTGCCAGGACGGCAGAAGAGATGCCGGGACCGATCCCAAGGTCAGGATCGAATTGCGGTCCAGCCACGTACGCGCCCTGATGGAGGCGGGAAGATTGCGGGTGGAGAAGATGCGGTGCCTGGACAGGGACACCAAGCACGTCATCCGTCGCTTGTGCCTGGAATGCTGTCGGGATGACCGTGGCCGTTGAAGTGGATGCGCGTCATACCCGGTGACCCGGTTCAGCAGTCGCCGGCAAGGCGTGCGTTTCCTCGGCGTCCCGCGTGTCAAAGTATCCGGGAGCCGTCCGGTCCCGTGGTTCGACCTCGTGACCGCGCCATGACGGTGCTACGGCAAACCATCCCCCATGGACCGGCCGCGACATTGTTCCGACCAGTAAAACGAGCAATAATGAGAAAGTTTCGCATTATTGAAAAAGGTAGCCGTCCGCCGTGCCCGATTGCGCCATCCCGTTCCTCGACCAACTCTATCGCGACCACCACGGCTGGTTGCGCAGCCTGTTACGCCGCCGTTTGGGTTGTACGGAGACGGCGGCGGATCTCGCCCACGATGCCTTCCTGCGCCTGCTCGTGCGTCCGCGTCGCTTCGCCAGTCATGGCGAGGCCCGGGCCTATCTCGGGCGCATGGCCCAGGGCCTGTGCGTCGACTATTGGCGACGGCGTGAAGTGGAACGGGCGTGGCAGGAGACGCTGGCGAGCCGCGGGGATATGGTCGCGCCGTCGGAAGAGCATCAGGCCATCATCCTGGAAACCCTGGTGGAGCTGGATGCCATGCTGCGGGACCTGCCCGATAACGTGGCCCGGGCCTTCGTGATGGCCCAGTTGCACGGACTCCCCTATCGCACCATCGCCGAACGGCTCGGCGTATCGGAGCGCATGGTCAAGAAGTATATCGCCCGCGCCATGGCGCACTGCGCCTTGATCCAGGCGGAACTCGAGCTCAGCCGGCTGCCATGACCGAGGGCACTTCATGGCGCCATGGCGCTGACGTGGGCCTGGATCGCGAGGCCCTGCGGCAGGCGGGCGAATGGTTCGTGCGGTTGCGTGATGAAAATGTCTCGGATGCGGACCGCGCGGCCTGGCAGCGCTGGTTGGAGACCCGGCCGGCCCATCTTCAGGCCTGGAGGCAGGTCGAAGCGGTGGTAAAAAGCTTCCGGCGCCTCGGCAACGAGGCCGAGCGGGGAGCGGCCGATGCCACCCTGGACGCGGTACGCGGCAGCCGCATGGGACGCCGGCAGGCCTTGAAGCAGCTCTCCCTGCTGCTGGGGATCGGTACTCTGGGTTGGGTGGCCTGGCGCCACACGCCGCTGGAGGACCAGGCCCGGGCCCTGACGGCGGAACATCGCACCGGCGTCGGCGAGATCGCCGGGATCGCCCTCGAGGATGGAACCCGGGTGTGGCTCAACACCGACACTGCGTTGAATAGCGACTACGGTCCGCGTCACCGGCGCTTGATCCTGGTACGCGGGGAGATCCTCATCGAGACCGCGGTCGACCCCCATCAGCGCCCATTCCTGGTGGACACGGCCCATGGTCGTCTCCAGGCCCTGGGTACCCGCTTCGTGGTTCGTGAGCATACGACCCGGACCCGGGTGACCGTCCAGGATGGGGCGGTGGCCATCCAGCCCCAGGCCGGTGGGCGAGGCGTGGTGAGGGCCGGCCGGGAGACCTCCTTCGACGCACGGGCGGTGGCCGCCATCACAGCGGCCGCTCCGGTGGCGGATGCATGGGCCCGTGGCCAACTCGTGGCCGACCCTCTCCCCCTCGGAGAACTCGTCGCCGAGCTGGCGCGCTATCGCCGCGGTCGTCTCGCCGTGGCACCGGAAGTGGCCCACATGCCGGTGATGGGCATCTATCCCCTCACGGACACGGACCGGGCGCTCGCCATGCTCGCGGATGCCCTGCCGGTGCGCATCCGCCGCGTCCATCCCTGGTGGGTGATCATCGAGTCCCGCTGACCGCGGAGCCGCTACCTCCTGCCCGGATCACGTTGCCGGGTTCCCTTTTTGTCCGCTCGTTCGATTCTCCTGATGAAACACGACAAAACGTGCCGATTCATTGGGAGGATCCATGGCTGCAACCCACAACCCATCTCTACATGACCACCCCGGCAGGCCGTATACCCGGCGCGGCGTCCCGTGGGGCCGGGCCGGCTGCTGGGTACTGGTCGCCGCCTTGATGTCAGGGTCGCTAGTCGTGCCCGTGCCCGTGGTCGGGGCGAGCGAACGGCCGGTATCCGTGGCGACGTCACGGGTCTACGACATTCCCGCCGGTCCCCTGACTCAGGTGCTCAACCAGTTTGCAGGAAGCTCCGGTCTGTTCCTGAGTGGCGCGGGCGTCCTCACCGAGGGTCAAAGCAGCCCTGGGCTGCAGGGCCGTTACAGCACCACGGAGGCCCTTGACCGGCTGCTGGCCGGCAGCGGGCTGGTTTATCGATTCTCGGACAGCCGCACTCTGGTACTGGAGCGCGGCCCGTCCCAGCGCGTCCACTGGCTGAGGTCCATCGTCGTCACGCCCCCACGCCAGGGCGAGGCCGAGGATCCGGAACGTTTCGATCGCATCGACCCGGTGTCGCGCATGACCCGTGAGCAGTTCGAGGACCAGCCCAATAACCGGCGTCTGAGCGATGTCATCAACCGCATGCCGGGGGTGTTCTTTCGCGGCCCGGTGGGTGTCAACCGCGACATCAAGTTTCGCGGGCTCGACAAGGGATTCAACCGCCTGGAGATCGACGGCATACAACAACCCGGGCTGTCCGGCGAACGGGACTTTCGCGCCAGCCGGTTGTCGCCGCTGTCGATAGACGTGATCGAGGTGCTGCGCAATCCGGGGGCATCCTACGAGGCCGATGGCATCGCCGGCCGCATAGCCGTGACCAGCCGGCCCATCCCCGACGAGGAAGAGCAGGAGGCCCAAGCGCAGATCGGCGGCATCGATACCATCCATGGTGAGTTCCGCCAGCTGCGACTGGCTACCGGCGGCCGCCACTCGCCGCTGTTCGGTTACAACCTGTTCCTCGATACGGCACGCACCCCCCGCGAGAAGGACAAGACCAAGACCACCTTCGACGTCCAGGGGCAGTTCAAGGAGGAGGAGACCGAGGATGAGATCGTGGTGGATGACGCCGTCAACATCAGTGCGGATCTCGCCTGGTCCCTGGAGCGTGACGAGATCCACTTCAAGCCCCGTTTCGACCGCGAGGACAGCAGCAAGGACAAGACCAAGGACAAGATAAAACCCGGCAAGGCCCTGGAGCGGGAACTGGAAGACGGCACCACCGAGGCCGAGACCTACGGCTTCGTTCTGGAGCACAAGCGCAAATGGACGGGCGGCGGGCGCCTGTCATCCGATCTGAGCTTTTTCGATACCGGGCAGGACGAGGAAAAGCGCAAGCGTAAGTTGGAAGACGGGGCCCTCGACAAGACCGAGGAGGAAAGCGGTGAGATCGACGATGGCCAGTGGCAGTTGCGCTCGGCGCTGGAGATGCCCCTCGAGGCGGGCGTGCCGCAGCTGCTCAAGGCCGGTGTCCAGGCCCGTTGGCGGGACCGCGAACAGAGCAAGACCAAGATAGAGATCAAGCCCGATGGCAGCCGCAGTGACAAGACCGAGCCCGGCAGCGACTTCGAGGTGGAAGAGCGGCTTCTGGCCGCCTTCGTCGAGAGCGAGTTCATGGTGACGGAACGCTTCAGCATCAAGCCGGGGATCCGGGTAGAGAGCCTGCGGCGGGATTCCCAGGAAACGGGCCGGGACGAGGCAAGGAGCACTGAAACCGATGTCTTCCCTTCCCTGCAGGCCCGCTACAGTCCCTATGACGACATCGTGGTCAAGGCGGCCGTATCACGCAAGATCAACCGGCCGAAGTTCGAGGAGGTGGTCAACTTCCGTAAAGAGAAGGGCGACCGTTTCGAACTGGGAAATTCGGACGTGTCCTCGGCCAAGTCCTGGAACTTCGACGTGGAGCTGACCTACAACACGCCCTCCCTGCTGCTGTCGGCCATGCTGTTCCGCAATGAACTCCGGGATGTGATCGACCTGATCCCCACCGGCGACGTGATAGACGGCAAGGACGTCTTTCTCGTCGACAACATCGGTGACGGTTATGTCCAGGGCATCGAACTCGAACAGCGGATCAATGCGGGTTTGTTGCATCCCAGACTCGAAGGCCTGGTCTTGTGGGCCAACCAGGGGATCTTCGATTCCCAGCTCAAACGCGATGACACGGGGCAAAAACAGCCCTTCGACGAGCAGCGGGACCTCATCGTCAATGCGGGTCTCGACTACGTGTTCCCCAACCGCAAGACCCTGTTGACCATCGCGGCAAAATTCGAAGGGAAGCTCGAGAAGGTCAAGTCCGAGGACGAACTCGAGGTCGAGAAATCCAAGTGGCTGGTGGATATCGGGCTGCGGCACAGCCTCACGCCGAGCCTGGACCTGAGGTTCGATGCCGTCAACGTCTTCGATCCCGACCAGGACAAGGAGTTGTTCAAGGGTAGTGATACCACCTTCGATACGGAGACGCCCGGTCGCGTCTTCTTCATCGGCATCCAAACCAACTTCTAGAAGGAGAAGTCATCATGAATACACGCAGCATTACCTGGCTGTGGGGCATAACCCTGTCGGCCACCCTGCCCGGTCTCGTTTCCACCGCCGAGGCCCATAGGGATGATCGCTTCGAGCAGGCCATCGCGGCCGCCGATGTCCTGGTGCGATCCGAATACGAACAGGCCGATCTGTTGGGGCAGGTGGGCCACAAGCTGGTGGTCATTGGGCGCGCCCGGGAGGGCGAGGAGTTGTTGCGACAGGCCCTGGCGCGGGCCCAGGGTATCTCGGATCCCCTGTTGCGGGATCAGGCCATACACCACTTGGCCAACGAACTGGCCTCGACCGACGCCTTCGAGGAGGCCATGGCCCTGCGTGTACAGGTGTCCGACCTGGAACTGCGCACCAAACTGGGATGGAAACTGGTCAATAAACTGGGCAAGGCCGGCCAGCCCGAGCGGGCCCAGGCCCTGCTGGATGAGATGCTGGGGGAGGTGTTGCCGGTGGAGGACGATCTGGAGTTGCGCGCGGAGCTGCTGGCCGGTACCGGCGCCAATCACCGTTTCACGGATCCTGCCAAGGGCGTACCCCTGGTTTACGAGGCCTATGGCCTGGCCCAGGGCATCGCCTCGGCCTACGAGCGTGGCCTGTTCTTCAACGAGATCGGTGCGAACATGATGGACATCGGTCATCGCGAGCGGGCCGCGCGTTTGTTCGCCCGTTCCCGCGGCCTGCTGGCTGCCATCGAGTCACCGCTGGAGCAGGCGCGCTTTCTCGCCATGCTCGGCGGCGAGCAGGCGGAGAAGGGCCGGCGCGATGCCGCGGCGCGGGACCTCGAGCTGGGCGTTGCAGCCGCCCTGGAGATCCCCGCCGGGGAGGCGCGCAACGATGTGCTGAGCGAGCTGGCACGCAATCTCGGCCAGAGCCATCGTTTCGAACGCGGCATCGAAGTCGCCGACAGCATCCCGGATCCCTACCACCGTGCGGAGGGCTATATCCGTATCGCCAAGAACATGCATCGCCAGGGGCGGGCGGTGGCGGCTGTCGATCTGCTGGAGCAAACGGCCGAGCTGGTGGAGGACATCGACTCGCCTCATCGGCGCGGTACGGTGCTGCGCAAGCTGGCGTCGGAATGGATTCGCGCTCGAGGATCACCAGCGTGCTGCAGCGCTCCTGGACAGGGCCAGGGCGGCGGTGGAGGCGCTGGCGGCTGCAGGGGTGCCCGAACCCCGCCCCGTGGCCGTCGCGGCCCCCTGAGCAGTGAGGCTGGCGCGGTATCTTCATCCCTGGCACTCGGGGCTGGGCCTGGGGTTGGCATTGCTGGTGTTTGTGCTCTGCGTCAGTGGCGCGGTCGCGGTGTTCAAGGACGAACTGAACGACTGGGTGGATGGCATGGTCCGGGCGCCGGCCGCGGTGCCGCCCCTGGACCAGGCCATGGCCAGGCTGAGGGCGGGATTACCTGCCGGGCAGCGCCCGCGCCGGCTGGAACTGCCCACGGCCTCGCGGGGCTACGAATTGCGCAGCCAGGAGGGCCTGCGCCTGCGCCTCGATGCCGCGGGCGGGGTCGTGGTGATGGAGGCCTCCCACGGCATCGCCGACTTCCTGGTCAACTACCACACCCGCCTCTTCATGGGCCACCCCGGGCGCTGGTTCATCGGTGCGGCGGGCCTGCTGTTGCTGGCCTCCATCATCACCGGCGTATTGATGCACCGTCGTATCCTGCGCCATCTCTTCACGCTGCGGTTGCGCCCTGACAACCCCCGCCTCGCCTATGCCGACAGTCACAAGGCGGCGGGTGTCTGGGGCTTGCCTTTTCATATCCTGGTGGCCGTCACCGGGGCATGGTTGGGCCTGTATGGCCTGCTGGCCCCCGAATGGGCAGGGCCTGCGCCGCCGCCAGGGCCGGCCAAGCCCTGCGGGACGGCCC
The DNA here is from genome assembly GCA_034522055.1 of Gammaproteobacteria bacterium. Classification (NCBI taxonomy): domain Bacteria; kingdom Pseudomonadati; phylum Pseudomonadota; class Gammaproteobacteria; species Gammaproteobacteria bacterium. Next base: position 17,832 of record JAXHLS010000006.1, read on the forward strand.
CGGGCCTGGAGTGCCTGGTGGCGGAGACACGACGCGCCATCCCCGGCTTCGTGCCGGTATTCGTGGATTTCGGCAAAGGGGGTGACACCGTCGCCGTCAGGGGCGACCTGCCGGGCCGGTTGTTCCGGCGCCACGAGGCGGGGGTCGTCTTCGATCTCGAAACGGGCAGGGCGACGGCGGTGGATGCGCCCGCCCTGGTGTCCACGGCCCGACGCGTGGACCTGGCCATGGCGCCCCTGCATTTCGGCGACTATGCCGGAGTCGCGGTGCAGGGTCTCTATGCCGTGCTGGGCTTGTTGGGGGCAGGGCTGTCCATCACCGGGGTCTTGATGTGGAGCAGGCGTGGTCATGCCCGGCAACGCCGGCGTCGCCTGGCGACGGCACGAATACTGTGTGCCGCGGCAGGAGGCAACGGGGTGGCGACCTTTGCCCTGCCGTTGCTGGCCGTCGGCGCTGCCGCCGGCATGGGTCCCGGGTTCAGCGGCAGTATGCGCCTCGGCGACCTGTTCCGGCCCGAGGTCGCACCCGTCCTGCCGGTGTTTCTCGTCCTGTGGGTTGCCGCAGGACTGTTCCTGTTACGGGCGCCCGGTCTCAGAGACATGGCCGCAAGGACCCTGGCGATCATCGGACTGTTATGCCTGGCCGCCCCCGCGGCCGCCATGGCGCTGCGCCTGCACGCAGGGTTGCCTCCTGGGGATGTGCTGCGGGACGGGGTATCGGTGGCCCTGTGGCTCGGCGGCGCGGTGGCCTTGCTGGGAGCGTGGTATCTCGGCGCAGGCAGAGAAGGACTGGGCCGGCGCGTATCATCGGTCGCACCGCCGTCCTCTACCGACTGGGCCTGAGGCCGATGGGGGCCAACCGGGGGCCAGGTGCTTTCCCCCGCGATAGGCGTGCCGGCGGATAGATACACCACGGCCGGCCGGAGATGGGTCCACGGGAAACGGGTAGCCGCAAGTGGGACAACGTTGCTGCCGGGGCAGTCATGTATATCGGTGTTGAGAACGAGAATCAGTGGTGTTACTGTTAACGTGAAAGTCGCGAAGCACGAACTCCCCTCTCCCTCTGGGAGAGGGATGGGTGAGGGAACGAATATGGCGATACGCGCTCCTCTTTCATCATTTCGGGTGGTGCGTATCGCCATGAGAGTTAACATAAAGAAGCCGCTGATAGTCGCGAGTACGACGGTTTCTTCAATCCATCATGGGTTACAGCAGGAGTGGACATGTCACGAATCAATAAGCCCATCCCCGAGTTTTCCGTCGAGGCCTTCCATAACGGCCGGTTCAAGACCATTACCAGCGAGGACGTCAAGGGCCGGTGGTCGATATTCCTGTTCTACCCGGCGGCCTGGGAACCGGGGCAGGAGACGCTGCAACCCGGCATCGAGCTGGGAGGACGGATCTGAGCGCTCCCACGCACTATCGAGGCAGGTACCCATGAAGAACCCGAATGAGGTCGAACAATTGCTGTGCGCCCTGATGTTCATGCTCACGCGCCAGGCCAACAATCCCGGCATGTCCCTGGCCACGCCGATCCGTGATCACCTGCAGTGGCTGGCCGAGCATCCCGAAACGGCAAGGCAACCGATGCTGCGCAAGACCTGCCGGCGGCTGATGCTGCAGTGGCAGGGGTATGATGAGGGAGTCGGGGAGTCCCGAGCCGCTGCCGCAACGGCGGCGCAGACCAACCTGCACTGAGCAGCGGGCCACGGGCCCCTGCCCGGTTGGACCTCCCACCCGGGTGCTGGTAGCTGGTTGGTGCCGGGGGCAGCCGCCCCGGCGGTCAAGTCTTGGGCCGGGTGCTGCCTCGCCGGTCGACACCCAGGCGCCGTTCGGGACGGAAGTTACGGGGTTTGCGGTTCTTTCTGCGCTCGCCGCGGCGTCGATCCCCGGTGGTGCTACGTTCCGGGCATGATGTCCCTGACCCGCGGGTCCCGGCGCCCTTGGCGTTGATCCGGAACCTCGGTTGCGCACCACTCCCCGCCAAGGTTCCCGCGGCACGCGTACCTGGAAGCGGTATTCCTTGCCGCTGCCCAGTAGGACCAGGCGGGTTTGGCTGTTCAACCGGCGCACGTTGATACTGATGTCACCGTAGCCTTCGTGCTCGATGATGTCCTCGAACAGCTCTACGAACTTGTTCAGAAACGCCAGCGATTCGTCGCTTGCCAGGTTGTCGCGTCGCTTCATCGTCCTGAACCTATCCACATCAGGTGATTGTCCCAGGCGCCGTCATCTGTCGCTTGCAGGCGGCGCAGGTCGGAGCCGTCCGGGGCCATGCCGAAAAGCGCGCCGTCCGCGCAACTGATGGCATAACGATGCCCGTCCGGTGCCAGTGCCGCGCCATAAGGTTTGCGCAGGTCGAAACTACGGATCAGGCGGTCGGCCTCGATATCCCAGAGGGTGATCAGATTTCCACGGGGACTGGTCACCAACGCCGTGGCACTGCGGCTGTCGGCGGCCACACTGGCGGTATACCAGTCCATGCGACGTTGAGTGGCGTCGTCGGCACGCAAGAGGCGCGGCGGCTGGCCGGGCCGGTGCACCATGACCAGGGGTGGCAGTCGGTGACGGCTGCCTTCGTACTGTTGGACGGCAACGACCTGGTCGTCGCGGGTTACCGCCAGGTGCCGGATGCTGAGCTGATGGTCGTCGAGACGTCGTCGCTCGTGCACCCGGCCGTCCCGGCGATCCAGATAGGTCAGGTCGGGTCGCATGGCATGGAGGTTCAGCTTGCGCCGTGGTTGGTCCGGATGCGTCAGGATACCGCCGTTGGCCACCACCAGGGTCTGATCATCGGACAGCAGGCGGATGTCGTGGGGACCGATGCCGGCGCTGGGAAACTCTTCGATCAACCCCAAGGTGGTGCCGTTACGCACCCCGATCATGCCGCGGCCGGCCTCATAGTCGTTTTCCGTCGTGTACAAACGGCTACCGTCCGCCGAGAACACCCCGTGTCCGAAAAAGTGCCGGCCGGGCGTTGCCGAGACGTCGTGGGTGATGCGTGCCGTGGCCAGATCGACCTCTACCAGCCGGCGCCCGGGGCGGCGCGCGAACACCACCACGTGGGACGGCTTGGCGGGATGCGGATACAGGCCATGACCACGAAAGTCGAGGGCCAGCTCGTTCCGGGCAGTGCCGTTCGGGTGACGCCAGCGCAACCGGTTGTCCATCTGCGTGCCCCGTCTCTCATAGTAGCCGGACACGAGGATCGAGGAGGGCGCTGCGGACGCGGGGCGGAGCAGGGCATCGGGCAGCAGGCCACAGAGCGCCAATGCCTGCAGCAGGCGCCGGCGGGACGGGCTGAAACATGTTGTTCTTTCAGTCGCCATCGGATTCGAACGCGATGGTCAGGCCCAACAGGGCCGCGCTGTCGAGCAGCGCGTTCTTGAGATCCTGTATGGCATCGAACAGGTCCCTGGTTCGGCCGCCGTTCAGGGCGTCGCGCAACGGGGGCGTGATGGCATCGGCCGACGCCAGCGCGGCGCGGGATGCACGCACCATCCCTCTGGCCTGACGGGGTTGTTCGGCAATCAGCAGTGATGCGATGCCGGGGGCCCCGGCGTCACCCGCGAGCAGAACTTCGATGGTCCGCAGGCTCGCTGCGATGCCGGCCAGGGACTGCCCGCTGCGCCAGGCCTCCAGCTGTTCAGGTCGGGGATCGCCGCGAAAGAAATTCGCCGGTACACCCACGCGCTGCCACAGCATGCCCTCGACGGTGTTGAGGATCTCCGCCATCACCAGGCTCAACACGGCCATCGCTTCGCCTTCGAGCAGCGCCGGGCCGTATCCCGTTTTCCAGCGGTTTGCCATCTGGTTCGTCAGGCCGGTGATCTCGGCGCCGATGTCGGCCATGTGCAGGCAACGGGCGGGTTCGGACCACTGTCCCTCGTCGGCGGGATAGTGCCGGTCTCCGAACAACAACATCTCCGCCGCGGCGAGGCCACGCGCCGACGGTTCGTTGCGGGTATGGCGATCGGCCTCGGGCCGGATGGCGGCATCGACCATCAGCTCATGGGTAGGCCAGAGGTCGATGCGGCGCAGCAGGCCGGCATCGCGGGCCGGCCCGAACATCAGGGGTCGTTGTGCGCGCCAGACGGTGTTGACTCTTCGCCAGGCCTCGCGGGCACTCGCCAGTCGCGCCGCGTCGGGGCGTTCGCAAAGGGCGGATACCGACTCTTCCAGGGTCTTCCCGGCGGCGGTCAGGTGTTCGAAGCCCGGTAGCGCGACGCCTTGCACGACGGCCTCGACGACCTGGGGCGGCGCCGCGGCCGAGAGTTCGATGGCGGGCCCCCGCTCGCAGGCGGCCAGGAGTGCGGCGACACCAAGGATTGAATGCAGGCCCGGGCGATTAAGCGTGTTCACGGATGGTCAGTCCTCTCCGATCCTGTGAGTGAGGTGATTGGCGGTGCGCGGCGTTTGCGGACGCCCGCACCGCGATGGGTCAAAGGGATTCGAGGAAGAACAGCAGGGCCTCCCGGTCCGGACTGCTCATCTCCATGAAGCGATCACGGGAGTCCTCCGCCTCGCCGCCGTGCCAGAGGATGGCCTCCTCCAGGTTCCGGGCCCTGCCGTCGTGGAGGTAGCGGCTGTGGCCATTGACTGCCGGCACCAGCCCGATCCCCACAGCGGCGTCGTGCGCCACTGCCGGCCGTCGGCCTCGTAGCTCGGACGGTCGTCGGCCAGGTCTTCACCCATGTCGTGGAGCAACAGGTCGGTGTAGGGATGGATCACCTGGCCGTTCAGGCGCGCGATGTCATGGCCGGCGGTGGTGAAGGTCTCGACGTGGCAGCCGTCGCAGCCGGCCTCACGAAACATCCGCTCACCTTGCAGGACCTGCTCCTCGCCGACCCCGCGGCGTCCCGGCACGCCAAGCAACTGCAGGTAGACGACCAACTGTTCCATCTGGTCCGGCGTGAACTCGGGATTAGCCGGTGTGCCACCATGCAATACGTTCGAGCAGTCGGTTTGGGCGCGCGTGCAGGATTCCTCGGGGAACATCGGGTTGGTCACGCCCATGTCGTTGACCGCGGCATCCATGGCCTGGTGGGCGACGCTGGCCGCCTCCGCCTTCCATCCGAAGCGTCCCAGCCGCCTGCTATTACTCTCGGGGTCCCAGACGTATTGTGCCTGCCCGGAGATGCCGTCGCCGTCGCGGTCTTGCGGGTCGGCGTGGGCCAGGATCGCCGTGTCCGGTATGGCCTCGAGCAGCCCCATACCGGGCACGGCCGGTGCCACTCGCGGCGACATCATGATGTCTTCCCCGAGGGGGCCGTAGTTCAGATCCACCAGGTCATAAGTCGGCTTGGTCAGGGTATAGCTGGTGCCATCGGAGTACCGGCCCTCGACCTCCTGGTAGCTGATCGCGACGCGCCCCTCGGGCCTGACCGCGCCTTCGCCGACGTACCGCGCCGGGTTGCCGTAGTCGTCGGCCTTCATGCCCTTGGCCGGCTGGCCGCGGTCGCCGAACTGGCCGCCGTAGACCGGGTGCGGTTTGGGCCCGCCGTGTTCGCCCGTGCCGGGCACCGACAGCCGGATCAGCAGGCCCTCCTGGGGCGCAAGGGGGTTGTCCAACTGCGGCTGGGCGCGGCCGTCGGCCACGTGGCAGGATTCGCAGGCGTCGTGGTTATAAATGGGACCCAGGCCGTCGGCGTCATAGCGGTAGCCGCTCGGCACCGCGGGGGTGACCAGGCGCTCGAATACGCCGTCGCCGTCGTCGAACAGCTTGGCCCAGCCCCAGGCGAGATTCGGGGCCTCCTGTTCGTAGGCCAGCCGGCCGAAATGGTAGTGGGTCAGGTCGCCGCCGGACAGGGAGCGCGCATCGACACGTTGCAGGTAGCTCATATCGGCGTCACCGTAGGCCGCCCACGGCGCGACGAAGGCCTTGTAAGAGGCATAGGCCAGGGCGCCCAGCGCGATGATGAGCGCGGGCATGCTGTACTTCAGTGGGATGGTCAATCGGCGCCGCGGCGCGGGGGCGTCGATGGGGCTCATGTGGTCGATTGCCGTGTTCATTCGTTTCTCCCGGGTTGTTGGTTACGGCTTGAGAACAGGAAGTGGCTTTAGCCGTAACCCCCCACGGGAACCGGTATCGCCAGCTGCGGGTCAGAATGCCGGTTGCGGGGAGCCATCCCGGCGTGCGTGTTACACCCGTGCGTACTCATGGCAGGCCTGTCACCACTCGTCCACGTCGAACGCCTGGTCCGGCTCGTCGCGGACGTGCGCCGGCGTCGCCGCTGCCGCCCCGGGCAGCCGCTCGGGTGCCGCCGGCGGCACCCTTCCCGCCGCCCTGCGGCGGGCCCGCCCGGGCGCGCGAGCGGTCGAGTTCGTGCAGGTAGATGTCTAAGGCGTGAGGATGCTCCGTCAGGGTATCGACGCGCTGGCGCGATACCGCCTCGGCCTCCTCGGGTGTGGTAAAGACGTGGGGCGTAATCAGCAGGACCAGTTCCCGCTTGTTGTCGGTGCGCTCGGTGTCGCGGAACAGCGCCCCCATCACCGGCAGATCGCCGAGGAGGGGGACCTTCTTCACGACGTCGGAGGAGGAGCGGGTGATCATGCCGCCGATCATCACGGTCAGGCCGTCTTTCGCCATCGCGGTGCCCTCGATGGTCGAGGTGTCGATGGTGTCGATGGGCACATTCGTGACGATGCCGTTGCCCACCACCGGGATCTGGCCGCCGTTGGGGTTGACCGTGGAGGCCTCCTGCAGCAGGCGCATCAGCACGGTGCGATCGGCGTTGATGCTCGGCAGGATCGTCAGCGTGTTGCCGACCTCGACTACTTCGGTCACGGGTACGGGCGTGCCGACGAAGGTGTTGTTGCCACCACCGGTGCCGGTGAACTGTTGCGAGAATCCGGTGGTCAGCACCGTCTGCTCACCGATGAAGATCTTCGCCGGCCGGTTGTTGGAAGCGAGCAGCATCGGCGTGGCCAGGATGTTCACGCGGCCTTCGCTGTCGAGCAACTGCAGGCGCGCCCGCACGTGCTCGTTCATCACTTGGAACACCAGGCTGCTGGTGTCCTTGAGCCCCGCGCCCACCAGTCCCAGCAGGGCGTTGGGACCGGTTGCAGCCGATGGATTCAGGGCATTCGGGGCCTGACCGTCCCGCGGGCCGGTGCTGTCGCCGCCGCCCGTGTAGCTGAAGTCGAAGGAGGACCTGAAGGTATCGTCGCCGAGTTCGATGGACATCACCTTCATCTCCAGCAGCACCTGGGGCGTGGGGCGGTCGGACTCACGGACGATACGCTCGACCTCTTCCATCGCCTGCTCGTCGGCGGTGCGCACGAACAGCAGGTTGTGCTCGCGGTTGATGGAAACGAAGATCGGGACGTTGTTGCGGTTGCGCACGCTGGCCAGGGTCTCCTCGGAGACCACCAGCGATTGGTCGTTGGGCCCGGCCTGGGCGCGTTCGAGCATGGCGATCTGCCCGGTCGTGAGTTCGCCGATGTCTTCCTTGGGGTCTGCGCCGCGTCGCGCCACCCGGCCAGTGTCGTTACCGACCCGCCGCGACGTGCGATCGAAACGCCGATTATCGCGACTCGTCCGTCTCGAGCCCCCGGTGCCGGAAACGCCGCCGGTGCTATCCAGTGTGGCGCCTGGCACCTCCAGATCATCGTCGAAGTCCGGCTGCAGGTCCGCCTCCACCCGGTCCGTGCCGAACATCGCCTCGATGGTGCGCGCAATCGTGACCACGTTCTGGTACCTCGTCGTGAAGACCCGTGTCCGTTCCTCCCGGAATACGATGATGTCCTTGAAGTACTCTTCGGTGGTCATCACCGTGTAGATGTCGGTCTCGCTGTTGTGGCGGTACCAGATGCCGGCTACCCGCGCGATGCTGTCTATGGCATCAGCCACCTGAATGTTGCGCAGAAAGAGCGTGAAGGTGCGGCTGCCGGCTTCGCTCGTGGCAGTGATGTTTATGCCGGTCAGTTCGGAAATGACCCGGATCGCATCGCGAACCCGGGTGTCCTTGAACTCGAGTTCTTCGATATGCCCCAATCCGTTCCTGGCGGGGTCCGCCTTGGCGAGAAAGGTGCGGCGTTCGCCGGCATGGGAAGCATTGGGCAGTTGAATCAACATGACACCGGCAAGGGCCAGGGCGATGAGGGGTATGGCTTTGTGCATGTCGGGAGTCCCCGTCTTTCAGCGCACGATGAAGAGTTGGCCCAGGGAGCCGGCCTCGACCACCAGATTGAGCCGGTTTATCTCACGCACCCGGATCACCGCGTTGGAGCCCATTTCGTACAGCCCCACCGTGTCGCCTTCGCGGACGATGTAGATGCCGGCATTCTCGATCTCCAGCAGCGCCGCCAGATCCGTGCCGTCATTGACGAGGCCGCGCAGGTGCATGCGGGGAATTGCTATCGCCTGGCGCGCCGGTTGCAGGGCCAGGTTGGCGGCGCTGCCGCCGCGACGCTCGATGGCGGCGAGGATGAGGGATGTCGGTGCGAAGGGATTGCGCCGCCCCTCCCGGTACCCGTCGCGGCGGCCCTCCATGGGGCGGGTGCGGAATACGCTGTCGAAGTCCCGGCGTGGCGGTGCCAGGGTTACGCCGGCCGGGGTGTCTTTGGCGGGATGTTCATCGGGCACAGGCGGGGCGGTGTCGGTGCCCGGATCGCCCAGCTTCTCGCGTACCTGGCTATAGTAGCCGTCGATGGTCTGGAGGCTTTCCAGCAGCGACTTGTCCTGGAGGAGACCGGTTTGGGCGCCGGCACTGCCCGCCACCAACGCTGCCAATGCCCCGAGCACCACGGGGTTGTTGACGGGGTTTCTTTTCATCGGCTTACATCCCACCGGTCGATACCTTGAGAGCGGCCTGGAAAAAGGCCAGATAGACCACCGCGACCATGCCGCCGACGATCAGGATCAGGAGCGGTTCGACCCAGGCGGCCAAGGCCTTGACCCGCGCCTGGAGGTCCTTGCGGTAGAACTCGCCGAGGCTTTCCATGACGGCATCGAGTTCGCCGCTGCGCTCGCCGATGGCCGCCATGTGGCTGACCAGCTGCGGGATCGGCGGCCGCCGCAGGGCGGCCGACAGGGGCCGCCCGCTGAGGATCTCGTCACCGGCTTGGCCGAAGGCCTCGCCCAGCGCCCGGTTGCTCGTGACATCACGGGTGATGCGCAGGGAGGCGAGCAGCGAGATGCCGCTGCGCAGCTGCATGGCCATGGTCCAGGTCGCCTGGGCGAGGCCGGAGGCGAGAATGACCTTGCCGATGACGGGCGTGCGCACCAGTACGGCGTCCATCAGGCGCGCCCCGCGATGCGTCGTCGCGGCGATGAACACGGCGAGCAGGGCAAGCAATAGTGTGGCGCCCACGGTGCCCCCCCAGGTCTCGAACCAGGTGGCGAGATCGAGCAGGAACCGCGTGATCGGCGGCAGGTCGACGCCACGACTGCTGAGGAAGCCGGCAAAGCGCGGGATCACCCAGCCCACCAGCGCGATCGATACCCCCAGGGCCATGAAAAAGACGATGGCGGGATAAGTCAGCGCCGTGGTGAGCTGGCGCTTGACGTCCTGGCGGCGCTCGAGGTCCTCGGCGAGGCGATCGAGGATGTTGTCGATCTCACCGCTGCGCTCGCCGGCCTCGAGCAGTTTGCTGACCTGGGGCGGAAACAGACCTTTCTGTGCCGCCATGGATCGTGACAGACTGGCGCCCCCTGGATGTCGTGCGCTCAGGGCGCCCAGGGCCTGGCGCAGCCGCAGCTTGGACGCCATCTCACGGTTGGCGTCCAGCGCCTGCACCACGGTATGCCCGGAACGCAACATCAACGCGAGCTGGTGGAACAGGAATACCAGATCCAGCGGGCGTACCGGCAGGTAGCGGCGTAGCGACAGCAATTCCAGCCATCCCCGCCAGCCGCGGCGTCGCCCCGAGCCGGCGCCACCCCCGCCCGCCGTGACCGAAACGACGTATACGGCCTGGTTGCGCAGCGCCGTCGCGGCTTCCCGTGGGCTGGCGGCCTCGAGCTCGCCGCTCTGCTCCTGGCCACGCTGGTCCAGGGCGACATAGGAGTAGAGTGCCATCTCAGCCGCCCGCCGCGATGATCAGGTGTTGTACTTCGGCGCGGCTGGTCAGACCCGCGCCGATCTTCTCGCGGCCGTCCTGGAGCAAGGTGTGATAGCGCTCCCCGGCCGCGCGGCGCAGCTCGTCCTCGCGCGCCCCGGCGGCGACCATCTCGCCCAGCGCGGGGTCGATCCACAGCGACTCGTAGAGGCCGACCCGGCCGAGGTAGCCGGTGCCCAGGCACAGGGGGCAGCCCTTCGGCCGGTAGGGGGCGACACCCAGGTCCGGCGCACCACGGACCGGCGGCGTATCCATCTCCGGCGGCACGGGCTCGCGGCAGTGCGGGCACAGCCTGCGCACCAGCCGTTGGGCCATCACACCGATCAGCGTCGAACCGATGAGGTAGGGCGGTACGCCGATGTCCGCGAGACGGGTGATGGCGCTGACCGCATCGTTGGTGTGCAGGGTCGACAGCACCAGATGGCCGGTCATTGCGGCCTTGAGGGCCGTTTCGGCCGTATCCAGATCGCGGATCTCACCCACCAGGATCACGTCGGGGTCGTGACGCAGGAACGAGCGCAAGGCCTGGGCGAAGCCGACCTTGGTGCTCACCTGGACCTGGGAGATCCCTTCGATCACCTGTTCGATGGGGTCCTCGACGGTCAGGACGTTGAGTTCGTCGGTGTCGAGTTCGCGCAACGCGGCATACAGCGTCGTCGACTTGCCGCTGCCGGTGGGGCCGGTGACCAGGATGATCCCGTGGGGGCGGTCGAGTGCGGCCTGGAAGGGCGCGAGGATGAACTCCGGCATGCCCAGTTGGCTCAGGTTGAAGCCACCGGTGCCCTGGCCGAGCAGGCGCAGCGTGACGCGCTCACCCCAACGGGTCGGCACGGTGGCGATGCGGATGTCGTTCGGTGGCACCTCCCACTGCTGGATCTGGTAGGTCATGCCGCCGTCCTGGGGCAGGCGCTGTTCGGCGATGTCCAGGTTGGCCAGCACCTTGATGCGGGTGACCACGGCGTCGCCCTCGGCCTCGCCGAGGGGCCGTTTGAACTCCTGCATGTGGCCGTCGACCCGCAGGCGGATGCGGTAGCCGAGTTTCTCGGGCTCGAAGTGCACGTCGGTGGCGCGGCGCAGGTGGGCGTCCTTCATGATGTCGTCGAGCAGTCCGGTCGCATCGGCCTCGCCGACCACGTTTTCCACCTCGCTCCCGGGGGAGTGGGCGCGCGTCCAGCGCCGGACCGCGGCGCGCAGTGCCTCCGGCGCGGCCAGGCCGAGTTCGAACCGCAGACCGGTCGCGCGCTGCGCCATCTCGAGACTCGTCTGGTCGTCGGGGTCGTCGAGGGCGAGGCACAGGGAGCCGTCGGGCGCCGCACCGGCAACATCGCGCGCCGCAGCAGCACGTTCCTGGGCAGTTTCTCCATGGCGTCGGGGTCCGGGCGCAGGTCCTTCGGCAGCAGGAAGGTGATGCCGCGCAGATCGGCCAGTGCCTGGTAGAGTGCGGCCTCGGGGAAGCGGCCGGCGCGCATCACCGCCTCGATCAGGCGAATACGTTCGCGGCGCGCCAGCAGTTTGAGCCCTGCGATGCTCTCGGCTTCAACCAGCCCGGCCTGCACGCCCGCATTGATCAGCGTCGCCTCGGTCACCGCCATCAGGTGTTCCTCCGGCCGTTGCGATTCAGCAGCCCCGCCATCGCGGTTGCATCGTGGCAGTGCGCCAGCGCCTCTTCGCTGCTCAGCAGGCGGTCGCGGACCAGGCTCGAGAGGGACTGGTCGAAGGTCTGCATACCCTCGCCGCTGCCGGTCTCCATCACCGAGAAGATCTGCCGGGTCTTGCTGCTGGCGATGAGGTTGGCGACCGCCGGATTGACCATCAGGATCTCGATGGCCGGCACCCGCCCGCGATCGTCGCCGACCGGTATCAGCTGCTGCGCAATCACCGCGCGCAGGGCCATGCCGATGCGGTGACGGGCGACCTCCTGTTCGTCACCGGGGAAGCTGCCCACCAGGCGCTCTATACAGCCGATGGCCTCGCCGGTATGCAGCGTCGAGAACACCAGGTGCCCGGTTTCCGCCGCCGTCAGGGCGGCGCGCATGGTCTCGATGTCCCGCATCTCGCCCACCAGGATGACGTCCGGGTCTTCCCGCAGCGCGGCGCGCACGGCCTCGGCGAAGCTCGGCACGTCGGCGTACAGTTCGCGGTGGTGGACCAATGCCCGCTTGGGGGGATGGACGAACTCCACCGGGTCCTCGATGGTGAGGATATGGCAGGCGCGGCTGCGGTTGATCTGGTCGATCAGCGCGGCGAGCGTGGTCGATTTGCCGCTGCCGGTGGTGCCGGTCACCAGCACCAGGCCGGCGCGCAGGCTGGCCAGGGCGCCGAGCGCCGGCGGCAGGCGCAGTTCCTGCAGCGACAGCATGCGCTGGTCGAGGTGCCGTGCCGCGAGGGCGGGGCGACCGAGTTCGCAATAGGCATTGATGCGAAAGCGTTCGCCATCCGGCGTGCCGTAACCGATGTCGACGGTGCGCCGCTCGGCGAACTCCTGCCATTGCGACGGGCTGCAGATATGCTGCAGCATGCCGTGGATGCTGTCCGGCGCGAGTGCGACGTCGTCCAGGCGTCGCAGCTCGCCGTGGATCCGCAGGCAGGGCGGGGCGCCGCAACTCAGATGCAGATCGGAGGCACCCTGTTCCACGAGTCGGCGCAGCAATTGGTCGAGGTGTTCGGCGGCTTGCATCGCGTTCACAGGGTCAGGGTCAGGGTGACGTCCAGGGTGCTGCGCAGGGCGGGCGTGGTCTGCCCGTCCGTGTCGGCAGAGCCGGGCGGTGGGGTCTCCGCGGGCACGATCTGCAGCCCGATGGGCGCGCTGAGGCGGTCGAGGCGTTTCAGGCCCTCGAGGAAGTCCAGCAGTTCCCAGTAGCCGCCGTGGACCCGCAGAGTCACGATCGGCCGCTTCGAGAGGTGATCGCGCCGCTTTGCCGGCTGCTGGCCCGAACCGGCGGTGCTGTTGTCGGCGGCGCTGCCCTGGCTGTGGACGGTGAGGCCGGCACGCTGAGCCAGGGCCGAGATGTCGAGCAGCAGGGCCTGCTCGCTGGCGTCGCCTGCGGCCGCGAAGCGCGCCTCCAGTGCCGCCAATTCGGCCTTCAGGGTCTCGCGGCTCTGCTCCAGTGACTTCAAGCGGGTCGTCAGGCCGGCGGTGTCGGTGTCCAATTCGGGTATCTCCGACGCCCTCAGCTCGATGCGGTTCTGCTTGCGCTTGACCATGTTCTCGGCATGCTCCATCTCCTTGAAGGTCTGGGGATACAGCAACATTCCGTAGAGTCCCGCCGGCAGCATGGTGAGGACGATGATCCAGGTGATGCGCTCGCGGAAGGACAGGGACCTCCAGCGCTGCATGAAGGCCGTGCCTGTCATGTCTCGTCTCCCCCTTGCTGCCGTGCCTGTTGCAGCCACACCTCGATCTCGTAACCGCGACCGTTGAAGCGGTTGGTGCCGGTGCTGATGCGGTGGTCCTGTACGCGCAAACCCCAGGGCTGGAGATGTCGCCCCAGATTGTTGATGAACAGCTGCCCGGCGGTATTGGTCAGGGCCCAGGCCGAGACGTAGTACAGGGTGTCGTCCTTGCGGTCATGGACAAAGCGGTCGAGCATCACCTCGTCGGTGACCGCATCCCGCATCGCCTCGAGCATGCCGGGCGCCGATTGCCGGCGTTGCAGCAGCCGGTCGAGGGCGTGCTTGCGCCGCTGCAGGGTGTCGACCTCGGCGTCCAGGGTGTCGACCTCTGCGGCGATCCGCCTGCTCTCGGAGGTGACGGCCTGCGCGGTGTTGGCCAGGCGTACCCGCTCCTCGAACTCGGCGTCCAGCTCCACCAGCCGTTGTGCGCTCAGGTGCGTCTGGATCCGCATCGACACCTCGAGCCCCGCCAGCCCGAGCACCACCACCACGGCGAAGGCATAAGGCAACAGGTCGGTGCGCCTCCACAGGGGCGGCGGTGGCGGCTGTGCCTGCAGCGGCGCCGCGCCCTGGGATTCGGCACGCCCCATGGCGTGCCGGCTGGCGGTCAGGATGCCGCCCCGGTGGTGCGGGGCGATGCCGCCCGTGACGGGTTGTTTCTTCATGCGGCCTTGTCCTGGGGGCCATGGGCCTCGACCGGATTCACCACGGATCTATCGAGGCGTTCCGCCAGCAGCGGCGCGAGGGTCTCGAAGGTGGCCGGGGGGGCGTTGAGGAGGACGCGGCCGATATCCGGGCGCAGCTCTTCCTGGCACAGGCCGGCGATCTGCTCGGGCGCGGGCGCGCCGTCATGGGTGTTTTCCACCCGGTAGGCGCGCAGGGCCCCGGGCAGGCCGCGCAATACGGCCACTTGCTCCTGGTGGACATCGATATACAGCTCTTCGCGGTTCTCGGTGTGCTCCAGGGTCCCGAAACCACAGCCGAGGGCGGGGTAAATGGCGGTGAGATACAGCTTGTTGCGCTGGCAGGCCTTGACCCACTGCCGGCGCAGGCCGTCGCCGATGCCGCTGGCCAGCCACGGGTAGCGCGGGGCCTCGTCGTCGATCTCGAAATCCTCGGGCATACGCTGCGCCGCCCAGCCGCAGAAGACCTCGTCGTCGAGCTGGACCAGCTTTTCCTGCAGCGCCAGGCCCTCGTCGATGTGGGCGCGTTTGACATGCCCCAGGTTCTGCGCGACCTCGCCGAAGCGAACGGTCAGGCGGTTGTTCGAGGCCGCGTTGCGCGCCAGGGCCTCGCGCATCACCTCGGCGCGTTGCTGCTGCGTCAGGTAGCCACGGCCCATCAGCAGCGAGCCGATGCACCAGCGCTCGTGGTGCTGGGCGAACAGGGGCTCGAGTTCCCAGCGCACCAGTTCGCGCATCTGCTCGGGCGGACGCGGCCGCTCCGGGTTGACCGGCAGGTCGAGCAAGGCCGACAGCGCCGAGCCACTGACCAGGATGGCCTTGCGCGGCGGCTTCTTCACCCCGGCCGAGCGGATCCGTTCCAGCACCTCGCCCACCGCGGTCACCCAGTCGAGGGCGCGGGACGCGCCGCTGGCCTGGACCTCCTGGTCCATCAGGCCGGCATGCACGACCGCGCCTTCAAGGGTGTAGCCGTCGTGGTGCAGCACCAGCAGGTTGTTCGGTTTGCCGAGCTGGATGTTGTTGAGGATGGTGATGGGGTTTTTCATCTGCGTTCAGTGGTCCAAAACGATCTCGACGTTGGGCAGGCTCGTCCCCGCGAAGAGCTGGACCCGCCTGGTGATGCGGCCGCTGTCGGGCGGGCATGGGCCGATGCTGGTGGCCGGGAATCCCGTCCCCGCCAAGGTGCAGCGGTAGGAGGCCTGAGTACCACCAGTCGTGTGTTTGGTGGTTGCATCGTTGTCTACGATGAGAAGCAACGGGTGTTCGCCCTGCGGCACGTTCGTATCGAGGGTCGCGTAATCCGGTGCCGTACCCCCTTCATAGTGATTTTCGGTGAACACCGCCATAGCCGAGTCCCCGTCGGCAATGGGCGTTGCGAGGCACTCAGAGGTCAAGCGGCGCCAGCGACCATTGGTGCCGTCGGTGATCTGGTTGCGGTAGACCAATAAGGCGAGTCTCAGGCACTCGGTGCCTGCATACGCGATGGGTGTCCCCGTGCGGTTGGTCACAACGACCGGCCAGTCGCGCGTCAGTACGCGCCAGTCCGTGCTGTCGATGACGATTTTAAGATCGTCGTCATAGGGCGGCTCCGTGCTGTCCGGTGCCCCGTCGCGGCCGAGACTGGCGATTTCCAGGTCGATGCCTGCGGGGCCGCCTCCCGGGTTCGTCACTTGCCATCCATGATCGGGCGCCGCGCCGGTATTGCCCCAGCCGTCGCTAAAGGTGAGTGCTACACCCGTTACACCCGGTGACAGGGGAAGGTAGGGACCGCGCCAACCCTTTTGCAACGTCTCTCCGGGTTCATCGAGTGGGCCTTCGCCGGTGCCATCGTTGTAACCGGCGGCATCAGGGACCGGGTCAAAGATCGGTTCCAAAGCGCGGTAGCGGTCCATGCATGCAGCCGTTGCCAAGCCATCGCCGCATTCGTCGTAGGTATCGGTGTTGTCGATCCGGGTGGCTTCCGCGATCAATGTCTCGACTGATTGCCCCGGGGGAGCCGCGTCATTGGGAATAAGGCCATTGTCTGCCGCATAACCAGAGAGAAGTCGTTGGCCGTTGAACACAGGGTCCGAGTGCCCCACGATGCCCCTGAGCAATGCAGTAAGGCGTGTCCTGGTGTCCTCGTAGCGCACCTGGCCGGTGTTGTCGGTCACCTGCGACAGGGTCATGAAGGCCACCGCCGAGAGAATGGTCACCACCAGCAGCAGTTCCAGCAGGGTCATGCCGGCGCAACGGTGCGGCAGGCTCGGGGGCGTGTTCATCGGGTGGTCCCGCCGGGGGTGGTCCCGCCGGATTGGTCCGCGCCCGGGGGGCGAGGGCCAACGTCGGTGGAGTACCCGGTCACGAGGATCGCCGGTCCCTTGGAGTAGTTGTACATGTGGTAGCCGTGGAAGGCGACGCGCCGGCCTTCCTCCCCCAGCCCGTCCCTGATCGCCGCGGCCGTCCGCTCCTCGACGTAGACGGGCATGATGTGGCCGCCGGGGGTGGTCACGAACATGCGGTGGTTGACCTCGGGCCTGGGATCCATCGGGAAGAATGCCAGCACCCGATACAGGTACTCGGCCTTGCGCGGGTGCGGATGTTGCTTGACCCTGGCGACGAAGCGGATGGGTGCCGGCGGCAGCAGGGAGGTGGTGCCTTCTTTGATCGGACGCTCCGCGGCCACGAAGCGGTCGATGTCGACGTGCTTAAAGGCAGCGGCATCGGGCGTGGGCTCGGCAGTGGCATCGGGCACGACAGCGGCTTGGGGTGTCGGCCTGGAGGTCGCGGCGTCGTAGGCGAGCACGGCCCCGGCGACGAAGACCACCGTGAGGCTGGCGAAGAAGACGCCGCGGGTCACGCGGCCAGCGAATAGGGGTGTGAACATCGCATTACTCCAGGTTCAGGATCACGTCGTCGCCGCCGCCGCCGGGCTCGTACGTCCCGTTGCGTCCCATGCTGACGATCGACGGGCTGTCGTCGAGACCGAACACCAGACCGAACACCAGGAAGGGTCGGCCCCAGTACTCGCGTTCGCTGCCCCCCGGGTCCGCACGCCAATCCAGCAGGGTGTTGCCACCCACGTTGACGGCCCGTCCTTCGAAGGGATCGGCGAGCCCCGGAACATCGGGGATGTTGTCACCGGCCAGAGGGTCGCCCGAGGGGTCGCCGGCCGCGGTACCATCGTTGATGTCATCACGGATATCGACGAACCCATCCTCGAAACCCCTCAGGTAAGGTCCGCGCCAGCCGCGACCGCTGTTCGCATCCCAGGTCTCCAGCCGGTGTTCGGTCCCATAGAGCGGATTGACCCAGAGCTGCTCCAGGTTGGCTGGCGAGTAGAACCAGCGTTGCCTTTCGGCGTTGTTGGTGCCCGCGTAGGATGGGAGACTGTCGATTGGCACGGCGCCCGGGGGCGTGGCCGTATCCAGATCGAACGGCCCCTGCTTCGGGTAGTAACCGGTGTCCTGGCGAAACTGGTCCATCGCCTTGGCGAGTTCCATCATCTCGGCACGCACCAGCTTGGCCTGGGCGTCCTCGTTGACGCCGGTCATGGTGCCGGTGGCGACGAAGGCCACCGTGGCCAGGATGGCCACCACCGCCAGCAGTTCCAGCAGGCTGTAGCCGCGCCGGGCGTGCGGCGCGCCGGGGCACGGGGGGTGAGTCCTCCCGGTGGATGGAGCGAAGGTGTTTATGTGTTGGCCTCGTCAGAAAAATTCGTGGGCGGTTTCCGGGACAGGTAATGCTCCAAGCGCATGATATAAAGCGATTTCTGCCGCATGATAAGTCCTGAAGCCATATGCTTTTCTGGTGGTCAGTTTCGCTTTGTTATTGAAACCTTCGACAATGCCGCTCGAAAACTGCTTTTTTGCCCGGAACCAGTTCAGCAGCAGGGGCCGATGGTTTCTCAGCATGCGGGCCACCTTCTTCATCGGCTCAATCTTGGAACGCATCGTTTTCGTACACCACTTATCCAGGAACTCACCGGCCCAATAGGGCGACTGATACGACCAGAAGAGCTGAAACTCCTCTTTGAGCAGATAGCTTCTGACCGACTTCAAATTGTACTGCAGCAGATCCGCCAGTTTGGTCTCCTGTTTCTCCGTCAGATTCTCCGGACGCTTGAGCAGCAGCCAGCGGGTCTTCGTCAGTACCGGATCGTAGCCTCTTTTCTTCAGCTCCTTGGCCTCCCCGGCCCGCACCTCATCGATCGCTTTACTCAAGTGCGCCATGATGTGGAACCGGTCCAGGATGTGGAGTGCACCTCCCGCCTTCTTGGCGATCACCCTCAGGTAGGGCTTCCACATATCGCTGCAGATATAGCGCAAATCGGCGGTTCGTTCCTTGCCAAGCCACCGGAAGAATCCCAACAAAGTTTTGACCTTCCGTTTCTTGCCGATCCACAGCAACCGTTTACAGCCAACGTCGATCTGGTAAACCAGCGTGAGGTACTTGTGGCCCCTCTGCCATTGGATCTCATCGATACCAATAGCTTTAATGCCCGACAGGTCTCTATGTTCCCGGCCCCAGGTGACAGCCATCTCGACCGAGCAGAACACATGGTCCCAACTGGTGCGAAAGGCTTCAGCGACTTCCTTCCAGCTCAGGCGTTTGGCCCAGCTCGCCAGAAACCAGGCATAGGCCTCGGTCAGGCGATGTTTGCCTTCGGCCCAAGGCATCCGCTCCACCACGATGCCACAGCTTGGACAGTCGACGCGGCGTGGCGCATAGAGAAAAAACACCTTAATACCCCACACCGGAATAAACTCAAATCTTCGAACCGGCAATGTGTCGTAACCCGGCCTGCGCCGGCCGCACCTCGAGCACTCCGGCCGCCCATTACCGCGAGGGTGGAGTTCGGCCTCGATTGTCGGCACCTCCGTGCCATCTACCCAACGGATGGCGCCGTACACAAAAGATTTGAATTTCTGGACTCGATTAAGGATAGTCTTGACTTGCATCCTCGCTCCTTTTTTCTGATTGACGGTTGGTCGTACTTCCATCATCTCAGAGTTAGGGAGCAGGATGCGCTTCCCCTAATAAAATCTAAATTTGCATCCCTGGAGTGCTAGTTATCTACGTTTTTACCCACAAATTTTCCTGAAGAGCCATGTGTTGCATGGTCTGGCTTCCCGTTACCTGGGCGGCGCGGGACGCGTGGGGAGGGTGGGACAGGCCGGCCCGGCGCGTCGCGCAGGCGTGCTGTTCGCCTGCGATACCCGTCATGGCGTGCCCATCGTGCGTACCCCGGGACTGTCGGCCCGGCGGTACGTGGTTGTGGCCGGCGGTCTGTCGCGCCGGCGCCTGGCATGTACCGTCCCCGTGACGTCTCTTGCCTTGGTTTATCGCCTTTGTCGAAGGCTCCGATCAGGCCACTGGCGCGGCACGGCCGCCGGTGGACTGATCGCAGGCATCGAAAGGGGGCCGGCCGGCGAACCGGCCGGCCCGTTGGGAATGGAAAAGCTCACGCTTCGGCCACGTCCCTGTGGCCGGCCCCGCGACGGGGCCTACGCCGTCAGTCCCTTAGATGGTGTTGCGGGTGCCGTCCCACTCACCCAGTTCCTCTTCCTTGGTGTCACCGGCGCCGTCGATGATGGTCACCAGGGCCACCTGATCCGCCGCCTCGATTCCGCCACCATTGAAGTTGCCGACATCGTAGATGGCGATGAAACGGTTGTACTCGGTCGCCGAGACATGGCGATAGACCGGCACCGAGGTCATGCCGCCGAGGTCGTTGGCATTGAACAGGGTCGATGCCGGGCCGAGACCCACGGCCAGGTAGGCCTTGCCGGTGGCAGCGGCCAGGTTGGTACCGTCAAACTCCACCGCGCCCGTCGGCTGGCCTACCAGACGCTCCTGGCCACCGGTCCAGAACATGGCGAGGGGTGCATCGTTACCGTCCAGGGTGTACGCAAAACCACAACCGTTGCCCAAAGGCGTCAAAAAGATGTTGCCGGCCACGACGGCGTTACCCCGCGAAGCGATGGTGTCTGCCAGGTTGGCGTCCGTGCACGCATCGCCGGAAGCAGTGACGAAGCCGTGAATGGCATCATTACCCTGATCCGCACCGATGTACTGCAACTGGGTAATGCCGATGTCCTGCAGGATACCCGTGGTCGCCGGTGTGGCAGTAGAGTCGCCCGCCAAGTCGGTGTTGAGGGCCACCGGTGACACATCCTCGATCGCGAGTATGCTCGCCGGTACAGCGGCCGCTACACCGGCAGCGTCCGATGTTGCGGCCACCAGCAGTGAGTCATAGTTGTTTGGCAGCGTGTTTCTGTTCAACACCCGGTAGGTCCGGATACCCTTGTTCAGCTCGTCCATCATCGCCACATGGGCCGCCGCCGAGGCGCGGGCGTCGGTGTCCTGCAGGGCGATGGTGGCGGTGCCGGCGATGGCGGCCAGGATGGCGACCACCACCAGCAGTTCGAGCAGCGTGAAACCACCCTGTTTGCGCGCTCTCTGCAGCCTGCCGACGCGGCCGGCGAGTTGGCTGTCGGGGATCGACGCGGGGTCGATGCGATCGAAGTGCTTTAAAACGGTTTTCATGTTCATTCGTGGTTCCTCTTGCAGATGTCTGTTTGGCCTGCACCTCCCCGCCCGGGGGGGCCGTGTGCCGGGTTTCGTGTCGGTTTGCTTGATTCGGCACCTGCGCGTCACGCGCATCGCACCATTTTCTGACACGGCCCCGCGCCGTCGTCTGAAAGAGTTGGCATCCCTGCCGAGGAGTCGCGATTGTCGGCCGTGGCAATCGGTGGTGCCCGGTGCGCAAGCAACCAGGACTTGGTCCGGTCGGGCCTGCTCCCGTCAGCCCGACTGTTCGGCAACCCCATTGCCGGGTTCGAAGTCCACCACGTAGCGGTACTGCTTGCCGCAGTGGATGATCACCTCCTTCTGGCCGCGGCGCAGGATACGCATCTCCACGCGCAGGTCGGCGTAGCCATCATGGGCGAACATCTCGTGGTACAGCCACTGCAACCGTTCGAGGATCTCGCTGTTAGTGGCGGTGGCCTTGGACATCACATCTTCCATCCATTGTTCCAAATCTTTGCGAGCCGTGGGGGATGCTTTTTTCCTAAACGTGGGCGTATTCTAAACAAAAAAATCGTAACGCAAATGATTTACATTAAGTTTACTAAAACCAGGCCGCTATAGTGCGCCGGTCGATGAGGTGGCGGTCAGTTCCCGCTGCGTAACTGCGCCGGATTGGCCGGCGCATCGACCAACCGGCGCTCGTACAGACCCCGTTGCGTGGGCTCGGGCCGGGTTCAAGGCATGGGCCGGCGAAAGAGGTCCCACTCCACCACGTCATCCCCGCCGATCCGGCCATCGGGGCCCAGGGAGTAGAGATCGTAGCCGCGGCCGCTCCGGGTGCCCGGCAATTCGTAACGATACTGCCGGCCCCAGGGGTCTTCGGGCAGGGTTTCGAAATAGCCTTCCTCGACCAGGGACATCAGGCTACCCGGCATGGGCCGCCCCAGGTCCAGGGCATAGGCCCCCAGGGCGCTCTTGAGCAGCAGGATGCCTTCCCGGGCTTGGCGCAAGTCCCTTTGTCCCGGGGTCTCCACCGCCATCAGGAACCGGGCCGACACCGCCGCCAGGACCAGCAGCAGGACCAGGATCACCGCCCATTCGACGAAGCCGAAGCGGGTACGGCCCGGGGTCTTGTTCCTTGTCTGTCCTGACATCTCAGCGCCCTCCAGCCAAGGCCATGGACTCGGAGCCCGCTTCCACTTCCATGGTGGTTTCAGCCATGAGCACCGGGGGGATCACCACCTGCCCGACGTCGAAGTTCAAGGCCGGGATCTGGTACTCCTCGATGTTCTGGAGGATGTCCTGCAGGGCCAGGCGATACCACAGTCTGGCCTTTACGCGCAGGGGCCCCTGGACCCCGGCGGGCAGCGGGATCCGGTAGCCCACCCGGTCGCTCTCGGCGGGACGAATCGGGGGGCGGGCGTATGCCATGCGGTCCACGTCGAAGAGGACATGGCGCGTATTGGCACTGCCATCGCCATTGGTCATGCGCTTGATGTAGAGAACGGCATCGGGGTCGATCTCCCCGGTCTTGCCATCGAACCAGCCGTTGTCATAGAGGACACGCCCCTGGGCATCCTCGAGGCTGAGCTGAAGCCACATGTGGCGTTGGTCCAGGGGGCCGGTCGGTAGGTTGTGTCCGGCGCCGCTGTTGGTCACCACCAGGTCCAGCTCCAGCGCGGCGCCTGATGCCCGCCTGGTCTCGATGGCGAGGTCCGCCGCTTCCTCGAGGAGCCCGAGAATCAGTTCATGCTGGCGTTGCAGATCGGCCAGCCATTCCTCGCCGCTCAGGAAGACGTTCCTGCCGGGTACCCAGCCGCCGCGCAGTTCCACCACCTTGCGGCCAAGCAGATCCGCGGCGGTCAAGAGGTAGTTGTTGCCGACGAAACGGTGGGAAACGGGGCGCTCGGGTTTCTCGCCGCGCTTGAGCGCCGCGATGTAAGCGGCCGGATCCGGGTGCATGTGGCAGTCCTGGCACTCGATGCCCTGGGCCGCGTACGGACTCAGGCGCCATTCGTCGAAGGTCTCCTGCATGTGCAGGGGGAAGTCGCCGTGGACCGGGCTGGGGCGGATCTCGGTGTGGCAGGCCCCGCACATCTCCGACCGGCCCATCAGGGGGTTGTGGGTCTTGGCCTGCATGGCCTTGGCGTGCTCCTGGGGTGCCGCCATGACGAGGGCAGGATCCAGGTAGCGGTGGATCTCGTTGATGGCCAGGGTCAAGGCGCCATTGCCGGCCAGGGGCTCTGTCGCCCGCACCACATGACAGGCGATGCAGGTCGCCCCCTCCTCGAGGGCCGGGTTCGGCCCCACCACCGGCAGGGGGGTGGTCGCCCCGGCCATTACCGCCAGGGGCTCGTGACAACTCTCGCACCAACGCGCCTTTTCCGTGGCCAGTTCGCCGCCCTCCCTGCTGCCGAATTCGTTGACCGCGACCGAGGTCTCATAGATGACGTCTAAACCGCTCACCGCATGGATGGACGATGCCCATTCCTTGAATTCCTTGAGATGGCATTCCGCACAGAACGTGGCAGACGGCAGGCCGCGCCAGTCCACCAGCCGGTTGCCCTCGGTTTTTAATTCGGCCGGATAGAAGGGATTGTCCTGGATCCAGGGCATGGAGTAGTGGGGCAGGTCCGTACCCGGTTCGAGGCCCGTGTTCTTCTGCCAGGGCAACAGGGCGCTGAGGGCCGCGAAGGCCGCGAGGGAAACGGCACACACCTGGAGAATCCGCAGCAGGGGGCGCGTCAGGGTGATATTGACGTTCATCGGGCATCTTCCCCCTTGCCGGCAATCCACAGCAGATGGGTGAAAAGCAACGGTAACAGCAAGACGCTGCTCCAGAGATGCAGCCAGACCAGGGATTGGACCAGGTAATAGCCCTGCATCCAGACCAACCCCAGGTAGAAAAGAAGCCCGGGCACGGCGATCAACAGGCCGCTGCCGAATACCAGTAGCAGGCACCAGGTCAGCAGATGTCCGAGACAACGCTGCCGGTACCTTTGAGCGCTCTCATCGGCTTGCGGGCGCAGGCGCCACGGGGTCAGCAGCAGGGACAAGGGCTGATCCTTGTGGCGCTGGTGCAGCACGTAGAAGGCGGGCAGCAGGATGGTGGCCATGAGGCCGGCGGCCAGGTGTAGCAGCAGTACCGTCTGCGAGGCGTTCCAATTGAGGTCCCTGGGTATCAGCCCGTACCAGAAGCCGCTGGTCAGGGCGACACCGAAGGCGATGGCGAAGCCGCCGAAGAGGGAGATCAGATTGTGGACGCCGAGGCGCTCGTGGTCCATCTCGGTCTGGGCGACGGTCAACTTGAAGTATTTCATTCCGATGCGTTCCTGAGGGGCAAACTCGTTCGAAGGCCTCGCTGGCCGGAGGTGTTGCGGGCGGCATGCAGCAGGGATCTGTCTGCGTCTTCTCCGGGCAAGCGGCGGCTTAACGTGAAAGTCGCGAAGCACGAACTCCCCCTCTCCCTCTGGGAGAGGGATGGGGTGAGGGAACGAACATGGCGATACGCGCTCCTCTTTCATCATTTCGGGTGGCGCGTATCGCCATGAGAGTTAACCGGGGGATATCGGGGATGGGGGATGACGTCCACCGCCATGTCGAATATCCCAATCATGGCGCCTCGGTCAGCACCGCTGCCGGGGCTTTTAGTGGTGGTATCGGCTCACCTGGGGCCGTTATCGTGGCGCACGGCCCGCCCCGGGCGCCGGCAACGCGGCGAGCAGATCCAGCCAGGCCGCGGACTGGGCGCACCCCGGGAGGCGCTCACCCGTCAGCACGGCCACCCGTCCGCCGGCGGCGTCGAACAACTCCAGGGAGGCGATGTCTCCGTGGATGGTGGACAGGCGCACCACCCAGGCGCTGGCCACGGCGCTGTCCCTCAGGTGCAGGCTGAACTCGGGATCGAGGACATTGAACCAGGGCCCGGTCTCCACCAGCCGTGCCACCGGGCCGCAGTGAGTCTGCACCACCCCCGGCGAAGCCACCTGGATCCTCAGCGGCAGGCCCTGTTCGGCGCAGCCCTGCAGCACCACCCGCAGACTCGCCGGACTCACCGCCTCGGCCTGGGGATGCCCCACCAGGCGCAGCGCCTGAAGGCGGTCGACACCGCTGCCGCAGAGCAGGATGTCCAGCTCATAGGCATGGCTCGTGGCATTCCAGCGCCGCCGCAGCTCGGCGACATCCACTGCCTCGTCCGCCAGCCTGAGCGGCGTCGCGGGATAGGGATGGACATACAGTTCGCCGCTCTGATCGGGGTGGCGGTGGTGCGCCACCAGCGACTCGTAGACGCCGGCGTCGCTCTTATCCGTCAGGTACACCTTGTGCACCGTGGTGCCATCGCTGTCGAAGAACTGGAAAGAACGGCGTGTGCCGGCGGCAGTGTCCTCGGTGACGGCGAAACCGTGATGCCAGCGCCGATAGAACACCCGCAGTTCGAGTCCGTCACTCGGTAACAACAGGGCCACCGCGCCGCCATTGCGCACGTCTCGGTAACAGCCGTGACGCTCGTGTACCGCATGATCACTGCGCGTCAGGGCCATGACCTCGCCGAGGTCACCGAGCCCTTCCAGGATACGCGGTAAAGGGCCTTTCAGGCGCACCGCCGTATCGCCACACCCGGCGGCCACCAATTCTGCCTCCGTGGTCCCGAGGGTGGCGGCACCTTCCCTGATACGCAGCCGCGGGCGCCCGGCACGGAGTTCGTGCCAACGCCGGCGCAGAACGGCGGGGTCCTGGGGGTGCGATGTATTGTCCTCCAGGTTCTCGGTAGCGGAACTACGCAGCATGGGCTGTCCTCCGGATGTGCAAAGCGGCCGACGGTAAGCGGACGGGGCATCGGCTGAATTTGTATTTAGAGAAAGATTAATGGTTATGACTCGCATTAACAATACTAGTCACACCGAGGCCTGAGTTCAGGGGTGGCTTTAGGGGAAGCGGGCCATGGACAGGACCGGAGCGGATCCTTGGTGTGCACCAAGATCAGACCCATTGGTGGGTCGCTCGGGTTACCCCGCTGACTGCAGGGAATGAGACGATCAAACTGGCGGGGTCGTGGCACGGGTAGGCTGTCTGATGGCAAGGGGGGGCAGCGCCGATTTCGCCACCCCCGCCCGGCGTCCGCCGGACTATGCCCCCTCCGAGGTTTACGGCCAGGCCATCAGCCTCTCGTGGCCGCTGGTAAGGTGGCGCCCGGCCGTGGACGAGGCCATCGTAGCGCCCCGTATCGAGGGCCAGGTACCCCTGCGCCACTACTTCAGGCACATCTTCGATCAGAGCCGTCCCGGGACCGAGGCCGCGGCCATCGGCACCCGGGATCTGCCTCTGGTGTGGTCCTACGGGGGCCTGGAGCACGGCATTCCGCTAATGTTCCCCGGGGTCGACGGCTATCCCGAGGTCTAAGACCCGCGCCAGTGTCCCTGGTACCGCGAGGCCCCGGACCACGCCGGCCCGGCATGGACCCGCTCCTACGTCCGACGTGGGCGGACTGGGCGGACTGGGCGGGATGTTGCCCTGCACGACGCCGTTGCGCGACGAGCAGGGCCGGTTGCTCGGCATGGCGGGCAAAGTAAAAGATACGATAGCCGCAGCCACCTCAAGGTAACCTCCGGCGCCTCGGGGTCCCTCCGAGTCCGGGCTCTTACCTCACCCTCAAGCAACATCTTTTCGCGCCCTTCGCGTTTTTCGTGTCTTTCGTGGTTAGGGTTTTTGATGTTTCGTCGCCCCGCCGGACCAGGGACAGCGCTTGGCGGTATCCCTGGCCCTAGCGAGAGGGTACTGCCGTATGGAAAAGGCGTGGTCTATACTTTTTCGGCATGTGAAATTTACGTAAATCGCGTAAATTACCCTGAAAAAGGTAGGTAAATGCAGGATTTCGGGGGTGCGTTCGAACTGGCGGTTCAGATGGTCCTGGCTGCGGACGAGGACCTGGTGGAGATCATTGGTCTCTCCTTGCGGGTCAGTCTGTCGGCGGTGGCCATCGCCTGCCTCATCGGGCTGCCCTTCGGTGCGACCGTGGCCATGGGCCGTTTCCGGGGCCGCATGGCGGTCATCATCATGCTCAATGCCCT
The DNA here is from genome assembly GCA_034522055.1 of Gammaproteobacteria bacterium. NCBI lineage: Bacteria > Pseudomonadati > Pseudomonadota > Gammaproteobacteria > Gammaproteobacteria bacterium. Next base: position 44,550 of record JAXHLS010000006.1, read on the forward strand.
CATGGGGCTGCCGCCGGTGGTGGTGGGGCTTCTTCTTTATCTGCTGCTCTCCAACGCCGGCCCCCTCGGCTGGCTACAACTCCTCTATACCCCCACTGCCATGATCATCGCCCAGGCGGTGCTCATCACCCCCATCGTCGCGGCCCTGTCCCGGGAAGTCATCGAGCAGCTCCACCAGGAATACTCGGAGATGTTCCGGTCCCTCGGCATATCCGTTCCCCGGGCCGTGATGGCGCTGCTGTGGGACGGCCGCTACAGCCTGCTCACGGTCGCCCTGGCCGGCTTTGGTCGCGCAGTGGCCGAGGTGGGGGCGGTCATCATCGTCGGTGGCAATATCGAACACCTCACCCGCGTCATGACCACCGCCATCGCCCTGGAGACCGCCAAGGGCGACCTCGGCCTGGCCCTGGCCCTCGGCATCGTGCTCATCACCATTGCCCTTACTGTCAACGCCGGCGTGATGGCCCTGCGCCTCACCGCTTCCCGCTATGCTTATGCTTGAGGCCGTGAAGATGCCCGCCCCGGACACGGTGCGTAGGAGTGAACCCGCGGCGCCCCTGGGCGAGGTGCGGGGTCTGGTCTACCGGGCCGGTAACGCCAATCTCATCGACGGCATTCATCTCACCCTGCAACGGCACGGTCTGACGGTGGTGATGGGGCCGAACGGGGCCGGCAAGAGCCTGTTGCTGCGCCTGCTGCACGGCATGCTCACCCCGGCGGCGGGGGAGGTGCTGTGGGATGGGTGGCCATTGGACGAAGAGGGGCGCCGGCGCCAGGCCATGGTCTTCCAACGGCCCGTTCTGCTGCGTCGCTCGGCGGCCGCCAACCTCCGCTTCGTGCTGCAGGGGACGCGTCGCAGACAACGGGAGCGCACCGCCGCGCTGCTCGATGAGGTGGGGCTCGGGCACCTGGCGGACAAGCCGGCGCGGCTGCTCTCCGGGGGCGAGCAGCAGCGCCTCAATCTCGCCCGGGCCCTCGCTCTGGAGCCCGGCGTGCTGTTCCTGGACGAACCCACGGCGAGCCTGGATCCGGCCTCCACGGCCGCCATCGAGGCAGTGGTGCGGCGCGCCCAGGGGTACGGCACCAAGATCGTCTTCGTCACCCACGATCTCGGTCAGGCACGGCGCCTGGCCGACGACGTGGTGTTTCTTAACCGCGGGCGGGTGGCGGAGCACACGCCGGCCCGGCAATTCTTCGATGATCCTGAAAGCCTGGCGGCCGCCGATTACCTCGCCGGCCGCCTCATTCTGCGTTAGCCAGCCTTAGAAGTAAGGAGGAATCATGAAGAATCGACCCTTGGCGACCCTCGCGTCCCTGACCTTGCTGGGGGGCGCTTTGGTTGCCACTGGCGTTTCCGCGGCCGGCGAGGCCATCTTCCTGCAGTCCACCACGTCCACCGCCAACTCGGGACTCTACGACCACCTCCTGCCCCGGTTCACGGAGAAGACCGGCATCAAGGTCCACGTGGTGGCGGTGGGCACCGGCCAGGCCATCAAGAACGCGAAGAACGGTGATGGCGACGTGCTGCTGGTGCACGCCAGGAGCGCCGAAGAGAAGTTCGTCGCCGAGGGCTATGGCGTGCGTCGCTACGACGTCATGTACAACGACTTCGTGTTGGTGGGCCCCCCCACCGACCCCGCGGGTATAGAGGACACGGATGATGCCGTCGCTGCCCTCCAGGCCATCGCGGGAGACGAGGCCCTCTTCGCCTCCCGCGGCGACGACTCGGGGACCCACAAGAAGGAGCGGAGCCTGTGGAAGAAGGCGGGTATCGATCCCACCGTCGCTAGCGGCAAGTGGTACCGGGAGACGGGCTCGGGCATGGGCGCGACCCTGAATGCCGCCGTGGGCATGGGTGCCTACGCCATGAGCGATCGGGGCACCTGGATCAGCTTCAAGAACAAGGGCGATCACGGGATCGTCCTGGAAGGCGACCCCGAACTCTTCAACCAGTACGGCATCATCCTCGTAAACCCCGACAAGCACCCCAACGTCGAGTCCGACGCGGGACAGGCCTTCATCGACTGGATCCTGAGCGACGAGGGCCAGGCCGCCATCGCGGCCTACGAGCTGAACGGCCAGCAGCTCTTCTTTCCCAACGCCAGGCCCAACGCCAGGCCCAACGCCAGGCCCAACGCCAAGTGATACCGGACCCCTTCCGACAGCGGTCTCCTTTCAACCACGAAACACGCGAAAGATACGAAACCGCGTAGGTTGGGATGAGGAACGAAACCCAACATGAACATGAACTCGACGGGCAATCGTTGGGGTTCGCAAGCTCACCCCAACCTACAGCTCTCACCCCCATCAGCATCCTTTCGCGCCTTTCGCGACTTTCGTAGTTACCGCTTTTTTCTTAACCACGAAACACGCGAAAGATACGAAAGTAAAAGAGTCAGGTCTTGCTTTTTGCCTTGCTTGCCGCGAGCAGTACCGAGATGGGGGCGCAAAAGACAAGACCTGATCCCCTATGATTGAGCTACGGCGATGGTAACCTGTCCTCTACTCTACTGATGCAGACTTGAAAACGGTATCAGGGAGTAATTAGTGCCTGCACGAGAAACTCAAAAGAGTTTATTGATCAACGGCATAAGCTAATAATCGCGACGCGAAGAATGCGACGGTTCCGTTTGCTGGATTGCAAGATAAATCTGTAACGCATTGATCTGCATTGATATAATGGCGGCGTAACCGGTGAGGGCCGGACGGTACAGGCGCACAAGGCCCTTGAGAGACGCAATCTTCGCCAGGATGAAATTCGTATGCGCAAGGTGATCGAGCCGCAAATGCAGATCGGCGAGCAGGACATCGGCGCGATTTGGCTCGATCCCAAATCGCGCGATGACATCCCGCAGCTCCTGCGGGGACTGCAGCACATCTACACCACGCCCGCGTTGCGCGAGCGGGTTTTCGCGATCCTTGAAGAGGTGCGCCCGGTACGTGATAGCGAGGCAGAAAATGTCCTGGTGGCCCCTAACGCCGGTCGGCCGGGGATGTCGCAGTGGAAGATCCTGGTGCTTGGCGTACTGCGCCTGGGGCTCAGTGCCGACTACGACAGGGTCCGGGAACTGGCCAACGAGCACAACACGATCCGCCAGTTCCTCGGGCACGGCGACTGGACCGACACCTATCTCTACCCGATGCAGACGCTACGGGATAATCTGCGCCTGTTCACCCCGGAGCTCCTGGACCGGATCAATCAAGAGGTGGTGCGTGCGGGGCACAAGGCGCTAAAAAAAAACCTAGAAGAAGGGCTCGTCGGGCGCTGTGACTCGTTCGTGGTGGAGACCGATGTGCATTTCCCCACCGACATCAACTTGCTGCTCGACGCCATCCGTAAGGTCATCGATTTGAGCACCGAACTGGCCGAACTCCACGCGCTGCCCGGTTGGCGTCAGCATGCCCACCATCAGCGCCAGTTTAAGCGCCAGTACCGAATCGTCCAGCGGCTCAAACACTCCACCTCCAAGGACGAAGACAAGCGTCAAGCCAAACTGCAGGATATCGCCGAGGCCCACGGCACCTACCTGGAACTGGCCGAGGACCACCTGACCCGTGCCGAGCAGATCCGCCAGAAAGTGCCGGCCTCCTGTGCGCTGAGCGAGGGGCTGCTGCGCGAGCTTGATGAATTCATGACCCACGCCAATCGGCAGATCGATCAGATCCGCCGCCGCGTGCTCCAGGGCGAGCGCATCCCCCACAATGAGAAGGTCTTCTCGTTGTTCGAGCCCCACACCGAGTGGATCAGCAAGGGCAAGGCCGGGGTGCCGGTGGAGTTGGGGTTGCGGGTGTGCGTGATGGAGGACAGCGACCGTTTCATCCTGCACCACCAGGTGATGCAGATGTGCACCGATGATCAGGTGGCCGTACCGATGGTTGAGGAGACGAAGGAGCGATTTGCGCCACTGCGCGCTGTTAGCATGGACAAGGGCTTCCACAGTCCAGCCAACCAGGCGGCCTTGGCTGAGCGTCTGGAGCGGGTGGTCCTGCCGAAGAAGGGTCGTCTCTCTCAGGCCGACAAGGTGCGCGAGAGTGATGAGGAATTTCTGCGCCTGCGCCATCGCCATTCGGCGGTGGAGTCGGCCATCAATGCCCTGGAGGTTCATGGTCTGGACAAGTGTCCGGACCACGGCATCGAGGGCTTCAAGCGCTATGTGGCGCTGGCCGTGCTCGCACGCAACATTCACCGCCTTGGCGCGCTGCTGCGTCAGCAAGAACAAGAGCGGGAGCGGCGAAGGCGCGGCCCCTACCGAAAGGCTGCCTGAGCAGCGCTCCGAAGCCGATACCGCGCCACGCGGACAGGAGAGGAGCGTCTGCACATCACCATCAATGCGAAGCATTCGCATTGGATGACGCCACGCATCTCAAAACAGTCGCCAAGGTGGAACACCGGCCATCAGTACCTGAGTGTCACGCTGGGAATTTGCCGGGAAATACGGGTTTTCGTGCAGGCACTAATTACAATGTAGTCCCGTCAAGGGGATTTCGCTATGAAGGTCAATCTGGTGCCCATCGGCAATTCGAAGGGGGTGCGCATCCCCGCTTCAATCATCAAGGAATGCGGTCTCGGCAACCAGCTTGAGATGCGGGTGGAGAACGGTGTCGTCGTGCTCGCGCCGGCGCGCGGCGTGCGCGAGGGCTGGGACGCGGCCTTCGAGAAGATGGCGGCCGCCGGCGACGATGCGCCGGTGATCCCTGATACGGTCGAAAACGATTTCGATACCGAGGACTGGACTTGGTGAAGCAGGTCCGGCGGTACGAGGTCTATCTCGTCGATTTGGATCCCACGCAAGGGTCGGAAATCCAGAAGGGCTCGTCCGCAGAATCTGTGGGTTAATGTTTCGCTCGCGGCGAGCGCCAAGCAGTGATGTGCATGGATAAATGATGGCGGCGTGGTGCACCTTCGGATTGCTTATTCCGCCACGAACAACAGGCTCTCGCCAAGAACGCGAAGAACGCCAACTTTATATAGATACACAACCACCGCGTGCTCATTTGGCATGGATGTAGGTCGGGATTCATCCCGACATTGAATCCGCCGAGCATACCTAGCGCCGGGTCGGTACCACCCGCGCGCTGTCGGACTGAAGTCCGACCTACAGCCCCACCTATACAACACTCCCACCGCCCATTCCTTCGGCACGGATGTAGGTCAGGATTTATCCCGACAATCAAACAAGTTCCTTGGCGCTCTTGGCGATGAGATGGTCTCCTCCCTCTATAATCTGTTGAACTAAACCGCTCCGCGGTAGCTCCCCTTCGATAGACGCCGGCGGTTCTTCCGTCGTCAACACTCTCAGTTGACCCGATGTGGGTCTGACGGAGAGGAGAGACGACGATGACACCCTTGCGGCAGCAGATGATTGATGCCATGCGTCAGCGTGGCTTTTCAGTGCGTACCCATCAGAGTTACCTGGCAGCGGTTACCGCCCTGGCGCGGTACTACGGGCGTTCGCCGAGTCAGTTGAGCGTCGAAGAGCTGGAGGCCTGGTTCAGGTATCTGGCCGTCGAGCGTTCGCTATCCGGTTCGACCTGCCGGGTTCACCACGGTGCGGTGCGCTTCCTCTATGTGCAGGTGCTGAAGTGGCCGTCGTTCGATGTGTCCTTCGTGGTGCCGAAGCGGGCCCAACGGATCCCCGAGTTGCTGAACCGCGATGAGGTAGGGCGGATCCTGAACGCCTGTACCAACCCCAAGCACCGCATGCTGCTTCAGACCTGCTACGGCTGCGGCCTGCGGGTAAGCGAGGTGGTGCGAGTGCGGGTGCGTGATATCGATGGCGAACGCGGGCTGCTGCGCATCGAGCAGGGCAAAGGGGCGAAGGACCGGCTGGTCACTCTTTCGCCCGGCCTGCTTCACGCGCTGCGCCGTTACTGGGCGGTTTACCGCCCCCCCACGTGGCTCTTTCCCAGCGGAAGCGATACGACGACCCCTCTCAGTATCGCCAGCGCCCAGCGGGTGTTCCGTCGCGCCAAGAACCGGGCCAGAGTGGAGAAGATCGGCGGCATCCACAGCCTGCGTCACGCCTATGCGACCCATCAACTGGAGAGCGGCCTGCCGGTGCACCGGCTGCAACGCCTGCTCGGCCACGGCAACCTGCAATCGACGATGCGCTACGTGCATTGGGTACCCGAGCAGCGCGGCGCTGCGCAGGGGGTGTCCGATCTGATCGCGGGACTGGGGTGGGTCATGACTGAGGCGGCCACTGTGCAAGGGATTCTGAACCGCTTCCTGCGCGCTGACACGCTGGATTACCAGCGGCGCAAGGTCTGTGGCCATCTGCAGGCCTGCCGAACCGAGGCGATGGGCGGGGTGCGGCTGCGCTGCGGCGCGTGCGGTGACGAAGAGGTTTGGTATCACGGTTGCCGCGACCGGCACTGCCCGCAGTGCCAGGGACGGGCGACCCGCCAATGGGCCGCGCGTCAGCAGGGGCACATCCTGCCGGTGACCTATTACCATCTGGTCTTCACCCTGCCACATATCCTCAACGGCTGGGTGGCACTGCACCCGGAGGTGATCTACCGCCTGCTCTTTCAGGCGGCCTGGTCCACCCTCAAGGCGTTCGGCCAGGATCCCAAGCGTCTGGGCGGTGAGATGGGCATGAGCGCGGTGCTGCACACCTGGGGCCAGAACCTGAGCCGCCATGTGCACCTGCACTGCCTGGTACCGGGCGGGGCGCTGGGCGGTGACGGCCAGTGGCGGGCGGCGAAGAGCACCTACCTGTTTCCGGTCAAGGCGCTCTCGCGGCACTTCCGGGGGCGGATGGTGACCCGGCTGCGCCAGGCCGCGACCCAGGGCGACCTGCACCGTGTCACGCGCGACGGCGAGGTCGATGCCGTACTCGACGCCTTGATGGCCGTTGACTGGGTGGTCTACACCAAACACTGTCTCGACCATACCGCCACCGTCGTCGACTACCTGGCCCGTTACACCCACCGCATCGCGATCACCCCAGCGCGGATCCTCGCGGTCGACGACGAACGGGTGACCATCCGGTACAAGGACTACCGCGACCGTGACCGACATAAGACATTGTCCCTGGAGGGCGAAGAGTTCGTGCGCCGCTTCCTGATGCATGTCCTGCCGAAAGGGCTGATGCGCATTCGTCACTTCGGCTTCCTGGCCAACCGCGGCCGCCGGGAGAAGCTCGCCCGGATCCGTGAGGCCCTGGCCGCCCCCGTCCCGCCGGAGACCGACGACGGCACCGCACACCACGACGGTGTCGACTATGCCTGCCCGCAGTGCCGGACCGGGCGACTGCACGTGATCGCGCAGATTGCGCCCGGTCGGTCCCTCTGGAGACCGCCCGACACGCAACACTGAGGCCGTAGAACAGGATAAAGGCCCGCGGTCTTGACCAAGGTGGGACGGCCCCGCAGCCGGGCCGCGGTTGCGCTCGTCCGGACATTGGATTTTGCGCCGAAATGGCGAGAGAATAACCACCCATCGCACATCGCAGGGACCGAAGACATGGACGAAGACGCCTCACCGGCCACGACCACCGCCCCGATCTGCGCCACCGCCGGCGCATCGCACCCACCCCGCGTAATACATTTCCCTATAGATCAGTCCGTGCCGGTCTGATGGGCGGCTTAGTCCAACAGACATTTATCCGCCATGCTGCGCACGGCGGATAAATGCTTATTAGTTCGGCATCTGATGTGCCACGATGGAAACGTTAACAACCATCGAGATGAAGAAGGAGAAGACCATGTCTGAGATTACTACTGTGGGTCTGGATCTGGCAAAGAACGTGTTTCATGTCGTGTACCTGGATCGCCATGGGCGGGAGGTAAGCAAGAAAATGCTCCGCCGCAACCAAGTGCTTGGATGGTTTGCTAATCTGCCCCCCTGCCTGGTGGGTATGGAGGCTTGTGCCGGGTCCCACTACTGGGCCCGTGAGCTGCAGGCACTGGGGCACGAGGTGCGGCTGATCCCGGCCCAGCACGTCAAGGCCTATGTGCGGGGTCAGAAGAACGACTACAACGATGCCCGAGCGATTGCCGAAGCGCTCGGGCGCCCGGGGATGCGTTTTGTGCCGCCCAAGAGCCAGGCTCAGCAGGATATCCAGGCCCTGCACCGGCTGCGTTCAGGGGTGGTGGACGACCGTACGGCGTTGTGCAACCAGTTACGCGGGCTGCTGGCCGAGTACGGGATTGTGGTGCCCCAAGGCGTGGGGCGCCTGCGCCGTCGCATCCCGGAGTTGCTCGAGGATGGCGAGAATGGGCTCAACGCCCTGTTCCGGCAGCTGCTGGAGCGTGGCTATCAGCAGTTGTGTGAACTCGATGGGCATATCAAGTACTACAGTGGACTGATCAAGCAGGGTGCGCGCGAGCGTGAGGCCGAGCGGCGTCTGTGCACGATCCCGGGGTTTGGGCCGGTGGTGGCAGGTGCGTTTTATGCCACCGTGGGTGATGGTCGAGGCTATCGCCGGGGGCGCGATGTCTCGGCCGCGTTGGGGATGGTGCCACGCCAGCACTCCAGCGGTGGCAAGGCGGTGCTGCTGGGGATCACCAAGCGCGGCGACAGGTATCTGCGCAGCCTGCTGGTGCATGGGGCCCGCTCGGTGGTGCGCCGGGCCCCCGGCAAAGAGGACCGCCTGAGCCGCTGGGTGCAGCGCCTGGTGGCCGAGCGGGGCGTGAACAAAGCCACGGTGGCGCTGGCCAACAAGCTGGCGCGCATTGGTTGGGCGGTGTTGCGCCACAACACGGTCTATCAGCCCGCCTGAGGCTAGGGCAAGCGTAGAGCACATCGAAGATGATTTTTGGAGGTTAATCCTGCCGACGATTGCGACGGCTATGTGAGCGAAGATGACAAACAGGTCAGACCGGCGTATCGAAAACCTGACCAAGCCGCGGGCCCTCTTCAGAGGCCGCCTTAGCGATAAGGACGATACGCGCGAACTTCATCGAGGCCAGAAGGCAGCCATGCCTTCATCAACAGGCCGGATATACGACCGCAATCCTGTCCCTGTCAGAACCGACCACAGAGCCTTGCAAAACGGGAGGAGACCATATACGACTTGGCGAGAGGAAATCCTTCTCATCTACACCCACGAATTCTGCTGACGAGCCGTATAAAGAGACGGCCATAGCTGCTACAGGCAAACCTTCAGCGCCTCGGAGTCCCTCCGGGCTCCGGTCCTTACCTCACCCCCATCAGCATCGCTTCGCGCCTTTCGCGTTTTTCGTAGTTACCGCTTTTGCTTTTTTTTATTAACTACCTCATGAGTCCCGACTTCTCGTCAGGACGCGAGGCGGAACATGCTGATTCTTTCAGTGTCCTGCCGTTCGGTGATGAATTTTGCCAGGGAATGGGTTTTGGCGGAACTCAAGAGAAATTCCGGCAGCGTGTTGCGTAGCGCATGAGTGACGACGAGCTCCGACGGGGGAATACCGGGTCGGATCGTCCGCAGCCACGAGCCGAAGGATTGCCAGATGAGCTGCGGGAAAACCACCGACAGATACTGAAGCAAGCCTTGAGCGACGACGCCGGCCTGCATGAAGACGTGGTAGGCGTGGATCTTGCGTTTGACGTTCTCGCGATACCTGAGCGTTTCCCGGTGCAGGTATTGATTGCCGTTGCGGCGTTTGAGCGGCTTCATGTCCTGCATCCAGAAGTGATAGGCGAAGGTGCCGATCTGTCGGACGGCCTGCTTGAAGCTGTGCTCGATCTTGAAGCGCAGGCCGTAGAGGCGAATGATCTCGACGGCGTCCAGGGCGACGTCGGTGCACATCAGCAGGCAAGAGCCTCTGGTCGGGTGGATGACGGCGACGAAGCGCACGAGCTGTCCGGCGGGCCGCCAGAGCAGGTCTCGGACCTGGTACCGAATCGTGACGTTGTCCTCGCCGTAGACGGGGCTTGGCCCGGATTGGAAGTCGTTCGTGTCGTTCAGCAGTGACCTGAGCTTGAGCTTCTTCCCGTAGCGTCTCGGCCGGCCTCTTTTCCTCGGGCCGCGCTGGCGATAGGGGGTGTAAGCGACGGCATTGGATCGGACGCGGGTGACGAGATGGTTGCCCTCGGCGATGAGGCCGCGAACCATCTTGCCGGCGGCGTAGTAGGCATCGGCAACGTAGTAGAAGGGTTCCGTGATCGCCACGGTCTGAATCAGGGCGAGCATCTTGTCGAGCAGGGTGCGCCGGTCGCGATTGGAGAAGACGAGGCCCTCGTGGATGCGCACGGCGAGGGGGACAGCGAAGACGCTTTGGTCGGCCTCAACCAGCAGGCTCACCGCCTGAAGGGAGTGTCCCATGATGTATTCGGGCTTGGTGTTGGCGTCGGACTGCTGATGCAATAGCTTCACGGCGGGCATCTTCTTGCCGCGCTTGGGGACTTTGATTCCGTCCCCGACCATGACGCGGCGGCCGTTGACGAGCAGCGGCGCGGGAAAGAGCCGCAGCACGGCTTGGGTCCACAGCGCCGCGAGCCGCTCGAGCTTGATGGCGCGGCTGTGGAACGAATCCAGCAGGTTGTCGTAGAAGCGGGGCTTGAGGGCGAGCGCCCGCACGAGGCTGGTCACGCCTAAAGATCGCCTCGCACGGTGAGACCGGCCACGGCGGTGGCGAACCACAGGAAGGTGCGCAGGCGCGAGAACGCCGGACGCAGCAGCCAGATTGCTTTCCACCAGGACTCCCATAGCGACATCGTCCACCTCCCATGAAGAGAATGAAACGGTGATTTGGCCCGCCGCGCGGGGCCGGTTATGGAGAAGGCATGCCGGGCTCGGGCTCCTGGACTTCCACGGCCATCACGGCCGCGAGCACCGCCAGGCGCTCGGCGGGCGGCATGGCCTCGTAGCGGCGGGCCCAGCTCACCGCCTTACGCTTGATGCGTTGGCGGTCCGTGAAGTTCTTGCCCGCATAGCGCGCCCAGTGCAGGCGATCGACGCTGAAGTTGAACCACAGCTTCTCGGTGACGACGCCCGCCTGGTTCATCACCTGAAGCTCGAGGCTGCGCCACCCGGCCAGCCGCTCGTCGTAGAGCGCCGAGGGGTAGCCGGAGAGGATCACGTGACAGGGCAGGCGCTTGAGCAGCTCGAGCAACGCCACGTGGTCGTGCTCTTCGTAGTCGAAACGGTATCGGCGCTCGCCGCGGCGGGTCGGCTGCAGATAGGGCGGGTCGCTGTAGATGAGCTCTCGCCCCCGATACGCATACTCGGCCAGGAATCGGTGCGCGCAGCCATGCACCAGCTCGACCGGATAGGGGCACTCGAACTTCGCGAGCGCTCGCCGATTGCGGTCGATGCCGATGTTGACGAGCGCCGGCAGCTTGCGCTGCATGATCGCCCCGCCGCCGAGGTGGCTCTCGATGTAGGTGTCGTGGGGCGGCATCAGGGCGATGATCGCCTGGCACAAGCCCGACGTCGCCTTCGATCCGAAGTAGCTACCCATCGCTGCCGATCCGTGTCCGTGACGACCAGCAGACTAGCCTCATTCAGCTAGGGTGTCAAACGACGTCGATGACTCGGGGCAGCGCCTTGCGTACCTGATGATCGAACGTCCGCCAGTGTTATGCTATCGACATGAGTGAGAAGCATCCCTTCGTCGGCGGGCTACTCGACTACATGGGCTCGCCCCAGGGCCAGCGCTCCATCGAAGTCTCAGACGCTCTCTGGGCGCTCATGGACGGCGTGCAGCTCGATCCCGGACGACGCGAGATCATCTGGCCCGAGGCCCAACGCCTCAGCTTCGATCAGTCCATCGAATGCATACAGAAGGCGTATCCGGACTTCCCTCGTGAGCGTATTACGAGCTTCCTGATCTCCTGGCTCGAGCACTACGCCCCGGAAGATTACTCCCAGGAACAACTAGACGAGCTCGATGCGCTCACCGAAGACTGGCTCGACGAGCTCGAGGGTCAGCACGGGGAGCAATAACCGCCGAGAACTCGGGACTCTTGAGTAACTACGAAAGACGCGAAATACGCGAAAGAAACAGAGGTGGGGGTCGAAGAGCCGCGTACAGCCTCCAACGGTCCGGGATTTCTCCCGGCGTATCCCGGATCCACCCGGCCAGGATCTTTTTCGCATTTTTCGGGTCTTTCGTGGTTCCCGCGTTTTTGCTCTTTTAACTACGAGATACGCGCAGTCGAACGGTATGTCGGTTTTTCCTTGCGGGCGTTGATGCGTTCCACCATGTCGTTGACGCCGAGGTAGGCGCCGTCGATGAGCTGCCTGATGGTGGCCTTGACGTACTTGGGGTCCGCATCCACCCCCAGGCCTTCCACCCAGCGGTTGAACAGGTTGAAGGCGCCGCAGGTGAGGTTGGCGTAGACCACGGCGGACTCGTCCCAGCCCGCCGCCAGGATGGCGTCCACGTCGGCCTGAGCCACGGCGGCGGGACGTTCCGTGAGCTTGCGCACGTAGCGCAGTACCGGGCGCATCCGTTCCGGCGCCGCCATGACCTCGGGGTCGTTCAGCAGTTGGCGCACGAGGCCCTCCTCGGTGCCCAGTCCCTCGGCCACGCCGATGTGGACCGTGCTGCAGAAGCCGCACTCGTTCACCCCCGAGACATAGCCGGCGAGCATCTCCCGCTCCGCGGGTGAGAAGGGTGAATCGCCGCGTAACAGGGCCTCCAGGAAGACATGGAGGGGGGCCGAGAACTGGGGATACTGCAGGAAGATGTCGAACAGGGTGCCGTCGGGCAGGGAACGCAGATAGGTCATGGAATACTCCTCCGGGTGTTGGGATGGCTGGGCGGGGTGGTCGCCGCGGGCACCTGTAAGGCCTATCGAAAGTAGACCGGTCTCGGGAGGTGTAACTTACATGGATGCTTGCGATTGATGGCGGCCCTCCAGGACGGCCAGCACTCATCCACACCTTTGATATACTTTGAAAGGAGGCTGAAGCGAGGAGAGACCATGACCGAAACCCTTACCACCAAGTTCGACTCCGCCACCCAGATGGAGAACGCCGTGGACGATCTCCTCGCCACGGGCATCCCCGACGAGAATATCCGCAGGGACTGGGAGCACAACCGCATCGCCGTGATCGTGCCCGAGACCGCACGGCCGGAGATCGAGGAGATCTTGAAACGCCATCAGCCCGCCGAGGGTCGTCCCTGAGTCCCGGAGCAGGTCACGGTGCTGAACCAGCCCGGAAATCATCGCTTCCGGCAACGGACTGATAGGGCACCCGCAGCGCCCTGCAGCCATGCGCCACCACCCTCCATCGAACTCTTGGTCTTGACTGAGTCCGGGATGCCCGCGTGAACCTGTCGGCCTGGCCCCTGGCCGCCGTGGTGGCCCTGTTCCTGGCGGGGGCAGTGGTCATCGCCATCGCCGGTACCCGCATCACCCGGCTCGCCGATCGCCTCGCCGATGTCACGGGCATCGGGGAGGCCATCTTCGGGGCGGTGCTGCTGGGTGGCACCACTTCCCTGCCGGGCATCGTCACCTCGGTGACCACCGCCTGGCAGGGCCATCCGGAGCTGGCGGTGAGCAATGCCGTGGGCGGCATCGCCGCCCAGACTGCGTTCCTCGCCATCGCCGACATCACCTACCGCCGGGCCAATCTGGAGCATGCCGCCGCCTCCCTGGAGAACCTGATGCAGGGCGCCCTGTTGGTGACCCTGCTCACGCTCCCCCTGCTGGCCATGGGCGGGCCCGAGGTGACCCTGCTGGGGATCCACCCGGCGTCGGTGTTGCTACTGGCCGGTTACGCCTTCGGTCTGCGCCTCACCTATCAGACTCGCGCCACGCCCCAGTGGCTGCCCCGGCACACCCGCGAGACCCGTGTCGACACGGGGGCGGAAGGGAAGGGTGAGGATGACCGTGGTGTGGTGCGGTTGTGGCTCGCCTTCGGAGGCCTGGCACTGGCGTTGGTGCTGGCGGGCTACGTGGTGGCCCAGACGGGTCTCGCCCTGGCCGCCCGCACCGGCCTGTCGGAGACGGCGGTGGGCGCCCTGTTCACGGCGGTGGCCACCTCGCTGCCCGAACTCATCACCGTGATGGCGGCGGTACGCCAGGGCGCCCTGACCCTGGCCGTGGGTGACATCATCGGCGGCAACAGCTTCGACGTGCTGTTCCTGGCCTTCTCCGACGCCGCCTATCGCCAGGGCTCCCTGTACTATGCCATGGGGGACATGCAGGTGTTCATCATCGCGGCGAGCCAGGCCATGACGGGGATCCTGCTGCTGGGCCTGTTGCGGCGCGAGAAGAGCGGCATCGCCAACATCGGCTTCGAGAGCTTCCTGGTGCTGGTGTTCTACGGCACCGGCGTGGTCATCCTGCTGGCCGTGTGAGCGGGAGTCGCCTCAGGCCCACAGGGTGAGCCAGGCCGCCGCCAGGCCCACCAGTCCCGCCACGGCGAGGGCCGGTGCCACCCGCAGGCCCAGGGCCCGCCCCGCGATGGCCCCCGCCATGCCCCCCTTGACCAGGCCGTTCACCGCCGCCGCGATGATGATGCCGGTGGCGGCCACCGCGGGCGCCAGGTCGGCCCCGCCCATGCGGGCCAGGTACACTGTGGCGGCATCCATGTTGGCCGCCCCCGAGGCGAAGGCCATGGCCAGCACCCCGGCATCCCCGAACCACGCCTTGAGGGCCTCGGCGAGGAACACCACCGCGGCGAGCAGGGCGCCGAAGGTCAGGGCGGCCTTGAGTTCAAGTGGGTTCTTCATGGGCGCGGTGATCTCCTCGGTCTTGGGCGCCCGCCGCCAAGTCACCAGGGCCGCCGCGACGATCACCAGGGCCATGACCGCCGCCGGCACCACCAGCGGCAACACCAGGGCCGGGTCGAGCAGGGCCACTATGGCCACCATGCGCGGGATCATCACGGCACTGGCCAGCAGGATGCCGCCGGCCAGCACGGGGGCGGCCTGCGCGTCGCTGCGGGCGAGGCGCGAGAAGTGCATAGTCAGGGCCGTGGAGGAGGCCAGTCCCCCCAGCAGGCCGAGCATCAGGGCGCCCCGCCCGGCGCCCGCCAACTTGATGGCGAAGTAGCCGACGAAGGAAAGGGTGGCCACGAGGATCACCAGCCACCACAGCTCGTAGGGATTGAGGGCGTTCCATGGGCCGTAGCTGCGGTCCGGCAGGATGGGCAGCAGCACCACCGTGATCAGCAGCAGCTTCAGGGTGGCGTGCAGCTCCTGCCGCTCCAGGGCGTTGACCCAGCCGTGGAGCACCGGCTTGAAGCCCAGCAGCAGGGTGGTGACCACCGCCGCCGCCCCCGCGATGGCCACCTCGCCGAGGCCCGCCAGGGCCCCCAGCATGAAGGCCAGCAGCCCGGCCACCAGGCTGGTGATGCCCACCCGGTCGTTGCAGCGGAAGTCCGCCAGATAGGCCGCCACCATGACGCCGGCGACGGCGACGAAGGCGAGGCCGAGTACCACGGCACCGAGCTGCACCGCCACCATGGCGCTGCCACCCCCGAGGAGCCCGATGAGGGCGTAGGTCCGGACCCCGGCCACTCGATCGCCTTCTTCCAAATCCCGTTCCTTCCAGCCCCGCTCGAGGCCGATGAGCAGGCCCACCGCGAGGGCCGCGGCGAGCTGTAGGATGATGATCTGCTGGTCGGGATGAAGTTCCAGGCCCATGCTTGTCAGCCTTTTTGCCGGGTATGTCCAGAGCATAGCCGGGCGTTCCGGCCTTGCCCTGGCGCCCCGTCCCTGCTATCCAAACAGGTATAAGTGTATCAACCCGGCGACCCGCCAGTTCCGATGCCCCTGAGTCCCATGCAAGAGACCACACCACGATTCGAGTTCCGCATCTTCGGCGACGGCCTCCAGTTCATCGAGCAGCGCATGCGCCACCTTGCCCCCTGCGAAGCCATCGATGAGAGCCGCGAGATCTACATCCTCGGCGCCGCCGGCACGGACCACAACCTCAAGATCCGCCACGGTCGCCTCGAATCCAAGACCCTGGTTGAGCGGGACGGGGACCTGGAGCGCTGGCGGCCGTCGGGCCGCTGGGCCTTCCCGGTGCCGGGCGAGGTGCTCCAAGGACTTTCTCTGGAGCCGCCGGATATCGATGACCGCGATGCCGGTCCCGCCATCGAGCTGGACGGGCTGCTGGCCCGGATCCGGCCCCACCACGGCCTGTTCCGGGCCAATATGCACAAGCGCCGTTTCCGTTTCACCATCGCGGGCTGCGCCGCCGAACGGGACGAGGTCTGGGTCAATGGCGCCGCCACCCAGTCCCTGGCCCTGGAGGCCCCCGAGGCCGGGGCGGTGACCGCCCTGCGGGCGCGCCTCGGCCTCGGGGATGCCGAGAACGTGTCCTATCCCCTGGCCCTGTCCCGTATCCTCGGCCTGTGCCCGCTACCCGAGGAGAACACCTATGAGCAAAGAGATTGAGCGCAAGTTCCTGGTCATCGAGGACAGCTGGCGCACCAACGAGGGTATCCCTTATCGCCAGGGCTATCTGTCCACCGACAGGCACCGCACGGTGCGGGTGCGTATCGCCGGATCGGACGCCTGGCTGACGGTCAAGGGCATTACCCGGGGTGCCACCCGCGCGGAGTACGAGTACCCCATTCCGGTGGACGATGCCCGGGAGATGCTGGACACCCTGTGCCACCAGCCCCTCGTCGAGAAGACGCGCTACCGCGTGGACTTCGGCGGCCTGACCTGGGAGGTGGACGAGTTCGAGGGCGCCAACGCCGGCCTGGTGGTGGCGGAGGTGGAGCTGGAAAGGGAGGATCAGCCCTTCGAGCGCCCGCCCTGGCTGGGCCAGGAGGTCACCCACGATCCCAAATACTTCAATGCCAACCTGGTGGAGAAGCCCTATACCCGGTGGTAGGTGCTTGCGACCGGGGGCAGGGAGGGCGCCCCCGGCCGCACCGGCGCAGGATGACGCCGATCTTCGGCTCGTTGTCTCAGCACCGAGGCCACGCCTGGCCGGTATCAGTCGTCCGTCGGTATGCTGTGCTGCTCGTGATGAATGGTGATCCGTGGGGTGGCGGCCGGGACCTCGCCCGCGGCGTTTACCACCTGCCCCTGGAGGGTATGCGTGCCGCGGTCCACCCCCTCGAGGACGAAGTAGGTGTGAGTGCCGGGGCTGGCTCCCGGGTTGCGGCCATCAGCCGTCCTCGACGTCGCTCTTGACGTCTCCGTAGCCGGCTTCGACCTTGCCGGCGGCTTGCTGGATCTTCCCCTTGGTTTCCAGGGACTTGTTGCCGACGAGTTTCCCCGTGATCTCCTTCACCTTGCCGGTCGATTGCTTGATGCGTCCTTTGAATTGATTCTTGTTCATGATTCACGCTCCATGGAATGGACTTGTGCTTGATTTACAGCCAGCATGGATACCATGCCGCCGTTTACCGGATTTCCCCACCGCCCCGGGTGGCGCTATTTCCTCCCCCAGACCAGCAGGACGCCGCCGACGACGATGGCGCCGACCCCGGCCCAGATGGGGAGACTGACGTATTCCTTCTCATCCACCGAGAATTCCAGGGGCCCCAAATCCACATCGTGGGTGGCCTTGGTGTAGCTGAAGCCGCCGTAGGCGAGGGCCAGGGATCCGGCCACTATCAACAGTATGGCTGCGAGTTTCTGTGCGTTCACTCATATGCTCCGGCAGGCGATGCGGACCTGGTTTCGAGGGATGTTCAGATGGCCCGGCCCCGCAACAGGCGGAATAGAAGGATCACCACCGCCGCCACCAGGAGGATGTGGACCAGCCCCCCCAGGGTTGTGGATGACACCAGACCCACCAGCCACAGGATCAATAATAAGACGATGAGGGTTTCGAGCATGGCCATATCCTTTTCTATGCGTGGAAAAACGGGTGTTGCCTGAGACCGACAATGCCCCGCAATGGCCACCCGGGTCTGTACGATAGCGAACCCACTTCCCTTTTTTTGGGGTTTCCTTTCGTGTCGTAGCGAACCGACTTCGCGATACCCATAAGCCACGCTGCGATAGCGGATGCATCGCCGTATGAACCAGGCCGCGTCCTGGTCTATCCCCGCAGCAGGAGCATCGGATGTCGCTGAAACCCGAAAGCCCGCCTCCAGGACCCACTCGCGTGGTCAACCGTCTCATCGGCAGCCTGCCGCGGCAGGATGCGAGGCGGATGGAGGCGCTATGCGAGGCCGTCGACCTGGTACCGGGGTCGGTACTGTGTGAGGCCAACGAACTCCTTGAACATGCCTATTTTCCCTTGACGGGTTTCATTTCCCTGGTAACCCCCATGGCCGGTCATGAACCCCTGGAGACTGAACATATAGGGAGCGAAGGCATGCTCGGCGTAACCCTTGCGCTGGACATACCCTTCGCGCCCCAGCGGGGCCTCGTTCAGGGTGCGGGCAGTGCGTTGCGCATGACCGCCGGGCAATTGCGCTCCGCCACCCACGATAGCCCGGCGCTGCTGCGCCTCCTCAGGCGTTACCTTTATGTGGTTATGGTGCAGTTGTCGCGGACCACCGGTTGTGCCCGCTTTCATGAAGTGGAGGCGCGGTTGGCCCGGGGGTTGCTGATGATTCACGACCGGGCCCACGCCGACCATTTCCACCAGACTCACCAGTCCCTCGCCGATATGCTGGGCGTACAGCGGGGTGCCGTGACCATCGCCGCCGGCCATCTGCAGCAGAAAGGGGCCATCCACTATTCACGAGGGAAGATCACCATTGCCGATCGCAAGGTGCTCGAAGGAGAGTCCTGCTCCTGCTATGCCGCCGTGGCGGCGGATTACGCCCGCCTGCTGCCGGGTTGACGCGCCGGCACGGCCGCCGCACCACCCCCTGACGAGGGTGTCATCGCCCCATGAACTCCGCGCCACCTCCACGGGCAGGGCGTGTGGCCTTATGTGCGGTATCGTATGCTGATGTCATAATGATGGCCTATACTTCAGCCGCTGGGAAGATGGGCCTGCCGGCCCCCACGTCCAAAGGAACAACCGTTGCCCACCACCCCTACTACCCCTCCTGCGGAGCAAAACCGCCTGCTGGGCGCCCTGCCGTTGGAGGTGCGGGAGCGGCTCTTGGCCCATCTGGAGCCGGTGTCTCTTCCCCTCGGCAAGGTGGTCTACGAGTCCGGGGATACCCTGCGCCACGTCTACTTTCCCGCCGATTGCATCATTTCATTGCTCTATGTCATGGAGAGTGGTGCGTCGGCGGAGATCTCCGTGGTGGGCAACGAGGGCATTGTCGGCATAGCGCTTTTCATGGGCGGTGAAAGCACTCCCAGCCGCGCCATCGTCCAGAGTGCCGGGACCGCCTACCGGCTGCCGGGACAGCGCCTGAAGGACGAGTTCTACCGTCATGGCAGCCTGCAGGGGTTGCTGTTGCGCTACACTCAGTCGTTGATCACCCAGATGGCCCAGACCGCCGTGTGCAACCGTCACCATTCCATCGACCAGCAGTTGTGCCGCTGGCTTCTGATGTCCCTCGACCGGCTCTCCGATAACCACCTCACCATGACCCAGGAACTCATCGCGAACATGCTCGGCGTGCGCCGCGAGGGCGTGACCGAGGCCGCAGGCAAGCTGCAACGCCTCGGCGTCATCGAATACAGACGGGGCGATATCAGGGTACTGGACCGCCCCCTCCTCGAAAGGCTCTGTTGTGAGTGCTACATGGTGGTCAAGAAGGAAACGGACCGCCTGCTGCCCTACCTCGCCTGACCTCCCCCCCCCCCTCCCGGCGTAAGCCGACCTGGTTGAATCCAGGAGGGGCGCCTTCTGTACGCCAGCGAACGGAACCCCGCGCCACGGACGCGTATTTTGATGGAGACCAGCCTCCGTGCCTCGATCCGAAGTCGGGGCGCATTCCCCTAACTTGGAGCGTATACCCGTGAAACTGATCTTTCCCAACCCGAGTCGCAGTTTCGATGACAGTGCCCATCGGGTCCGCTTCTGGGGATACGACCGCGCCAGCGAGGTGGCCTTCTTTGTGGAAAGTGGGGCGCTCCGGCGTCTCCGTCCGAACCTGGAAGCCGCCGAGGCCGGGTTCCTGCAGGCCTTCGATGAGGCACGCAGCCGGATTGAGGAAGTGGCGGAAAAGGTCTATGGGCGCGGCAGTCGAGGCAAAGGTGGTTATGGCTACGTCCTGACGGCGGCCGACTTCTAAAGCGCTGGTATTCTCAGGGGTCCGATTCTCAGGGGTTGGCCCTTAAGGCGAAGCGGCGGCGATATCTTATGCCCCGGCTCGGCGATCGTGTGAGATGCTGCTCTAGCCCGGATGCTGAACAAAGCCGTCCGCGACTTTGTTCAGCGACGGTTGCGCGGCCCATGCCTGCGCTACCTCCCGCACGCCGTTGGTCGTTTACGAGACTGGCGCGGTGCCCCATCCCTGGGCCCTATGGGAAACACCGAATCGTTTGGCGTTTCCCGAGGATGGACAGCGCCCTCGCGTGTCTGTGGGGTCCTGGGCCTTTGTCATGTGGATTCCGGGATCACCCGGTCCACGGCGGGTCCCCTGCATGCACCTCCCCGCGGGGGTCACTACTGGCGACCACCCATCATGCCCGGGCCCTGGGGGCCGCCCATCATGCCGGGATATCCCTGGGGTCCGCCCATCATGCCAGGATGGCCCTGGGGTCCGCCCATCATGCCGGGATGGCCCTGGGGGCCGCCCATCATGCCCGGATGGCCCTGGGGGCCATCCATCATGCCCGGATAGTCCTGGGGTCCGCCCATCATGCCGGGATAGCCCTGGGGGCCACCCATCATGCCCGGGCCCTGGGGTCCGCCCATCATGCCGGGATGGCCCTGGGGGCCGCCCATCATGCCCGGATAGTCCTGGGGTCCGCCCATCATGCCGGGATGGCCCTGCTGGTAGCCACCCATGGGGCCCGGGTGACCCTGCTGGTAGCCACCCATGGGGCCCGGGTGACCCTGCTGATAGCCACCCATGGGGCCCGGGTGACCCTGCTGATAGCCACCCATGGGGCCCGGGTGACCCTGCTGATAGCCACCCATGGGGCCCGGGTGACCCTGCTGATAGCCACCCATGGGGCCCGGGTGACCCTGCTGATAACCACCCATCGGGCCCGGGTGACCCTGCTGATAGCCACCCATGGGGCCGGTGTAACCCTGGGAGTTGCCCATCATGGCAGGTTGTTCTTGGGACCTGCCCATGGCGTGCGGCCCACCTGGCGGTTTACCCGGCGCACCGGGACCAGCCTGGGCGACGCTTGGGCCATCGGTTTTTGAGGCGGCGGGCGCGGCTGCTTCCTGTGCAGCTAGAACCGGTGCAGCAAGAACGCAGGCTGCGATGGCTGCCGCGAGAATTGAGATTTTCATGATGGAGTTTCCTTTTGTCGGTGGTGGCTCTGAAACCAGAGCATTGACCATGCAATGCGCTCTTCAGAAGCAGTGGCGCGCTTGGGATGTTTTGTGAATCCTTTCCCCGGTGATGCTGCTGTTCCCGAGGGTACCTACAGAAAATACCATGACCAAGCGCGATGCCACCCTTGTACCGGCAGCCGTTCCAAACGTCGGTACGGTAGCGCACGGAAGGTCCATGCAGGTGATCTTCGTGGCTGGCACGAAGAGCAAGGCTCAGCACTTCAATTTCAGCGGATGCTCACATTCGGGGACAGACGATCGGACCCCCTTTGAAAAAAACTTTGGATCGATTCGCCGGCGGGAGAAAAGCACAACGGTTATGGCGCGAGGCCGAGATGCGCCAGCTCGCTGACCAATGTGCGGCGCCAGACAGACGGGGGCAAGGACCCTGCGTACCCTTACTCCTACGCAACCGATTCGGCACGCGCTCGGATCGGGCTTGCGCCTTCAATCCGAACATGCAGATGGAAATTACCTGGAGAGCTGTGATGAACAATGAATTTATCAAAACCGTCGGTGCGGCCATGGTCGCGGGTGCGCTGTTCGTTACGTTATCGGCCTGCGACTCGCAGGGGCCGGCGGAATCGGCCGGCGAGAAATTCGACGACGCGGTGGAAGACACCGGCAAGAAGATGGAAGAGGCCGGTGACAGTATTCGGGACGCGACGACGCCCGGAGGCAATTAGGTCCCTCAGGGCTCATACATGGTTTGAACCCGGGCCCGGCAGGGCCAGTTGGCGCGTCGCGCCGCCGGGTCCTTGTGCGACACCCCCGGGGCCGGGACCGGGCCAAGCGCAGACAGAAGTCGCTGCTTTGCACTGTGGCCAAGGCTGCAATCCGAACCCTTCGTGACGTCAGAAGCGGCACGGCTTTCCATGGGGTTGGGCCTCGCGGCAGTGCAATTAGGTGTGACAGCGTACAGATGGGCCGCGGCGGTGTGGGCAGTCTGTGCCTTCCCTGTGGATATTTCGCCCCGGCGCGGCATATTCGCTCGGAGGATCCATCAGTCGAAACGCAAAGTGGAAATCTTCCACGCCGCCGAGCAGATCAACGGTATGCGCCCTGGGGCGATTACGAGGAGGAGATGATCATCCGCCGCAATGTCAGCGGTGTGTTCCAGAGCCATGGGTATTGACCCCTGGTTTGAGCGAGTGAGCGGGCCTGAACCGTAAATCTTGGGCGGCGGCTGGACGACGCCGGCCGCGCTTCACTAATCAGGATTCGAAGACGACAAGCAATGATGGAAAGACGTCGAGTAGACGAACAACGACGCCGTGAACGCATAGCGGCAGCTTTCATGACCGAGGTGTTCGTGAGCCTCGGGCTGTCCGGGCGCTTCATGTCCCGCAACGTCAGTGCCGAGGGTATGTTCCTGGAGACAGGTTCCACCTTCCTGGCCTATGGTGACGAGATCGAATTGAATGTGGTGGTTTTCGGCGACAAATATCCCATGCGCGGCAGGGTGGTGCGCCATGGCTCGGGCGGTGTGGGCATAAAGCTGTCCCATGTGAATTCGCTCTACTACCGAGCCTTGACGTCCATGGTGGGATGAGTGTGAATGATCGCCTAAGGAGCTGAATCAGAAGGCGCTCGTTTCAGCACCTTCAGTTCCGGTTTGCTGTTACTTGGTGCGCATATCGTTCTTGACGGACTTCACGCCCGACACTGCGCGGGCGATCTCGACTGCCTTGTTGATGTCGGCCTGGGAGTTGACGAAGCCGCCGAGCTGCACTACGCCTTTGAAGGTTTCCACATTGATCTCTGCGGATTTCAAGGATGGCTCGTTGAAAATGGCCGCCTTGACCCGCGTCGTCACGACCGTATCGTCGATGTACTCGCCGGTGCTTTCCTGGTGGGCCGTACCCGCGCAGCCGACGAGTAAGGCCAGCAGAAGTGGCAGGAATATTGCCTGAAAGCGTCTGAGTCGTTTCATGTTCGGATTCTCCATGTGAAGGGTCAGGTGCCGCGGGTTCGCGGTAAAGCGCGACTCGGCGGGCGGTGGAGGCTATGGGCCGGCCTGCGGCGGGTAAGCATAGTGCAGTCGTGTTAGATCTTGCCTAAGAGCAACAGCAGGACGATTACAACCAGGATCAGGCCGAGAGCGCTGCTGGGGCCGTAACCCCAACTCCGGCTGTGGGACCAGGTCGGGATCACACCAAGCAGCATTAGAACCACCACGATGAGCAGGATTGTCCCTAGTGACATTTCAATTCTCCCTAGGCTCGGAGCAGCAAAATCAGAACGAGGACCAGCATTGTCCCTAGTGTCATTTCGTTGTTCCGAAGTATCTGAACGTCAACAACGTCGCCGGACGGCAATAGCCTTGCAGCACGGCGGCGACCTTTTGTCCAACCTCGATACAATGGCCGACGATTGAACTTTCACTGATCTCCGGGGTTTGGTCTGTACGCCAGCGCACATCAATGCCGAAGTCATCTTCCCGGAAGAACCTGGGACGCATCAGATAGTAATCCAGAGCAGTGTCCGCCATTGGGGCTCCGGTTGCAGGGTTGCCCGGTGCGAGAAGCGGTGGTGGGCACGACGATAGGCGGGGCTGGCAACGGTCCTCTATGGAACAGGCTCCGGCTCAGGGCGTGAGGCCGAACAAATCCACCAGGCCGAGGAGGACGGCATAACGCAGGCCCTTGCCGATGCCGGTGAGCAGGATGAAGACGTCGAAGCGCACCCGCATGAAGCCGGCGACGAAGGTCAGGGCGTCGCCGCCCACCGGGGCCCAGGCCATCAGCAGCGACCACACGCCGTAGCGCTGGAACCAGCGCTGGGCGTGGCCCATACGGTCGGGCCGGAACGGGAACCAGGGCCGGTCCTGGAAGTGCAGCAGGTAGCGCGCCAGGGCCCAGTTCACCGCCGATCCCAGGGTGTTGCCCGCGGTGGCCCAGGCCCACAGGGGCAGGGGCTCGTAACCGGCGGTCAGCAGGCCGGCGAACATCACCTCGGAGTAGGCCGGCAGAATGGTGGCCGCCGCCAACGAGACCAGAAACAGGGTGAAGTAGGCCTCCACGCCGGTCGCCGAATCCTCAGGCGCGCCCGAACGCCGCCGTCACCACCGCAGCGAACAACCGGCTGTATTCACGATTCACCATCCACCAGCCATCATCCGCCATTCACCATTCACCATTCACCATTCACCATTCACTATTCACTATTCCCCCACCCCTAAACCATCCCCACCGGATCCAGCAGCCGCTTCAGCTCCTCCCCCGGTATGTCCGTCTCCTCCAAGGCCACCTCCAGCACCGTCCGGCCCTCGTCCACGGCACGCCGGGCGATGGCGCCGGCGCGCTCGTAGCCGATGCGGGGGGTCAGGGCCGTCGCCAGCATGGCGTTGCGCTCGACGTGGCGGCGCAGGCTGTCCACGTCGACCTCCATGTCCCGCAGCGCGCGTTCGTCCAGGGCGCGGGCGGCGCCGGTGAGGAGTGCTATCTCCAGGTTCAGGTTGTAGGCGACCAGGGGCAGCATGGTGGCCAGTTGGAAGCGGTTGTCCCAGGCACTGGCGGCGATCGCGGCATCACAACCCACCACCTGGGCGCACACCATGGACACCGCCTCGGGGATCACCGGGTTCACCTTGCCCGGCATGATGCTGCTGCCGGGCTGGAGGGCCTTCAGGCGGATCTCCCCCAGCCCCGCCACCGGGCCGCTGTTCATCCACCTCAGGTCGCCGGCGATCTTCGCCAGGGTGGCGGCGGTGACCCGGAGCTGGCCCGACAGCTCGATGGCGGTATCCTGGCTGGAGATGGCGGCGAAGGCGTTGGCGGCAGGACGGAACTCGAGGCCTGTGCACCGTGCCAGCTCGGCAGTGGTCTCCAGGGCCAGCCGCGGGTGGGCATTGAGCCCGGTGCCCACCGCGGTGCCGCCCACGGCCAGCTGCAGCAGCCGTGGCTCCACATCCGCCAGGCGCGCGTGGTCGTTCCTGACCTGGGCGGCCCAGCCCGAGATCTCCTGGCCCAGGGTCAGGGGAGCGGCATCCATGAGATGGGTACGCCCGGTCTTCACCACGCCGTGGTATTGCTGGGCAAGCCCCTCCAAGGTTGCGGCCAGGGTCGCGAGGGCGTCCTTCAACTTCTGCAGGCCACGGGCGGCGCTGACGTGGATGGCGCTGGGAATGACGTCGTTGCTGCTCTGGCCGCGATTGACGTGGTCGTTGGGGTGCGCCTCCCTGCCGAGGCGGCGCGCGGCCAGGGTGGCGATGACCTCGTTGGCGTTCATATGGGTGCTGGTGCCGGAGCCGGTCTGGAACACGTCCACCCCGAACTGGCCGTCGTGGTGGCCGACGGCCACCTCGTCGGCGGCCAGGGCGATGGCCTCGGCCATGTCCGCGGGCAGCTCGCCGAGGCGGCCGTTGGCCCGCGCCGCCGCGGCCTTGATGAGCCCCAGGGCATGGATGAAGGCCGGTGGCAGGGTCAGGGCGCTGATGCGGAAGTTGTCCAGGGCGAGGCGCGTCTGCTCACCGTAGAGTATGTCTTCCGGCTGCGCCGCCGGGCCGGGGGAAGGGTCGGTCATGAGGCGCTCCGGGGCATCAGCGGTACTCTGGGTCGGGGGCATCGAAGCGGCAGCCGGCCTCCCAGGCCGAGCGCTGGTTGCCGTGGGCGGGGATGCCACCGGCCTCCTTCAGCATGCGCGCGAGGTGGAGCAGGTTCCAGGTCATGAAGGTGGTGTTGCGGTTGGTGAAGTCGTTCTCCGGCCCGCCGGAATCGGGGTCGCGATAGGAAGGGCCGGGGCCGGCCTCGCCGACCCAGGCGGCGTCGGCCTGGGGTGGCACGGTGTAGCCCAGGTGCTGCAGTGAGTACAGCAGGTTCATGGCGCAGTGCTTGGCGCCGTCCTCGTCGCCGGTGATGAGGCAGCCTCCCACCTTGCCGTAGGTGGCGTACTGGCCGGCGTCGTTGAGGTCGCCGGACTGGGCATAGAGTCGTTCCACCACCTTGGTCGCTACCGAGGATTTCTCTCCCAGCCAGATGGGTGTCGTGAGTACCAGGATGTCCGCCCGGCGTACCTTGTCGTAGAGTTGCGGCCAGTCATCGCGCTCCCAGCCGTGCTCGGTCATGTCGGGATAGACACCGGCGGCGATGTCGTGGTCCACCGGACGGATGAGTTCCGTCGCCACGCCGGCGCTGTCCATGATGGTGCGGCTGATGCGGATCAGCCCTTCGGTATGGGACATCTCCGGGGTCTTCTTGAGGGTGCAGTTGAGAAACATGGCCCGCAGCCCGGAAAAGTCCCAGGGGTGCTCATCACACCACTGCTGCTGGAGTTCGTTGAGCATGGTTCGATCCTCCCGATTGCCGGTAGTGAGGTTGCCTCGTTCCCCCTAGTGCTTCCGCGACCCTACGGCCCGCGCCGCCGGAGGCTCCTTCACATTTGATAAACTCCAAAGCCGCCCATCCAGTCAAGCATGAGACGCCGTGCGGCGTCGGTCCAGGAGAGCCCTGCCATGGCCTTTCATCTTAAAAGCAAGGAATCGGTGAAGAAGGGCGTACGCCGCATCGCCCTCGGCTAAAAAAAACGGTGTCAGGAACCGTTTCCCTCACAGCGGAAACGGTTCCTGACACCGTTTTTCGGCGCGCACCTGCCCGGCCGTGCGGGTCGCTGGCCGGGCCCTGGAACGATCCGGGTCACCGCGGGTGGGTTGAGGAGAGGTATGCCGGACGTTTGCCGCCAGCCACCGGAGGATCGATCATGGTCAGAGTACGCCATCAGGACCCCGCCGAGTTCGAGGGCGGCCACTCACGCTCCCCGCGCCGCGCTCCGCGCACCCGCGAGCGGGGCGGCTCCAAGAGCATGCACGAGGGCGTCGCCGTGTGGTGCGACTGCTGCAGCTGCGAGATGGAGCCCTACTGGGCCGAGGCGGCGGCGGAGATGGGCGTGGAACTGGTGAGTGACTACGAGGACGGGGAGGACTGAGGCACGATCTGAGACATGGCCCAAGGCCGTGTTCGTTCATGGAACTAATCCTGAGCAGAATAGTCAGTTATTAAGAATATTCTGAAAAACCGGAGGTTTATCATGAGCGGACTTATTGCTGACTTTCCCTACAACGGCGTGGTCACCGTCAACCGGGTGATCATCAGGCCGGAGTACACCGTGGACGATCTGCAGGAGCGGGTGGCCGAGCTGTGCGAGAACGTCAAGACCTACCACTCGGATACCGGCTTCGTGGGCGGTTTCGTGGCGCTGAACCGTGGCCAGATCTCCAACGAGGGTTCCACCATCGGCCAGCCGGTGGATGACGAACTCAAGGACCGCGAGGCCCTCATCGTCACCTTCTGGAACTCCTTCGAGGACCACGAGGCGTCCCATCGCAGCGAGACCTTCCAGCCCCTGTTCAGCAAGGTATTGGAGCTGTGCGAGAACGGTAACGAAGAGATCGCCTACGACATGCTGTGGTCGGGCAAGGCCTACAGCGCGGAGGAGGCGGCCGCGGCCCGCGAGGCCAAGGAGAAGTACGCCGCCTGATGCCGGTGGCACAGGCAGTTGACAGAGCGGGGCCCGCGGGCCCCGCTTTGCATTTCAGCCCTCGATACAGACCACCAGCCGCAACCGCGCCACGCTGCGCGCCAGTCCGGCGGGGTCGGTGGCTTCCACCGCCGCCGACACGTCCTTGTAGGCCCCGGGGCCTCCTCGGCAGACGGCCAAATCCCAGGGCGGGGCGGAATATGTCTGCTAGTCTCTTTCCTATGATATGGGTAATTCACCGGCAATGTCCGGCCGCCACCCGAGAGGACTTGCCATGAGCCGCCGTGGACTCATCATCGGCGGCGTCCTGGCCGTCGTGCTGCTGGCGGCCGCGGTCATAGGCTTGTGGCTGGCGGTGGATGCGGAACGTTACCGCGGTCGCCTGGTGGCGGCGGCGGAGCAGGCCGTCGGCCGGACGGTGACCATCGACGGCCCGCTGGAGTTCCGTATCCTTCCCTCTCCCCGCCTCGTCGTCAGGGGCGTGGGTCTGGCCAACACCGACTGGGGGTCGCGACCACAAATGCTGCGCATCGGACGCGTCGAGGCGGCGGTGGACCCCCTGGCCCTGATGGGCGGGCGAGTGGTGATCCGCTATCTCGATCTCGACGATACCGAGCTGCTGCTGGAGACATCGCCTCAGGGCCAGACCAACTGGCGCTTTCAGGGTGGTGGCCAGGAAGCAGGGCCGGCGGTGGCGCTGCAGGGCGACGTGACGGTGCGGGACTTCACCCTCATCTGGCGTGGCGCCGGCGGGCCCCTCGAGGTGATGGTCCGGCGCCTCGGGTTGACCGCCGCGGATCCCGGCGCCGCCCTGGAGCTGGACGGTGAAGCCGTCCTGCGGGGCGAGACCGTGAACTTTTCCGGCAGTCTCACGGATCTGGCGACCCTCACCGCCGGACGCGGGGTGGAACTGGACCTCGCCCTGGAGGCCCGCGACAGCGTGGTGGCGGTGGCCGGGCAGGTGGCGCGGCCGCTTGAGGCCGGCGGCCTCGAGCTGTCCCTGAAGGCCGCGGGGGAGGGCGTAGCCACCCTTTCGGCCCTCACGGATGCCGCCCTCCCAGCCATCGGTCCCTGGGAGGTGGAGGCGGAGGTCACGGATACCGACACCGGTCTGCGCCTCTCCGGCCTCCATGCCGGCCTGGCCGCTGGCTCCGTGACGGGCGAGATGGAACTCTCCGGCGGCGGCCCTCGCCCGCGCCTCAGCGGGCGCCTGCAGGCCACCGGGTTGCGTCTGCCCGGGCCGGCCGGGGCCGGCGCAGCGCCGGGGAAGCGGTTGTTCGGCACCGAGCCGCTGCCCCTCGGCCCCCTCGCCCGGGTCGACTTGGCCCTCGATATCACCGCAAAGGACCTCGGCGTCGCCAGCGTGATCCTCCGCCGGTTGGCGGGCACGGTGTCTCTGGAGGCCGCCAGGCTGCGCCTGGCCGGCGTGGAGCTGGAGCTGGCGGACAGCGCCTTCGCAGGTGAGCTGGAACTGGACGGCGATGCCGAGCCGCCGGCCCTGTCCCTGCGCCTCGTCTCCGAGGCGCTGGACATGGCGCGTCTGCAGGAACTCATCGCCGGGCACCATTGGTTGCGGGCCAAGGGCCGCATGGAGGTGGACGTGACCGCGCGCGGGCGCACGCCGGCGGCCTTGGCCGCCAGTCTGGACGGTACCGTGCGCCTGCTGGTGGAGCAGGGCGAGGCCAGTACCGAGGACATCGATGCCATGGTGGGCGGGCTCACCAGGCTGGTGGGGACGCTGGTGGCTGCCGACAAGGAGCGCGCCACCCTCAACTGTGCCGTAGCCGACTTCGAGGTGGAGCAGGGCGTGGCCACCGCCCGCGTGCTGCTCGCCGACACCGAGCATTCGACGGTCTATGGCGCGGGCACGGTGGACCTGGGCAAGGAGCGCCTCGACCTGCTGTTCACCCCCAAGCCCAAGGCCATCACCCTCAGCGTAGCGGTGCCGGTGGAAGTGGCGGGCCCGCTGATGGCCCCCAGCTACAACCTCGAGGAGATGGCGGTCACCCGCAAGGCGGTGGGAATCCTGGCGGCGTTGGGGATCATCTCCTTCCCTCCGGCCGCGCTGCTCGGTCTCGCCGAGCTGGGTACCGGGTCCGGGAACCCCTGCCTGGCCATCGCCCGGGAGCACGGCGAGAAGGCCGAGTCAGGGACCGGAAAGGGCGGTAATGCCCTCGACGCCCTGGGGGAGGGCCTGAGAGGCCTGTTCGAATGATGAGGGAGACGGTTCGCTCCGGGCGAGGGGGTGGGATCCGGGGCCGGGATCGAAGCCCCGGGACGGGGGTCTTCGGGCGCCTCATGGCATGACCGCCGTCGCCCGCGCAGCCATTGCGAATTCTCATTGTCCGGCCGCCTGGCGCTCGCTGCCGAGGACCATGGCGTGCGGGTCTGCATCAGCCGCACCGGCATCGTCATGGGCCGTGGCGGCGGCGCCCTGGCGGGCCTGGCGCCCATGTTCAGGATGGGTGTGGGGGCCGTGGCCGGCCGCGGCGACCAGTGGGTGTCGTGGGTCCACATGGAGGACTTGCTCTGCATGTTCGAGGACTTCATGGCCGACGACGCTCTGGCCGGCCCATTCAACAACACCGCCCCCAACCCGGTCACCAACCGCGACTTCTCCCGCGCCATCGGCCGTGTCCTCCACCGCCCGGTGTTGCTCAAGGCCCCGGCCTTCGCCATGCGCCTGGCCTACGGGGAGTTGGCTCACCGCGGCGAATTCTTCCGGCTCACCCAGCATGGTGGCTGGCAGCTGGAACTGCAGGGCATGTTCCTGGCCACCGCCGTGGCCCTGGTGCTGCTGGGGCCGGGTCGCTTCGCCGTCAACCGGCGCTGAAGGCGTGGCGCAAGGGCGGGCTGCGCGGTGGCCCTGAGGCGATCCCGTAGGGCCGATACGCCGCATGTGCGGCGGAACGAACTGACGGCCCTGCCGTCAACACTAATCTACAAAGCGAACCGTGGTGTCAGGGATCCACTCAAGTTTGAATGTCGGGATGAATCCCGACCTTGTATGTTGGAGTTATCTGGCATGTTAGGTTTTTTGCCAGACACCGGGGAAGCCGTCCCGACCTGGAGGCAGGAAGTTTCTGACCTCGCGCGTAGATGGGCTCCCCGCCTCATTGCCGATTTCGAGGAGTATCGGGAAGCCAGCCTGGCTGGACTTCGTATCACAAGGTCGAACCGGCAAGAAATGCGAGGTCGGGGAACCGGTGATCAGTGTGACGCAACCGACCCCAGAAGGGAAAGGAGGAACAACGATGAGCGTTTATATCGGCATTGATGTCGCCGCACGCTCCTTCGACTTGCTCTGCCGTCGTGACGGCAAGAACAGTAAGGTCTACACCTTCCCACAGACTGCCCAAGGTCACGCCCAGGCGATCCGCAAGCTGCAGGCGCTGCAACCGGCGGGCATCGTGCTGGAGGCCACTGGCATCTACTACCTGGACCTCGCGCTGGCCCTGCACGAGGCCGGGCTGCCGGTGTCCGTGATCAACCCGCGCAGCTTCCGGCATTTCGCCGAAATTACGCTGCGCGGCAGTAAGACCGACCCGCTCGACACCGCCCTGTTGGCCGAATACGCCGAACGCATGACGCCTAGGCGCTGGACCCCGCCGCCATCGACCTATCGGGCCCTACGCGACTTCGGCCGGCATCTCAACCGCCTAATGGACGCGCGGACCCAGGCCAAGAACCACCTGCACGCCCTGAAGGCGCAACGGGGCACGCCAGCCCTGCTGATCGAGGATGCCGAGGAAAGCATCGCTCAACTGGACCAACGCATCGAACGGGTGCAACAAGCGGCCCAGGACTTGATCCAGCAGACCCCCGAGCTGGCGCAACATCAGGCCCATCTCTGTGCCGCCACCGGCCTCGCGGCAGCCAGCAGCCTGGCTCTGCTGGCCGAGCTATCCACACTGCCCAGGGACCTGAAGGCCAAACAAGTCGCTCGTCATGCTGGGCTGGACGTGCGCCTGCATGAGTCGGGCTCTAGCGTCCATCGACCCGGGCGCCTAGCCAAGACCGGCAATGCCTACCTGCGTAGCGCCCTGTACATGCCAGCGATGGTGGCGATCGTGCATGACCCGTATGCCAAGGCGTTCTATAACGCTCTGGTGGCCCGGGGCAAAAAGCGGATCCAAGCCTTGTGCGCCGTCATGCGCAAGTACCTCACCGGAATCTGGGCCTGCATGCAGCATGATCAGCCTTTCGACTCCTCCAAGCTGTTTAGCGATCAGCATCTCCAAACCGCTTGACAGGAAACGGAGTATCTACATGTGTGCCCAAGGAATGGGCGGTGGGGGTGTCGCGTAGGTCGGGCTGTAGGTCGGGCTTCAGCCCGACACCCAACTTGGCGTTCGCCGTGAGCGCAACATTTACCCACAGATTCTGCGGACGAGCCAATCCATGCATGTCCACCGTTTCCCGAGCGCGATATCTCCAGTGAAACGGGTACGTTCAGTTCACGGCAGGACTGAACAATGGCTTTGGCGTCCTCGCGCCATTCGGCCTTGTCAAAGTCGATCGCGAGAAAATAGCAGCTGTTGTCCGGTAGGAGAGGATAGATGCCGATCGTCTTATCGCCGGCAAGGTGTTTGTAGATGACCGCATCCGATACGGGTATCAGCACCCGATTGCCGCAATCGGCGCACTTGATTCGCGGCTTATCGCAGATTCCGGGACGCCACTCGTTACCGCACGCCGGGCCATAGCCTGACCTGCCAGTTGTCGCGTTTTCCCAGCGCACAGAGTGCACATCAGTGCGCCCCCGGAATAGGCGCCGAAACAGCGCGACCTTCTCCGCTGATGAGAGATTAAATGGCTCGGGTCGTGGTGGCTCCGACGCGGATGCACTCGCCGGTGTGCGACGCCAGTCTATGCGATGGGATTCGAGCAGGGTGATCAGGCGCGCGTTTTCGGCTCGTAGCCTTCTCAGCTCATCGGATTCGTTCGACATCGAATTGGATTGCTTACCTGGAAATCGAAACGTTCGCGAACACCTTGATATGAATCCCCTGCCCCTAGGGTGTCAGCGACAAGGAGTCGTCTCAGTGGCGGGTTGGACTTGGGGCACGCTTGTGCATTCACGCCGATAACCAGTTCTCTACGCGCAGGGACGGCACGCGCTCGAATTCGCGCGTGTTTGCGGTGACAAGGGTCAGGTCGGCGGCCAGCGCGTGTGCGGCGATCAACAGATCGTTCGGGCCGATGGGGGTACCCTGCCGCGTGAGGTGGTGACGGATCTCTGCGTAGCGTTGATCTGCGTGCGCTTCCAGCGGCAGGATCTCCAGGGCGGATAGCAACAGGTCGACCCGTTCGGAAAGTTGTTTCGAATCCGATTTCGCTGCGCCGTAGCAGAGTTCCGCTGCCACGACGATGCTGGTGCAGATCGAATCCTCGCCGACCTCGGCGATCCGGCTGGCCACCTGGCCCTTTGGTCGTTGGACAAGGTCCGAGATGATGTTCGTGTCGAGCAGATAGCGGAGCGCCATGCGCTATAGTTCCGCGTCGTCCAGGGGCGCCAGGTCTTCGTCGACGTCGGGGAAGGCCTCTTCCAATGGCTCCAGCGATGCCAGCATTGCCAGCAGCCGACCCTTGCGAACCGGCTCGATGATCAGGCGGTCGCCTTCTTTGCGCAGGATGGCCTCTTCCCCCTCCAGTTCGAACTCGCGGGGAATGCGCAAGGCCTGATTGCGGCCGTTGCGGAACAGTCTGACGTGTCGTTCAGCTTCAACCATGGCGCGAACTCCGTTCGAGGCATATGCTTTAGCGTATGCCGAGTCTCCTGGATCGTCAATTGCGATGGTCGGGACCGTCCAATGGCATTGCGGTTCAATTCGGCGCCGGCATGTCGACTTCGAGGCGAAATCTGGTCAGAAGACAAGCTGGGGGCGATCTCGTATTGTTCCGGACTCTTCTGGTGCCCGTTGCTGCACATTTGAGCCGTTCGACGATGAGCCAAAGGGGGGCGGCTACACCAGCAGCGCGTAGAAATAAGCGGTGCGGAGCGCCTGAAGACTTACTCCACGACATGCAATGTAGTCGGAAGGTCAAAAGTACCCGGAAACCCCGGTTCCAGTAAGTTTTCCCAGAGACTGGCGCCGGATTTAAAGGGCTATGTTGGCCCGAAGGGCACGGGCTCCACCCGCACCAGCCAGCGCTCGCGTGCGGGGTCATGGCGGAAGACGAACATCTTGCCCGCGAAGGCCGGCCAGCGTCCGCCCCACGCCATGAAGCCGAACTCTTCATCGAAGAACAGGTTGGCCTGCAGCGCCTTCAGCAGGGGCGGGCCCTCTACCTTCACGTTGAGAATGTACTGCAGTTGCAGCCGCACCTCTTCGAGCAGCGCGGCGTGGGTCTGTTCACCGATGGGCACGACCCACCCGGTATCCAGGTAGTCCACCTCGAGGCGGTCCGTGTCCAGGTCTAGGTCCAGGTCCAGGGCCTGGGCCGCCGGGCCGCTCACGGCCAGCACCAGGGGCTCCGCCGCCGCCCAGGCCGCCGCCAGCTGGCGGCCGCGCTGGGCCAGGTGCTTTGCGCGCCGCTCACCCTCCGGCACCAGCCGGTCGTTGCCTCGATCCTCGTCGAGGCGGCGCTCGCTGGCTACGAAGGACTTCGTGGGCGGGTGATAACGGAGAACCAGCCGTCTGTCTTTTCCGGCGGCAAAGGCCAGGCGGCCCACCCAGTTACGGCGCAGGGCATCGAGCTGGGAAGCCAGGGCCGGCTGGTCCTCGAGGACGTCCCTAACCGCGGCCGGCTCCAACCCCGGAGAGGCCAGCGCAACGCGCCAGGATCCGTATTCCCCTCCCAGTGTCACGCCCGCCTGTCCACGCAGCCGCTGGTCAAGGGCATCGAGACCCGCGAGGGTGCGCCCGGCGAATCGGGACCGCGCGGCCTTGTCCCCCTGGGCCACGGCGTCCAGCAGCCCGTCGATGGCGACGCGTATATCCTCGATGAGTGCGTCCGTGGCCTCGATGACGACGTCCGTGGCGACCTCCCCGGCCCCTTCCTCCGCGGCGGGGGAACCTGCCTGCGAGGGGGCTATGGGCACGGTGGACGCCAGGAACGCTATGGCCGCAAGGGCATGTACTCTCATCGTGATGGACTGGGACACCGGCTTACTCTGGAAGAACCATATCTTCCCACCATTACGCCCCAGGGTGTCGCTCGGTTCAGGAACCCAAGGGCAAACGAGGGGGGCAAGCTGGAATAAGGGGATCAGGGTCAGGGCTTCCCTTTTACATTCCAAGGTATGTTGATTCTGAACACGCTTACACTGACTAAAGTTACCATGCGCGCCCGCGGCATGCCCGTGGAACTAATTCTTTGCGGCAGAATCTGCACATTCAATGGGTCAAAGGAGAGTGATCATGGCCGGCGAGTCTGTGGGTCTGGTGGCGCTGGCAGTCGTATGCGGCGGGCTGCTCGCGGCGTGCGCCAGCGCGGTGCCCCAAGGTTTGCGCGGTGAACTTCCCGATGGTCCCGAGCCGGGCGTGGTGCGGGCCGAGCCCCATCGCTACATCGGCCGGGAGGTGCGATGGGGAGGCAAGATCCTCGATGTGCGCAACGAGCCCGCGTCCACCGACGTCGAGGTCTACGCCTGGCCGTTGAGCGACAGCGGCGAGCCCAGGCCGGAGGACGGGCAAAGCGCCCGCTTCATCGCCCGTTTCGATCGTTTCCTCGACCCGGCGGAATACGCGCCGGACAAGCGGCTGACCGTTCGTGGTGAGTTGGTCGAGCCGGTCACCCGGCCGGTCGGTGAATACCCCTATCGTTATCCGGTGGTCGAGGTGGGTGTGCATCATCTATGGCCCGAGTACCTGCCGCCCCACGAACCGGGCTGGTTCCACGACCCTTTCTATGATCCCTGGTGGCCCTGGCGACCATGGGGATCTTACCGACACTGGCCGTACGGGTGGTACTAGTGTCCTGTCCTGCGAGAATCATTCAATTCCTGCGGCTTCGCGCCGCATCGGGCACGACTTCATGAACATGCTCAAGGGCCCAGCACAGCGGATGAGGTGGGTCATGCTGCTAATGGTCGTCGTGGCGGCCCTGTCCACCGCGTGCACCACCGGTGTGAAGCGCGCCGACACGGGGCCGACGCCGGCCGAGGTGATGGCCGCCGGCGAGGCGAGGGGGGCGGTGCACTGGGGTGGCCGGATCGTCAGAGTGGAGAACCTACGCACCCGCACGCGAATCGAGCTGCTTTCCCTGCCCCTCGACAGGGAGGGCAGACCGCAGACCGATGCCAGGCCCCAGGGCCGCTTCATCGTCGAGCACCAGGGCTTCCTCGAACCCCAGGAGTTTGCCCCCCAACGCCTGCTCGAGGTGTACGGCCAGCTCGACGGCTTCATCAGCGCTAAGGTCGGTGACACCTCCTACCGGTATCCCCTGGTGAGGGAAGAGAAACTGGTGCTGTGGGACCGGCCGGAATATGTAGCCCCATCCTCGCCGCGCATAAACTTTGGCATTGGTGTCGGCATCGGTTTCTGAGCCCATCCTCGGCGCCGTCAGCCTGAACGCTGTCGCGATCCGTGAAGGGGACGTCGCAGTTGCGGTGGTGCTTTATCTGACTCCCCTGGGTGGCAGCGGAAAGAAGTAAACTCTCCCCCCAACGGGCTGTTCACTCGAGTAACCAGTTCTCGACGCGCAGGGTCGGGACGCGCTCGAATTCGTGCATGCCCCTTTGCCGTATGGCCACTCATACGTCTTCGCCAGTGTCCGCGGGATCCTTCCCGTTGGAAAAAGAGATTCCGGATTGGAGCTGCTCCCGGATACGCCTTATGTCACGCCAATTCTCCAGCTTGGCGATGAGCACTTCGGCGAAGAGGTAGGCGCCGAAGAGCACGAAGCCCCCCGCCGCCAGGCCGGCAATGGGCCACAGCAGCGCGGTTAACGTGGCGAGCCCATAGGTTGCAGGCCCGACAATGTCCCCTCGAAGGTCCAGCCAGGTCACGGCAGTCTGCGCGGCAGGCTCCGCAGCCACCAGGGACGCGATGGAAAATGCCAGGGAGCTGAGCACAAACAGGATGGCGATCAATTCACCCAGCAGGCGCATGCATGCCGCGGTACAGGTCATCACAGGATAGTCCTTCGCGACGAGACCCCGCAGCATGCCGGCGCGACGCCAGATCAGCCAGACCCAGGCGACGATCGCCACCACGAAGAGGATCTGCAGCAGGATGACAGCGGAGAGCGGCCAGGGAAGTGGTGGCGTCTGCCAATGGAACACCCAGTAGATTGTCGATGCGAGGATGCCCCCGACGAGGATCATCACCGCGAAGGCCCGGAGCCCGGCGGCGGCGAAACGCTGGATGGGGATCGCCTGATCAGGATCCATGGTGCTGATCCGATCCAGGTCCGTCGCCGGGGCTGTGAGCACCAGGGATCACCAGGGACAGGGGCGATTCCGGACAGCTATGGACCACGCGTGCCATCACCGGCCGCCCCTGCCTGTAATGGGGGCGGTGGAGTTGGTCACAGGACTGGCAGGCGAAGAGTTTCATGGTATTCCAGGGGGCAAAGGGCGATCACGATGGCATCAAATATAGCGGAAGAAGCTCATTCTGGAGTAGTGCCGGGCCGTGATTGTGTTCCTTGTCGCCACCGCCTCGCGTAGCATATCCGCAGTACATGCGACAGCCTGCCTGCGTGCGGACATGCGAAGACAGGCGCCATCCGGGAGCCCGCCGTGAAAGCAGCCAAGACCGAGACCACCACCGTGCGCATGGAGCCGGCCGTCAAGGCCGGGCTGAAGGCCATGGCGGAGCGAGAACGGCGCAGTCTGGCCAATATGATCGAGGTGATGATCCGGGACTATTGCGGGCGGGAGGGGGTCGAGATCGGTGATGACCTGCCGGCTTCACGAGGGCAAAAGGGGTAATTGGATTCATGGCATTAAAAAAATCCCAGCTC
This sequence comes from Gammaproteobacteria bacterium, assembly GCA_034522055.1. Classification (NCBI taxonomy): domain Bacteria; kingdom Pseudomonadati; phylum Pseudomonadota; class Gammaproteobacteria; species Gammaproteobacteria bacterium. The sequence goes on from JAXHLS010000006.1 coordinate 82,156, forward strand.
TACAACTCCCTCTGGCAGTCCTGCGACGAGCTGCGCGGTGGCATGGATGCCTCGCAGTACAAGGATTATGTCCTGACGCTGCTGTTCATGAAGTACGTCAGCGACAAGCGGGATTCGCTGATCGAGGTCCCGGAGGGCGGGAGCTTCCAGGACATGGTCGCGCTCAAGGGCGACAAGGAGATTGGCGACAGGATCAACAAGATCATCGGCTGCCTGGCCGAGGCCAATGATCTGAAGGGCGTCATCGACCAGGCCGACTTCAACGACGAGACCAGGCTCGGCTCCGGCAAGGACATGCAGGACCGGCTGTCCAAGCTGGTCGGCATCTTCGACCAGCTCGACCTGGGCGCCAACCGCGCCGACGGTGACGACCTGCTGGGCGATGCCTACGAATACCTGATGCGCCACTTCGCCACGGAGTCGGGCAAGAGCAAGGGGCAGTTCTACACCCCGGCCGAGGTCTCCCGCGTGATCGCGCAGGTGGTGGGTATTGGTCCGGACACGCGCCAGGACCAGACGCTCTACGACCCGACCTGCGGCTCGGGCTCCCTGCTGCTGCGCGCCGCCTACGAGGCACCCACCGGCATGAGCATCTACGGTCAGGAGAACGACAACGCCACCTGGGCGCTGGCCAGGATGAACATGATCCTCCACGATTATCCAACCGCCGAACTGTGGCGGGACAACACCCTGACCCGCCCCAATTTCAAGGACTCGTCCAAATCTGGCGACGGCGGCCTCAAGACCTTCGACTTCGCCGTCGCCAATCCGCCGTTCTCCGCCAAGTCCTGGACCAACGGCCTGGACCCGGCCAACGACGAGTGGGGCCGCTTCGAGTACGGCATCCCGCCGGCCAAGAACGGCGACTACGCCTTTCTGCTGCACCTGATCAAATCGCTCAAGTCCACCGGCAAGGGCGCCATCATCCTGCCCCACGGGGTGCTGTTCCGGGGCCACAAGGAGGCCGACATCCGCCACAACCTGGTCCGGCGCGGCCTGATCAAGGGCATCATCGGCCTGCCGGCCAACCTGTTCTACGGCACCGGCATCCCGGCCTGCATCCTGGTCATCGACAAGGAAGACGCGGATCGCCGCCAGGGTATCTTCATGATTGATGCCAGCCGCGAGTTCATGAAGGACGGCAACAAGAACCGCCTGCGCTCGCGCGATATCCACAAGATCGTGGACGTGTTCAACAATCAGCGCGAGGTCCCACGCTATGCCCGCCTGGTGCCGCTGGCCGAGATCGCAAGTCCGGCCAACGACTACAACCTCAACATCCCGCGTTACATCGACGCCAGCGAGCCGGAGGACCTGCACGATCTCCACGCGCACCTGAACGGTGGCACACCTAAGCGCGACGTGGACGCGCTTGAGCCCTACTGGTCCGTGCTGCCCGGCCTGCGCGAGGCGCTGTTCCGGGACAATGGCCGCCCCGGCTACCTGGAGCCCAAGGTGGAAACGCGGCAGGTCAAGCCCACGGTGCTGGAACATCCCGCGTTCAAGGATTTTACCGCCACCGTGGCCGAGGTGATCAACGGCTGGCAGGCCGCCCACCGCTCCGCCCTGCTGGTCCTGAAGCAGGGCGACAAGCCGCGGAAAGTGATCCACGCCCTGTCCGAGGATCTGCTCCGGCGCTTTGCCGGCGTGCCCCTGCTGGACCGCTACGCCGTCTACCAGCGCCTGATGAACTACTGGGCCGATGTCATGCAGGACGACGTCTACCTCATCGCTGCCGACGGCTGGCAGGAGGCGGCCCGGCCCCGCGGCGTGATCGAGAACAAGGAGCGCAAGATCAAGGAAGAGCCGGACCTGGTGATCGGCAGCGGCAGGAAGGCGAAGAAATACAAGCTGGACCTGATCCCGCCGGGGCTGGTCATCGCCCGCTTCTTCGCCGACGCGCAGGCCCGGCTTGAAGCCCTACAGACTGAGCACGAATCAGCCATCCGCGAGCTGGAGGAGTTCATCGAGGAGCAGGACGGCGAGGATGACCCGCTCAGCGAGGTCAGGAACGACAAGGGCAAGGTCACCAAGACTGAGATCCCCAGGCGTCTCAAGGCCCTCGAGGGCGAGCCGGAGGCCGAGGAGGAGATCGCCGTCCTCAAGCAGTGCAAGACGCTGATGGACGCCGAGGCCGATGCCAAAAAAGCCGTCAAGGACGCCGAGGCCGAGCTCAACCAGGCCGTGCTGGCCCGCTACGGCGAGCTCACCGAGGACGAGATCAAGCGACTCGCCGTGGGCGACAAATGGCTGGTCGACATCCGCGCCGCCATCGAGGCCGAGGTGGAACGGATCACCAACCGCTTGGCCTCCCGCGTGCGCGAGCTGGAGGAGCGCTACGCCGAGCCGCTGCCCGCCATCGAGCGGGAAGTGGTGGAATTGGCCGCCAGGGTGGCCGGGCATCTGGAGAAGATGGGGGTGCGGGCCGATGTCTGAGTGCAGTCAGGCAATCAAACAGGACGCTGTGCGGGATGCCGCGCCGGCGTATCGAGTCAATGCACCTGAAGTTGCGCAGAACGAAGTGCCGCCGGGCTACAAGCGGACTGAGGTGGGAGTGATTCCAGAAGATTGGAGCGTAAAAGCACTTGCGCACTTTGTTAGTGCCCTTCAAGCGGGGGTGAGCGTCAACTCAATTGCATCGGACCAACCGATAAATGACACCCCGTCGGTTTTGAAGACGTCATGTATCCAGGCCGGCACCTTCTTTCCAAATCAAGCAAAGCCAATTTCGGCTAAGGACCACGATCGGGCAAAGCTTAGTCCTAAGGCCGAAACAATACTGATTAGCCGGATGAACACGCCGGACCTGGTTGGCGAGTCCGGCTTCGTCGAAAAAGATTACGAGCATCTTTTCCTACCAGATCGAATCTGGATGACCATATTTAAGCAAGCTGTTAGGTTTTCGCCTAGGTGGCTTGCTTATATCCTGAGCAGTCCAGTTTATCGGAAGCACCTAAAAGAGTTTGCCACTGGAACAAGTGGCAGCATGAAGAACATTGCAAAAGGCAGTTTGTTGAATCTAAAGGTTCCTTGTCCTCCAGACAATGAGCAAAGCGCCATCGCCACCGCCCTATCGGACGCGGACGCGCTAATCGAATCCCTCGATCGCCTGATCGCCAAAAAACGCGCCATCAAACAGGCCGCCATGCAACAACTCCTCACCGGCCAGACCCGCCTGCCGGGCTTCACCGGCGAGTGGGAGACTAAGCAGTTGGGGGAAGTCGGACGATTTCGTGGTGGCAGTGGTTTCCCAACGATGCTCCAAGGCGAGACGTCTGGTAGGTATCCCTTTTTTAAGGTCTCAGACATGAACAACGAAGGGAACGAGACTTTTATGGAAGTCGCCAGCAACTATATTAGCGAGGTAACCAGGAAGCAGCTAGGAGCTATCGCTTTTCCAGCGAAGAGTATCGTCTTTGCAAAGGTTGGTGCAGCCGTTTTTTTGGAAAGGAAAAAAATCCTATCTAAGCCAGGCTGCTTGGATAACAACATGGCCGCTTTTGTGATCGAAGACGCTGCTGCAGATTTTCGGTTTATACATTACGTTTTACTCAGTACAAAGCTGGGAAGCCTTGTCAGCACCACCGCGCTGCCGTCCCTTAATGGCAAGGTGCTCGCTGGCATTGAGTGTCGCCTTCCCTCGCTCAATGAGCAGCAGGCCATCGCCACCGTCCTCTCCGAAATGGACACCGAAATCGAAGCCCTGAAACACCGCCGCGACAAGGCCCGCCAGATCAAGCAGGGCATGATGCAGCAGCTTCTCACCGGGCTGGTCCGGCTGGTGACGCCGGAGGCGGCGGCATGAGCGATCAGATTCATATCTATTGCGATGAGTCCTGTCATCTGGAGCACGATCACCAGCCCGCGATGGTATTGGGTGCCATCTCTTGCCCGGCCGACAGGCGGCAACGGCTCGGGCGAGCCATCAAGGCGCTGAAAGCACGGCACGGTATTCCGGCAAAGCGCGAGATCAAGTGGACGCAGGTGGCCCCGTCAACGCTGGCGTTTTATCGGGATCTGGTGTCGGTGTTTTTTGATGAGCCATCGCTGGGCTTTCGCGGCGTCGTGGTACCGGACAAGCAGGTCCTGGACCATGACCGCTTCGATCAGGACCACGATGATTTCTACTACAAGATGTGGTGGCAGCTGCTAACCCGGTTGATCGACGATCAACACACCTTTCGCGTTTTCGTTGATATCAAGGATACCCATAGCAATACAAAGCTGGGCAAGCTGCAAGAAGTGCTGTGCAACACGCACTACGACTTCAACAATGAGCGAATCCAGAGCATCGAGGCCGTACGGTCGCACGATGTGCCGCTGGTACAACTGGCGGATGTCCTGACGGGCTTGCTATCTCACCATTTCCGGGGCATCGAGGGCAGTCAGGCCAAGCAAGCACTGATTCAGCAACTGAGGGAGCGTAGCGGTTTGGGGTTGAATCGGTCCACGCTACCCGGTGCCCGGAAGTTCAATCTGTTCGTCTGGCGCGCGCGGGAGGCGGCATGACGGAGCCGCCCGAGCGGTTGCCGTTCGACGGCGACTGGCTGAATTATGTGGAGAGGGTATACGAGGCATTTGTCGAGTCCTTCGTCCGGCCTGAGGTCCGGTTTAAGGGGTGCCGCGTGACTGCGCCCTACAGGCCGGAAAGCCAAGGCAAGCATTTCAGCTTCTGGCACGTCATTTCGGAAGCACCGCACCCCGGTAACCGTAGGGAGGAAGACCGCATACCCGATCTCGCCCGCTGCGAGCGGATTCGTTGGATTGCGTGGGCCGTACGACAGGCTGACGCAGGTGAAGAAGGAGTGAACTGGTGGGAGAATGCGCGTGGGCGTGATACTCACGTCGTCATCTGGGCAGAAAAGCACGACTTTGCCGTTATCCTGGGCAAACGCCGGGATTACTACGTGCTGAAAACGGCCTATTGCAACCTTAGGTCGGGCCGCCGGAGGGCCTTCGAGAAGGAAAAGCAGAAATTTTGGAGGGGCCAGAGAGGCTGAAGCCCCGCGACATTACTGCCGAAGGGCTTCGGATGCTCCTTCCGCTAAAGGCGGATGAGACGACGAGTATTATAGGTCCGGAGGCGAGCAGATTCAATCCCACCGATGCCGGCGGTGCAGCTTCTTGGTGGTGATTTGCAAAACAGTTAAAGAACAGATGGTTATGGAAATTTCCACGGTCGGTCAACGCGAACGTCTCACCCAGGCGCAGGTGCTGAAGTTCTTTCAGGAGCACCTGGGTTATCGCTATCTGGGCGACTGGAAGGATCGCGATGGCAACAGCCATGTCGAGGCGGATCTGCTGCGCGACTGGCTGAGGCGGCAGGGCTTTGATGAGCGCATCATCAGCCGCGCCCTGCGCGAGTTGGATCAGGCAGCGGCCATTTCCGGCAGCAAGACGCTGTTTGATGCCAATCGCGCCGTCTACGAAAAGCTCCGCTATGGCGTACACATCAAGCCCTCTGTGGAAGAGCAGACGATCACCGTCTGGCTGATCGACTGGGATAACCCGGAGAACAACGACTTCGCCGTGGCCGAGGAGGTCACGCTGGCGGGGGTCAACACCAAGCGCCCGGACTTGGTGCTCTACGTCAACGGCATCGCCCTGGGGGTGCTGGAACTCAAGCGTTCCACGGTGGCGGTGGCCGAGGGCATCCGCCAGAACCTGGACAACCAGAAGCGCGAGTTCATCCAGCCCTTCTTCGCCACGGTGCAGTTGCTGATGGCCGGCAACTCCACCGAAGGCCTGCGCTACGGCGTGATCGAGACGCCCGAGAAGTACTGGATGGAGTGGAAGGAACCTTCGGAGATGGAGGACCCGCTGGAGCGCGGGCTGGACCAGCTCTGTAGCAGGCAACGGCTGCTGGAGCTGGTCCACGACTTCGTGGTCTTCGACGCCGGGATCAAGAAGACCTGTCGGCACAACCAGTACTTCGGCGTGCGCGCCGCCCGGGACTACGTGCAGGGCCGCCAGGGCGGCATCATCTGGCACACCCAGGGCAGCGGCAAATCGCTGACCATGGTCTGGCTGGCGAAGTGGACCCGCGAGCATGTCACCGATGCCCGGGTGCTGGTGATCACCGACCGCACCGAGCTCGACGAGCAGATCGAGAAGGTCTTCAAGGGCGTGGACGAGCAGATCTACCGCGCCAAGAGCGGCGCGGACCTGATCGCGGTGCTGGACCGCAGCGAGGAGTGGCTGATCGCCTCGCTGATCCACAAGTTCGGTGCGTCCGAGGAGGGCGATGTCGATGCCTTCATTCAGGACATGGAGAGCCACCTGCCCAGGGGCTTCCGGGCCAGGGGCAACCTGTTCGTGTTCGTGGATGAATGCCATCGCACCCAGTCCGGCAAGCTGCACGAGGCCATGAAGGCCCTGCTGCCGGCTGCCACCCTGATCGGTTTTACCGGCACGCCGCTGCTGAAAAAGGACAAGAAGAAGAGCGTCGAGGTCTTCGGGCCCTATATCCACACCTACAAGTACGACGAGGCGGTGCACGACGGCGTGGTGCTGGACCTGCGCTACGAGGCGCGCGACATCGACCAGCACATTACGTCACAGGAGAAGATCGACCAGTGGTTCGAGCTCAAGACCCGGGGCCTGAACGACTACGCCCGGGCCCAGCTCAAGAAACGCTGGGGCACCCTGCAAAAGGTGCTTAGCTCCCGGGACCGGCTGGAGAAGATCGTCTCCGACATCCTGTGGGATATGGCCACCCGCGACCGGCTGTTGAGTGGCCACGGTAACGCCATGCTGGTGGCGGGCAGCATCTACTCGGCCTGCCGGCTGTTCGAGATGTTCCAGGCGACCGAGCTCAAGGGCAAGTGCGCCATCGTGACGTCCTACGTACCTTCCACCGCCGACATCAAGGGTGAGGCCACGGGCGAGGGCGAAACGGAGAAGCTGCACCAGTATGGGATCTACCGCAAGATGCTGGCCGAGCACTTCAATGAACCGGAACAAACGGCCGTGCACAAGGTGGAGAAATTCGAGCAGGAGGTGAAGAAGCGCTTCATCGACGAGCCCGGCCAGATGAAGCTGCTCATTGTGGTGGACAAGCTGCTCACCGGCTTCGACGCCCCGCCGGCCACCTATCTCTACATCGACAAGCAGATGCGCGACCACGGCCTGTTTCAGGCCATCTGCCGGGTCAATCGGCTGCACACCGAGGACAAGGAGGTCGGCTACATCATCGACTACAAGGACCTGTTCAAATCCCTGGAGCAATCTATCCAGGACTATACCGGCGGCGCCTTCGATGCCTTCGACGCCGAGGATGTGGAGGGTCTGCTGGAGGATCGCCTGAGCAAGGCGAGGGAACGCCTGGAGGAGACCCGGGAAGCCGCCAAGGCGCTATGCGAGCCGGTGGAGCCGCCCAAGGACAGCCCGGCCTACCGCCGCTATTTCGTGGGCCCGAGCGACGCGCCCGGGGTACAGAAGGACAACGAGCCCAAACGTGTGGCCCTGTACAAGCATGTGGGCGCCTTCCTGCGTGCCTACGCCAACCTGGCCAACGAGATGGACCAGGCCGGCTACAGCGAGGCCGAGGCGGCCAAGATCAAGGCCGAGGTCGAGCACTACGAAAGGGTCCGGGAAGAGGTTAAGCTGGCCAGCGGCGACTACATCGACATGAAGCTCTATGAGCCGGCCATGCGGCATCTGCTGGATACCTATATCCGCGCCGAGGAGAGCGAGAAGCTCTCGGCATTCGACGATATGACCCTGGTGGATCTGATCGTCACCCGGGGTGAGGAGGCGGTGGACAGCCTGCCGTCTTCGATAGCGGGCGATCGGGAGGCCATGGCCGAGACCATCGAGAACAACGTGCGCCGGCTGATCGTCGACGAGACGCCGGTCAACCCGAAATACTACGAGAGGATGTCCACCCTGCTGGATCATCTGATCGAGCAGCGGCGCAAGGAAGCGCTGGAATACAGGGAATATCTGCGCCGCATCGTGGAGCTGACCCGGCAAGTTGCCAGGCGGGAAGAGGAGAGCGCGTATCCGCCGGGCATCGATACACCGGCCCGTCAGGCCCTCTACGACAACCTGGGCGAGGATGCCTCGCTGGCCCTGCGGCTCGACGAGAAGATACGGTCCGTGAAGAAGGCCGACTGGCGGGCCAACAAGTTCAAGGAGCGCGAGGTGCGAAACGCCATCGCGTCGGTTCTGCAGAGCCAGGTGCGGGATACGGATTTGCCGGACGTAGACGCGGTATTCGAACTCGTGAAGAACCAGAATGGCTACTGAGCACAGCCATATCGAGGTCAGCGGCATCCCCGTCGAGATCTGCCGCAAGGCGATCAAGAACCTCCACGTCGGCGTCTACCCGCCAAACGGCAAGGTTCGCGTGGCCGCGCCCCTGCACCTGGATGACGAGGCCGTCCGCCTGGCGGTTGTTTCCCGGCTGGCCTGGATCGAGCGGCAGCGGAAAAGCTTCGGGCGTCAGGAACGTCAGTCCGCCAGAGAAATGGTGACCGGAGAAAGCCACTACTTCGAAGGCAAGCGGTATCGCTTGAATGTGGTGGAAGGGCCCGGCGTACCCCGGGTTCGCCTCGTGAACAACAGCACGCTTGTGCTCAAGGTGCCGCCCGGTACGGACCGTGCGGCGCGCCAGCAGGTCCTCGACCGCTGGTACCGGCGCCGGCTGAAAGCCCGGATTCCAGAGCTGCTCGGACGCTGGGAGTCCGTCGTCGGTGTTAATGTTGCCAATTGGCGTATAAAGAGAATGAAGACCCGATGGGGAAGCTGCAATATCGACGCCAGACGCATCTGGCTGAACCTTGAGCTGGCGAAAAAAGCGCCTGTCTGCCTGGAATATCTGCTTGTGCATGAAATGGTTCACTTCCTCGAGCGCCACCACAACGACCGCTTTCGCCAGCTGATGGATCAGCTCATGCCGGACTGGCGCCTGCGCCGGGACGAGCTGAACCAGGCTCCACTGGCACATGAGAACTGGACGTATTGATCGAACTGCTTATTCGCCAGATGGAGCTGATGGCAAGGTGACGAGGCGGATTTGTAGATGGCTGTAAAAACCGGCGCATATCTGGCGAAGGATTGATTGTGAGGCCGATCAGTCGCTGCACCGGCAGGTGGGCGGCGGCGGGTGGTAGACGGTGTTCGATGCTTGATATCAGGTGCACTTGCCCCAGCGGCGGGCATCTTTGAGAGCAGCAAGAGTTGCTGCTCGCGCAGCGGCGAGGCGATGAAGCTGAAGCGACGCTCAGAAACTACGCGTGATGTTTTGGTGCATTGGTGTCTATGTGCCAAGCTGTGGCGGGCCGATTTAAGAGAGGTTTGGCAAGTGAGGTTTAGCAGGGGAGGCTTGGTATGAGTCGTTTGACAGTTATTCTCGATGACGATTTGCACCGTGCCCTGAAAGAGACGGCGGCACGGCAGGGGCGTTCCATTGCCTCAATCATCGAGGAGAGCCTGCGCCTGCGCGGCATACAGGACCAGGCAAGTGCCCGTGCATTGGTAGCACAGGCTCGCAAGCGAGCGGGGCTCGATGCGGATGCGGCATTGGAGTTGGCGCTCGAGGAGACGACCATCCTTGGGCTCTGTTGAGCGCCTATTCGGGAAGCATCCTGGTCACTGGTGATCGCTTGCTGCTGGAGAATCCTCCGACAAGAAATTCGGTGATCACGCCCAGTACCTGGCTTGGCGATTTTGCCGGCAGTGGAGGTCGCGCACGGTAGGACCTACGCGGTGCCGCGGCTTTTGTCTGGAGGCGGCGACAATCACTCCGGCTTATAAATCAGTTGGTTGCGTTGCTAAGCGCCTGAAATGCCCCCATAAATACCCTCAAGTGAATTCACTCTCTTCTGGTGCCAGTTGCTGCACATTCGAGCCGAATGACGACCATGTTACGCGGGCCTTGGCCCCCATAGAATCACAGCGGCCCCGCTGAGGCATATCACTCCGCCGATGATATCCCATCGATCGGGTGTCTGGTCCTCGACCAGCCATAGCCATGCCAGTGACGAGGCGATGTAGACCCCTCCGTATGCGGCGTAGGCCCGGCCGGCGAAGTCACTGTCGATCCAAGTCAGCAGAAAAGCGAAGGCCGCAAGGCTGAACATGCCGGGCACCAGCCAGATGGCCGACTTGTCGAGACGTAGTCAGGCCCAAAACGCAAAGCAACCCTTAGGCATCCCCTCATTTTTAACTCAAATAATACCGAAGGCATCGCGGAACACGCGTTGCTCGTGGAGGAGTTCGGTGAACTTCTCGAATAACGGGCGCAATCGCTCCTCAGGCCAATTCGGAATATGTTCGTAGAGCATCAGTCCCTGGCGAAACAGCGAGTGGGTACGCCGCTTAACGGTATTTGCCTTCAGCCAGCGATCGTAGCCCAACGCCTCTCCCGCGGCACCGAGCAGCGACAGCAAGGCGATGGCCAGTGCACTGATCAGCAACAACCGGTCGCGGCGCTCCGGGCGACCGATCCGCAGCGAGGACATCCCCATGCCGAAGCGCAGATCCTTGATGTCGCGGAAGCTCGTCTCAATCCCCCAGCGCTTGGCGTAGTAACCGATGAGCGTCTTCGCCTTCGCCTCGCGGTCACTGGCAGCCAGGCACCACGGCTCCTTCATGTCCTTGGCCTGCACACACACGACCGTGGCCACGGGCAGGGCTTGGGAGTCGGTCAGCGTCGCATCGCGCAACGTGCGCGCCCGGCCATGGGTACCCACCCACTTCGCTGCCTTGCGCCGCTCGCCCTTGGCGTTGGTGATGTAATACTGGCTGCGCAACCGCACCACATAGCCGAAACCCAACTCCTCGCTCAGCAGCTTCAACAGCTTGCAGTCCGCAAAGCCCCGATCGGCCACGATCGTCACCGCCACCCCCGCCGGCAGCACCTCATAGAGCCGACACAGCAACGCATCCTCGTAATCCGTCTGCCGGCCCTTGAGGGTGGCAGCCTCCACCGTCTGCCACAGCAACGGTGTGGCACGACCATGACGGGTCAGCATCGACAGCACCAGCGTCTCGTGCCCGTCATTGGCAAAGCTCGTCCAGTCCAGCGCCACCACCACCTTGGTACGTGCGCCGATAACATAGGGCACCCAGCACGCAAAGAACCTAGCGAGTTTGATGCCGCGGTTGCTCAGCAGCCGGTCCACCTGCTTCACACCATGCTTGCTCAGCGTCCCCTGGGCATGCGCCAGACCCTGACCGATGGCGTGCACTGCCAGCGAAGCGCTGGCCAGCACTCCCCAAGCCGCGTTCGCCAGCGACAACACGCGCTTGGCGTGCAAGTCGCCGTCGAAAAGCGTATCAATGAACTCGATGATGTCATCCTGCCGAAGCGCCTGTGCTGCTTTCATCGCCGGTCCTCATGGTGATTGTGAGGACTCCAAGAATGATCTTCAGATCAACAAGTTGCAAGCCATTGTTGAGATTAAAAATGAGGGGATCCCTGAGAAAGCAACCCGCGATTTCGGCTACCGCAGCACCCATATAAACAGCTACCGACGCGATCATGAGGCCAGCGCCTCGAGGATTGGGCACTCGGGAACCGCATCGCCCGAGCACTGCTTCGCGGTCCGCGCAAGGACACGCTCGATGCGCTCGAGATCCGCAATCCGGGTACGGACATCGGCAAGGTGTCTCTCGGTGCGCGTCTTCACTTCGGCGCAGGTCTGGGTACCGCCGTCGACCAGCTCCAACAGACCGCGGATGTCCTCGAGCGAGAACCCGAGTTCGCGGGCGCGCAGGATGAAACGCAGGCGCGCTACGTGGTGCTCGCTGTAGAGACGGTAGCCCGCTGCCGAACGTGGCGGATCCGGCAGCATGCCGACTTTTTCGTAATAGCGGATCGTCTCGATGTTGCAGCCAGAGCGGCTCCCCAGTTCAGCGCGCTTGAGCGGTCCCGGCTTTCCCGTCGCCCCCATGGTTCACGGCCTCTTGACTCTGTAGTCACTACAGAGTCTACGCTCTATGTTCATCGGAATCGAGGCAAGGCCATGATGAGTACTAAAGATGTCGAGGCAACGGTGACGGACAGGGAAGGCGACGGCCGCTTGGAGGAACGCAGGCGATGAACAGTCTGCTCGACTGGTTCACTCGTGTCGCCGACAAGTCCGGTGCCGTAGGCGCTGTCGTCTCGACCATGGGCTGCGCCATGTGTTTTCCCGCCGCGGCCAGCATCGGTGCAGCCATCGGCCTGGGATTCCTGTCGCAATGGGAAGGCCTTTTCATCAACACGCTTTTGCCGCTGTTCGCCTGGCTCGCCCTGGGCGCCAACGCCTTAGGATGGATCAGTCACCGTCAATGGCATCGTAGCCTCGTCGGGGTGGTCGGCCCAGTGATCGTGCTGCTCAGCCTCTACCCCTGGTTCCAATACGCCTGGAGCACCTGGACGCTGTACGGCGGGCTGGCTGTGATGCTCGGCGTCGCCACCTGGGACCTGCTCGCGCCCGCCCACCGACGGTGTGGCCCCGAGGGTTGCGACGTCCCTTAGGTCGGCCAGGAAAGGACCTGACGGCGCTCGAAGCCGGGATGCCAGAAGCTCCATTTGGCCAGCACAAGCAGAGGAACTCATGATGAACGATTGCTGCGCGGTACCACCCGGCGGTCCGGGAGCGCGCGATTACGACCTCGCCGTGCTCGGTGCCGGCTCGGCCGGCTTCTCGGCCGCCATCACCGCCTCCAATGACGGCGCGCGAGTGGCGTTGATTGGCCACGGCACGATCGGCGGCACCTGTGTCAACGTCGGCTGTGTGCCGTCGAAGATCCTGATTCGTGCCGCTGACGCCGTGCATGCCGGGAGATGGGCGGGGCGCTTCCCGGGCATCACCGGGGCCGCGAGCGTGACGGACTGGTCGGCGCTCATGGCGGCCAAAGACGCGCTCGTCACCACCCTGCGTCAGCAGAAGTACGCCGATCTGCTGCCAGGGTACGAGACCATTGACTACCTTGAGGGACAGGCCTGGTTTGCGGGCGGCGCGTTACTCGTCGACGGTGTGCCACTGCGTGCCGCCAAGACGATCATCGCTACCGGCGCCGCACCCGCGTTGCCGGACATCCCTGGTATCAATGGAATTCCGTTCCTGACCAGCACCAGCGCGCTCGAACTGCCGGAGCGCCCCGACTCACTGCTGGTGATCGGGGGCGGCTACATCGGCTGCGAGCTGGCTCAACTCTTCGCGCGCTTGGGTTCGCAGGTGGCTCTGGTGACACGCAGCCGTCTGCTGCCGGAGGCCGAGCCGGAGGTGTCAGGCGCGCTAACCGGATACTTCCGCGACGAGGGCATTACGGTCTGGGCCGGGCTCCGGTATCGAGAGATCCAGCAGACGGCGGCAGGCGTGGCCCTGAGCATGGACGTGGATGGCCGAGCCGAACGACTCGTTGCCCGGCACGTCCTGGTGGCGACGGGCCGCAAGCCGAACACGGACGGCCTAGGGCTCATTGAAGCCGGTATCGCGCTCGATCAGCGGGGCGCGATCATCGTTGATGACCAGATGCGGACCTCCCTGGCGGGGGTCTACGCCGCCGGTGATGTCACCAACCGCGACGCCTTCGTATGCATGGCCGCGCACGGCGCCAAGATCGCCGCGCGCAATGCGCTCACCGGTGACGATTCGTCCTATGACAATCGCGCCATGCCCTGGGTGGTGTTTACCGATCCGCAGGTTTCCGGTGTGGGCCTGACCGAGGCTGCGGCCCGTGCCGCCGGATACGACGTACTAACGTCGAGCATCACCCTCGACCAGGTGCCGCGCGCACTGGCGGCGCGCGATACGCGCGGGCTGATCAAGCTGGTGGCCGATGCGCGCACGAACGTGATCCTTGGCGGACAGATCGTGGCGCCCGAGGGTGCCGATGCCGTGCAGACGTTGGTACTCGCCATCAAGCACGGCATGACGGTGGGCGCGCTCGCGGAGACGCTTTTCCCCTATCTCACGACCGTCGAAGGGGTGAAGCTCGCCGCGTTGGGGTTCAACACCGACGTTGCCAGACTTTCCTGCTGCGCGGGGTAGGATCGCCAACAAGAACCCTGCACGGGGGTGATACAACTCCTCGGAATTCAGCATCCAAGGTACGACGTTTTCTTTCTGCCGATCAATGGGGCAAAAGTGCCGTCGTTGCTGGGTTTGCGCGTTCCCACCCCTATCCGGGAACGGTTTTGGCCGGGAACGCTGGAAACTCGCGCCGGCCTTAGGTTTTGCGTTCCCGCCCGGCGCTGCGTTTCCGGTTGGGAGCCGGGAAGCCGGGAACCGATGCCTCCTACGGGAATGCTCATCCCTGGTCCTACCGGCCCGCGCTCGCGCGCTTCAGGTGTCCGGTGACGAAGGAGGCTTGGCCACTGGCCATGGGTCCATCGGGCACGTCCAGCCACTTCACGAGTTTTGAGCCGTCGACCATGGCCATGATCAGTTCCTCGCGGTCGAGCAGGGTGCCCACCCAGTCAGCCAGGCGGTGCTTGCCGATGCCGTGGAAGGCTTCCGGCAGTTCGTGCCGACGCTCATAGACGCCGTTGCCGCCGGTCTTGGTGTAGGGCTTGCCCTCGGCGGCGGCCCGCGCGATTGCGGTCTTGAGGTCGGGCAGCAGATCGACGGCGGTCTGCCGGGCGCGGACCAGGGCCTCGCTGCGATCGACCAGCAAGCCACGGCTGCCGCGCAGGAAGGTGCTCATCCGCAGATTGGCGCGGCCGTTGGCCTTGACCATGCCGCCCATCACCACGCGGCCGCGCTCGAAGGGTTCGCCCAGCACCTTGCAAAGGGGGTCACCTCTCGGGCAAGTGCCAGCAGCAGGAAGGACTTGCCGACGCGCTGCATGAGCCTGCTGTGGTTCCAGCGCAATCCGCTGCCACTGGACTGGATCGAGCAGCGGCGGGTGACCGACGGGTTCGATGCGTAGTGGTTTGACCGCGAATCGGTGGGCATGGCTGACCACGAAAAGGCCGCGCCAAGTCCTTGTAAATGCGGGCTTCGACGCCGCGACTACCCGCAGGGCAAACAGAGGAAAGAGACTGGACTGGCCGGGAAACGGGGCATTTCGTCCCATCCAAGCGCGGTGCCACCCGCAGGGCAAACGGCCAGAACGCCGCGCCACGCGGGGATTTCAGGCAAGAAAAAGGGCCCGGAGATTATCCGAACCCTTCAATTATGGTGGCCGAAAGGGAAGATGAAGTCTCGTTCGGAAGGATGCGGATTCCTGCGGTAACGTGAGGGTTCCTGCGAATCCGTGCGGCCTCATGCCTCGGTCTTCATCGGTTCCCGGAACAGATGGCCGGGCACCCACCAGAGATAGAGCACCATGCCGAATAATTCCACCAACGACTGGAAGACGATCACGACCACGGTGGTCTCCCAGCCGGCCGGCAGCGCCAGCGCGAATGGCAGCACGACGAATGAGTTGCGGGTGCCTAGGCTGAAGGCAAGGGTCCGACCGGCGTCCATCGGCAATCGCAGCCAGCGAGCGAGCCCACGCGCCATCAGTGCAGCAATCAGCAGAAAGCCGACGAACACCGGAAGCACGGCCAGCAGGACCAGCCCGGCATCGAGCACCGTGCCGACTTGTGCGCTGGCGACCAGGAACACCACCGCCGCCAGCAGCGGTACCGGCCACCAGCCGAAGCGATCGCGCCAGACGGCCCGTTCAGGCCGGGCCTCGACCCAGCGCTCGGAGAGCGCGGCAGCCACCAGCGGCAGCCCGATCAACAAGAGCGCGGCGGGCAGCATTTCCTCGGTCTTCAGCGTCGTGCTGAGATCGGCTGCCGGCAGCATCAGCCAGAGGTAGACCGGCAACAGCGCCAGTTGCAGCAGCAGGTTGAGCGGCGTGACCGCGATCGCCCGCGCGGTGTTGCCCCGGCCGAGTTGAGTGAACGTGATGAACCAGTCGGTGCAGGGGACCAGCAATACCAACAGGACGCCGAAGTGCAGCGCCGGATCGTCCGGTAGCCATTGCAGGAGCAGCCACACCAGCAGCGGGATGAGCACGAAGTTGCCGAGCAGAATGGCCAGCACGAAGCGCCGATCGCCGAAGGCATCGCGCACGTGCAGCAAAGGCACCTGCACGAATGTGGCGTAAAGCAGCAATGCCAGCACTGGCCACAACAAGGCCTCAAAGCGCGGGCCGATCCCGGGTACCGCGCTGCCCAGCAACAGTCCGCAGACAATGGCAGCGAGGTAGATCCAGACCTGACGGCGTTCGAGGGTCAGGCGGTCCATCGGCTAGCGTCACGGATGATGGTCGGCGACGCCCCGGCGGACGCGCGGTGTGTGGCGTTCAACTGACACCCTCCGCAGGAAAATAAGGTGGCCAACCGCCAGGGCAACCGGCGCGCCACTATTTGCTCAACATGGCCTTGAGATCCTTGAGCATCAGAAACAGGTGATACGGATCGGTCGGGCTGGGCTCGAATTCCCACGATTCGTACCAGTGCCGCGCCACATCGTCCTTGGCATGCACCAGCAGGCAGCGAATACCGGCGATGTCGGCAGCCTGCGCCGTGCGCAGCAGTGCGTCCTTGAGCAAGGCCTGGCCCAGCCCCTTGCGCTGATGCTCCTTGTCCACCGCGAGCCGGGCCAGGATCATGACCGGCACCGGGTGACGCGCCAGCCCCTTCATCACTCTTGAGGGCACGACTTCGGGATCGACACTGCCGACGGCCAGGCTGTAGAAGCCGACCACCACCTCACCTTGGCAGCAGACGTAGGTCTGCGCGCTGTTGGCCTTCTGGTTGACGAGCGCGTAGCGCTGCAGAAACTGGTTTAGGGCTGCCTGGCCGCAGTCGAAAGCATCGACCTGATCCGTTGCGGCCAGCTTGCGAACGGGTGCGTAACCACTGCTCAATCAAGCACTCCGGGTTCACGCAGCAACTTCTTCATGCGAGGCTTGGCTGTGACCGGCCGATCCAGCGCTTCCTGAAACGCCTGCCACTGCGTCTCGTCCAGCACGAACTGGCGACGATCCGCTAGCGTTTGCGCTGCCGCCGTCACGCCTGCGTCGAGCAGGAACTCGCTGACGTTCTTGTGGCAGGCGCGTGCGGCTTCTTGCAGCAGCTGCTTGACCGGCGTGCTTGCACGAACGTCAATGCGTTCAGTCTTGGAAAGATTCAGGGTGCTCATGGTGCCCCTCCGGATTTTGGATGCTCTCATTGTATTGTCCGGACGATGTCCTGACAAGTGATTTCTCGTCTGCCCTCAGCCATGCACCTGCATCCATCCGTGTTGCAATGTGTCGGTACTGGTCGATAACTGCCGACAAAACGCAACGACGGTGTTTCCCTCGCCACCCCATGCTGCAATCCAACCACTTGATTGGTCTGCGCGTAACATGTGGATTTACAAGGCGCACGATTCAGCCGTTTGCGGACTTCGGGCCATTCGTGGCGAGCGACGTTGGAGCGAGGAATCGCCAGGAGAGAGCGGAATGTGGGCCGGAATGGCCAATTCGGGCGGCTACCGAAGTCCGCAGGCTTCCGCAGGAACCCCCAACAACCGCGGGAACTGGCGCAAACAGACAAGAAAAAACCCCAACCGAGAACGGTTGGGGTTTCAATATTGATGGAGGCGGCGACAATCACATTACCTTGTAAAGCAATGGCTTAAAATGCGAAAGTTTCGAAATGCCCCCGAAAATACCCCCACGCTACCCGTGTTAGGAATTGTGAACTTGAGATAGCCAATCTGGCTTGCCGTCGTTCCCAAGAGTGGTCCTTTGCGCGGCCCCATGCGTTCATGCCGCCCGGTTGCCCAACTCGCTGAGTTTCTCCAGCGTATCGGGAAACTTCCTCACCATCAGTATCAATGCCGCGGCCTGGGCATTGGGCCGCGCTCGACCTTGCTCCCAGTTCTCCAGGGTACGTGTCGATACGCGCAGGCGGCGGGCAAACACGGCACGGGAGACGTGCATACGTTCGCGCGTGTCGCGGATGAGATCCGCGTCCACGTCGAGCGGGGGTAGGTCCTCGACCTCATGCGAACGCAGGGTGATCTTTCCCTCGCGCTGCTGCTGCATGGCATCGACGCCTTCCATCAGTTCATCGAACAACTTGCGCTTTTGTTTCATGACTTTCGTCTCCCAGCCTCCAACTCGGCCTGGATGGTTTTCTTCAATACTTTCTTCTCTTCGGTCGTCAGGTCGGCGGGTTCATCCTTGTCATAAAGAGTGAAGAACCAGATCTGGCGATCGGCCGTCAGATAGTAGTAGATGACCCTCAATCCACCTCGCTTGCCTTTGCCGCGACGGGCGTCTTCCCAACGAACCTTGCGAAACCCGCCGGTGCCGGGCATCACGTCACCCAGTTCCGGATTCTCCATCAACGCGCGCTGCAATTCGCGGTAGCTCTCGTCGGTTAGATAGTCTCCGAGGAGGCGCGTGAACAAAGGGGTTTCCAGGAAAACCAGTTTCTTTGGCGAAGTATACGCAAGTTGCGTATACGTTCAAGCCGAGGGTTCCGCGATGCGGTAGCCCATCGCGCGGTAGCCGCGCTGGCGTTTCTCCCACATTCGGAGCAATGCGGGATGGCTGGCGTCGACGAAATCGATGATCCGAACGTCGGTCTTGTTGGCGTGTTCCCGATGCAAGCGGCCGGCGTACTGCTGCAATGTGCCTTTCCAGGATATCGGCATGGCCAGGACCAAAGTGTCGAGTGGGGGATGGTCAAAGCCTTCCCCGACGAGTCTCCCGGTTGCGAGTAGGACCCGCGGTGAGTCGGGCGCCAGTGCATCGAGTTCGGCGATCAGATTCGCACGCTGCTTTTTCGACATGCGTCCGTGCAGCACGAAGGGTTCCAGATTGTGTTCATCCATCGAGCGCTTGATGTTGTCGAGATGATCGGTGCGTTCGGTCAGCACCAGTACCTTGCGACCGTCTTCGACGGCACATCTCGCCTCATCGGCAATCGCGGCTGTGCGTTCTTGGTCCTCGGCCAACGTCCGGAATATGTCTTGAATCCCGGCGTCGTCTGGTATTGACGTCGGTTGGGAAAGGGTTCGCGGAACAACTTCGAGATCATGCGGCGCGCTGGCCGGCGATGCCGCCGTATGTCGGATCGGCCCACACTGCATGAAGATAATCGGCTGTTGACCGTCCCTTCGGATCGGTGTTGCGGTGAGTCCAAGGATGTAGCGTGCTTTTACACGCTTGAGGATGGCGTCGAACGAGACTGCGCCGACATGATGACACTCGTCCACAATCACCTGACCGTAGTCCTCGACCAGCGGATCAATCTCGCTCTTGCGTGAAAGCGACTGCATCACGGCGATGTCGATCTTGCCCGTGGGTCTGCGCCTACCACCGCCGATGATGCCGACGACCCCTTTTCCAATGCCGAGGAACGCGTTCAAACGTTGCTGCCATTGCCTAAGCAATTCCGTTCGATGCACCAGGATCAGCGTGTTGACGCGACGACGGGCAATGATGGCGGCCCCTGTGACCGTCTTGCCGAACGCGGTCGGTGCGCAGAGTACGCCGATATCGTGAGGCAGCATCGCGGCAACGGCGCCTTCCTGATCTGGCCGCAAGGTTCCGGCGAACTCCACGTCGACAGGCATGCCGTCTATTCGTTCGTCATGTATGTCGCAGCGTATGCCGTTGGTTCGCAGCAGTTCCATTGCGGCGTCCAGGCAGCCGCGCAGAAGACCGATGTGTTGGGGGAAGTTTTCAGCACAGCCGATGACTCGTGGCTTGTCCCAAACCGACATGCGCATGGCCTGCGCCCGGTAGAACTCCGGGTTCTGAAAGGCCGCAAGGCGAATGAGGCGGTTGGTCAGTGGTTGAGTCAGTTGTGCCTTCTCGAAATAAACGAGGTTCGCCAAGGTGATACTTAGTGCCTGAGGTAATGGTCCGAGTAGCGATCCATTGTTCGGGGCCGGACGTCTCCAAGGCGTTGCGAGGTCCTCGTCGTCGATGAACGTGACGTCGAGCGGGTGCATGGGTCCGGTGGCCCGCAAGATCGCCGCCTCGATATCCAGCGGTGGAATCGACTCGATAGATGCCAGGAAGGCCCATTGATCGGGATGCGCTATGAGGGCGTCATCGACGAAAACGCTGTGCCCGGCGTCGCGGGGCTTCTTCTGCAGGGGCAGGGCAATCAGATTGCCGACCCCCCCCTTGGGCATGGTGTCCTGGTTTGGAAAAAGCCGGTCGTAAGAGGTCAGGCTCAGTTGCCGGGTACGGCTGCAGGCGTGGCTGATGATGGCCGTACCCAAACGCCTGGCATCGCGCGCCGGCACCGCAGTCGTGAAGAAGATCCATGCATGCGCCCCGTTGCCCGAGCGCGATATCTCCAGTGCGACGGGCACATCCAACTCACGGCAGGATTCAACGAAGGCTTTGGCGTCCTCGCGCCATTCCGCCTTGTCGAAGTCGACCGCGAGAAAATAGCAGGTGTCGTCCGGAAGGAGAGGGTAGACCCCGATCGTCTTCTCGCCGGCAAGGTGGCTGTAGACGACCGCATCCGTTACGGGTATCAGCGAACGATTGCTGCAAGCTGCGCATTTGATCCGTGGCTTCTCGCAGATACCGGGGCGCCACTCGTTGGCGCACGCCGGGGCATAGCCTGACCTGCCGGTAGTCGCGCTGTTCCAGCGCACCGGATACACATCGGTTCGACCCCGGAACAGGCGCCGAAACAGCGCAACCTTTTCCGCTGTCGAGCGGGTTGATGGCTCGGGTGGTGGTGCGGATGGGGTGTTTGGCGCCGGATTGTGCCGCCAATCTATCTGGTGAGATTCGAGCAGGGCGATCAGGCGCGCATTTTCGGCTCGTAACCTTGTCAGCTCATCGGATTCGTTAGACATCGAGCCAGTTCACTTTTTCAGCCCGCTGCTGGAGCCCAGGGGCCACCAGCCGGCCAGAGTTTCGGGAAGTAGATGTCAGCGTCCGCTGCAGCGATTGCAGGAAGGAGGAAATCCCGAAGCGCTGCCACAAGCACCTCGAGTTCAAGCGCTTCGAGTCGGTTCTTCCCAAGAAACGCCTGCCACTGCGTCTGCTTCTGCGGGTCTTGTGCGAATTCGTCGGTCAGGCCAAAGGGGACGCCTGGAGGCAACTCTGTCTTGCGGCGATCGAAGGTCGCCCGGATCGCGCGTCGCAGGGTGTCGCCGTCGAACTCTGTGTGGTGGGCCAGTATCCAGAGATCGAAAAAATCCTTCATGCGGCTGTTGGCGATACCGAGCGTGGCGATTGCCTCCAGCTTTTCCGCCACCACGGTATAGCGCGGATAGACACGCAACTTCGGCGCATCGAAATCCGGGAGCATCACGGGGTACTGGACCTCCACCGGCCCCGGCGTGACGGCATCGCCGAAACCGATGTCGATCTGGATCGGGCAACGCGCGCCGTCGATCAAGCCGAGCAAGATAATGCGTACGCCGGCGTAGTTGGCGTCCTTGCGAATCTCTGCCGCCTGGATTGTGTCCGGTCTGAACGTCACCCCGTCCTCGGTGTCCATCATGCAGACGTCCCTGAAGATAGTTTCGAGGTGAGGCAACTCGCCCGAGCCAAGACCCAGGAAATCCGCGTCACGGGTGGGGCGATGTGGAATGTCGAACCACAGGTCGAACAGCAGCGCCCCTTTCAGCAGGAACTGATCGGCGTGGGGGGTGATGCTGAGCCGGTACAGCAGGCGTTCGAGGGCATAGCGGGTCAAGATGAGATTGAAGTCCTGCCGGGTCTCGCGAGCGCGGTTGAGCAGGCGGGCCCGCACGGAAGCCGCCAAGTTTCGTCCGTTCATGGCGCACATCCGTGTGCGCCACCCTTCGGGCAGTTTCGCTGTGCAAAACATTCATCCTGATGTTTTGTCATGACAGGCTTTCCATGTACGGGCGCATCACGTTGGCCACCCGGCAGAGCGCGGCGTAGTGCCAGAGCTCGTCCATGCTGACGCGTTTGGCACGCCATGCCTCCTGTAGCGCCTCGAGTGCGACATCGAGGCCGATTTTGTTACGGAACTTGAAGCAGTCAGCCACCGTGCGAGCGACACTGGTCACGCGCACCGGCACGCCATCGATGACATGGTCCTCGACGCCAACGGTCAGTGCCTCGCCTGAGAGGCGCACCATGCGTAGTGGGGGATAGTCGATCTTTGGCGGACGTGCCTTGTTGGGGATGGCCAGCCAGACCTCGAACGGCGACTGCGTCGTGAGGTCGTGGAAGCGCAGCGCCGACAGCAGGCAGACGATGGCATACGGGTGTTTGCGCGCCACCTCGGCCAAGGCGTTGTGTTCCGAGACCAGTCGATCCGGAAGTGCGTACAGGCCACGTCCGACGCGCTGGAGCCGTCCTTGTCGCACCAGCCGCGTGAGGGCAACAGTGGGCAGTCCGCGCTCAGTCAGATCGAGTGGTCGGATGAGGCCGCGCTCTGCGGCGAGATCCAGGATGGCTTTATGAGAAATGCCCATGTGGCCATGGTGTTGTGAAATGCCGGTAATAGTCAATAACTACCGACAAAAAACAACAGCATTCGTCGCTGCACTCTGGTCGGCAGGCGATCGCCGGCCGGCTTCCGGCGTCGGATGGGGGTATTTTGGATGCGGGCGCGAAAGTGTCCCTAAAAATACCCCCAGATTGAGTTGTTAGGGGAAGGTGGGATTCGAGAAGCGCAGGTAACAGGATTTCGCTCGCCCAGGACCCGAAAGCAACGAAAACGCTTTGAATCAGGCCGAATCTTCGGCCGATCGGGAATTGAACTCAGAATTATCGTTATTAGTTGTAGATGGCTATAAAAACCCGCGCATATCTGGCGAAGGATTGATTGCCAGGCCAACCAGTCGCTGAGCCGGCTGGCGGGCGGCCGCGAGCAACCGGTGACAAGAGTGCCGGAATCGGGTAGATGAAGCGGGGCCGTTGAGACAGGTGCGATACCGGGTCTAATTGACTTGGCGGTCGATCCCGGTATCGCACCCCGGGCCGTGCAGAGCACGAGCCCAAACACTATTTCTCGTTTTCCCCTGACAATCAAGTCCTCATCGGCCTGGATCGCCGATGGAGAACTCTGCACGCCTGTACAACTGCGCCCGTTGTCATCGTCAGGTGATGATCTGCAGTGGCTGTGACCGCGGCAACATCTATTGCCCTGAGGGGTGTGCGCAGGTGGCACGAAGCGCGTCTCTGCGGGCCGCCGGCTGGCGCTACCAGCAGAGCCGCCAGGGCCGGCACAAGCATGCCGAGCGGCAACGCCGCTACCGGGCGAGAAGGCAGAAAGTGACGCATCAGGGTTCCCCGGCCCCGCCCCCTCATGATCCACTACCCCCCGTTCCGGCGAGGCCGGCTGGCCGCCGCGGTGCGGATGGCGCGCCGATGATGGCGCCCATTCGCTGCCACTTCTGCGGCCGTGAGTGCGGACCTTTCCTGCGTACCGGCCCGCTTCATCGCGCCACCGCCGCTGCTGCGCTTGGAACAGTCACCCGACAGGGGCCACCAGGCGCCCGGGCTCAGCCCCCTTGAGCCGGCCGGCCACGAGATGAGGAGAAACGCATTGGCCATCAGCAAAGAACAAGAGGCGCAGATCCTGCGCTATCACTACGTCGAGAAGTGGCGGGTGGGCACCATTGCCAGCCAGTTGGGCGTACACCACAACGTCGTCAATCGGGTGCTCTCCCAGGCCGGCATGCCGAAGGTCGAGCGGGCTGCGCAGCCGTCGATGATCGATCCTTATCTGCCGTTCATCACCGACACCCTGGCGCAGTTCCCCACGCTCACCGCCAGCCGCCTCTACGGCATGGTGCGTGAACGGGGCTACCCCGGCGGCCCCGACCACTTCCGCCATCAGCTCGCCTGTTACCGGCCACGCCCCCGGCCCGAGGCCTTTCTGCGCCTGAAGACCCTGCCCGGCGACCAGGGACAGATCGACTGGGGCCATTTCGGCAAGCTCACCATCGGCCGCGCAACCCATGCCCTGATGGCCTTTGTCATGGTGCTCAGCTACTCCCGGCGCATTTTTTTGCGCTTCTTCCTCGGTGCCAAGATGGCCAACTTCCTGCGGGGCCACGAGGCGGCCTTCACTGCCTGGAACGGCCTGCCCAAGGTCCTGCTCTACGACAACCTCAAAAGCGCCGTGCTGGAGCGCCAGGGTGAGGCCATCCGCTTCCATCCCACCTTGCTCGAGTTCGCCGCCCACTACCGCTTTGAGCCCCGTCCGGTGGCGGTGGCCCGGGGCAACGAGAAGGGGCGGGTGGAGCGCGCCATCCGCACGATACGCGATAATTTCTGGCCGGCCCGCCAATGGACCGACATCGATGACCTCAACGCCCAGGCCGAGGCCTGGTGCAACGGCTGGGCCATGGACCGGCCCTGCCCGGAGGACCGTGCCCTCTCGGTGCGCCAGGCCTTCGAGCAGGAGCCCCTGCTGGCGCTGCCCGATAACCCCTATCCCACCGACGAGCGGGTCGAGGTCCACATCGGCAAGACCCCTTACGCGCGCTTCGAGGGCAACGACTACAGCGTGCCCCACACCCATGTGCGGCGCACCCTCACCGTCTCGGCCTCACCCACCGAGGTGCGGATCCTCGACGGCGGAGACGTCATCGCCCGCCACCCGCGCAGCTACGACAAGGGCCGGCAGATCGAACAGCCGGAACACATCGAGGCACTGGTCCAGCTCAAACGCCAGGCCCGACATCATCGCGGCCAGGACCACCTGGCCCAGGCCGCACCGGCCAGCCGGCAGTTACTGATACAGGCCGCTGAGCGTGGCGACAACCTCGGCGCCATCACCGCCGCCCTGCTGCGCCTCCTCGATGCCTACGGCGCCCCCGAGCTGGAAGCGGCCATCCAGGAGAGCCTGGCCCACGGGGTGGCTCACCCCAACGGCGTGCGCATCGCCCTGCAGCGTAGGCGCGAGGCGAGAAACCAGCCGCCCCGGGTGGGAGTGCGCATCGACCACGCGCGCGCCAGGGGGCTGGTGGTACGCACCCATGATCTGGGCGGCTACGACGCCTTGCAGTCCACCCCGCCCGAAACCGAAGACGACGCCCAGGAGGAGCCCCAATGATCCCTAACCCATCCCTGAAAGAACGGGCCACGGCCCTCAAGCTCCATGGCCTGCTGAGCCATTGGGAGGAGCACGCCGACGATGGCTGGGTCGAGTCCCTGATCCAGTGGGAAGAGGAGGAACGCGCCCACCGCAGCCTCGAGCGGCGCATGAAAGGGGCAAGGCTGGGCCGCTTCAAACCCCTGGCCGACTTCGATTGGGGCTGGCCCGGCCGCTGCGACCGGGAACTCGTCAGTGAGCTGATGCGCCTCGACTTCCTCACCGAGGCGGTCAATATCATCCTGGTGGGACCCAACGGGGTCGGCAAATCCACCCTGGCCCGCAACATCGCCCATCAAGCGGTGCTGGCCGGCCACAGCGTCCTCTTTACCAGCGCCGGCCAGATGCTCAATGACTTGGCCGCCCAGGACGGCGACAGCGCCCTCAAGCGGCGCCTCGCCCGCTACGCCCGCCCTCAACTGCTAGCGGTCGACGAGGTGGGGTATCTCGCCTACTCCAATCGCCATGCCGATCTGCTGTTCGAGATCGTCTCCCGCCGCTACGAGGAGAAATCCACCCTGGTCACCACCAACCGACCCTTCGCCGAATGGGGTGAAGTCTTTCCCAACGCCTCCTGCGTGGTCTCCCTCGTGGACCGGCTGGTACACCGCTCCGAGATCCTCACCATCGAAGGTGAATCCTACCGGCTCAAGGAGGCCAAGGAGCGACAGCAGCAACAGGCGCAGCGGCGCCAATCCGCAGCCAAATCCAACAAAGGAGCCTAACCATGACCCATCCCCCGATACCGGACGACTGGACGCCAGAGCAGGCATTAACGATCTATGACTTTATCGACGAACTCCGCGATGCCATCTGGAGCCGATACGATCGGCAGCTGGTCGAACTCATGCAACAAGACCGCATAACGACCTTTGAAGTCGACGACGATGACTTGACCTTCTGAGCCGACTCTTAAGCCCACCCCGGCGGCGTGACCTGGCTTGAGTCGAGGCGACCTATCCGCGCTGAGGCCGCGTCACGCCGCCCGAACCCGCGACTGCGACCTTCGCCATTTATGCGCGGATTTACTCAGCCGCTAACATTAGTCAATGGCTTACGAGTTAGAAATTGGTGGAGGCGGCGACAATCACATTGCTTTAAAAATCAATTGCTTAAAATGCGAAACGCCGATTGTGCCCCCACAGATACCCCCAAATCGATTCGGCTGATTAACTGCCTGAAATCAGACCGGTTTTATCGCCCCATCGGTGCTCGCAAGGCCTCGCAAAACGGCAGCCGCTATCGTGTGCAAGCAATGCCGTCATGTGCTAGCATTGGTTCAGCTTTGGCCAAGTCAAGTTCTGGAGTCAACTATGCCCAGTTTGAGCGTCAGAAAACTCGACGACGATACGCTGTCGCGCTTGAGGATCCGCGCCGCGCAACATGGTGTGTCGATGGAGGAAGAGGCGCGACGCATTCTAAGGGATGCGGTTAGCCCACCGGATCACCTTGGTGATCTCGCGCTTCGGATATTTGGTCCGAAGCACGGTATCGATCTACAACTACCTGAAAGGACACCACATGAGCCTCTGGACCTGTCCGAATGATCCTTTTGGACACGAACGTCGTTTCAGAGGTGATGAAGACACGGCCGGCGGAAGCCGTCGTAAAGTGGTTTAACGGTCAACACTCGGAGAAGCTCTACGTTTCCTCAATCACCATCGGCGAGATTAGCTACGGGCTGCGAATCTTGCCTGATGGTAAACGCAGATCAGGGCTTCGCGAACGGTTTGAACGATTCGTCGCCCTGGCCTTCGACCAGCGTGTACTTGCCTACGATGAATCCGCCGCCCGCATCTACGGTGACCTGATGGGCGACCGCAAGGAACTCGGGCTTCCGATGAGCGTACCCGATGGGCAGATCGCCGCAATTGCTCGTCTCAACCACTTGGCGGTGGCGACTCGGAATGTCGCCGACTTTGAGAACTGTGGTATCGATGTAGTGAATCCTTTTGCGTCCGCCCTTTGATGTGCAGACCTGTTCCGTGGCGGAGTTTGCAGCATTTGTCGGAGTACGCGAGGAAGCTGGAATTCCCACACGATAAGTTTGTAACTCCTTATTTTTACGAAATAAAAAGGCCGTGATATATCACGGCCTATCTGGGGTTATCTGGTGGAGGCGGCGACAATCACATTGCCTTATCAGTCAATGACTTAAAATGCAAAACGCCGATTATGCCCCCAAAAATACCCCCCGTATGATCTGCTATGAACCGATAGGAGATGAGATGGTAATCGGCGCCTCGTGGGCGAGTACTCCACAAACCGATTGATCAAGTCTTCACTCCAGCTGTCGAAAGAGGATCTTTGGTACAGATATGGCACTAAGTGCTACACTTCGTGCCAATACGATGCGTATTTTCAAGACCAAGTGGGTCCATCGCTGGGCCGCCAAGGAAGGGCTAAACGACGCCAGCCTTCGTGCGGCAGTCGATGAGATGCGGCGTGGCTTGGTCGATGCCAATCTGGGCGGGTACGTGTTCAAGAAACGCGTGGCGCTGCCTGGAAGAGGCAAGAGCGGAAGTGTACGGACTCTGCTTGCGTTCAAGCAGGGCCATCACGTGTTCTTCGTCTATGGCTTCGCCAAGAGTGTGCGCGCCAACATTTCCGATACCGAACTGAAGGCGCTTCGGCAATTGGCGGACGAACTGCTCAATTACGGAGACATGCGGATAGACAAAGCGCTTGGGGCGAAAGAACTGATCGAGGTAATGACAGATGACGAATAAGACCATCCTGGATGCTATGCACGAGACGGCGAAAGGCTTGCACAAGGCGGGCGCTATGGATGCGACCACAATGCGTGAGTTCGACGCCTTGTGTCTGCCACCTGTCAAACACTACAGTGCCGGGCAGATCAAGAAGCTGCGGCTGCGCTATAAAGCGAGCCAGGCTGTGTTCGCCGCATTCTTGAACACCAGCCCGTCTACCGTTCAGAAATGGGAGCAGGGTAAAAAACAACCGAACGGTCCATCGCTGAAGCTGCTCAATATCGTCGATCAGAAAGGTCTCGACGCGCTTGGCTGACGCAAGCTCGGCAAGCTGACTGGTGCCAACATGGTCTTAGTTAAAGTCCGTAGCTGACAGCCAAATGTCGTCGTGGTGGCTGCTTGGGGGTATTTTCAGCCCTGCTCATTTCATACCCCCCATTTGTACCCCCATTTCGGTGTTGCAGGAACAACGTTCCCTGGCGAACGGGGCAGTGTGGCACCGAGAGGCTACGATGAACTCGGAAAACCAGGAGAGGGCGATGAGCGGCGAATAAAGTTAGGATTTCAGTCGCTTGGAACGGTGGAGTGTGATTCCCGCATGCACAATCACACTCGGCGGTTTTATTATTCAAGTGATGCTTTACAAAGGCAGTATAAGCCTATGAAAAATAACGTGAATATTGGTGGAGGCGGCGGGAATCGAACCCGCGTCCGCAAGCCTTCCGCCGTCGGCTCTACATGCTTATTCCGTCAATTGATTTAACTGGCCGCTACCCGACGGACAGGGAAGACGGACGGCGATTCCGGTAGGTTTTAACGGCTTGGCCCCGGACGAGCCTTACCGCGATCCCATGAGAGTCGACCCCTGAGTGCCCTTGCGGGCCCGGACGCATAGGCACGGCTCCGGTCAGAGGCTAGCCGGGTTAAGCGGCTAGAGCGTAGTTGTCGTCGTTCGCAACTAAGTTGTTTGCAGCACAAGATTTACGAGGCCTGCTACGTCCTCGGCATGCACCTCGGGTTTTAGCACCCACGTCGAATCCAGGTCGCCCCCGATTCGTACAGATACATGGACAGTGTACCCGCGGGAAAGGTTCCCCGCCAGCGGTGCGACGGCTGTTCAGCCGGTGGCCTCCACGGGGCGGTAGATCTCGATGCGGTCGCCTTCCCGCACCTGCTCCTTGAGGGGTTTGACGGCGCCGTGGATGCCCACCCGGGCGGTGGCCAGTTCCACCTCGGGGAATTCCTCCAGCACCTGGGACACCAGGATGCAGTCCTCGAGGGTGGCGCCGCGGCACACCTGGATGGGCTTGACCACCTGGCGCTCGCGGGTGGCGTAGGCCACTTCCACGGTCAGCAGCCCGGGGTCGTGGAGTTCCGCCAGCATGTTCTGAAACTGCTCCTCCGACAGGTTGGCGTAGGCGTCCTCGGTGACGTCGATGGCCTCCCGCAGGCGTTCGTTGAGGGCGTGCAGCTCCCCCTGGATGGTGGCCCTGCGCTTCTCCAACTCGTCCAGCTGGCGGCGGTACTGGCGGGCCTGGGTGATCATCTCGGCGAGGGGGGTGTCCTGCATGATGGCGGTGCCTCCGGGTTGGCTTTGGATGCGGATTGTCATGCAAACCGGGGTCCACCTGGCGGTGCGCCGGGGCCTTGCGTACAGGCGGCAGGCACGGCGCCGGCCCGTGCCCCCGGCGGGGTGGCGGCCGGCGGCGGCGCGGCCTGCGGAATAACAGGGACTTGTACTAGCAGCGGGCACCCGGCAGGCCCCCGGACCCTCCCGCCCCTAGTGCGTGCCCCGGGAGATCGCACCATTAACAGGCAACGGGGGAAGCAGCCACGGTGGGTGCGCGGCTTCGGCCCGCCGCGGAATCCCCCGTGAATACATGGGGATAAGCAGGAACACGGCGGCCATGGCACGCAACCTGCTACTTCCCATGGCAGCGACTGGCATTGGTTATAACAGGCCATGACAAGTCGTCAAACGTCTTCCCGGCAGGCCCGGTGGGGACGGACTTGATGGAGAAACTTCTGACTTCGTTGCTGGCTGAAATCATTATTGAGGAGCATGAATATGCACGACATGAAGCATTTACTGGCGGGGGCCGTGGCTCTCTCCCTGGTGCCCCTGGGGGCCCTTGCCGAGACCATCACCATCGGCATCGGTCACCAGAGCACGGTGACCAACACGGTGCCCGGTGGGATCATTCTCGAGAAGCTCGAGCTACTGGAGAAGCATCTGCCGAGGGACGGCAAGTACAAGGACGTGGACTACGAGATCGTCTACAAGGACTACACCTCCGGGCCGCCCATCACCAACCAGATGCTGGCGGGCAAGCTGGCCTTCGGCGTCATGGGGGACTACCCCCTCATCGTCAACGGTGCCAACTTCGAGAAGACGGGGCGCGGCGAGAGCCGGTTAATCCTGGTTACCGGCTACAACCTCAAGGGCACGGGCAACGGCATCGTCGTCCCCGCGGACTCCGACGTCTACGCCCTGGAGCAGCTGGCGGGCAAGTCCATCTCCACCCCGGTGGGCAGTGCGGCGTGGGGCATGACCCTCAAGGTGCTGCGGGATCACGATCTGATGGACAAGGTGGAGCTCAAGAACCAGAGCCCGCCCGTGGGCGTGACCAACATCGCCCAGGGCAAGATCGACGCCCATTCGGATTTCTGCCCGTGGTCGGAGGTGATGGAGTTCCGCGGCACCGGCCGCAAGATTTATGACGGCAGCGAGGCGGGTATCCCTACCTTCCACGGCACCGTGGTGGCCAAGTCCTTTGCCGACGAGTACCCGGAGATCGTCCAGGCCTACGTGAACGCGAGCCTGGAGGCCCAGGACTGGATCCACGCCGATCCCGTGCTGGCGGCCACCAAGGTCTCCGAATGGACGGGTGTGGAGAAGGAGGTGCTGTACCTCTACTTCTCCGACGGCGGTATCTCCACCTTCGAGGGTTCCATCAAGCCCCAGTGGGTGGAGGCCCTGAAGTACGACCACGACCTGCTGGTCAAGGAGAAGAATGTCCCGCCCCTGACCTTCGATCGCTGGATAGACCACACCTTCGTCAAGGCGGCCTACGAGGCCCGGGGCATCGACTACGAGTCCCTCAAGCGCTCCGTTGTGACGTCCAACATCACCCATCCCACGGTGCCCGCGGCGGAGCTGTGGCTGGCTGACGAGGGCATCAAGGCCTTCAGCAGCGTGAAGGCCATGACCGAGGCCCTGGCGGCGGCGGAGAAGGCGGGCAAGAAGGTCAACGCCTCCTACGTCTACGACAAGGCCACCGGCCTCAAGCTGTTCGGCCATGTGGCCTTCTACGTGAAGACGCCGGCCGGCGAGCTGGTCACCTTTATGAAGAAGGGCGACGCCGAGGCCTTTGCCGCCGAGGGCACCCTGGTGGCGTTCGCCGATGTGTTCTAGGACGTAGTCCAGAGAGTATGCGGGTTCCGGCCATCGATGGCCGGGACCGGCGCAGAGACACTCGTGGGGGAGTGTTTGGGTGGCGGGTTGCCTTGGCGGCCCGCCACTTTTTTTTGCCTGCCATCCGGGGCCGCGGGCACGTGGAGAGGAACCGGGGGCGTCCCTGAGGTGGGATCGGGCCACTTGTATTCGATCCCGCGCCGTGCCGTCGCCCCTCGGCTGCCGCTATTGGTGCCACCCCGGCCCGCGTGCACCAGGGGGGCGCAGGGGCGCCGGCCGTGGGGTCTGCGAGGCATGGCGGGGAGATTTATGAAAGTTATTTAAAAACAGCAACGTAGAGCTATTTTTTGCGGCGGGCTACGCGCTGGCACGCCCCATGCAGGACCTAGGGCAAGTGTTCATAACCGGTTATGACAAGTGAGGCCGCCGGCCTGCGCATACCGCCCTGGACACCCTGACGTGACGCGCATGGTGCCCCCGGAGCAAGCCCCGGGGCCGCCCTGCCGGAGTTCATTCGCCAGCGCCAGAGGCGCCCTTATCAAGGGTGCCATCGGCGAAGGCGACACCAGCAAAAGCCTACCAAAGGCCCACGAAAGGCAGAGAACAGTCATGACCATGGAGACCAACGCAGCGATCCTCACCGGGGACCAGGAGGACGGGCCGGTGGCCCGCGGCACCCCGCCACCGCGGGCCGCCCTGCGCCAGGTGCAGCCGGCGGTGGCGGAGGCCGGGGCCGGGACGCCCGTCGAAGATGACACCAAGCCCCTGTTCGACAGCTTCCTGGAGGCCCTGCCGGGCCTGCCCTGGGACCGCTACCTGGTGCGCATGGCCGCCATCGTGGGGGCGGTGATTATGTGGCACGTGCTGTCGGTGAACCAGGTATCCGTCATCATTAATTTCGCCAACATCCCCAACCCGGTGGTGGTGAGGAAACAGTTCTTCTATCTGTTGGGCACGGAGGAGTTCTACCGCCACATCTTCGTGAGCCTGGAACGCATCGTCCTCAGCTTCGGTATCGCCGCCGTGCTGGGCATCGTCATCGGCATCCTCATGGGCCGCTCCCGGGTTTTCTCGGACATCATGATGCCCTATATCGAAATCCTGCGGCCCATCCCCGCCGTGGCGTGGATTCCCCTGGCCATCCTCATGCTGCCCACGGAAGAGTCCAGCATCATCTACATCACCACCCTGGGGGCCTTCTTTCCCATCGTGCTCAGCACCCTGCACGGCGTGGAGCAAAACTCCGAGGTCTACGTGCGGGCGGCCAAGTCCCTGGGGGCGGGGCGCTTCGCCATCCTGTGGCACGTGGTGCTGCCGGGGGCCCTGCCCAGCATCATGGCCGGCCTCGCCATCGGCATGGGGGTGGCGTGGTTCTCCCTGCTGGCGGGGGAGATCATCAGCGGTCAGTACGGCATCGGCTACTTCACCTGGAACGCTTACTCCCTGGTGCAGTACGAGCACATCGTCATCGGCATGCTGGTCATCGGTTTCCTCGGCACCCTGTCCACCTGGCTGGTCAAGCAGGCATCGAAGCCGGCCCTGCGCTGGCAGGAGAGCGAGACATGAACCCCCAGACCCTTACAGAAGAGACTGTGGCCCTGCCGGATGTGGACGAGGCCGAAAAGCTGCCGCCGCTGGGCGCCACCCATACCAACCGCCTGCGGGCCGAGCAGGGGCGCGTCGATATCGCCGGCGTGACGGTGGACTTCGGCGGCATCGTGGCCGTCAGCGACGCCTCCTTGCACATCGAGCCCGGCGAGTTCGTGTGCCTGCTGGGGCCCTCGGGCTGCGGCAAGTCCACCCTCATGAACACCGTGGCGGGTTTCGTCGAACCCACCGCCGGTGTCGTCACGGTGGACGGCATCACGGTGGACAGCCCCGGCCTCGACCGCGGCATGGTGTTCCAGCACCACTCCCTGTTTCCCTGGAAGTCGGTGTGCGACAACGTGGCCTTCGGCCCCCTGATGGCGAATCAGGGCAAGGACCAGGCCCGGGCCACCGCCCGTTCCTTCCTGGAGATGGTGGGCCTGAGCGCCTACGCCGACAAATACCCCGGCGTGCTCTCGGGGGGCATGAAGCAGCGGGTGGGCATCGCCCGCGCCCTGGCCAACTATCCCAAGGTGCTGCTGATGGACGAGCCCTTCGGTGCCCTGGATGCCCAGACCCGCCTGGTGATGCAGGAGAACCTGCTGCAAATCTGGAGCGAGTTCGGCATCACCGTGATCTTCGTCACCCACGACATCGACGAGGCCGTGTTCCTGGCGGACCGGGTGGTGGTGATGAGCGCGAGCCCCGGGCGCCTCATCGCGGACATCCCCGTGGAGCTGGAACGGCCCCGCAACCTGTCCATGACCAGCGGCGATGTCTACGTGCGCACCAAGCAGCGCTGCATGGAGCTCATCCGTACCGAATCCAAGCGGGCCTTCGAGCAACAGCGGGGCGGCTGACGGCCGCCGGCCTTGGGCCGCGGGCCACGGTACACGAACGGAACCACATGTAATGACATGTCATAACGACTCCACGCGAGAGCAGCCATGAAAGCCACCCTGGGCACCATCGAGAGCGGTTCCACCCAGCCCCTGTATATGCAGATCAAGACCGCCCTGGCCGGGCGCATCATGGACGGCGACTACCAGCCCCATGAGCGGCTGCCGTCGGAGAGCGAGCTCATGAAGGTGTTCGGCGTGAGCCGTATCACCGTGCGCCAGGCCCTGCGGGACCTCCACCGCGAGGGCCTGGTGTTCAGCGTCCAGGGCAAGGGCACCTTCGTGGCCAAGCCCAAGGCAGTGCAGAGCGTGCAGCGGCTCCAGGGCTTCGGCGAATCCATGATGCCCCAGGGCTACGAGACCTCCACCCGGGTCATCGACCTGCGGGAGACGCGCCCGCCCCAGGACGTGGCGGAGGCCCTGGACATCAAGCGCAGCGACGCGGTGACGGAACTGAAGCGTGTGCGCCACCTCAACAGCGAGCCCGTATCCATCGACCACAGCTTCTATCCCCAGTCCATCGGGGCGCGGCTGGTGGGCGAGGATCTGACCCAGGATGTCTTCCCCCTGCTGGAGAACCGCCTCGGCGTCCAGCTCTCCCACGCCGAGCTCCACATCGAGGCGGTCACCGCGGGGGAGGCAGAGGCCCGGCTGCTGCGCTGCGAACTGGGGGAGCCCGTCCTCAGCATCCGGCGTGCCGTATTCGACGGCGCCGGCAACCGTGTCGCCTTCGAGATCCTCTCCTACCGCGGCGAGTCCTTTCAGTACCACCTCACGGTCTGGCGTTAGCCGTCAACCCTACAAAGCCTCAAGGAGGTTCCCATGCCAAGCAACAGTAAAGATATCGAGACCATGGAAGTGGACGTGCTCGTCATTGGCGGCGGCACCGCCGGTCCCATGGCCGCCGTGCGCGCCAAACAGGCCGATCCCAAGCTGCGGGTGGCGGTGCTGGAGAAGGCCAACGTCAAGCGCAGCGGCGCCATCAGCATGGGCATGGACGGCCTCAACAACGCCGTCATCCCCGGCCACGCCACCCCCGAGCAGTACGTCAAGGAGATCACCATCGCCAACGACGGCATCGTCAACCAGAAGACGGTGATGGCCTACGCCACCCGCAGCTACGACATGATCAACCAGCTCGACGAGTGGGGGGTCAAGTTCGAGAAGGACGAGACCGGGGAGTACAACGTCAAGAAGGTGCACCACATGGGCACCTATGTGCTGCCCATGCCCGAAGGGCACCACATGAAGAAGATCCTCTATCGCCAGCTGCGTCGCCACCGCATCCAGGTGATCAACCGCTACATGGCGACGCGCCTGTTCAACGGCGCCGACGGGCGCATCGCCGGGGCCATGCTGCTCAATACGCGCACCGCCGAGACGGCCGTCATCCGCGCCAAGACCGTCATCCTCTGCACCGGGGCCGCCGGGCGCCTCGGCCTGCCGGCCTCGGGTTATCTCTTCGGCACCTACGAGAACCCCACCAATGCCGGCGATGGCTACAGCTTCGCCTATCACGCCGGGGCCGAGCTCTCCGGCCTCGAGTGCTACCAGATCA
The DNA here is from genome assembly GCA_034522055.1 of Gammaproteobacteria bacterium. NCBI lineage: Bacteria > Pseudomonadati > Pseudomonadota > Gammaproteobacteria > Gammaproteobacteria bacterium. The sequence continues at coordinate 117,314 of JAXHLS010000006.1, forward strand.
ATCCCCTCATCAAGGACTACAACGGCCCCGCCTGCGCCTACGTCACCGGCCCCATGGGGGGCTACACGGCCAACGCCACGGGCGAGCGCTTCATCGAATGCGACTACTGGAGCGGCCAGATGATGTGGGAGTTCCATCGCGAGCTGGAGGGCGGCAAGGGGCCGGTGTTTCTCAAGCTGGACCACCTGGCCGATGAGACGGTGGCGGAGATCGAGGAGATCCTCCACTCCAACGAACGCCCCAGCCGCGGCCGCTTCCACGAGCAGCGCAGCACTAACTACCGGGAGAAGATGGTGGAGATGCACATCTCCGAGATCGGCTTCTGCAGCGGCCACAGCGCCTCGGGGATCTGGACCGACGAGCATGCCCGCACCACGGTGCCGGGCCTCTACGCCGCCGGCGACGTCGGCTCGGTGCCCCACAACTACATGCTCGGGGCCTTCGTCTACGGTGCCCTGGCGGGGGAGGACGCCGCCGCCTACTGTGCCGACCATGAAATGCCCGCCATCGCCCTCGGGGACATCGCCCGGGAGCAGGAACGGATACTGGCCCCCCTGGAGCGCCAGGACGGCATCCCGCCCCATCAGATCGAGTACAAGCTGCGGCGCTTCGTCAACGACTACCTGCAGCCCCCCAAGGTCACCCGCAAGATGGAGATCGGCCAGGAGCGCTTCGATGAGATCCGCGCCGATCTCCAGCACATGAGGGCCGCCGACGGCCACGAGCTCATGCGCGCCAACGAGCTGCAGTTCATTCTCGATTGCGCCGACATGGCGGCCGCCGCCTCCCTCTACCGCACCGAGAGCCGCTGGGGCCTCTACCACCATCGAGTGGATCACCCGGACACCGACAACGACAACTGGTTCGTGCACGTCCAGACCCGGAAGGGGGAGGACGGCATGCCCGTCAATTTCAAGCGCGACATCGACCCCTACGTGGTCGAGCTGGACGACGAAGAAAAGGTGGCCTACCAGCAGCTGCGGGTAGGCTCCGGTCAGGCCACTTCCTGAGGAGATTCACCATGCCACTGGCAAGCTTGAGCAACAGCGTTCCCGTAACGGTGAACGAAGAGGCGTGCATCGCCGACAAGGGATGCACGGTGTGTGTGGACGTGTGTCCCCTGGACGTGCTGTTCATCGACAAGGAGCGGGGCACCGCCTTCATGAAGTACGACGAGTGCTGGTACTGCCTGCCGTGCGAGAAGGACTGCCCCACCAACGCCATCACCGTCAGCATTCCTTATCTGCTGCGCTAGGCCCACAAGCAACACCGAGGACTGGAGGGTCCAGAACAATGACACTGACATTCGACGAAGCACCGGACCTGGAGGACATCCGCGAGCGCTATGGCAGCGCCGACGCCGCCGTGCGGCGGGTGGCCATCATGGACCTCATCGATGCCGGCGAGGACGAGGAGGGCATCGCCCTGGCGGTGAGCGCACTGTCCGATGCCGACCACAGCGTGCGTGCCGAGGCCGCCATGGTGCTGAACGAGTTCCAGGGCGAGGCGGTCATCGCCGCCTTGCTGGAGGCCCTGGGGGACGAGGATGCGGGGGTGCGCGAGGCCGCCGCCGAGAGCCTGGCGGAGAACAAGGACCCGGCGGCCGGGCCCGCCATCCTCGCGCGTCTGGACCACCCCGATGCCTTCATCAAGGCCGCCTGCCTGCGGGCCCTGCGTGACCTCAGGCTGCCCGAGGGCCAGGGCGCGGGGCTGGCGGGCCTCGGCCACGAGGACCCGGCGGTGCGCCGGGAGGCGGTGGGGGTGCTGGCCTACCTGCGCAGCGACGAAGTGCTGCTGGCCCTCATGGATGCCGCCCGCAACGACCCGGACCCCCACGTGCGCCGGGTAGGGGTGGGCTCCCTCATCTACAGCCGCACCGGTCAGGCCGCCCAGGCGGTGGTGCACGCCCTGACGGACGACAACTGGCAGGTGCGGGAGGAGGCCGCCTTCATCGCCGGCAAGGTGGGAGACGTAGCGGCGGTGCCGGCCCTCGTGGAGGCCATGGGCGACGACTACTGGCAGGTGCGGGTCAAGGCCGCCGCCAGCCTGGGGGTGTTGAAGGACCCGGCCGCGGTGCCGGTGCTGGGCCAGGCCCTGTCCTTCAACATCAGCAACCTGCGCAAGGAGGCTGCCGCCGCCCTAGGCGAGATCGCCAGCGAGGACGCACGTCCCTTCCTGGAGGCCGCCAGCAAGGACGTGGACCCGGACGTGCGCAAGGTGGCGCGCTGGGCCATCGGCCGCATCGACGCCGCCTGAGGAGACCGCCATGACCTATGTAGTGGGAGAGAACTGTATCCGTTGCAAGTACACCGACTGCGTGGAGGTGTGCCCGGTGGACGACTGTTTCCGGGAAGGGGAGAACTTCCTGGTCATCGATCCGGAGACCTGCATCGACTGCTCCCTGTGCGTGCCCGAGTGTCCGGTGGAGGCCATCTATGCCCTGGACGACGTGCCGCCCGGGCAGGAGGCCTTCATCGCCCTCAACGCCGAACTGGCGCGCTCGTGGCCGGGGATCAGCGCCGCCGGCGACCCCCTGCCGGACGCCGAGACGTGGGCGGACGTGCCGGACAAGCTCCAGTACCTGGCGCGCTGATGGCACCGGTACGCCGCTTTATGGGCGGGGCCCCGGCGCCTGGAACGGCCCGGGGCCATGTCGCAGGAGGGCCGTCGTGGCGGAATACCTGACCCTGCTGTTCGGCACCATCTTCGTCAATAACCTGGTGCTGTCCCGCTTCCTCGGCCTGTGTCCCTTCATGGGGGTGTCGAAGAAGACCGAGACGGCCCTGGCCATGGGCATGGCCACGGCCTTCGTGCTGACCCTGTCGTCGGTCACCAGCTACCTGGCCAGCACCTACCTGCTGGTGCCCCTGGGGCTCGAGTATCTCAAGACCGTGGTGTTCATCCTGCTTATCGCGGTGGTGGTGCAGTTCACCGAGATGGTGCTGCACAGGACCAGTCCATTGCTCTACAACGTGCTCGGTATCTACCTGCCCCTCATCACCACCAACTGCGCGGTGCTCGGGGTGGCCCTGCTCAACGTGCAGCAGGGCCACGACTTCGTGGCCTCGGCCCTCTACGGTTTCGGCGGCGCCGTGGGTTTCACCCTCGTCATGGTGTTGTTCGCCTCCATCCGCGAGCGCCTCGAGGTGGGGGATGTCCTCCCTTCCTTCCGCGGCGCCCCCATCGCCCTGGTGACCGCCGGCTTTATGTCGGTGGCCTTCATGGGCTTCGCCGGCATGGCCTGAGGCCGCCATGGAAGCCGTAACCCTCCTCACCCTGCTGGCCCTGGTGTTCGGCCTCGGCCTCGGCATCGCCGCCATCCGCCTGCGGGTGGAGCAGGACCCGGTAGTGGACCGAGTCGACGCCATCCTGCCCCAGACCCAGTGCGGCCAGTGCGGCTACCCCGGCTGCCGACCCTACGCCGAGGCCCTGGCGGCGGGGGAGGCGGACATCAACCAGTGCCCGCCGGGAGGGGATGCCGGCATGCGCGCCCTGGCGGACCTCCTGGGCAAGGATCCCAAGCCCCTGGCGGGCGCCGACGGCGAGGTGGGGGCCGCCGATCCGGTGCCCATGGTGGCGGTGGTGGACGAGAGCACCTGCATCGGTTGCACCAAGTGCCTGCAGGTCTGCCCGGTGGATGCCATCGTCGGGGCACCCAAGCACAAGCACACCATCATCGAGGCTTACTGCACCGGCTGTGAGCTGTGCCTGCCGCCCCTGTGCCCGGTACCGGAATGCATCGTCATGGTGGCGGTGGCGCCCACGGCGGCCACCTTCAAGTGGTCCTACCCCCTGACGGCGGCGGGGGGGCGGGTGGCATGAAGGGCTTGTGGCGCTTCCCCGGCGGCCTGCGGCTGGCCGGTGCCAAGGGGTCGTCCGGCGACGGCCCCATCCTGCCCCTGGCCCCGCCGCCCCGGGTCTATCTGCCCCTGCGCCAGCATGTCGGGGCCCCCGCCCGGCCGGTGGTGGAGGTGGGGCAGGCGGTGGCCCGGGGGGAGTTGGTGGCGGAGGCCGGCGCCTTCGTGAGCGCCGCGGTTCACGCATCCATCGCCGGCCGGGTGGTGGAGATCGGCGACCACGAGCTGCCCCATCCCCCGGGGGTGGCCGAAACCTGCGTGGTCATCGCGGGGGAGGGCGGGGAGGAGGAGGCCAGAGCGGAGGTGCCCCTGGATCCGGACGAGGCCACTGTAGAGACCCTGCGGGAACGGGTGCGGGCGGCGGGCATCGTCGGTCTCGGCGGGGCCGCCTTCCCCTCGGCGGCCAAGCTCAAGCCGTCCCGTCCCATCCACACTCTGGTTATCAACGGCGTGGAGTGCGAGCCCTATATCACCTGCGACGACGCCCTCATGCGCCACCGTCCCGAGGCGGTGATCCGGGGCGCCCTGGTGCTGCTGCGGCTGGTGGCGGCTGAACGCTGCCTGGTGGCGGTGGAGGACAACAAGCCCGCCGCCGCCGCCGCCCTGCGGGAGGCCGTGGCGGCGCTGGCCGCGCGGTCCCCCGAACCCGTGCCGGATATTGCGGTGGTGGAGGTGCCCACGCGCTTCCCGGCCGGCGGCGAGAAGCAGCTGGTGTGGACCCTTACGGGCCGCGCCGTGCCCCGCGGCGGCCTGCCCTACGAGGTGGGGGTGGTGTGTCTGAACGCCGGCACCACGGCGGCGGTGGACGCCGCCGTCCACGACGGCCGGCCCCTGGTGTCCCGCGTCGTCACCGTGACCGGCCCTGGCATCCGCCGGCCGGGTAACTTCGAGGTGCCCCTGGGCACCCCGGTGCGGCATCTGCTGGAGGCCGCCGGGGGTACCACGGCGAAGGCGGTGGAGCTGGTGATGGGGGGCCCCATGATGGGGCGCCGGCTGGAGACCGCGGACACCATGGTGGTGAAGGGCACCAACTGTATCCTGGTGACACCGCGCCCGGATATCGCCCCGCCCCGGGTCATGCCCTGCATCCGCTGCGGCCGATGCGCCGCCGCCTGCCCCATGAACCTGCTGCCCCAGCAGCTCTACTGGCATGCCCGCGGGCGCACCTTCGACAAGCTCGAGCCTTACGGCCTGAAGGACTGCATCGAGTGCGGCTGCTGCGCGGTGGTGTGTCCCTCCCATATCCCCCTGGTGTCCTTCTTCCGCTACGCCAAGACGGAGCTGGCGGACCGGGAGCGCCGGCGCCACCGGGCGGAGGAGTCGCGGGCCCGCACCGACGCCCGCAACGCCCGCCTGGAACAGCAGCGCCAGGAGCGGGAGGCGCGCAAGGCCGCCCGCAAGGCGGCCCGCGCCCGCCCCCGATCGGCGCCAGCCAGTGACGAGGCAGTGGAAGACACCGACGCGGCACCGCCGCGGGCCGCGGGCGGTGCGTCATGAAGGCGCACGATCCCCTGCGCGTGGATGCGGCGGGCGCGCCCTATATCACCCCGGCCCCCGGGGTGGGGCGGGTGATGGTGCTGGTGGTGGCGGCCCTTGTGCCCGGCATCGCCGCCCACGTGGCCCTGTTCGGCTGGGGACTGCTGGTGAACATCACCCTGGCGGTGGCCGCGGCCCTGGTCTTCGAGGCCCTCATGCTGGCCATCCGCGGGCGCCCGGTGGTGTCCTTCCTGGCCGACGGCAGCGCCGTGGTCACCGCCGTCCTGCTGGCCCTGTGCCTGCCCCCCATGGCGCCGTGGTGGCTGCCCGTGACCGGCGCCTTCATCGCCATCGTCGGGGCCAAGCAGTTGTACGGGGGACTCGGCTACAATCCCTTCAATCCGGCCATGGCGGGCTATGCGGTGCTGCTCATCGCCTTCCCCCTGGAACTCAGCACCCGGACCCTGCCCCTGGCGCTGCAGCAGGCGCCGCCCGACCTCGCTGCCACCATCGCCTACAGCCTCGGCGGGGGCGGCGCCGCCGGCCTCGATGCCATGACGGCGGCGACACCCCTGGACCGCCTGCGCACCGGCGTGGGGCTGGGGCAGGCCATGGCGGAGATCCGCGCCGCACCCGTGTTCGGGGCCCTGGCGGGCCGGGGCATGGAGTGGGTGAACCTGGCCTTCCTGGCGGGCGGCGTGGTGCTGGTGGCGCTGCGCATCATCAGCTGGCACATCCCGGTGAGCATGCTGGCGACCCTCGCCGCCGTCGCCGGCATCGCCCACCTGGCGGGGCCGGAGCACTACGCCGATCCCCTGTTCCATCTCCTCGGCGGGGCCACCATGCTGGGGGCCTTCTTCATCGCCACGGATCCCGTCACCGCGGCCACCACCCCGGCCGGCAAGCTGGTCTACGGCGCCGGCATCGGTCTGCTCATCTACGCTATCCGCGCCTGGGGCGGCTATCCCGACGGTGTGGCCTTCGCCGTGCTTCTCATGGGCCTCACGGTGCCCCTGCTGGATACCTACCTGCGGCCACGGATCTTCGGCGCCCGGCGCGCCCGGGTGCGGGATGGTTCCTGAGGGGCGGGGGCCCCTGGTGGCCGGGGGCGTGCTGGCGGCGGCGGCCTTTGCCGGGACCCTGCTGCTGGCGGTCACCGACAGCCACACGGCCCCCTACATCGCCGCCAACGAATACGCCCGCATGCTGCGCCAGCTCACCGCCGTGATGCCCGCCGGCGGCTACGACAACGATCCCGTGGGAGACACCCGGGCGCTGCGCGACCCCGACCTCCTGGGCACCCCGGAGGCGGTGAAGGTCTACCGCGCGTGCCGCCAGGGCAGGCCCGTGGCCGTGGCCTTCGCCGTGGTGGCCCCGGACGGCTATGGCGGGCCCATCCGGCTCATGGTGGGCATCAGCGCCGCCGGGGTGGTGTCGGGGGTGCGGGTGCTCCATCACCGCGAGACGCCGGGCCTCGGGGATGACATCGAGACCCGCCACAGCGACTGGATCGAGTCCTTCCGCGGCACCTTCCGGGGCGCCCCTCCCGACAAGGACTGGAAGGTGAAGCGGGACGGCGGCGTCTTCGACCAGTTCACCGGTGCCACCGTGACCCCGCGGGCGGTGGTGGCCGCGGTGCACCGCGCCCTGGTGTTCTTCCAGCGCCATCGTGACGAACTGCTGCACGGCGATCCCCCACCCCCACCGGCGACCACCCCAGGAGACCCGTCATGACCGAATCCACCCATGGCCGGCTCATGCGCCAGGGCCTGTGGCACAACAACCAGGCCCTGGTGGCCCTCCTCGGTCTGTGCCCCCTGCTGGCGGTGACCTCCACCGTGGTCAACGGCCTCGGCCTCGGCCTCGCCACCCTGGCCACCCTGGTGACCACCAACGTCATCGTGTCCGCGGGGCGGCCCTGGATCCGCAAGGAGGTGCGCATCCCCATGTTCGTGCTCATCATCGCCTGCGTGGTCACCACCATCGAACTGCTCATGAGCGCCCACATGGAGGCCCTGTTCCTGGCGCTGGGGATCTTCCTGCCCCTCATCGTCACCAACTGCGCGGTCATCGGCCGCGCCGAGGCCTTCGCCTCCCGCAACCCCGTGGGCCACGCCGCGATGGACGGCTTCGCCATGGGGCTGGGTTTCCTGGCCGTGCTGGTGGCCCTCGGGGCCCTGCGGGAGCTGGTGGGTCACGGCACCCTGATGCGGGACGCGGATATCCTCCTCGGACCCTGGGCGGCCCACCTCGAGGTACGGCTGTGGGCGGACTACCGCGGCTTCCTGCCGGCGGTGCTACCCCCCGGGGCCTTCGTGGGCCTGGCTCTGCTTATCGCCCTGAAGAACAAGCTCGACCGCCTGGCGGCCCGGCGCCGCGCCGGCGGCCGCGGGCCGTTCGCGGTCTGGCGCGGCCTCGACCGGGCCCCAGCGGCCGAGAGGATCATGACCGATTAGGTCTCGATGTCCGATTGAAACCTGCAGTCGGCCGGATGTCGGGATGAATGCCGATCTACATCCGTGCCGCTGGAACCGGCGGTGGTGTATCCGTAGGTCGGGCTGTAGGTCGGACTTCAGTCCGACAGCCCGCAGGAGGGTTCCGATCCGGCCCGGGATGCGTGCGGCGCGGTTTGGATGTCGGGATGAATCCCGACCTACATCCGAGCCGCTGGAACCGGCGGTGGTGTATCCGTAGGTCGGGCTGTAGGTCGGACTTCAGTCCGACAGCCCGCAGGAGGGTTCCGATCCGGCCCGTGGTGCGTGCGGCGCGGTTTGGATGTCGGGATGAATCCCGACCTACAGTCGTGCCCCGGGAACGGGCGGTGGGGGATATTTGTAGGTCGGGCTGTTGGAACAGGGGGTGGTGATGTCTGTGTCGGGCTTCAGGGCTGTAGGTTGGGGTGAGCTTGCGAACCCCAACGATTGGTAATCGCATTCACGGTTATGTTGGGGTTCGTTCCTCACCCCAACCTACATTCGTGCCGGTGGAACAGGGGGTGGTGATGTATCCGTAGGTCGGACTTCAGTCCGACAGCCCGCTCAATCGGCCTCGCGCTCGATGGTGCAGCAGTGGCTGCCCTCCAGGCACGCCGGTTCCTCCTCGTTCCCGGCGTGCTCCAGCACCGCGCCGGTGATGGCGTTGGGGCGGTAGGTGGTGCAACCCTTGAGGCCCTGGCGGTAGGCGTGGCGGTAGAGTTCCTTGAAGTCCGCGAAGGGATGGTCGGGGGCGATGTTGACGGTCTTGGAGACGGCGTTGTCCACGAAGGGCTGGACGGCGGCCTGCATGGCGATGTGGGCGCGCGGCGGCAGCTGGTCGGCGCGCACCAGTACGTCATTACCGAGGGCGGGGCTGCCGGCCGCCCGCCACAGGGCGAAGGCGCGGTCGGTGACGTCGTAGACGCCGTGGCTGCCGTCGGCCTGGAGTACGCGGCGCCGGCCCTCGAAGGAATAGACGGGCTCGATGCCCCCGGACACGTTGTCGGCGAGCAGGGAGATGGTACCCGTGGGGGCGATGGTCACCAGGTGGCTGTTGCGGATGCCGTGGCGGGCGATGCCGTCCCGCACGTCCGCCGGCAGGCGGGTGACGAAGGGAGCCGCCAGATAGGCCTCCCGTTCGAAGGCCGGGCACGGGCCCCGTTCCGCCGCCAGGTCCACCGAGGCGCGGTAGGCGGCATCCCGCAGGCAGGTCATCACGGCGGCCGCCAGGGCGCGCCCGGCGTCGCTGTCGTAGGGGAGGCCCACCATGATGAGGGCGTCGGCGAGGCCGGTGATGCCGAGGCCGATGCGGCGGGTGCGTTGGGCCTGTTCCTGCTGGCGGGGCAGGGGGAAGCGGGACACCTCGATGACGTTATCCAGGAAGCGCACGGCCGTGGGCACGGCCGCCGCCAGGGCGTCCAGGTCGAGGCGGGCATCGCCGGAGAAGGGGGCGGTGACGAAACGGGCGAGGTTCAGGGCCCCCAGGTTGCAGGCGCCGTAGGGCGGCAGGGGGATCTCGCCGCAGGGATTGGTGGCGCTGATGTCCTCGCAGTAGCCCAGATTGTTCTCGCGATTGATGGTGTCCAAGAACAGCACGCCTGGCTCGGCGGCGTCGTAGGTGGCGCGCATGATGTCGTCCCACAGGGCGCGGGCCGGCACCTCGCGATGGATCTCGCCGCCGGGCCCGGGGAAGCGCAGGGCCCAGGGGCGGTCCGCCTCAACCGCCGCCATGAAGGCATCGCTCACCAGCACCGAGAGGTTGAAGCGGGTGAGGGCGTCGCCCCCCGCCTTGGCGTGGACGAAGGCCTCGATGTCCGGGTGGTCGCAGCGCAGGGTGGCCATCATGGCGCCGCGGCGCGCGCCGGTGGAGAGCACCGTGGCACACATGGCGTCCCAGATATTCATGAAGGCCACGGGGCCCGAGGAGACGGTGCCGGTGGCGTGGGCCACGGTGCCGGCGGGGCGCAGGGTGGAGAAGTCGTAGCCCACGCCGCCGCCCTGCTGCATGGTCAGGGCGCCCTCCTTGAGGCCCTGGAAGATCCCTTCCATGGAGTCCTCGATGGTCCCCATGACGAAGCAGTTGAACAGGGTGACCCGGTTACCGGTGCCGGCGCCCGCCAGGATGCGCCCGCCGGGGAGAAAGCGGAATCCGCGCAGCAAGTCCACGAAGCGTTGTCGCCATGCCGCCCGGTCGCGGGGTTCGGCGGCGGCGATGGCAGCCGCCACCCGCTGCCAGGTGTCCGTCACGTCCTCCTCGCCGGCGTGGCGGTACTTGGTCCGCCAGATGAGGCGGGCGATGGGGGTGTCGATGGTCGGTTCGGTCATGGTGGGGTACCGTGGTAACGGTCGCAGGGTCTTCGCCCCCGGGGAACGTCAGGGCGCCGGGGCCGGTCTATGCCCAGGAGGAGCCGGCGGTGAAGTTCGGAGATTTGAAAGTATGATCGGGGCATGTACCCCCGCTTTCAAAGCATAGAACATGGGGGTTCGACGGCGGACGCAGTCCAGCGCAGCGGCACGGGCTGCAGGGCGTGGAGACGTAGATGGCTGTTCAGAAATGTCGATCACCGAAAGTCCGGGTGGTGTTCGCAGGCAACCGGTAATCCCTTCCGGCACATCGCCGTGAATACCTGCTGCGCTTCGCAGTCCTGCGACCCTTGCAGGCCCGGCCCACGGCATCCTGCCGTGGGCGCGCGCCGGGCTGCGAAAGTCCACTGATGGCAGGAGAGAAACGAGGCGCCGCCACCACTGTGCGCGTCCAGGATATGCATTGCGGCGCCTGCGGGGCCCCGGGGTGCCTCCCGATCAGTTAACCTTGAGGATGCGCTGCTTGTCCCGCTGCCAGTCCCGTTCCTTCTCGGTGGCGCGCTTGTCGTGGAGTTTCTTGCCCTTGGCCAGGGCAACCTCCACCTTGGCTCGGCCCTTCTTCCAGTACATGCGGGTGGGCACCACCGTGAAGCCCTTGCGGTCCACGGCGCCGATGAGGGTATCCAGCTGGTTGCGGTGGAGCAGCAGCTTGCGGGTGCGGTCGGGCTCCGGCTTGATGTGGGTGGAGGCCGTGGGCAGGGGCGTGATGTGGGCCCCCAGCAGCCAGGCCTCGCCGTCCTTCACCAGCACGTAGCTGTCCCGCAGCTGGGCCCGCCCCGCCCGCAGGCTCTTCACCTCCCAGCCCTCCAGCACCAGCCCCGCCTCCAGCTTCTCGGTGAAGCTGTAGTCGTGGCCCGCCTTCTTGTTGGCGGCGATGAGGTTGCCGGGGGCGGCTTTCTTCTTGGTGGCCATGAATGGACGAGGGAATTGGAAAACGGACTACTATACACACCGAGTCTGGCAGTTGCCTATGGACGGATGCGTCCTTTGACCGACCAGAGTCATCAACTATACTGCCCGCCAAGTCTGCGTTTCGCGCCGGCTCCCACCAGACGCATATTGACACGGAGGAGGTCATACCCATGAGTGAGCTGAGTCCCGAAGAAGAGAAGGCCATCCTGGAAAGCCCGCCCAAGGGTACCTTCGCCATCATCGTCCTTTACGCCTTCGTGTTCGGGGCAGCATGGCTGGCGCTGTACTTCGGCCGTTTCCTGGCTCACGGCCCGGTCAACTAGGGAGGCGTCGTCATGCACGTGGATCCGCTTGAAAAGATCTGGATCGGCATCGTCATCCTGCTGACCGCAGTCATGTTGGGTTCCATCTTCTATACCGCTTTCGCCGGCAGTGTGCACCCGCCCAGCAACGTGGAGGTAGTGGATTCCACCGCACTCCATCTCACCGAGGAGTTCGCGGAGGACAACCTCGGCGTCAGGGATAACGAGGACGGCAGCGTCACCGTCACCATGGTGGCCACCCGCTACGGCTTCTACCCGCAGCATGTGGAGATTCCCGCCAAGACGCCGGTGACCTTTCGCTTCGCCACGCCCGACACCTTGCACGGGCTGCACATCCCTACCACCAACGTGGACACCATGGTGATTCCCGGCTACGTCTCGGAGGTCAACACCGAGCTCCAGTCCACCGGCACCTTTCCGATGTACTGCAACGAGTATTGCGGCGTGGGCCACCACGCCATGTGGAGCAGGGTAACCATCGTCCCCCCCAAGGGATAAATCCGTTCGTTCACGGACGGGAGCCGCTACGAAAACAATACCAGGAGGCGCTTCATGAGCGAGACGGACAAGCCCGATGGCCTCGCGCTGGGCCACATGTGGGTGGCCTTGGCCACCTTTCTGTTGGCGTCGGTGCTCGGGGCCTACCAGGTGCTGGAGCGGGCCGAGCTGATCCCGCTATGGGCGGAGGGCTATTACACTTCGGTGACGGCCCACGGCGTGATCATGGCCTACGTCCTCACCACCTTCTTCATCGCCGGTTTCGGCTACTACTGCGCCTCGGCGGCGCTGGATCGCCCGGTGTGGAACAAGCCGCTGGCCTGGGGCGGATTCGGGATGATGGTGGTGGGGGTGCTGATGGTGGTGTATGCCCTGGTCACCGGCCAGGCGATGGTGATGTACACCTTCTACCCGCCGCTCACCGCCCACTGGACCTTCTACGTGGGGGCGGCATTGCTGGTGGTGGGTTCCATCGCCTGGGTGGTGATCATGATCGTCATGCCCATCCAGTGGAAACGGGATAATCCCGGCCAGCCGCTGCCGCTGATAATGTTCTCCACCACCGCCAACGCCACCCTGTGGTTGTGGACGCTCATCGGCGTGGCGGTTGAAGTGGTGTTCCAACTCATCCCCCTGTCCCTGGGGTTGGTGGACACCGTGGACGTGGGCCTCGCCCGCACCCTGTTCGCCTGGACCCTGCATCCCATCGTCTACGTGTGGCTGATCCCTGCCTATCAGGCCATGTACATGTTCGTGCCGCAGGTGGCCGGCGGGCGCCTGTTCAGCGACGAGATGGCGCGGGTGGCCTTCATCATGCTGCTCGTCTTCAGCCTGCCCATCGGCTTCCACCACCTCTACGTCGACCCCTTCCAGGCGGCCGGCTGGAAGCTGTTCCATGGCTTCGGCACCTTCATGGTGGCCATCCCCACCCTCATTACCGGTTTCACGGTGATCGCCGGCATGGAGATCGCCGGCCGGCTGCGGGGCGGCAGGGGGCTTTTCGGCTGGCTGCGCACCCTGCCCTGGCACGAGCCCATGGTGCTGGCCGCCGGCCTGGCGCTGCTGATGCTGACCCTCGGAGGCTTCGGCGGCGTGGTGAACGCCAGCTATGCCATGAACACCATGGTCCACAACACCATGTGGGTGCCGGCTCACTTCCACCTCATCTTCGCCGGTACCACCATCATCATGTACTTCGCCATCGCCTACCATCTATGGCCCAAGATGACGGGCCGGGAGCTGTTCTCCCGCCGCCTGGCGACCACCCAGCTCTGGCTGTGGTTCATCGGTATCGTGGTGCTTACCGTGCCCTGGCACTATGTGGGGCTGTTGGGCATGCCCCGGCGTACCGCCGCCATGCCCTACGACCCGGAGTTCGTGGCTCCCTGGCAGTCGTCGGCGGTGCTGATGGCCGTCGGCGGCATCATCATGACGGTATCCGCCGTACTGCTCATCTACAACCTCGTCATGACCCATGCCGCGCGCACCCCCGCCGCAGAGCGTGAGCTGCGTTTCGCCCAGGCCATCCAGCCGCCCCTCAAGTTACCGAAGCCCATGAACGGCTTTGCCCTGTGGAACTGGATCCTGGTGGTCTACATGGGAGCCGGTTTCGGCTACCCGTTGCTGCAGTTTTTCATCCTGGACGTCCAGCCCGCGCTGGCATGGGGGTGGTGACCATGAGCAAGGCTCTGAGTGTATTGTTTCTCGCCGCGGGACTTTCCATGGCCGCTCATGCGGCGCCATCGTCCAAGGTGGCGTGGACCGTCGAGACCATGGCCCTCATCAAGTCCGGGGACGGGGATCGTGGCGCCACCTTAACGGAGCGCTGTGCGTCCTGCCACGGCGAGGATGGCGTGAGCCGGTCCGAGAACTGGCCCAGCCTGGCCGGCCAACTGGCCCCCTACATCTACAAGCAGCTCAAGGACTACAAGGATGGGCAGCGTCGCCACGGTGTCATGCGGGCGCTGTCTCGCGGGCTCTCGGATCAGGACATGGCCGACATCGCCGCCTATTATGCGGCTCTGCCGGTACCCGAGCCCAGCGAGCCCAAAGGCGGCGGTGAGGCGGCCGAACGATTGGCAAAGCGGGGCGACGGCGTACGTCTGATACCCGCCTGCCAGAGCTGTCATGGCCGCGATGGCCGGGGTAATGCCACCGGCGGTGTGGGCATAGCGGTGATGCCGTCCCTGGTGGCTCAGTATCCCACCTACATCGCCGAGACCCTGAGGGATTACAAGAACGGCAAGCGTGCCAATGACGTGTACAGCCGCATGCGCAGCATCGCGGCCGAACTCAGCGACGACGAGATCCAGGCCCTGGCGGACCATTACGGCACCCTCACCACGGAATAGCCCCGGTTAAGGTGTCACGCAGGATGGCCGGTCACCGCCGACATGGAACGCCCCGGCCCCTCCACCGCGGGGCGCTCGCACCGCTCGTGGTTTTGGAGCCGCAGGGCGGGCTCCGGTGAGCCAGCCACAGCCAGCCTGCTTCCACTGCGGTCTGCCAATTCCCGAGGATGGTCACTGGGAGCTGGACGTGGCCGGGGAGCGGCGCCACTTCTGTTGTGCCGGTTGTCAGGCGGTGGCCTGCACCATCCTGGATAACGGCATGGCGGACTACTACCGTCATCGCACGGCGCCCGGCGGGCGGACCGATCCGGAGGCGATGCCGGAGCTTCTGGAGCGTTTCGAACTCTATGACCACCCCGACGTGCAACGTGGCTTCGTGCGTAGCGGGGGGGACTGGCGGGAGGCCTTCCTGATCCTCGAAGAGGTGCGCTGCGCCGCCTGTCTGTGGTTGAACGAGCGCCATCTGCGGGCCCAGCCGGGGGTCCTCGATGTGGACGTGGACTTTACGAGCCAGCGCGCCCGGGTGCGCTGGGACCCCTCCCGCACCCGCCTCAGCACCCTGCTGGCCGCCATCGCCGCCATCGGCTACGTGGCTCATCCCTACGATAATGCCCACCGCCGCGAATTGGATCGTGACCAGCGGCGGCGCAGCATGAGCCGCATCATCTTCGCCGCGGTGGTGGGCATGCCGGTGATGCAGTTCTCCCTCGCCACCTACCTCAGCGACCTGGACGTCCACGGTCCGCTACCCCTGTGGGTGGAGTTGGGGCGCTGGTGCATGCTGCTGGCTGCTACCGCCGTGCTCGCCTACGCGGGCCAGGAATTCTTTCTCGGCGCCTGGCAGGACCTGCGCCGCCGCCGCCTCGGCATGGACGTGCCCATCGTCGCCGGCCTGTCGGCCGCCTGGCTGGGCAGTCTGTGGGGCACGGTGCAGGCCACGGGCGAGGTCTACCTCGACTCCATCGTCATGTTCGTGCTGTTCGTCCTGGCCGCCCGGGCCTATGAGCTGCGGGGCCGGCGCACCGCGGCGGCGGCCATCGACCGCGTTGCGCGGGTCACCCCCCAGGTGGCCCGGCGTCTCCACGGTGATGGCAGCGAGGAGCGGGTCCCGGCGGTGGAGCTGGCGCCGCGGGAGCGCATCCGCCTGCGCCCCGGGGAGGTCTCCCCGGTGGACGGAGTGGTGGCGGCGGGCAGCTCCAGCTTCGACGAATCGCTGCTTACCGGTGAGGCCCGGCCGGTGATGAAGGAGCCGGGGGCGCGGGTGGTGGCGGGAAGCTGCAATCGGGAGCAGGCGGTGGAGCTGTGGGTCGAGCGGGTAGGGCAGGACTCCACCATCGGCGAGGTCAGCAGCCTGCTGGAGCGGGGTCTTGCCGCGCGGCCCCGCTACGCGGTTCTGGCGGCGCAGGCGGCCCAATGGTTCGTGGCGGTGGTCATCGTGGTGGCCGGTGTCACCGCGGGCACCTGGCTGTGGCTGGATCCCGCCCAGGCCCTGCCCAACACCATCGCCGTGCTCATCGTCACCTGCCCCTGTGCCCTGGCTCTGGCGACTCCGGTGGCGGTGGCCATGGGGGCGGGGCGTTTCTCCGCCGCCGGCGTCCTGCCGCTGGATATGAGCGCCCTGGAGCCGTTGGCACGGGTGGACGCCGTGGGCCTGGACAAGACCGGCACCTTGACCGACGGTGGCTTCGCGGTCCGCCGCAGCGAACTGCTTGAGGCGGGGGCAGATGCAGGGGCACTGCGGTCGGTGGTCGCGGCCCTGGAGCGGGATTCCAGCCATCCCCTTGCCCATGCCTTCCGCCAGGAGACGACGCCTGCGAGCGGGCTGTCGTCGCTGCGCACGGCGGCGGGCGAGGGTGTGGAGGGCATGGCGGGAACCGTGTGCTGGCGCCTCGGCACCTGGGACTACGCCACGGCCGGCGCTCCCCTGCCGCCGGCGCTGGCGAGCCGGCTGCAGGCGTGGCGCGGCGAGGGTCTGACGGTCTGCGTGCTGGCGCGGGATGGCCGGCCGCTAGCGGTGTACGGCCTCGGTGACCGCTTGCGGGAGGGCGCCGCGGCCATGGTAGCGGGATTCGCGGCGATGGGTATCCATGACATCACGGTGCTGAGCGGCGACCATCAGGAGGCCGTGGCCGAGGCCGCCGCCGCCGCCGGCATCGCTGTCGCCCATGGCGGGCTGTCACCCGCCGACAAGCTGGCCTGGATCCGCGAACGCCAGGCCGCCGGCCGGCGTGTACTGATGGTGGGTGACGGCATCAACGATGCCCCCACCCTGGCCGCTGCTGACGCGTCCATCTCCTTCGCCGAGGCCACCCATCTGGCCCAGTACCACAGTGACCTGTTGCTGCTGGCCCCGGACCTCGCGGTGATTCCGCGGGCCCTGCGTCTGGCCCGGTGCACCCGGCGCATCGTCTTTCAGAACCTGGCCTGGGCCGGCGGCTATAACCTCACGGCCATCCCCCTCGCCTTCATGGGCCTGGTGCCGCCGTGGGCGGCGGCTATCGGTATGTCCCTGTCCTCACTGCTGGTGGTGGCCAACGCCATGCGGTTGCGACGGGGAGCGCGGGCGAGAAGCACCACGCCCACCATCCCTGGCGATTCGCTACCGGGTGGTGAAGGCGCATCGTCCGTCCGTCTTTCTGGCGTGCATGGTCCCCTCGAGCGGTTCTGAGGCGGGGTTCTGGACGAGAGATTCTGGCAGGACGCCATGGGTGCCTGCGGCGGGCTTTAATGTCGGGATGAATCCCGACCTACAAAAAGCGTAACCGGGAAAGACGCGAAAAGGGAGAAGGACAGAGGCGTAGGTCGGCTGCTCCTGGCAGCCGACGGAAACTCGGCGCTTTGTGGGCGCGGATGTCGGTTGCCGAGAGCAACCGATCTACAGACTGCTTGACAGGAAACGGAGTATCTACAAAAAGCGTAACCGCGAAAGACGCCAAATGACGCGAAAAGGGAGAAGGTCAGGGAGGAGTGGCAGTTTGAAAAGGCGCAGCGGATCCACCGTTTCGGCGTCAGCAGAGCGGACGCACGGGTGGTAATCTTTTACCCATTTCCCATTTCCCATTTCCCATTTCCCATTTCCCCCGGGAACAAGCGACGGGGATGCGCCTGCAGGTCGGCCTGTAGCTCGGGCTGTAGGTCAGGATTCAGCCCGACAGCCAAATCAGATCAGGGCGGCGAAGGGCGCCACGGTGACCGTGTCCCCCGGCTCCACGGTGGCCCGGGACTCGGGGAGGAGGATGAGGCAGTCGGCGCGGCTCATGGAGGTGAGCAGGCCGGAGCCCTGGCTGCCGGTCGCCGCCACGCTCGGGCCGCCGGCCATGGTGTGGTCGAGGATGCCGCGGGTGCATTCGAAGCGCCCCGGGCGCTTGCGCAGGCGGTCGGTGCTGGTGGCCTCCAGGGTGAGGGGCTCCTGCCAGCCGGCGCCGGCCAGTTGACCCAGGGTGGGCTGGACCAGCAGGTAGAAGGTGACCATCACCGCCACCGGGTTGCCGGGCAGGCCGAAGAACAGGGTGTCGCCCAGGTGGCCAAACGTGAAGGGCCGGCCGGGCTTCATGGCCAGCTTGCGGAACTCCACCCGCCCGAGTTCCCCGAGTATGGCGGCGATGTGGTCCGCCTCGCCCACGGAGACCCCGCCCGAGGTGATCACCACGTCGGCCATGGCAGCGGCCCGGGTGAAGGCGCGGGCCAGGGCTTCGGGGGAGTCGCGCACCACGCCGAGGTCCAGGATCTCCACCCCCAGGCGCGCGAGCATGCCGTACAGGGTGTAGCGGTTGCTGTCGTATACGTCCCCCGGCCCCAGGGGGTCGCCCACGGCGCGCAGTTCGTCGCCGGTGGAGAAGAAGGCCACCCGTACCGGGCGCCGCACCGTGACCTCGCCGAGGCCGAGGGAGGCTATGACCCCCAGGTCCGCCGGTGTGAGGCGGCGCCCGGCGGGCAGTACCACGCTGTGGGCGGCGATGTCCTCGCCGGCCTGGCGCACGTTCTGGCCCGGGCGGTGACGGTCGTCGATGCGCATGCGCCCGTCCCCCGCTGTATCGACGTGTTCCTGCATCACCACCGTGTCCGTGCCGGCGGGCATGGGCGCACCGGTCATGATGCGCACGCACTCGCCGCTGGCGCAGGGATCCGTGAAGGGGGCACCCGCCATGGCGGTACCCGCGACCCGGAACTCCCGGGTGCCCGATGGCGGCAGCTCCGAGCCCGCCAGGGCGTAGCCGTCCACGGCGGAGTTGGTGTGATTGGGGACGTCCTGGGGGGACACCACCTCGGCATCGAGCACGCGCCCGAGGGCGCTGCGCAGGGCCACCCGCACGCCGCCGGTGACGGGGGTGGCGGCCGCCGCGATGCGCCGCCGGGCCTCGTCCAGCCCGAGGGCGCCGGGATCCGAGGGATCGGCGCAGGAGGGGGTGGCGTTGCGAATGGTATCGGAGGGGGACATGGCTTCAGGCCCTGGGGTTGGTCGATGGGGCGCGCGGGGTCAGGCCGAGGTGGGCGATGATGAAGACGGCGATGTCCCCGGGCTCGTTAAGGGGCAGATGGGGAATGCCATGGCCGGCCGGGGGCGCCTCCTCGTCCGTGGCGATGGCCACGATGGTGGGGTCATAAGGGTAGAGCAGGGGTTTGCCGAGGGCGGGACGGTGCAGCTCTATCTTCGGGAAGGCCTCGTGCTTGAAGCCCTCCACCAGCACCAGGTCGAGGCCCCGCGGATCCATCATGGCCAGGGCATCGGCCAGGTAGACATCGTCCCGCCGCTCGGGCTGCTCGACGATGAGGGCCATGCGATGGCGGGAGGCTACCAGGATGCGCTCGGCACCGGCCTTACGCAGGGTGTGGCTGTCCTTGCCGGGGTGGTCGATGTCGAAGCGGTGATGGGCGTGCTTGACCACGGCGATGCGCAGGCCATGGGCCCGGAGGGCCGGCAGCAGGCGGGCCAGCAGGGTGGTCTTGCCCGTGCCGCTGAAGGCCGCGAAGCCCATGAGGGGAATCGGATACTCAATCGGCGCCATGGCCAGCACCCGGTATCGTCGCGCCGTCGGGGGCGGCGCCCTCGAGGCGCGCCCGCTCCTCCGGGGTATTGACGTTGGTGAACTGCTCCGGGAAATGGGAGAAGTCCGCGCTGACGGTGTGGTGCCGTTCATACCACAGGTCGATTTTACGGTCGCCGGCGGCCAGGAAGGCCTCGAGGCTCGGCAGCAGGGCGCAACGGATGAGGGCGTAGACGGGCTGCATGCGAGTACCGTCATGGGCCACTGCGATGTCCGCCCCCGACCCTTCCAGGGCAACGGCGAGGCGCGCGGCCAGGTCCGGCGCCACCATGGGACCGTCGCAGGGCAGGGTGAGGAGCAGGGGAGTGTGGCTCGCCGCCATGCCCACGGCGAAACCGGCCAAGGGGCCCTGGTAGTCCGTGAGGGCGTCCGACACCACGGGCCAGCCGAAGGCGGCATACCGATCGCGATTGCGGTTGGCGTTGATGAGCACCTTCTCGACCTGGGGGGCGATGGCCTCCACCACGTGAGCCACCAGGGGGCGTCCCCGGAGTTCCACGAGGCCCTTGTCCCTGCCGCCCATACGGCGGCCGCGCCCACCCGCCAGCACCAGGGCGGTGATGCCGTTGGTCGAGTCCCGGGTCATGGCGCGGACACTCTGTGAACGCCGGGAGACACGGCGCGCGGGACAGGGGCGTGGCGCCCCACACCGGGCTGGAGCGACGGTGAGGCTGCGGGATGCGGGGGGGCGATGCAGGACATGGGAATCAATGGTGTGGTTACCAAGCGTCGCAACATGATGACACGGATCGGGGCGATCGCTGCATAGCAATACCGATGCCATCCTTACCCCCGAGCCGGGATACCGGGCCGTTACCGGGAAGGCCGACCCTCCGGCCCGGGTGTGGCAAGGGGCAGGGGCGTTCCCAGGGGGACGGAACGAGATCCATCATGCTACTTTTCAGTAGGGGCAAAATGACCCACTCGGCCTTGAATATCCAGGACAGAATGTCCTATTTCCTTACCGCAGAAGGGTACACCATGGCCTTTCCGACCAGTGTAATGGTGTTTCTGTCACCAGCCTCGGAGTCTGTATGTTGGACGCGGTACCCAGGACAACATGCGGTGTGACCGTCGGACCGGGATACCCGTGGCGGACAGCGTGACCGACGCGGCAGATCACCGGTCCGGCGCCGGTCCCAACGTGCGTCTCAGTTCCGTCCTCGTGGTGGACGACGACGCGGCCACCACGAACCTCCTGCGCAAGGGGCTCGCCTCACGCTTCAGTCTGGTGGAGGCGGTGAATGACAGCGAGACCGCCGACGAACTGCTGGCGCGTTGCCATTTCGACCTCATCATCGCCGCCGTGGGCCTGCCGGGTCGCTCGGGCGTGGCCTGGGTCTATGAGTTGCGAGCCCGCGATTGTGGCACGCCGGTGATCTTCATGGCTGCCGACGCGGACGTGAAGACGGCCATCGAGGCCCTGCGGTCGGGGGGCTCGGACCTGATCCTCAAGCCCTTCACCATGGACCACATGGAAGACGCCTTGACGCGCACTTTGGAGCGCCGGCGCCTGCAGCGGGAGAACTATGCCCTGCGTCGCCAGGTGGAGCACCACTACGACAGCAGCGGCATGGTGGGTTCCTGTGAGGCGCTCAAGGACATATGCGACATCATCAAGCGGGTGGCACCCATGCCGTCCACGGTCCTGCTCGAGGGCGAGTCGGGCACCGGCAAGGAGTTGGCGGCCCGCGCCCTGCACCACTGGAGCGGCCGGTCGGGGGCCTTCGTGCCGGTGAACTGCGGCTCCATGAATGGTGAACTGCTGGAAAGCGAGTTGTTCGGCCACGTCAAGGGGGCCTTTACGGGGGCGACCCAGGCGCGGGAGGGCCTGTTCTCCTACGCCGACGGCGGTACCCTGTTCCTGGACGAGATCGGCGAGATGCCGTTGGCCATGCAGACCCACCTGCTGCGGGTGATGGAGGAGCGGGCGGTGCGGCCCATGGGGGGCAATTCCCAGGTCACGGTGGACGTCCGGCTGGTGGCCGCCACCAACCGCCAGCTCAAGCAGGAGGTGGAGCAAGGCCGGTTCCGCGAGGACCTGTTCTACCGCCTCAATGTCCTCGGCGTGCGGATGCCCGCCCTGCGGGAACGGGTGGAGGATCTGCCCGATCTGGTGCGCCATTTCTGTAATCTGTTGTCCTCCGATTTGGGGGTGGAGCCCCCGGCCATCGGCGAGGCCGAAATGGAACGGTTGGCCCGCTATGAATGGCCGGGCAACATCCGGGAACTGAGGAACGTCATCGAGCGTGCCCTGCTGCTGAACAGCCAGCCTTCCCAATGCCTGTCAGGGTTTCGGGACACCCCGGCGGTGGTGGTCGCGGTAGATGAGGACGACCTGTTGCTGGAGAGTGTGGAACGCCGCCATATCCTCAAGGTCCTGGCCATGGAATCCGGCAACAAGTCGGCGGCGGCGCGGCGCCTCGGGGTCTCGCGTAAGACCCTCGAGCGCAAGTGTCAGGCGTGGGCGAACTCATAAGAAGCGCCGGGAAAAGTATGATTTTCTCTTTGGTTTCACTTTCAACCACGAAAGACGCGAAAGAAATAAGCGTTCAATGGCAGCCCTATTCGTGGGCCCACACCAGCTCCCCCGTATCCTTCATCTCGTAGCCCCCAAGGCTATCCGCCAGGCGCCGCCCCTCGCCTGAGGTGAGGCGTGACAGCAGTTCCTGGAACAGCCGCCGGAACCAGATGTTGCGGGGCAGGGCGAAGTCGAAGGATTCCCAGCCGAAGGATACGAAGCCGAGCCCGGCCTCGTTGGCGGCGGCCCGCGAGCCGGGGGCGATGTCCGCCTGATCCATGACGATGGCGGTGGCCGCCTCGCGTTCCGACAGGGCCGTGGTGGTGACGTTGAGACCGTGGGGACAGGCGCCCGGCTGGTTGTACATCTCCATGAGAAAACGCTGGGCGCCGGAGCCGGACTGGCGTTGCACCCAGCGAAAGCGGGATGCGGCGAGTTCCGTGGGGTCGCTGGTCTGGCGCAGTACCGAGGGCCGCGCCATCAGGCCCTGCTCCCTGGAGAAGGCGCGGATCAGCACCCAGTTGCGGTGCTGGGAATACTGGCGCAGCAGGGCGGGATGGCGGGTATGGCTCTCGGCGCCGGGGCCCCAGTGCAGTCCTCCCACGTCGATGCGCTGGGACTGGAGCAGATCCAGACCCAGGCGCGTGCCGGTGGGGGTGTAGCTGATCTGGGCATGGGCCTTGAGGTCACGGGTGAAACCGGTCACCACCCGGTAGAGCAGGGGGTCGTCGCTGCCGGCGATGGCGAGACGGTCCACCAGCAGGCCACCGTGGGCGGAATCCAGCATCCAGCGGTCGATGAGTTCCCGCGGGAACATCCACTTGCCGGTGATCTTGGTGGCCGGGATCCGTCCCTCGCTGGCCATGGCGTAGATCTTCTTCTCGTTGAGGTGGAGATAGCTGGCCACCTGCTTGACGTTCATGAAGACGGCGGGCGAGTCGGTGGTCATCACGGCGCTCATGGCGTCTCTACCCCGCGTCGGCGGTGCTCCGGCGCCGTACACCGCTGCCACCCGCCTGCCGGGCCGGCGGCTTGGCATCGAAGGTAATGTGCTCGGCGCCATTGTAAACGAGAAAATGCCGACCCTTGGCCCGGGCGATCATGGTGACGCCGATGGTGCGGGCGAGTTCGAGGCCCTTGAAGGTCACGCCGGAGCGGGACAGCAGCACCGAAATGCCCATCTGGGCCACCTTGATCACCATCTCCGAGGTGAGGCGCCCGGTGGTGTAGAAGCACTTGTCCCGGCCGTCCACGCCGTTCAGCCACATGAAGCCGCTGATGGCGTCCGCGGCGTTGTGACGTCCCACGTCCTCGACGAAGAGGTGGATACGCGGGCCGAGCCGCGGGTTCACCTCACACAGGGCGCAGCCATGAACCGCGCCGGCCTGCTTGTACACCTCGTTGTAATCCGTCAGATGTTCCAGCAGGGCGTAGATCTCCGATTGGGCGATGGGGCGCGGGCTCAGGCGGATGTTCGCGATCTGCTCCGCCATGCGCCCGAATACGGTGCCCTGACCGCAACCGCTGGTGACGGTGCGGTGTTTCATCTTCTCCTCCAGGTCGCTGATGCGTTCGAAGGTGTCCACCTTCACGACGGCCTCGTCCCAGTCCACGGTGATGGCATCCACGGATTCGAGGCAGGGCACCAGGCGCTGGTTCAGCAGATAGCCCAGGGTCAGGAGTTCCGGGTGGCTGCCGAGGGTCATGAGGGTGACCACCTCGCGGTCGTCCAACCTTAGGGTGAGGGCGCGCTCCCCTGCCACGAAGCCGGCCCGCGGCGTGCCGTATTCGTCGATGGCCACGACCTCGTGGGAGGGACGAAGGCCCGCCTCGCTCATTTCCGGCACGTAGCGGGGTGGGGTGTCTTTCATTGGGAATACTCCTGGGAAGAACCACCGCCGCATGCTGCGGCGGCCTCCTGAAGGCAAGGCAAAAACCATTCCCATTGGGCTGTTTCGGCCGCAAGAACCGCAGTTTTGCGGCCACACTGGCCCGATCGGTCAACGCGAGGCGCCTGACGATGCCACATTTTGTCCCTTTGTTCCGTGAGAATAGGACAATTTGGGCCACGGCGATGAGCTTATTGGCGTTTTTTTTTGGATTCCCTTGCCGCGCCGAAGGAGGCCATGGGTCTTAAAGGCTACTGATACCTCGAAGAAATTATGGCTCTTCAGCAGAATTCGTGGGCGCAGAAAGGAGAGTATCCTCTCGCTAAGACCAAGTAGGTCGGGCTGTCGGGCTTCAGCCCGACACCCAACGCTGGCGGGTGGTACCGACCCGGCGCGAGGTATGCGCGGCGGGTTTGAATGTCGGGATGAATCCCGACCTACATCCGTGCCAAAGGAATGGGCGGTGGGGGTGATGTGTAGGTCGGGCTTCAGCCCGACACCCAACGCTGGCGGGTGGCGTAAGCGCAACATTTACCCACAGATTCTGCGGACGAGCCGAAATTATGATCTTTGCCGGATGGCCAGGGCCGCCTGGTTGCGCAGGGTGTTGAGGTAGTTGCGCTCGGTGGTGGTGATGGGGCGGTTGCGCTCGTCGCGGTCGGCGTAGATGAGGCCGAGGCATCTGTTGCCGATGACCACGGGGTAGAGGGCGAAGGTGCTGGGTGAGACCAGTTGGCGATGCCAGTCCGGGACGTCCTTGGCCCGCGGGCCCTGGGGCTGGATGATGTCCTCATGTTCGCGCACCGCGCGGCTGAACATGTCCTCCGCCCCGGTGGTGGAGAAGCTGAGGCGGGGCAGGAGCTTGTCGATGTCACGACCGAGGCCGAAGCGGGCGTTCATCTCGGCCTGGCGGGCGTTGTTGATGAACAGTACCACCCGTGTGAAGCCGAGGCCCCGGAACAGGGTCTCGAGGATCATGATGAGGATGTCGTTGATGCTGTAGTTGTCCAGCAGGGCCTGGCTGATGTCCTGGATGCCACTCAGCAGGGTGGTCTGGGGCGATGGGACATCGCCTTCGCCGCTGGCCTCTGCGCCGGGATCATCTTGCTGGTCTCCCTCCTCGGCCCCCTCTTCCTGTCGCCCCAGCCGGCGCGCGTTGCGCAGGATGGCGTTGTCGCCGAGGTCGATGGCGGCGGCCCGGGAGAAGCGCCGGATATCCTCCACGCCCTCGCTGATCACCTGTTGCATGCGCCCCGGCGCCAGCCGCACCGCCTGGCCGTAGCGCTGCTGCAGTTGCTCCAGACGCTCATGGCAGGCCCCGGGGTCGTCACCCCCCATGGCCGTGGCCACCTCGTTGGCGAAACAGGACAGCAGGCGCATGGCCTCCCGCGGGTTGGCGGGGCGTCGCGGCGTCTCGCCGGCGCTCAGGGTGCGCATGCCTTCCAGGAGTTCGGAGGGCAGATGCCACTCCCGTCCCACGCCGGTTCCGAGGGCCTCGAAGGTGAGTCCCAGCACCGCTACGGCGGCGGCCTCTTCGGACAGGCCCTGGTTGTCCATGAGACGGCTGATCTCCTCGTCCTCGTCGGGAAAATAGTAGGCGGACAGATAGCGTCCCAGGGTGTGGAACATGGCGCTTACGAAACCCTGCTCGGCATCGGCGTGGGCCATGTCGGCGGCCAGGCGGCGGCTGATGAGGCCGCTGAAGAAGGCCTGTCCGCCAATTTCTTTCAGCACCGGCACGTTGGGCTTGTCGGCGATGTGCTCGAACAGCAACAGGCTCAGGGCCGCCATGCGTACCTGGTTGAAGCCGAGGATCACCACCGCGCGGGATATGGTGCTGATGGAACCGCCGTACTGGCCGTAGTACGAGGAGTTCACCAGCCGCAACAGTTTGCTGGTGAGGGCGTAGTCCTCCAGGATCAGGTTGGTGAGTTCGTCCACGGAGGCGCGGTCGATGGCGGCGGTCTTCTGGCTGATCTCCGAGATGTGGCGACCGATGGCCGGGAAATCCGGCTTCTGGCGCATGCGCCGCAGCAGGAAGTTCAGGGTCGACTGGCGGCGTTGCTCGTGTTCGTGCACCTGGGGGTCGGCGAATACCGCGAGCGCATCCCGCATCTCGCCGGCATTGGAGTAGCGCGCGTCGGGGGCCTTCTGCAGGGCCCGGGACACGATGCCGTCGAGGCCGGGGGCCACCTCGGGGCGGATGGATGACGGTGCCGGCACCGGCCGGTGGGCGATGTGGTACATGGCCGCCATGGGGTCGTCCTCGGTGATGGCGCGCCGGCCGGTGAGCATCTCGAACAGGATGAGCCCGAGGGAGAAGATATCCGTGGCCGCCGTGGCCCGCCCCTTGTCCACCATCTCCGGCGCCAGGTACTGGAAGGTGCCCCACAGGCCCTCGATAACCTTGGTCTCGGTGCCGCTGGGGAGTGCGATGCCGAAATCCAGCACCCGCGGGGTGTCGTCCTCCTGAATGACTACGTTGGCGGGCTTGATGTCGCGATGCACCACCTGCTGGCCGTGGGCGTACTCCAGGGCGTCCAGGATGCGGGTCATCCAGGCCACGATGCGGGGCAGGGGCAGGCGGGGCTCCTCCTTGAGCACCTGGTCCAGGGTGCGGCCGGTGACGCGCTCGTAGACCACGTAGGGCACGTCCCCCAGGCGTCCGGCGTCGTACACCGGCACGATGCCGGGGTGCTTCATGCGCCCCACCAGTTGGGCCTCCTTGAGCAGGGTGGCGGCGTCCTGGGTGCGCCGGGTCAGGGTCTTGATGGCCACTTCCCGGTCGAGCTCCGGATCCGTGGCCAGGTAGACCACGCCCTGGGCGCCGCGGCCCAGGATCCCCTTCACCACATAGCGCCCGATGCGCGTGGGGTGCTGGCGGGGTCGGGGGGCGGGTCTGGCGGGCATGGCGGCATCGGGATGGCAGGTATCCATCATAGCGGCCCGGGGCGCCGCGGCTTGACGGGCGCCTTATGCCGGCGGGGGCACCGTGACCTCAGTCGTACTCGAAGAGAGACCTGGGCTCTTGCTGCGGGGCAGGGGCCTTTTCCTGTGGGGCAGGGGATTCCGAGGTCTCTGCGAAGGGGGCCAGCAATGGCACTTGCATGGCCGGCTTGAACGGCACTCCGTACCCTGGCTGTTCCAGCTGCTTGGCCCGCAGGAAGTTGTACTTGCTGCTGGTGATGTGGGCGATATCCGCGCGGTTGCGGACGATGGTGGGCTTGATGAACACCATCAGGTTGTTCTTCGTGGAGTCCGTGCTGGTGCTGCGAAACAGGTTGCCCAGCACTGGGAGGTCCCCCAGCAGGGGCACTTTCTGTTCCGTGGTCTGAAAGTCGTCGCGGATGAGTCCTCCCAGTACCACTATCTCTCCGTCGTCTACCAGCACGGTGGTGTTGATGGAGCGGGTGGTGGTGATTAGGTCAACGGCCTGAGCGCTGTCGTCGATGCTGGAGACCTCCTGGGAGATCACGAGGGACATGGCGTCGCCCTCGTTGATCTGGGGGGTGACGGTGAGTTCCAGCCCCACGTCCCGGCGCTCGATGGTCTGGAAGGGATTGTCCGGGGTGGTGGCGTCGTTGGTAAAACTGCCGGTGAGGAAGGGCACGTTCTGACCCACCACGATGGCGGCCTCCTCGTTGTCCAGGGTGAGGAGCGTGGGCGTCGCGATGAGATTGGTGTCCGAGGAGGTGGCCAGGGCCCGCAGGAGGCCGCGGATGTCACCATTACGCACCAGGCCCAGTGTCAGTCCGGAGAGGGTGGAGGCGGCATCGGCCCCGACGAAGGGGCTGTTAGGGCCCTGGGGATTGGTGATCACGAAACTGCCGTCGCTGCCGCCCACCAGGTCGCGTAGCTGTACGCCCAGTTCGGCCGCGTTCTCGCTCCGCACCTCGGCGATGATGGCCTCCACCAGCACCTGGGCACGGCGGATATCCAGCCGCGAGATGACCTGACGCAGGGAGGCATAGGCCTCGGGAGGGGCCGTGATCACCAGGGCGTTGGAGGCCTCGTCGGCGCGGATCCCCACCTCGTTGGCGCGCCGGTTGTTGGCGCCGCCGGCGCCCTGGCCACCCCCTTCGTCCTGCTGGATGTCGCCGCTGATGTCCGTGAGGACACTGGCGAGCTCGGCTGCCCGGGCATAGCGCAGATAGACCACGTGGGTGTTGCCGGTGGTCTCCAGGGGGGTGTCCAGGTGGGTGATGAGGGCGCGGACGCGCAGGCGGGCGAGCTGGTCGCCGCTCATGAGGATGCTGTTGGTGCGCTCGTCGGCCACCAGGCTGGGCAGGCTCAGGCTGCCCTCCAACACGGCCTGGCCCTGGGCCGGCCGCTGCAGGGCGGTGATGATCCGCACCACCTCGGCGGCTGCCGCATGCTGCAGGTTGATGACCTCGATCTCGGCGTCGGTCTTCTGATCGATGCGGGCGATGATCTTCACCAGCCGCTCGATGTTGCCGGCCCGGTCGGACACCACGAGGACGTTGGTGGCCGGATAGGCCGCGAGGTGGCCCTGCTGGGGCACCAGGGGCCGCAGGATGGGCACGAGCTGGGCGGCGGAGACGTTCTTCACCTGCACCACCCGGGTCACGATCTCGTCTCCGACCCCGGGGGCCTGGTCGCTGGCGAAAGGGGTATCGATATGCTTGGCGTTGGCATCGGGCACGATCTTGATGACATTGCCCGACGGCACGGCGGCGAAGCCGTGGACCTCGAGGATGGACAGGAAGACTTGGTAGAGTTCCTCTTTTTCCATGGCCATGGAGGAGACCACACTGACCTTGCCCTTCACCCGCGGGTCGACGACGAAGTTGCGTCCCGTGACCTCGGATACCGTGGCGATGAGGGTGCCGATCTCCGCCTCCTCGAGGTTGAGGGTGACGGGTTCCGCCCGGGCCATGGGGGACAGCAACGCCGTGCCGGCGTGCAGCAGCAGGAGCAGGGCCGGGATCGTGGCTTTCAGGTTACGCATGGTGGTCGGACCTTCAAAAGTGTTGGTATCAGTCATCGGGCAATGCACGGGCGCCGGCGGGCCGGCCGGGGGGCGCGGCGCGGCGGGTGCTGGTGTCGGCGGCGGCCCCGTCCTCCCGCGCCAGGGCCAGGGTCTCGAAGCGGCCGTTGCGCTTGAGCAGCACGTGGTCCCGGTGGATGGCGGCCAGCTCGGCCCCGGCGGGTACGGTGTCACCGAGGCGGTACTGGCGATCCGGCACCCCCGGGGCACCGATGATGGCCCGGGCGTCGAGGCGATCGTCTGAGGCCAGCACCCCCAGCAGCTTCAGGTCCAGGCGGGTGGCCGGTGCATCCACGGGTTGGGGTTCCGGTGGCGGCGCGGCCCGCCGCGTCGGGTTGCCGAACAGGTGCCAGGTGGCCACATCGGCAAGCCGCCGTTCCGGGCCGGCGGGGCTGGGCCGGTTCGCCGCCATAGGGGATGCGGGCAAGTCCGGCGGTGGTTGGGTGAGGTGCCGGTAGCCGCTAAAGCCGCGCCAGCCCATGGCCGCCAGCAACAGCAGGCTTGCTGCCGCCACCAGCAGGCGTTTGTCGCGGGTTCTCATGGCGTGGGGCTCCCATCGTTCGCCGGGGTGGCATCCCGCTCCAGGGTCAGCCGGGCGTTCACCCGGCCCGCGGTGTCCCGGCCGTCCACGCCCGCCTGGCGGGCGTGGATGCCGTGGCCCTCGGCGAGGGCCACGAGCCAGCCCACCATGGGATCGAAGGGAGCCTCCTCCAGCCACAGTCGCACCGCCCCCTGGCCATCGGGCTCGATGCGCTTGATGTGAGGGCCGAGGCCCGCCTGCCTGGAGGTCTGGTCCACCGTGGCGAGGAGGGAGCGGTTGCCGTCGCCCGGCGGCGGTGGGGCGCGGTCGCCTTCCAGGGCCTGGATTTGGGCCGCCGTACGGATCATCCAGGCCGCGAGTTCCTGTTTGCCGGCCACCGCGCCCTCGAGTGCCAGGTACTGGTCCCGGAACGGCGCCCATACCAGGGCCCACATCAGCAGCCCCACCAGCAGGGCGGCGCCGGCCAGGACGACGCGCCGTTCCCGCGGCGCGAGGCCGTCGAACCAGGCCCTCATGGTCTGCCCTCCCGGAGTACAATGCGGGCACGCACGCGGCCGCCCTCGGACGAGGCGTTCTGGATCTCGACCGCGCGGCCGGTGCCGGCGAGGGACGATTTCAGCCGCTCCAGGCGCTGCAGGCTGGGCAACTGCAGATCCAGGTGGAGGGCATCGCTGCGGTAACTGAGGGCCGTCAGCTTTATATCGCTCTCGTTCCTGAGGACGTCGCCCGCTGCGTGGAGCAGGGGTAGCAGGCCCATGGCGCCGCTCTCCCGTCCTTCCAGGAAGGCCAGCCGGCGTTCCATCTGGACCCGGGGATTGACCATGCGCGTCGCGCCGGGCAGGGCGTCCCGGAAGGCGGCCGCGATGCGGGTATCGAGGCGGGCCTCCTGCTGTTTGAGGCGGGAGAAATCCGCCACCTGGAGGGCCCCCTCCACGGCGAGCCACAGCAAGGCCAGAGTCGCCACCACCAGCCACGGGCGCCAGCCCTCCCGGTCCTCGGCCCCGGGGGCGTAGTCGCCCTGGAGCAGGTTGATGGTGGTGCGCCGGTCGTAGCCCGCCGCGGCCCGGGCCAGCAGGGGGCGCGGCGAGTCGTCCACCGTGATCTCCAGGCCGGCGGCGGCGACGGCGAGGTCCAGCGCCGGGGCGGGCCCGTCATCTGCCCGTACGTCATCTGCGAGCACCATGAGCCGTGCCGGTCGGCGGTCGTCGTGCTCCTCGAGGGCGAGGGCGAGGAGGGTGGGCAGGTTGTCCTCGTCGGCCATGAAACCGGCGTTGGCGGCGGTGCGCACCAGGGAGTGGCCGTTGACCCGGGCCACGGTCCACGAGCCCTCGGCGAGGGGCAGCACGAGGGCGTCGGGCACCAGGGCGGCGGGCCGGATGCCGGCCTCCCTGAGGGCCGCCGTCCAGCCATCCATGCGCTCGCGGTCCGCCACGCATACGGGCAGGGGCGTGGTGCCGGCTCCCGCGGGCAGGGCGAAGTGACTATCCTCCACGTCCCGAGCCAAGTCGTCTTCCATGCTGTAGGGCACGGCCCGGGCCCGCTGGGCGCGATGGCGTCCCGGTACCCGGGCGGCGGCCAGCAGGACCTGCCCGGTGGGTACCAGCACCACCACCTCCCGTTGCCCGACGACGGCGGCGGCCTCTTCGAGGGTCCCCGTGCCGACGGTTCCCGTGGCCGCAGGCCACCAGGTCACGGGGTCTTCGCTGTGAGAGGCGAGTCGGATGAAGCACAGTTCGCTCATGGGCTGCCGTTGCCGTAATGACGGTAGCGTATCAGCACAACGGGGCTGGCCCCGGCCCGGCGTTGCAGCAGGCCGGTGAGGCGGGCCTCGGCACGGCCCACGGTGACGGTGCCGTGGACGGCGAAATGATCGCTGGCCACGCCGAGGCCTTCTGCGGCCAAAGTGGTGCCTGCCAGGGCGGGGTGGCGCAGGAAGCTGTCCACGTCCAGGAAAGGCTGCTCGCGCCGGGCCTCCACCAAGGCCTCCAGATCGGCCTCCACGAGGTCGTCCGCGAGGGTCATGAGCAGCGCTACGGGGGCGCTGTTGACGTTGATGGTGGTGGCCCCGGGCAGGGTGGTGACGTAGGGCCGCAGGGTCTGGTAGACGGTCTCTTCGAAGCCCTTGACGAGACGTAACTCCGATACCGCCACCATGGGGCGATCGGCGGGGCGATAGGGGGGCGTGAGGCGGCTATAGTAGTCGTCCTCGGCACCCCCCGGGAAACGGATCGATTGGTCCCTGTCCAGCCAGTCCAGGAGCGCGGGGGTGAGGCTCGCGGGCAGGTCCAGGTAGGCCAGCAGCCGTTTGAAGCGCTCCAGGGCCACGGCGTTCACCTGGCTGTCGTCACCGATGAGGCCGTTGATGTTGAAGCGGCCCTGCAGATCCTCGATACGACCCTCCGCGTAACCGTTTTCCAGTTCCGTGGGGGGCAGGGCGCGCGCCCAGTCCTCGCCGCCGTGGTCGGCGGGACCGCCGGCCTCGAGGTCGGCCACCAGTTGCCCCAGGGCCCATCCTTCCACCCCCGACAGCAGGACCACGGCCTGCTCCCCGTGGAGTAGGTTCTCGGTACGCCGCAGTTCCACCATGAGCCTGGAGGTCATGCCCACCATCGCCACCGTGGTCACGGCGACCACCAGCAGCGCCGTGATCAGGGCCACGCCGGCCTGGCGACGGGCCCTGGCCGACCGCCGGCGAAAGACGGTCGTCGCCATCAGCCCGCCACCCGGAACACGCGCCTCACCGGGCCCCAGTCGTCGAGCTCCAGCACCACCTCCACCGCCAGAGGCAGGGCGCCCGCCGTGCCGCCGGCGGGTGGCCAGGCGGGGCCCCATTGCCGTTGCCCATCGAGATAGCGCAGCGCCAGATTTGCAACTCCGTCCACCAGAGTCTCCGATGTGGGCTCGCTGCCCTGGACCCGGTCGAGGCTCTCCCAGGTCAGCCGTTCCAGGCTGCCGCCCGTCACCCGGTAGGCCACCCGACGCAGGTTGCTGCGGGCCAGGCCCTGGGGATTGTCCCAGCCGCCGCGGGTGAACTCCAGTGCCCCCGGGGGGCCGGCGCTGCCCACCAGGGCAGGCCGGGGATCACCGAAGGCGTCGCGGATTTCCCGGGGGGCCATCTGGCTCATGTCACGGCCCATGAACCACAGGGCGGTCTGCAGATCGGCCAGCCGGGTGCCGGTGTCGCGGGATGCGGCCTCGGTGTCCAGCACGCTGCGCAGGCCGCCGAAGGCCATGAGGGAGAGCAGGGCGAAGATCCCCGTGGCGACGATGAGTTCCAGCAGCGTGAAACCGCGTTGGCCCTGGGGGCGATGGCAGGAAACGCGAAGACTCGTCATGGCGCGGTCCCGGCGCGGGCCGTGGTGAAGGCCGTGATGCGGGCCAACACGGCCTCGGGCGAGGCGGCAGGGGCCACCGCCACCTCCAGGCGTCGCACGCCGGCATCCGGTGTCTGGTTCACCTCCACCGCCCAGCGCCATTCACGGTGGGTCATCTGGGCCGTGCCGGAACTCGCGCCGAGGGCGGGCCAGGGGTCGGCCACCTGGAGTTCCGCGATGCGGTTGAGGGCCACCCAGTGGGCGATGGTTTTGCTCCTCAGGTGATCCGTACTCTCGACATGGCTGCCGGTGCCGCTGATGGCCGCGCCGAGGGCGAGGGCCACGACGGTGAGGGCCACCAGGATCTCCAGCAGGGTGAATCCACCCGTGCGCCGGCCGTCAGCTGTCATCGCCTGCCTCGATGGTGATGCGTCCCATGGCCCCGCCGTGAATACGTTGAACACCACGCCCGTCCAACCCAGCGATGGAGAGTTCGAAGGGCGTGGCCTCGCCGCCGGGGCCAAGGATCACCTGGGGCGGGGGCTTGTCGCTACCTTCGGCCCGGCCGGCACGGGCTCCCCGGGCCACGCCGTGGATGGCGAGGCGCAGGTGCTCGGGCAGCCGGCGTTCGCGGAACACGGTGTCACCCTCCATGTCGCGCCACTGGCCGGCGTCGTACACCGCGAAGCGGTAGCCATCGGGTGCCAGGCGCAGGCCCATGGAGCGGGCCCGCACGATGGCCTCGTCGCGGGCCAGCCGGAGGAGGGCGCCTAGACGTTCGGCCTCCCGTCGGACCTGGGCGGCATCGTCATCGGTGGTCAGCCGCACCATGCCGAGGCTGACGATGACGCCCACGATGATGAGTACCACCATCATTTCGATGAGGGTGAAGCCGTCGTGACGGCGCCCCAGGGCGCCGCCCCGTGGCGCGTAGATGGGGGCCGTATAGGGCATGGTAATTGCTGGCAGTGTCTCTCGCGGGATTTCCAAAGTTAACTCTCATGGCGATACGCGCCACCCGAAAGGATGAAAGAGGAGCGCGTATCGCCATGTTCGTTCCCTCACCCCATCCCTGTACTCCGGGCATCCTGCCCTTCGCCCTGCGGGCCGCGCCAAGGCGCGTTCAAATCCGTTCCCGACGGATTTGTCCCAAAAGTAGAGGGGGAGATGATGCTACGCGACTTTCACATTAAAGAGCGCAATGGTAATCCCTTTCAATGACCAATTCATTGCGCGCCACGGAGGGCCGGATCTCATAAGAATCATTGAGTTATACTGCGCCCCTTGAAGTGGGTGCCGGGGTGTCCGATGTTGCCCTTGCGACCCTTGACTTCCCATCGCGTCGTCGCCTAAGCGATTGATTTGCCGAGCCCGGCTCTCCTCCGATTGTCGGAGCTGGCGGTGACTGGGGCGTTGATGGGGTGGCGGCAGGCCCCGGGGGAGGGATGGCTGATTTTTTGGGGCGGTTGGGGCTGATTCGCTTCAGCATGGAGAGCATAGGCGCTTCCGGTCCAGCGGACGAGTGCAACGGGATATGGGAACAGGTACGGGTATGACGTCAGAGAGAAAATCCATTCACGGCCAGTGGTCGTCGCGCCTCGTGTTCATCCTCGCCGCCACCGGCTCGGCCGTGGGGCTGGGGAATATCTGGCGTTTTCCCTACGTGGCAGGGGAGAACGGCGGCGGTGCATTCGTTATCGTGTACCTGCTATGTGTCGCGCTTATCGGTATTCCGATCATGATTTCCGAGGTGATGCTGGGGCGGCGGGGGCGCCGCAGTCCCATCAACACCATGCGGGCCCTGGCCCGGGACGAGGGTCACAACCCGCGTTGGGAGTACCTGGGATGGCTGGGGATCCTCGCCGGTTTCATGATCCTGTCTTTCTACTCCGTGGTGGCGGGTTGGACCCTGGCCTATGGTTTTCGCACCGCCTCGGGCATGTTCGCCGGCATGGACGCGGAGGCCATCAGCGGGGCCTTCGATTCCCTGGTGGGGGACCCGGAGCGGCTGCTGGCCTGGCACACGGTGTTCATGATCATGACCACGGTGGTGGTGGCGCGGGGGGTCAAGAGCGGCCTGGAGCAGGCGGTGCGTTTCCTCATGCCGGCCCTGTTCGTGTTGCTGGTGGCTATGGTGGGATACGCCATGGGCAATGGCGAGTTCGCCCGCGGCCTGGAGTATCTGTTCTCTCCCGATTTCAGCAAGCTGACGCCGGCCGGCGTGCTGGAGGCGGCGGGCCAGGCCTTCTTCAGTCTGAGTCTCGGCATGGGAGCCATCATGATCTACGGCTCCTATCTGTCATCGAAGGCCTCCATCCCCCGCACCGTGGGGATCATCGCCATGGTCGATACCCTGGTGGCGTTGATGGCCGGCCTGGCCATCTTCCCCATCGTCTTCGCCTCGGGGCTGGAAGCGGCCGGCGGACCGGGCCTCATCTTCAAGACCCTGCCGGTGGCCTTCGGTCAGATGCCCGGAGGCGCGTTCTTCGGCACCCTGTTCTTCGTGTTGTTGTTGTTCGCCGCCTGGACCTCGGCCATCTCGTTACTGGAGCCCATCGTGGCGTGGCTGGTGGAGAACCGCGACGTGAATCGCATCAAGGGTGCGGCCATCGGCGGCGGACTGGCCTGGTTGCTGGGGGTGCCGTCGTTGCTGTCCCTCAACCTGTGGTCCGACTACACCCTGTTCGGCAGGGGATTTTTCGATCTTATGGACTACGCCACGGCCAATGTGATGCTGCCGCTGGGCGGGCTGCTCATCGCCTTGTTCGCGGGCTGGAAACTCGCTCGGGCCGCGAGCGAGCAGGAACTCGCCCTGGGTGCCGGCGCAATCTACGAGGTGTGGCGTTTTCTCACCCGCTACCTGGTGCCGGTGGCTATCGTGCTGGTGATGCTGAACGTCACCGGCGTGCTGGGTCTGCTGTCGGGAATGGGGGGCTGATCTGACATGATGAATCGCGGAACGGAGTAGTTCCCATGGCCAAAGTACACAAGACCGCGCTGGTGCCCTACTCGGCATCCGCCATGTATGAACTGGTGGAAGACGTGGATTCCTACCCCGGTTTCCTGCCCGGTTGTCGGGCCGTGAAGGTACTGGAGCGCACCGACGAGGAGGTGAAGGCCAGTATAGAGATGGCCAAGGGACCGATGCATCGCTGGTTCACGACGCGCAACCGCCTGTTTCCTCAGGAGCGCATGGAACTGTCCCTGATCGAGGGGCCCTTCAGTCATCTGGAGGGGATCTGGCACTTCAATCCCCTCGGTGACCAGGGTTCCAAGATCACCATGGATATCGAATTCGGCTACGCCAGCCGCCTGGTGGAGCGCACCGTCGGCGGCCTGTTCAACGGCATGATCAACCATCTCGTGGACGCCTTCGTGGAGGAGGCCCACCGGCGCTATGGGGGACGCTGACACCATCACCGTGGAAGTGGCTTATGCCTTGCCGGAACAGCAGTGGTTGCTGGAATTACAGGTTCCCGAGGGCACCACGGCGCGCCAGGCGGTGGAGTCATCGGGGCTGTTGGAGGCCTGCCCCGATTTGGATCTCGACAACAGTCGTCTGGGGATCTTCGGCAAGGCCTCCAAGCCGGACCAGGTGCTGCGGGCCCGTGACCGGGTGGAGATCTACCGGCCCCTCATCGCCGATCCGAAGGAGGTGCGCAGATTGCGGGCCAAGGAAGGCAAGCGTATGAAAAAGGGGGGTGGCGACCTCGAGTCTGCGGCGTCGTCTGAACCACCCGATTGACGCGGCCCTGGGCCTTTTGCGGCCCCGGGGCCCGCAATCCCTTCCGAGACACCTTCCGTGACCCGCTAC
The DNA here is from genome assembly GCA_034522055.1 of Gammaproteobacteria bacterium. Lineage (NCBI taxonomy): Bacteria > Pseudomonadati > Pseudomonadota > Gammaproteobacteria > Gammaproteobacteria bacterium. The sequence continues at coordinate 153,701 of JAXHLS010000006.1, forward strand.
TCGGCCTCGTCTGCGGTCTGGAGACGGGATCCCGAGGGGCCAGGTGCGAAGGCCTGGTCGGTGGTGTCACTCCCGAACCTGAACTTCCAGCCCTTGCTGCTGCCATCGTCGGGTGTGGTTGCTTCCCCGCCGCTTCCGCCGGCGGGCGCCGGGGTTTCCTGGGCGGAGTCCGCCGGGTTGCCGGCGCCGATGTCCTTCTCCTCGAGGCTGAACTTTCGCATCGTGTCCTTGCCGTCGCGCGCCGAGGCCGATGTTTCGGGCGCCGGCCCGGCCGAGCCACCGTCCTTCACCGTGGTTTCCTCGGCGTCGCCAGACCACGGATTCAGGCCTTTGAAGCGGTCGATCACACCCTGGAGAATGCCACCGTCGTCGTAGCCCGCACCCACGCCCTCCGGGACCTCCACCGAACGGCTCGTGCCTTGGGCACTCCGGACGGCGACGGGGGTTTCGCTGATGACATCCACGTCGCCGCTCACCCGCACCAGGGCATCGTTCTCGAAGCCGAGGGCGAGCTGACGCTGGACCCGCTCCCCGGACCCTGGCTTGAAGCTGTAGAGGTAGATCCACTGCTCCTGGTTGAATACATCCACCAGCATGGGCGAGCCCATGATATAGGTGACTTGGCGTTTGGAGAGTCCCGGTTCCAATTTCTCCACCATGTCCTTGGTGACCACGTTGCCCTGGGGGATCTCGATGCGGTGAACGAAGGGGATCTGGGTGTTGCTGCAGGCGCCCATGAACACGCTTGCGCTGAGGAACGATATGATGAGAAGCTTTTGCATTAGGTCATTCATTATATTAGCGCTTGGGCATAGATTGGCATCATACCCCTTGCGTCCCATTACATGCACGGCTGAGGAACCCAATGGACCGTCATGATCTCAAAAAGGCCGGGCTCAAGGCCACCCTTCCGCGTATCCGCATCCTCAATATCCTCGAACAGTCGGAAAAGCGCCACGTCAGCGCCGAAGATGTCTACCGGGCGTTGCTGGATGCCGGCGAGGAGGTGGGTCTGGCGACCGTATACCGCGTGTTGACTCAGTTCGAGACGGCAGGGCTGGTGGAGAGGCATAACTTCGAGGGCGGTCAGGCGGTCTTCGAACTCGACGAAGGGAGGCACCACGACCATATCGTCTGTAACCAGTGTGGTTACGTCGAGGAATTCGTCGATCAGATTATCGAGAAACATCAACACACGGTGGCCAAGAAGGCGGGTTTCAATATCACCGATCACTCCCTGATCATCTATGGTGACTGTACCCGCACCAAGTGCCCCCATTACGAGGGTTAGGCCAGCCCTGAAGTCCGCTTTCCTTATGATTCAGGGCATTACCATGAATATCCCTTCTACCTCCACGGCGGACCCCAGGGGCAGGGCCGAGCAGCCCACGGCGGCACGGGCATGGCGGCCGGCGTCGCCCAGGACCTCCACCAGCAGGTCCGAGGCGCCGTTGATGACCTGTCCCTGAGCGGTGAAGTCCGGCCCGCAACTCACGAAGCCCCCCACCCGCACCACCTGGACGATGCGATCCAGATCGCCGTCGAGGGCGGTCTTCAGCTGCGCCAGCATGTTGATGGCGCACAACCGTGCGGCGGCCTGACCCGTCTCCACATCCAGGTGGATCCCCACCTGGCCGCTGTAGCGGATCTCGCCGCCGGCCATGGGTACCTGTCCGGCCACGAAGGCGAGACTGCCGCTGATCTGGACGGGGACGTAGTTGAACTGAGGGGCCGGGGTGGCCGGTATCTCGATGCCCAGTTCGGCGAGTCGCCGGTCGATGTTGCCTGGCATGGGGGTTCTCCTGTGAATTTCCGGGACGGGGTGGAGGGGGTCATGGGCCCCCGATACGCTGAATCATTTCTTTGGCATGGGCGCGGGTGTGGCGGGTGATCTCCAGTCCCCCCAGCATGCGTGCCACCTCCTCGACGCGATGGGTGCCCTCCAGCGGGTCTACGCGGGTGGTGGTGGCCCCGTTGTCCGCCGCTTTCACCACGCGCAGGTGCTGGTGACCCTGGGCGGCCACCTGGGGCAGATGGGTGACGCACAGCACCTGGCGGTTGGCGGCCAGGGTGCGGAGCTGGTTACCCACCATCTCCGCCACGGCGCCGCCGATCCCCACGTCCACCTCATCGAATATCAGGGTGGAGATGCCGTGGTCCCGGGAACCCACCACCTGGATAGCCAGGCTGATGCGGGACAGTTCCCCCCCGGAGGCGACCCTGTTGAGGGGGCCGGCGGGGCGGCCGGGGTTGGTGGTGACCAGGAATTCCACACGGTCGCGGCCGTGGGCGCTGGCCTGGTGGTCGGGCAGGGGCGCCACCGTGACCTCGAGGGCGCCCTTGGCGATGCCGAGGCGGTGGAGATCCGCGGTAACGGCCTCCGCGAGGCGCCGGGCCGCCTGGGTGCGGGCCTGTGTCAGCCGCCGGGCATGGCCGTCGTAGTCCTCCCTGACCCGGTCCAGGCGCGTTGCCAGCTCGCTGCGTCGCTCACCACTCTCCTCCAGCCGCGCCAGACGCGCCGTCAGGCCATCGAGCAGGGCGGGCAACTCGTCGGGCGTGACCTGGTGCTTGCGGGCGGCCTGGTGGAGAGCATCGAGCCGCTGCTCCACCGTCGCGAGCCGTTGCGGGTCGAGGGCTACGGCCTCGATGTACTGGCGAAGCTCGCGGTCACATTCGGCGAGTTGGATGGCGGCCTCGTTCAGCTGAGTGCCGACGGGTCCGAGGGTCGTATCGGATGCGGTGAGGGCCTCCAATTGCTTCACCGCCGCCTGGAGCGCCTGCAGAGCGGCCCCGTCATGGTCGCCGTACAGGGCCTCATAAACCGCCCCCGCACCGTCCCGCAGGCGTTCGGCATTGGCGAGGCGGCGGTGCTCCTGGTCCAGGCCGGCCACCTCGCCCGGCGTCACTGCCAGGTCCGTGAGTTCGCCGATGTGAAAGCGCAGCAACTCGATCTCGGCATGGCGCCGGGCCGGGTCGCCGCCGGTGTCCGCGAGTTCCCGCTCCAGCCGTCGCCACTCCTGGTGGGCCTCCCGCACCCTGGCCATGAGATCGCGGTGGTCGCCGAAGTCGTCCAGCAGCGCCCTTTGCACATCGGGCCTCAGGAGGGCGTGGTGGGCGTGTTGACCATGGATGTCCACCAGCAGTTCGCCGAGGGCCCGGAGGTCCTGGAGGGCCACCGGACTGCCATTGATGAAGGCGCGCGAACGACCGTCCGTGCCGATGACCCGGCGTATCACACACTCCTCCGGGGGATCCAGGGCCCGCTCGGCGAGCCAGCCCCGGGCTTCCGGGACCGAGTGCAGTTCGAAGCAGGCACTCACCTCTGTGCGCTGCCCGCCATCACTCGGTTTGGCGTTGTTGGCCCGTTGCCCCAGGGCCAGGGCGAGGGCGTCCACGAGGATGGATTTGCCCGCGCCGGTCTCCCCCGTGAGCACCGTCAGGCCGGCGCCGAACTCCAGGTCCAGGGCGTCGACGATGGCGAAGTTCCTGATATGCAGACTGGTGAGCATCGAGACGGAACCGTTGAGCGGCCCTCAAGCAGCCTCAAGTACCGTAGAACTCCTGACCCCAGTGGAGCTTGGTGCGCAGGACGGCGTAGTGATCGTGACCCGCGGGATGGATCACGCGCAGGCGGCGTGTTGCGGCGGACACCGCGATTTCGTCCAGGTGCTTGAGGGGATCGCTGTTGCGGCCGTCACAGGTGAGCATCGCACTGTCCCGATCCGGGCTGTGCACGATCATCTCCACGCGGCTGGCGGCCGCCACTACGATGGGGCGGTTGCTCAGGGTATGGGGACAGATGGGCACCAGGACTAGGGTATCGAGGGTGGGGTGGAGTATGGGACCGCCGCCGGACAGGGCATAGGCCGTGGAGCCCGTGGGCGTGGCGATGATGATGCCGTCCGAGCGTTGCCGGTTCACGAAGATGCCGTCGATGTACATCTCGAACTCGATGAGGCGGGCGAACTGCCATTTGTGCACCACGGCATCGTTCAGCGACGTGCACTCTTCGACGATGGCCCCGTTGCGCCGCACCACGGTGTCCAGCATCAGACGGGGTTCCTCCAGGAACCGGCCATCCAGGATCTCGTCCAGGCGCTGTTCCATGTCGTCCGGGAGTACATCCGCCAGGAAACCCAGCCGGCCGAGGTTGATGCCCAAGAGCCGGACATCGTGATCGACGAGGGCACGGGCGGCCCTCAGCAGAGTGCCGTCACCGCCCACCACGATGGCCAGGTCGCATTGGGTGCCGAGGGTTTCGTAGTCCACCGTGGGGGCGGTGCCCGGCGGCATCAGATGTTCGCTACCCGCCAGAGCGAGGAAGGGCATGCCGCGCCGGTCCAGGTAGGATACCAGGGCCCCCAAGGTGTCATGGGCCCTGGCGTGGTTGGTCTTGGCGATGAGCCCGATGCGTTTGAACACGGTGATACCTGGCTTAGATAGGTCAATGGTGTGGCGAAAGTAGCATGGGGCCCACGCGGCGCCAACCGGTGATGCAGGTGCGGCAAGAGGAGGCTTGTCTTTTGTAAAGAATTACCCAATTCTAGCCCCCTGTGGTTCGACCCCGTCGCAGGGGTTTCCGGCGGCGAGGCAGAAGGCGTTGAAGGCCTTCTGGTTTATACGACATTCTTGCAGATGACCCTGCGGTGGGCGGTGCCGGGTCGGGACCTTCGGGTCTGCGCCCGGCACGGGGCTCCTACCGATACCCCCGGCGGGGAGAACCGCCCCACTGTTACGGACGCGGAAGACCTATGGGCGAAGTATCCAGTCAGCACGACATCGATGAGCGGGCGCAACGCCTCCTGCGGGTGCTCATAGAGCGCTATCTGCGGGAAGGCCAGCCGGTGGGGTCGCGCACCCTGTCGCGGGATTCCGGACTGGAACTCAGCCCGGCCACGGTGCGCAACGTCATGTCGGACCTGGAGGATATGGGACTGGTGCGCTCCCCCCACACCTCCGCGGGGCGCATTCCCACCAGCCAGGGATTGCGGTTATTCATCGATTCCCTGCTCACCATTCAGCCCCTGGACAGTTTGGAGGCCGAGCGCCTGCGGGCCAAGCTGGCCTCCGACGTCCCCATCCGGGAACTCGTGACCAGCACCTCCAATCTGCTGTCGGAGTTCACGCACCTGGCGGGGCTGGTGACCCTGCCGCACCACGACCGATTGCGGCTGCGCCAGGTGGAATTTCTGCCCCTCTCGGAACGCCGGGTGCTGGTGATCCTGGTGGTAAACAATTCCGAGGTGGAGAACCGTATCATCACGGTGGATCGGGACTACGCGCCCGCCGAGCTGGAACAGGCCTCCAATTACCTCAATTCCACCTTCGCCGGTCACGATTTGTTCGAGATCCGCCGGCGAGTTCTGAGCGAGATGCAGAATACCCGCGATCACATGGATGAGCTCATGCGGGACGCCATCGAGATCGCCGACAAGGCCCTGGCCACCGCCGAGGAGAACGATTATCTGCTGGCGGGTCAGACCAACCTCATGGGGCTGGCGGAACTGGCGGACACCGAGAAGCTGCGCCAGTTGTTCGAGGTCTTCAACGAAAAGAGCCAGATCCTGCATCTGCTGGACGGGGCCATCAGCGCCGACGGCATCCAGATCTTCATCGGTGAGGAATCGGGTTACGAGGCCCTGGACGACTGCAGCGTGGTCACCGCGCCCTACCGGGTGGACGGCCAACTGGTGGGCGTACTCGGGGTCATCGGACCCACCCGCATGGCCTATGATCGCGTGATCCCCATCGTGGACGTGACCGCACGGCTGCTGGGCGCGGCACTCCATCAGTCCCACTGAGCCGGCGGGCGGTACCGCCGTGGCGCGGCGGTAGTGGCCGAACCCCGTTTGTTCTGCGGATGTTAAATCCCTAGAATCGCCCCATTCCGCGCCATCGTTGACGCACCCTGGGCCGGGGTTGATTTCAGGCCGCCCGCTCCCCACCTAGGCACTACAAGCAGGCACAGGATTTTCGCGTTCCACCCCCGTAACCATGGTGGGTGGTTCTGGTAAGCATTTGATTCGAGGAAGTTTATAGATATGAGCAGCAATGAGGCCATGAATCAGAGTGAGGACGGGTCACAACCCGCCGACAATCCCGCGGAGGCCACGGAAAGTATGCCGGAGAGCGGTGCCGAGGGCTCGCGGGCCGACAACGCGCCGGCATTCCGAGGGCAGCCGGCGCCCGAGGAGACCCATTCCCCGGAGGATTTGCGACTGATGCTCGAGGATGCCCGTAGCCGGGCGGACGAGCACTGGGATGCCCTGTTGCGCACCAAGGCCGAGATGGACAACCTGCGCAAGCGTGCGACGCGGGACGTGGAACAGGCCCATAAATACGGGGCCGAGCAATACATCGCCGAGATCCTGCCGGTGTGGGACAGCCTCGAGATGGGGCTCAGCGCGGCCTCCGAGGAGGGCGCCGATCTCCACAAGGTCCGCGAAGGCATGGAACTCACCCTCAAGATGCTGGCGGGGGCCCTGGAGAAGATGGGGGTGCAGCAGATCGATCCCGCGGGCGAGGCCTTCGATCCGGAACGCCATCAGGCCATGACCATGCAGGAGACGGATGCGGTGCCGCCAGGCACGGTGACCACGGTCGTTCAGAAGGGGTACACCCTGAACGACAGGCTGATGCGTCCCGCCCTGGTGATGGTGGCCAGGAAACCCCAGTGAACCGGTTGAATTGGGTTCCCGTGGCCCCATATGAAACAGCTAGAAGTCTTTCAGTAACAGATTCATACCGTTTTTGGAGAAAACAATGGGCAAAGTGATCGGCATAGACCTCGGGACCACCAATTCATGCGTGGCCATCATGGAAAGCGACAAGACCCGCGTCATCGAGAATAGCGAGGGCGACCGCACCACGCCGTCCATCGTGGCGTTCACCAGCGACGACGAGATCCTGGTGGGGCAGTCGGCCAAGCGCCAGGCGGTGACGAATCCGTCGAACACCCTGTTCGCCATCAAGCGTCTCATCGGCCGGCGCTTCGAGGACGACGTGGTGCAGAAGGACATCTCCATGGTGCCTTATAAGATCGTCAAGGCGGACAACGGTGACGCCTGGGTGGAGGTGAACGGCAAGAAGATGGCCCCACCCGAGATCGCGGCGCGGGTGCTGCAGAAGATGAAGAAGACCGCCGAGGATTACCTGGGCGAAGAGGTCAAGGAGGCGGTGATCACCGTGCCGGCCTATTTCAACGACTCCCAGCGCCAGGCCACCAAGGACGCCGGGCGCATCGCCGGTCTCGACGTCAAGCGCATCATCAACGAGCCCACCGCGGCGGCGCTGGCCTACGGCATGGACAAGAGGCGGGGCGATCAGAAGATCGCCGTATATGACCTCGGCGGTGGCACCTTCGACATTTCCATCATCGAAGTGGCGGATGTGGACGGCGAGCACCAGTTCGAGGTGCTGTCCACCAACGGCGACACCTTCCTGGGGGGCGAGGACTTCGACCTGCGCCTCATCGATTATCTCGCCGACGAATTCAAGAAGTCGAGCGGCGTGGATCTGCACAACGATCCTCTGGCCCTGCAGCGCCTCAAGGAGGCGGCGGAGAAAGCCAAGATCGAGCTCTCCTCCAGCCAGCAGACGGAGGTGAACCTGCCCTATATCACCGCCGACGCCAGCGGTCCCAAGCACCTGAACATGAAGATCACCCGGGCCAAATTGGAGTCCCTGGTGGATGACCTGGTGAGCCGCACCATAGAACCCTGCCGCGTGGCTCTCAAGGACGCCGGCCACAGCGCGTCCGAGATCGACGAGGTGATCCTGGTGGGGGGCCAGACCCGCATGCCCAAGGTTCAGGAGGCGGTGAAGACGTTCTTCGGCCGTGAACCCCGCAAGGACGTCAATCCGGACGAGGCGGTGGCGGTGGGTGCCGCGATCCAGGGCGGCGTGCTGTCAGGCGAAGTCAAGGACGTGCTGCTGCTGGATGTCACCCCCCTGTCCCTGGGTATCGAGACTCTGGGGGGTGTGATGACCAAGCTCATCGAGAAGAACACCACCATTCCCACCAAGGCCAATCAGGTGTTCTCCACGGCGGAGGACAACCAGACGGCGGTGACGGTGCATGTGCTTCAGGGCGAGCGCGAGATGGCCTCGGCCAACAAGTCCCTGGGCCGTTTCGACCTCACCGATATTCCGCCCGCTCCCCGGGGCGTGCCCCAGGTCGAGGTCACCTTCGACATCGACGCCAACGGTATCCTCAACGTCTCCGCCAAGGACAAAGCCACCAATCGCGCCCAGTCCATCGTCATCAAGGCCTCCTCCGGCCTGTCGGACGACGAGATCGACAAGATGGTCAAGGACGCCGAGGCCCATGCCGACGATGACAAGAAGTTCCATGCCCTGGTGGATGCCCGCAACAAGGCGGACGGTCTCATACACGCCACCCGCAAGTCCCTGGCGGATTTGGGGGATCAAGTGGAAGCCGGTGAGAAGGATCAGATCGAGTCCGCCATCGGCGCCCTCGAGGAGGCCATGAAGGGAAGCGACAAGGATGCCATCGAGGCCAAGACCAACGCCTTGTCCGAGGTCTCCGGCAAGCTGGCCGAGCGGGTCTATCAGCAGCAGGCGGCCTCCGGCACCGCCGGGGGCGCAGCGGCCGGCGGTGCCGCCGGCGGGGCGGAAGGTAAGCAGGGTTCCGGCGGAGCCGACGACGATGTGGTCGACGCGGAGTTCGAAGAGGTGAACGACGACAAGAAGTGAGCGCCGGCCTGTTGGCCCAAGCCGGTGAAAGCGAGCGCGGGCACGGCCCGCGTTTCGCGTTTGTTCCTGGTCACGCGCCGGCCAGGGGTGCCGCATCCCCGACCACTGACGAACGATAAATAATGTCAAAACGCGACTACTACGAAGTCCTGGGCGTGAGCCGCAATGCCAGCGAGGCCGACCTCAAGAAGGCCTATCGCCGGCTGGCCATGAAGCATCATCCCGACCGCAACCCCGGCGATATGGAGTCCGAGGCCCTGTTCAAGGAGGCGAAGGAGGCCTACGAGGTGTTGGCGGATGCCCGCAAGCGGGCGGCCTACGACCAGTTCGGTCATGCGGGGGTGGAGGGCGCCGCGGGCATGGGCGGAGGCGGCGGAGCCGGTTTCCGGGACATCTTCGACGAGATGTTCGGGGACATCTTCGGCGCGGGCGGCGGCCGCAGTGGCAGCCGTGTCTATCGTGGTGCCGACCTGCGCTACGACCTGGAACTGTCCCTGGAGGAGGCGGTGGCGGGCACCACGGCCTCCATTCGCATCCCCACCACCGAGACCTGCGAGACGTGTGGCGGTTCGGGGGCCCGCAAGGGCTCGTCGCCCGTGACCTGCTCCACCTGCCACGGCGCCGGCCAGGTGCGCCTGCAGCAGGGCTTTTTCTCGGTTCAGCAGACCTGTCCCACCTGCCGCGGGCGGGGCACCATCATCGAAGACCCCTGCACGACCTGCCGTGGCGCGGGGCGGGTGCGGAGCGAGAAGACCCTGTCGGTCAAGGTGCCGGCCGGGGTGGATAGCGGTGACCGCATACGCCTGGCGGGAGAAGGGGAGCGGGGCGAGAACGGCGGACCCAGTGGCGACCTCTATGTCCAGGTCAACATCCGTCCCCATCCCATCTTCACGCGGGAGAAGAACAACCTCTACTGCGAGGTGCCCATCAGCTTCACCACGGCGGCCCTCGGTGGCGAACTCGAAGTGCCCACCCTCGACGGCCGGGTGGTGCTGAAGATCCCCGCCGAGACCCAGAGCGGCAAGCTCTTCCGCATCCGCGGCCGCGGCGTGCGCTCGGTGCGGGGGGGGTATGAAGGCGACCTCATCTGTCGGGCCATCGTGGAGACGCCGGTGAACCTCAACAAGAAGCAGAAGGCCCTGCTGCGGGAGTTCGAGGAGACCATGACCGATGGCGGTGACCGCCATTCGCCCCGGGCCTCGTCGTGGCTGGATGGGGTGAAGAAGTTCTTTGAAGACATGAAGAGCTGATGACCGGGGGACCCATGACGATGATCAGACTGGCCATAGCGGGTGCCGCCGGGCGCATGGGACGGACCCTGGTGGAAGCGGCGACGGCGGATCCCGCCACGGAGGTGGTGGCCGCGCTCGAGCATCCGGGCTCCGCCTTCGTGAGCAACGACGCCGGCGAGGTGGCGGGGATCGGCCGTATCGGGGTTCCCGTGCGAACGGGTTTCGACGGCTTGGCGGGCGCCTTCGACATCCTCATCGATTTCACCTCGCCCGAGGTCACCGTGTCCAATCTGGAGGCCTGCCGGCGCCTGGGGGTGGGCATGGTGGTGGGTACCACCGGCCTGGATGGGGCCCAGAAGGCGCTGCTGGAAGAGGCGGCGGCGTCCATGCCCGTGGTCTTCGCCCCCAACATGAGCGTGGGGGTGAACCTGTGCCTCCGGCTCATCGAGACGGCGGCCCGGGTCCTCGGGGATACGGTGGACGTGGAGGTGATAGAGGCCCATCACCGCCACAAGGTGGACGCCCCCTCGGGCACGGCCCTGCATATGGGTGAGGTGGTGGCGCGAGCCCTGGGTCGCGACCTGGAGCAGTGTGCGGTCTATGGCCGGCACGGCCGCACCGGGGAGCGTGACCGCCGGACCATCGGTTTCGAGACCATCCGCGCCGGCGATATCGTCGGCGAGCACACCGTCATGTTCGCCGCCGAGGGCGAGCGGGTGGAGATCGTCCACAAGGCGTCCAGTCGCATGACCTTCGCCCGCGGCGCCATCCGCGCCGCCACCTGGCTGGCGGGCAAACCCCACGGCCTTTACGACATGCAGGACGTGCTGGACCTGCGGGATTGACGCCGGGTGTCCTGCCGGGTCCCCGTGGAGGGGGGGCGCGGACCCTGTAGCCTCCCCGGGGCCTTCAGGCTCGCCGGCGCCCGGCCATCGGGTCAGGAGAAGGCTGGCGGCGGTAGTGCCACCAGGTAGATGTCGCCGTCCCTGATGCCGATTTGGCAGGCCCGCAGAGCGCGCCCGACGCAGGGTCCCGCCACGCAATGGCCATCCTCCGGCCTGAACAGGGCGCCGTGGGTCTTGCACTGGATATGCTCACCCCCGGCGTCGAGAAAGCGGTGGGGGAGCCACTCCAGGGGGACGCCGGTGTGGGGGCAGCTGTTGACGTAACAGTGTACCTGGAGACCTCGGCGATACAGGAAGATACCGGTGTCGAGCCCGCCGAAGCCGGCCTCGATGCCAAGACATCGACCGTCGGCGATCGTCTCCACGGCCGCCAGTCTGAGGGGCAGCACGGGGGTGCTCGAAGGGGCGCGGCCGGGATCCGTCATGGACAGGTTTAAGCGATTTCTTATAAGATCGGGCTCGACTGAAGGGGTCCGGAGCCGCCGCGCAAGCTCGCAGTCCCCGGGCCGGAGACCACATTCAGCGGGAGTTTAACCCATGAGGGGTTGCTCCCGCTTTCCTTATCAGGAGGGGCGTTTGCGTAAGCCTGCCATACTCGTACTCGCCGACGGCACCGTGTTCAGGGGGGAGTCCGTGGGCATCGAGGGGAGCACCGTCGGGGAGGTGGTCTTCAATACCGCCATGACGGGCTATCAGGAGATCCTGACGGATCCCTCCTATGCCCGCCAGCTCGTTACCCTGACCTATCCTCATATCGGTAACACCGGCGTCAATGCCGAGGACCAGGAGTCCGATCGCGTCCAGGCCGCGGGCCTGGTGGTGCGTGACGTTCCGGCGCTGCTGAGCAGCTGGCGCTCGGAGGGCTCCCTGGAGGATTACCTCAGGCGGCAGCGCGTGGTGGCCATCGCCGAGGTCGATACCCGGCAGCTGACCCGGGTGTTGCGGGAGGGCGGCGCCCAGAACGGTTGCATCGTGGCGGGGGACGATCCCAACGTGGATACCGCCGTGGCCCAGGCCCGGGCCTTTCCCGGCCTCGCCGGCATGGATCTGGCCCGGGAGGTGAGTATCGCCGAGCCCTACGCGTGGAGCGGTGGCGAGTGGAGCCTGGCCGAGGGTTACGCCGCGCCCACTGCCGGCGCCGCCGAACTCCACGTGGTGGCCTACGATTTCGGCACCAAACGCAACATCCTGCGTATCCTGGCTTCCCGCGGCTGCCGCATCACCGTTGTGCCCGCCCGCACCAGTGCCGCCGATGCCCTGGCCCTCGAACCCGACGGCATCTTTTTATCCAACGGTCCGGGCGATCCGGGGCCCTGCGATTACGCTATCACCGCCATACAAGAGTTCCTGGAGGGCGGCATTCCCACCTTCGGCATCTGCCTGGGTCACCAGTTGCTGGCCCTCGCCAGCGGTGCCCGTACCATGAAGATGAAGTTCGGCCACCACGGTGCCAATCATCCGGTGCTCGATATCGCCACCGGGCGGGTCATGATCACGAGCCAGAATCATGGTTTCGCGGCAGACGAGACGACCCTGCCGGACACCCTGCGGGCGACCCACCGTTCCCTTTTCGATGGCACCCTGCAGGGCATCCATCGCACGGACAAGCCGGCGTTCGCGTTCCAGGGACACCCCGAGGCGAGCCCCGGGCCCCATGATGCGGCGCCGTTGTTCGACCACTTCATTGAACTGATGCGGGCGCACCGCGCGCCGGCCGGCTGATCCCTCCATGCCCAAAAGAGAAGACATTCACAGCGTACTCATCATCGGCGCCGGCCCCATCATCATCGGCCAGGCCTGCGAGTTCGATTATTCGGGGGCCCAGGCCTGCAAGGCGCTCAGGGAGGAGGGCTTCCGCGTCATCCTGGTGAACTCCAATCCCGCCACCATCATGACGGATCCCGGCATGGCGGATGCGACCTACATCGAACCCGTGGTGTGGCAGACGGTAGCGAGGATCATCGAGCGGGAACGTCCCGACGCCCTGCTGCCCACCATGGGCGGTCAGACGGCCCTGAACTGCGCCCTCGATCTGGCCCGGGAAGGGGTGCTCGAGAAATATGGTGTGGAACTCATCGGTGCCAGTCGGGACGCCATCGACAAGGCCGAGGATCGGGAGCGCTTCCGTGTGGCCATGAACTCCATCGGCCTGGAGACGCCCAATTCGGCCTTGGCCCACAGCATGGAGGAGGCCAACCAGGTTCAGGCCAGTATCGGCTTTCCTACCATCATCCGGCCGTCCTTCACCCTGGGCGGCAGCGGCGGCGGCATCGCCTACAACAAAGAGGAGTTCACCGAGATCTGCGAGCGCGGCCTGGACCTCTCCCCCACCAACGAGTTGCTCATCGAGGAGTCGGTGTTGGGCTGGAAGGAGTTCGAGATGGAGGTGGTGCGGGACAAGAACGACAACTGCATCATCGTCTGTTCCATCGAGAACGTGGACGCCATGGGGGTCCATACCGGCGATTCCATCACCGTGGCGCCGGCCCAGACTCTGACGGACAAGGAATACCAGATCATGCGCGATGCCTCCATCGCCGTGTTGCGCGAGATCGGCGTGGAGACGGGCGGTTCCAACGTCCAGTTCGGCATCAATCCCGATGACGGGCGCATGGTCATCATCGAGATGAACCCCCGGGTGTCCCGTTCCTCCGCCCTGGCCTCCAAGGCCACCGGTTTCCCCATCGCCCGGGTGGCCGCCAAGCTGGCGGTGGGCTATACCCTGGACGAACTCGAGAACGAGATCACCGGCGGCGCCACCCCGGCCTCCTTCGAGCCCACCATCGACTACGTGGTGACCAAGATCCCGCGTTTTACCTTCGAGAAGTTCCCCCAGGCCCAGGCCACCCTCACCACCCAGATGAAGTCGGTGGGGGAGGTGATGGCCATCGGGCGTAACTTCCAGGAGTCCCTGCAGAAGGCGTTGCGGGGCCTCGAGACGGGGGCCGACGGCCTCACCCCCAAGATGTCCGGCGAGCCGGGCAAGGCGGTCCACGACCAGTTGCGCAGCTTCCTGCGGGAACCCGGGCCCGAGCGCATCTGGTACGTGGCGGATGCCTTCCGCTATGGCTTCTCCCTGGCGGACGTCTACGAACTCAGCTTCATCGACCCGTGGTTCCTGGCTCAGGTGGAGGACCTGGTGGCCGCCGAGCAGGCCCTGGCCGGGCGCGCCCTCGCGGATGTGGATCGAGTGCAGTTGCGGCGCCTCAAGCGCCAGGGCTTCTCGGACCATCGTCTCGCCAGTCTGGTGGGGTGCCGTGAAGATGAGATGCGCAAGCACCGCTGGGCGCTGGAGTTGCATCCCGTTTACAAGCGGGTGGACACCTGCGCCGCCGAGTTCGGCACCTCCACCGGCTACATGTACTCCACCTACGAGGAGGTCTGCGAGGCCGAGCCCACGGAACGCCAGAAGATCATGGTGCTCGGCGGTGGTCCCAACCGCATCGGCCAGGGTATCGAGTTCGATTACTGCTGCGTGCAGGCGGCCTTCGCCATGCGCGAGGACGGCTATGAGACCATCATGGTCAACTGCAACCCGGAGACGGTTTCCACGGACTTCGATACCTCGGATCGGCTCTATTTCGAGCCCCTGACTCTCGAGGATGTGCTGGAGATCATCGAAGTGGAGCGTCCCACTGGCATCATCGTCCAGTATGGTGGCCAGACCCCCTTGAAGCTGGCACGGGATCTGGAGGCGGCCGGCGCACCCATCATCGGCACCTCGCCGGACTCCATCGACCTGGCGGAAGACCGCGAGCGCTTCCAGCGCCTCGTTCAGCAACTGGGATTGCGGCAGCCGCCAAACCGCACCGCCCGTGACGCCGACGAGGCGGCGCGACTGGGGGCCGAGATCGGCTATCCTCTGGTGGTGCGACCCTCCTATGTGCTGGGCGGCCGGGGCATGGAAGTGGTGTACAGCGAGGAGGACCTCATGCAGTACATCCGCGAGGCGGTGGCGGTGTCCAACGAATCCCCCGTGCTGCTCGACCGCTTTCTGGAGGATGCGGTGGAGGTGGACGTGGACGCCGTGTGCGACGGTAGCGACGTGGTGGTGGGCGGCATCATGGAACACATCGAGCAGGCGGGCGTGCATTCGGGGGATTCGGCCTGTTCCCTGCCGCCCTACAACCTCTCGCAACACAGCCAGGACATCATCCGTCGCCAGACGGCGGAACTGGCCAGGGCCCTGAAGGTGGTGGGGCTGATGAATATCCAGTTCGCCATCCAGGGGGAAGACGTCTACCTGCTGGAGGTCAACCCGCGGGCATCCCGCACCGTGCCTTTCGTCTCCAAGGCCACGGGTATCTCCCTGGCCAAGGTGGCCGCCCGCTGCATGGTGGGCACGACCCTGGTGGAACAGGGGGTCACGGAGGAACGCGTGCCGCGCTATTTTTCGGTCAAGGAGGCGGTGTTCCCCTTCGCCAAGTTCCCGGGTGTCGACCTGTTGCTGGGCCCTGAAATGAAATCCACGGGTGAGGTGATGGGCGTGGGTCGCACCTTCGGCGAGGCCTTCGGCAAGGCCACCCTGGCGGCCGGCGACAAGGTTCCCACCAAGGGCCGGGTATTCCTGAGCGTGCGGGACATGGACAAGCCCCAGGTGGTGGAGGTGGCCCGCGACCTCCAGAATCTCGGCTTCGAGCTGGTGGCCACCGGTGGCACCGCGTCCGTGATCGTGGCGTCGGGCATCAACGTGGCCCGCGTCAACAAGGTGACCGAGGGACGCCCCCATATCGTGGATATGCTCAAGAACGGCGAGATCAAGTTGATCGTGAATACCACCTCCGGCAAGGAGGCCATTGCGGATTCCTATACCATCCGCCGCACCGCCCTGAAGCACAAGGTGATGTATACCACCACCATGGCTGCGGCCAAGGCTCTCGTGATGGCCATGAAGGCCCCCCACACCCAAGAGGTCAATCGCCTGCAGGACCTGCACGTGGAGGCCGGCGCATGAGCAAATCCCCCATGACGGTGCGCGGCGCCGAGCGCCTGCGCGAGGAACTCAAGCGCCTCAAGCAGGAAGACCGGCCGCGGGTCATCAAGGCCATCGCCGAGGCGCGGGCCCACGGCGACCTCAAGGAGAATGCCGAGTACCACGCGGCGCGGGAGCAGCAATCCTTCATCGAAGGCCGCATCGCCGAGATCGAGGGCAAATTGTCCCATGCCCATGTCATCGACGTGACGCAGGTGGATGCCAAGGGCCGGGTGGTGTTCGGGGCCACCGTGGAGCTGCTGGACCTGGCCACCGATGAAGAGGTGCGCTATCAGCTCGTCGGCGAGGACGAGGCCGATATCAAGGCAGGACTCATCTCCGTCGGTTCTCCCTTCGCCCGTGCCCTGATAGGGAAGCGGGAAGGGGACGAGGTGACCATTCAGACCCCTTCGGGACGGAAGGAGTACGAGCTGCTGGCGGTGGAGTACATCTGATCGCGGCAGGGCACTGGACCCCGGCTCAGGGGTCGTCCTGGCGCGCCCGGTACAGCACCGCCATGCGCCCCATGGTCTGTACCAGTTCGGCACCGCTGGCGGTGCACAGATGATCCGCCAGGGCGGCCCGTTCGTAACGATCAGACGAGGGCAACTTGACCTTGACCAACTGGTGGGCCTGGAGGGCCGCTTCCAACTCGGCCAGGACACCCGGCCCGGCACCACCGGCCCCCACGGTGACCACGGGGCGCATGCCATGGGCCCGGCCACGCAGGTCGTTTTTCTCTTTTCCTGACAGCATGCAACAGTCCCATAGCAGTAAGCGGTGGCTCAAGGAACACCAGGATGACATCTATGTCAAACGGGCAAGGAGCGCAGGTTACCGTTCGCGGTCGGTCTACAAGCTGCTGGAGATAGACGATCGGGACCGTTTGCTGGCGGCGGCGAAGGTGGTGGTGGACCTGGGGGCCGCACCGGGCGGGTGGTCGCAGGTGGCCTTGGAGCGTATCGGCGGTAAAGGACGGGTGGTGGCGACCGACATTCTTCCAATGGAACCTCTGGCGAGTGTCGAGTTCATACAAGGAGATTTCTGTGACGATGCCGTGCTGGCACGGATCGTCGCTACCGTGGGGGAATGCGGTGCGGATCTTGTAATGTCCGACATGGCGCCCAATATGAGTGGAGTAAGGAATGTGGATCAGCCCCGGGCCATGTACCTTTCGGAACTCGCCCTGGACCTGGCGCGGCGATTGCTAGGCGAGGGGGGTGATTTCCTGGCGAAGGTATTCCAGGGTGAAGGATTCGATGAGTATATCAGGGACATGCGCCGGGACTTCGACAAGGTCCTGACGCGGAAACCCAAGGCGTCCCGCCCGCGCTCGCGAGAGGTTTATGTGCTCGGACGGGGCTATGGTGTATAGTTTGGACAATAATCTTAGCCGCTGTAGAGGTCTAACACGTTGAATGACATGGCTAAAAACCTGATTCTCTGGGTGGTCATCGCGCTGGTGCTGATGTCCGTATTCAATAATTTCGGTCCCCGGCGCGTGGCCGCGGAGACCCTTCCGTACTCCGATTTCATCGCCCAGGTGAAATCAGGTCAGGTACAGAAGGTGTACATGGAGGGCCGTAACATAACGGGCGTTACCCACAGCAATGAGCGCTTTTCCACCTACAGCCCGGAGACCGACAACCGGGCGCTGGTGGGGGATCTGCTCGAGAGCGGCGTGACCATCGAGGCCAAGCCGCCGGAGCAGCAGTCCGTATTGATGCAGATCTTCATCTCCTGGTTCCCCATGCTGTTGCTCATCGGTGTATGGATATTCTTCATGCGCCAGATGCAGGGCGGCGGTGGCGGTCGGGGCGCCCTGTCCTTCGGCAAGAGCAAGGCGCGTCTGCTGGGAGAGGATCAGATCAAGATCACCTTCAACGATGTGGCGGGTGTCGATGAGGCCAAGGAAGAGGTGGTGGAACTCGTGGAGTTCCTCAAGGATCCGGGTAAGTTCCAGAAACTTGGCGGCAAGATTCCCAAAGGTGTGCTCATGGTGGGCTCGCCCGGTACTGGTAAGACCCTGTTGGCCAAGGCCATCGCCGGGGAGGCCAAGGTGCCCTTCTTCTCCATTTCCGGTTCCGACTTCGTGGAGATGTTCGTGGGTGTCGGCGCTTCCCGCGTGCGGGACATGTTCGAGCAGGCGAAGAAGCAGTCGCCCTGCATCATCTTCATCGACGAGATCGACGCGGTGGGCCGCCATCGCGGCGCCGGCCTCGGCGGTGGGCACGATGAGCGTGAACAGACCCTGAACCAGCTGCTGGTGGAGATGGACGGCTTCGAGGGCACCGAAGGCGTGATCGTCATCGCCGCCACCAACCGCCCCGACGTACTCGACCCGGCCCTGTTGCGCCCGGGCCGTTTCGACCGCCAGGTGGTGGTGCCCCTGCCCGATATCCGTGGCCGTGAGCAGATCCTGAAGGTGCACATGCGCAAGGTGCCCCTGGGCCAGGACGTCCAGGCCACCATCATCGCCCGCGGCACCCCCGGCTTCTCCGGCGCCGACCTGGCCAACCTCGTGAACGAGGCCTCCCTGTTTGCCGCCCGGGCCAACAAGCGCCTGGTGGAAATGGAAGACTTCGAGAAGGCCAAGGACAAGATCATGATGGGCGTGGAACGCAAGGCCATGGTCATGAGTGATGACGAGAAGAAGCTCACGGCCTACCATGAGGCCGGCCACGCCATCGTGGGTCTGTCGGTGCCGTCCCACGATCCGGTCTACAAGGTGAGCATCATCCCGCGCGGGCGGGCCCTGGGTATCACCATGTTCCTGCCCGAGGAGGACCGCTACAGCCTCAGCAAGGAGCGTCTGGAGAGCCAGATCTCCAGCCTCTTCGGTGGCCGTCTCGCCGAGGAGTTGATCTTCGGTGCCGAGCGCGTGACCACGGGGGCCTCCAACGACATCTACCGGGCCACGGAGATCGCCCGCAACATGGTCACCCGATGGGGGTTGTCATCCCGCCTCGGGCCCCTCACCTACAGCGAGGAAGAGGGCGAGGTGTTCCTCGGCCACAGCGTGACCCAGCACAAGACCGTGTCCGAGGAGACGGCCCACGTCATCGATGAGGAGATCCGTTCCGTCATCAATCGCAACTACGAGCGCGCGAAGCAGATCCTCGAGAACGGCATGGACAAGCTTCACGTGATGGCCGGTGCCCTCATCAAGTATGAGACCATCGATACCGGCCAGATCAAGGACATCATGGAAGGCAAGGAGCCCCGGCCGCCCAAGGACTGGTCGGACGACGGCCCCACCGGCAATGATGGGGCCGCCGTTGAGGACGGCAAGAAAGCCGAGGGCAAGCCTTCTGAGGGTACCATCGGTGGGCCGGCCAGCCTGCACTAGTCGCGGCACGTCCGTGAGCCCGCAAGAGCCCCCGTTGTTCGGGGGCTTTTTTGTTGTGCGATTCGCAAACACAGTCGTTGGCCGTGACGGCTGCGGCTCTTTCATGCATAAAGATATTCCGCCGGGAGTCCGCTAAATGTTGAGACCCGGCGTTGCGACGGGATTTGCAAGGGAGAATCGACAGGTGAGCAGTGAGCGCAAGTATTTCGGCACAGATGGTATCCGCGGGGCGGTAGGCACCTACCCCATAACACCGGAGTTCATGCTGCGCCTCGGCTGGGCGGCCGGTCGGGTATTGGCACGGGAAGGCCAGGGCAAGGTGGTGATCGGCAAGGACACCCGCATCTCCGGCTACATGTTCGAGTCGGCCCTGGAGGCGGGGCTTTCGGCCGCCGGCATCGACATCGCCCTGCTCGGTCCCATGCCCACGCCGGCCATCGCCTACCTGACCCAGACTCTCCATGCCCAGGCAGGGATCGTCATCAGCGCTTCCCATAACCCGTACTTCGACAACGGCATCAAGTTCTTCTCCGCCAGCGGCAGGAAACTCCCCGATGCGGTGGAGGAGGCCATAGAGGCGGAACTCGACAAGCCCATGGTCACTGTGTCCTCGAAGGACCTGGGTAAGGCGGAACGGGTCAGGGATGTGGACGGCCGCTATATCGAGTACTGCAAGAGCACCTTTCCCAATGGAGCCAGCCTGCGGGGCTTCCGCATCGTGGTGGATTGTGCCAACGGCGCCACCTACAAGGTGGCCCCCAGCGTCTTCGACGAGCTCGGTGCGGAGGTGATGAGCATCGGCGCGGAACCGGACGGCCTGAACATCAACGAGGATTGCGGGGCGACCCGGCCCGAGACCCTGTGTGCCGAGGTCCTGAAGCAGGGTGCCCATATCGGCATCGCGCTGGACGGCGACGGCGACCGGGTGATCATGGTGGACCACAACGGCGAGGTAGTGGACGGTGACGAGATACTCTTCATCATCGCCCGCAACCTGCACGATTTGGGCGAACTGCGGGGTTCGGTGGTGGGTACCCTGATGTCGAATCTGGGCCTCGAGGTGGCCCTCGGCGAACTGGGGCTGATGATGGAGCGCACCAAGGTGGGTGATCGCTACATCATCGAGCGCCTCGAGGATACGGGTTGGTCCCTGGGCGGTGAGAGTTCGGGTCATATCATCTGTCGCGATCGCACCACTACAGGCGATGGTATCGTTGCCGCCCTCCAGGTATTGGCGGCCATGGGGCGCACGGGCAAGTCACTGGCCGAGTTGAAGTCCGGCATGAGCAAGTTCCCGCAGGCCATGATCAACGTCCGGCTCGAGCAACGGCTGGATGTGGTGCGCCTGCCCGCGGTCGCTTCGGGAGTGCGCCAGGTCGAGGAGGACCTGGGCGCCGAAGGGCGGGTGTTGTTGCGGCTGTCGGGAACGGAGCCGCTGGTGAGGGTGATGGTGGAGGGGCGGCATGCCCCCGTGGTCCAGGCGGCGGCGGAGAGCCTCGCGGGCCTCGTGGAACAGGCCATCGCAGCCGGACCTTAGATCTCTGCGGCCCGCCCATGGACGGTAGCGGCTACGAGGTGCCTTCGTCGACTCCGGAGCGGGTGGTTCCTGGCGACGTGCCCAGGAGGGCGCGCAAGGCCCTTTCGGACTGCTTGCCCAGCATGGCCCGTTCAATCCTGCCCTCGTTCACCACGATGACGGATGGCACCGCGGAGACACCAAAGCGGCAGGTCAGCTCGTCGTGCTCGTCGATGTCGACCATGACGATGTTAGAAAAATCGGTCTCCAGGGCTTCTACGCGCGGCGTCATGGTGCGGCATGGGCCGCAATGGGAACTGTAGAAGTAGAAGAGGACGCGTTGGTCCGGCGGGGCGGTACCGGCCTCCAGCAGATCCAGGTATTCCGGCGCCGGTCGCCCCCGCAGGCGCCGGGTGTTGAGCCAGAAGCCGGCCTGCAGCACGGGAAACATCAGGATGATCCCGAACAACACATAAGGTATCCATTCCAGCATAAAGAATCTTAATAGCCTGTCAGTCAGGCTCCGAGTATAGTCAAGAATTGACCGCCAAGGCCAAATCCACTCTCCTAGGGGACGTATTTTTGCGGGAGATTGATTTTACTGCGGTCAGTCACTATTCTGCGCGGCTGTTTTCACGAATCAGAAACCGGGGGTTTCACCGATGCGCCAGCCATTTGTAGCCGGCAACTGGAAGATGAACGGTTCGCGTGATAGCGCGAAAAGCCTGGTGGAGGGCGTCGTGGCCGGCGTCCAGGGTCTCGGTGCCGAGGTGGCGGTGTGTCCCCCCTGCGTTTATTTGGAGCAGGTGGGCCGGCTCGTGGACGGCTCCGCAGTCAAACTGGGCGCCCAGAACATGGCCAAGGAGGAACCGGGGGCCTTTACCGGCGAGGTGGCCGGTGCCATGCTGCGGGACATGGGTTGTCACTACGTGATCCTCGGTCATTCGGAGCGCCGCAGCCTGTACGGCGAGGACGATGCCGTGGTGGCCGCCAAGACCGGCCGCGCGCTCGCCGACGGGCTCTCTCCCATCGTCTGCGTGGGGGAGTTGCTGGATGAGCGCCAGACGGGTACCACCGAAGTGGTGATAGGCCGGCAGTTGGACGCCGTACTCGACGCGGTGGGGGCGGCAGGCATCGCTCGCGGCGTCATCGCCTACGAGCCGGTGTGGGCCATCGGCACGGGCATGACCGCGACCCCGGAGCAGGCCCAGGAGGTCCATGCCTTCATTCGCGCTCGCGTGGCGAAGCATGATACGGGAGTGGCCGCCGGCCTGCGCATTCTCTACGGCGGCAGCGTCAAGGGCGATAATGCCGAGGGTCTGTTCGGCCAACCCGATATCGACGGCGGTTTGATTGGGGGTGCCTCCCTCAAGGTCGATGACTTCGTGGCCATCTGTCGGGCGGCGGACTGACGGCATGGATGTTTCGCTGACAATTTCGATCCTCACCGGCCTGCATGTGTTGCTGGCGGTGGGGTTGATCACGCTGATCCTCCTCCAGCAGGGCCAGGGAGCGGGGATGGGGGCCGCCTTCGGCAGTGGCGCCTCCGGTACGGTCTTCGGCTCCCAAGGGTCGGGTTCGTTCCTGACCAAGACCACGGCGGTGCTGGCCACCGTGTTTTTCCTCAACAGCATCGGGCTGGCCATGCTCGCCAGCGGCAGCGGTGGCGAGCGAGATTCCAGCGTTCTCGAGCGGGTGCTGGGACCGGAGGACGAGATACCCTCCGCGCCGCCGGATCGTGCGGCGCCTCCTGCGAGTGACGTCCCTGATGTCCCCGCCTCGGCTGCGGGGAACGGCGACGATGCCGGGGAAGGCTTCACCGACGATGTGCCTGCGGTGCCGGGTTCCGGCGACGGGAGAAACGAGTAACCCCCCGGGCCGTTCCTACGGGCAGGGGACAAGCCGATGTGGTGGAATTGGTAGACACGCTGTCTTGAGGGGGCAGTGGCGCAAGCCGTGCCGGTTCGACTCCGGCCATCGGCACCAACAACAGACGAGGATCGGTAGCCGCCGGTCCTCGGGTACTGGCGAGGGTTTGGGGGCCGGGCGCCGGCGATGGCCGCGAATGCCCACGAACCCGATGGGTGGAATTCAACAGAAGGATGTGAGCGCATAGGACATCATGGTTGAACAGTATCTACCAATCCTTGTTTTTATCGTCATTGGCGTATTGTTCGGCGTCGTGCCCCTGGCAATAGGGTTCGTGCTGGGACCGCGCCACCCCGACGAGGCCAAGACCTCCCCTTATGAGTGCGGCTTCGAGGCCTTCGAAGACGCCCGCATGAAGTTCGACGTGCGCTATTACTTGGTGGCCATCTTGTTCATCATTTTCGATCTCGAGATCGCCTTCCTGTTTCCGTGGGCGGTAGTGCTGGACGAGATCGGCATGGCGGGCTTCCTGGCCATGATGGTATTCCTCGGGATCCTCGTGGTGGGCTTCATCTACGAATGGAAGAAGGGGGCCCTGGAGTGGGAATAGAGGGGGTGCTCAAGGAAGGGGTGGTCACCACCTCGGCCGACAAGCTCATCAACTGGGCGCGGACCGGGTCGCTGTGGCCCATGACCTTCGGCCTGGCGTGTTGTGCGGTGGAGATGATGCACGCGGGGGCAGCCCGTTATGACCTCGACCGCTTCGGAGTCGTGTTCCGGCCCAGCCCCCGCCAGTCCGATGTGATGATCGTGGCGGGTACCCTGGTCAACAAGATGGCGCCCGCCTTGCGCAAGGTCTATGACCAGATGGCGGAGCCGCGTTGGGTGATTTCCATGGGCTCGTGTGCCAACGGGGGTGGTTACTATCACTACTCCTATTCCGTGGTCCGCGGCTGCGACCGCATCGTGCCGGTGGACATCTATGTGCCGGGCTGTCCGCCTACCGCGGAGGCCCTGCTGTACGGGATCCTGCAACTGCAGAAGAAGATCCAACGCACCAGTACGATCGCCCGCTAGTATCTCGAGGCATGTGTGTAACCAACGGATTCAGGAGTAGTACGTGGTGTCTGCGTGTCTGCGCGAGGGTTGCCGCGGCGCGCCGCCCACGAGCGACCAACAACGATGAATGGCACAGGACTTCAAACGAATGAGTGACAGCCGTCCCCAATTCGCCATCCGCCTGGAGGAGCGCTTCGCCGAGTTCTCTCCCCGGGTGGAGATCGGGGCGGCCGGCCAGTTCACCTTGACGGTCGGACAGGAACACTGGTTCGAGGTGGGCCAGGTGCTGCGGGACGAGCCGGACTTCGCCTGCGAGCAGCTCATGGACCTGTGCGGCGTGGATTACCTCACCTACGGCAAGGGTGAATGGGAGACCAGTGAGACCGCGACCGAGGCGGGTTTCTCCCGGGGTTTCGAAAGTGTAAGTTGGGAGGCATCCGGTATCGATCCGGGTCGCTTCGCCGTGGTGGTCCAGCTGCTGTCCCTGCGGCACAACCGTCGTCTGCGATTGAAGACGCTGCTGGACACGGATCCGCCGCGGGTCCAGTCGCTGGTGGAGATCTGGAACTCTGCGGACTGGTTCGAAAGGGAGGCCTTCGACCTCTACGGCATCCTCTTCGAGGGCCATCCGGATCTGCGGCGCATCCTCACGGACTACGGTTTCATCGGCCACCCCATGCGCAAGGACTTTCCCACCTCGGGCCACGTGGAGATGCGTTACGACGCCGTCAAGCAACGGGTCGTCTATCAGCCCATTACCATTGAGCCGCGGGTATTGGTGCCGCGGGTGATCCGCGAGAGCCGCCGTGCCTCGACGGCCGCCGGCGGCGGGAGCGAGGAGGCGCAGGATGCCTGAGATCAAGAACCTGACCCTGAACTTCGGCCCCCAGCATCCGGCGGCCCACGGGGTGCTGCGGCTGGTGCTGGAGATGGATGGCGAGGTCATCGAACGCGCCGATCCCCATATCGGGCTGCTGCACCGCGGCACCGAGAAGCTGGCGGAGAGCAAGCCCTACAACCAGAGCATCGGCTACATGGATCGTCTGGACTACGTGTCCATGATGTGCAACGAGCACGGCTATGTGATGGCCATAGAGAAGCTGCTGGGCATCGAACCGCCGCTGCGGGCCCAGTACATCCGCGTCATGTTCGACGAAGTGACACGGATCCTGAACCACCTCATGTGGCTGGGGGCCCACGCCCTCGACATCGGCGCCATGACGGTATTCCTCTACGCCTTCCGGGAACGCGAGGACCTCATCGACTGCTACGAGGCGGTGAGCGGCTCGCGCATGCACGCCACCTATTACCGCCCTGGTGGCGTGTATCGGGATCTGCCCGATGCCATGCCCCGGTATCAGGCCTCGAAGTGGCACAGCGACGCCGAAGTGGCGGCCATGAACGAGACCCGGCAGGGCACCCTGCTGGATTTCCTCGAGGACTTCACCGAGCGTTTCCCGGCCTGCGTGGACGAGTACGAGACCCTGCTCACGGACAACCGCATCTGGAAGCAGCGCACCGTGGGGATCGGCGTGGTATCGCCGGAGCGGGCCATGCAGCTCGGCTTCTCGGGGCCCATGCTGCGGGGTTCCGGCATCGAGTGGGACCTGCGTAAGAAGCAGCCCTACGAGGTCTACGATCGGGTGCGCTTCGATATTCCCGTGGGGGTCAACGGCGACTGCTACGACCGCTATCTGGTGCGCATGGAGGAGATGCGCCAGTCCAACCACATCATCCGCCAGTGCATCGCATGGCTGCGGGCCAACCCCGGCCCGGTGATCATCGATGACCACAAGATCATCCCGCCCTCGCGAGAGGAGATGAAGGAGGACATGGAGTCCCTGATCCATCACTTCAAGCTGTTCACCGAGGGCTACTGCGTGCCCGAGGGCGAGGTCTATGCCGCCCTGGAACACCCCAAGGGCGAGTTCGGCGTGTATATGATCTCCGACGGGGCCAACAAACCCTATCGGGTGAAGGTGAGAGCCCCGGGCTTCGCTCATCTGTCCGCCATGAACGAGATGGTCCAGGGCCACATGCTGGCCGACGTGGTGGCGGTCATCGGCACCCAGGACATCGTATTCGGGGAGATCGACCGCTGATGACGGCTACCACGGACACCATCCTGTCGGCCCACGCCCGGGAGGAGGTCGACCGCTGGCTCGCCCGCTATCCGGACGATCAGAAGCAGTCCGCGGTGCTGGCGGCCCTGCGGGAGGTGCAGCACGAGAACGGTGGCTATCTCACCACACCCCTGATGGATGCGGTGGCGGCCTACCTGGAGATGCCCACCATCGCCGTCTACGAGGTGGCGAGCTTCTACTCCATGTTCGAACTGGAACCCGTGGGCCGCCATAGCGTATCCGTATGCACCAACGTGTCCTGCATGCTGCGGGGGAGCGACGACATCCTTGCCCATATCGTAAACAAGCTCGGTATCGAGGTGGGCCAGAGCACCCCCGACGGGCGCATCTACCTCAAGCGTGAAGAGGAGTGCCTGGCGGCCTGTTGCGGTGCCCCCATGATGCAAGTGGATCACGTCTACTACGAGGACCTCACTCCCGCGCGGGTGGATGAGATCCTGGACGGACTGGAGTAGCGCGCATGGCCAACCAAGTCTGTTTCACCACCCTCGACTTCGATGAGCCCTGGAGCCTGGAGAACTACCGCAGGATCGGCGGCTACGAGGCCTGGGAACGCATCCTGCGGGACAAGGTGACGCCCCTGGATGTGATCGAGGAGGTCAAGAAATCCGGTCTGCGGGGACGCGGTGGCGCGGGCTTTCCCACCGGCCTCAAGTGGAGCTTCATGCCCAAGGGCAAGGTGGCCCAGAGCTACATCGTGTGCAATTCCGACGAGTCCGAGCCCGGCACCTGCAAGGACCGAGATATCCTGCGCTTCAACCCCCATGCCCTGGTGGAGGGCATGGCCATCGCCGGCTTCGCCATGGGCGCCACCGTGGGCTACAACTACATGCGTGGCGAGTTCCTGGACGAGCCCTACCTGCGCTTCAAGCAGGCCCTCGACGAAGCCTACGCGGCGGGCTATCTGGGGCGTGATATCCTCGGCAGCGGCGTGGATTTCGACCTCTACGACACCCTGGGTGCGGGAGCCTACATCTGTGGTGAGGAGACGGCGCTGCTGGAATCCCTGGAGGGCAAGAAGGGTCAGCCCCGTTTCAAGCCGCCTTTCCCCGCCAACTATGGGCTCTACGGTCGCCCCACCACCATCAACAACACCGAGTCCCTGGGCTCGGTGCCGGTGATCATGCGCAAGGGCGGCGAGTGGTTCAAAGGCCTTGGCTGTGAGAATGGCGGCGGCGAGAAGCTGTTCTCCGTTTCCGGCCACGTGGAGCGCCCCGGCAACTACGAGGTGTCCCTGGGGCTGCCCTTCCGCGAGCTGCTGGAACTGGCGGGCGGGATGTGGAAGGGCCGGGCCATCAAGGCGGTGATCCCCGGCGGCTCCTCGGTGCCCGTGGTGCCCGGCGAGGTGATGATGGAGGTCAACATGGATTACGACTCCATCGCCAAGGCGGGTTCCATGCTCGGCTCCGGTGCCGTGATGGTGATGGACGAGACCACCGACATGGTCCAGGTGCTGCGCCGCATCTCCCGCTTCTATTTCTCCGAGTCCTGCGGCCAGTGCACGCCCTGTCGCGAGGGCACCGGCTGGCTGTACCGCATGCTGACCCGCATCGTACAAGGCAAGGGCAGGCCCGAGGATCTCGAACTGCTGGACAACGTGGCCTACAACATAATGGGCCGCACCATCTGCGCCCTCGGGGACGCCGCCGCCATGCCCGTGCGCAGCTTCCTGGAACATTTCCGCCCCGAGTTCGAACACTACATCGACCATGGCCGCAGCCTGGTCAAGGACGCCGCTTGATGTCATTGGTCATTGGTCATTTGTCATTGGTCGTTAGGGGCACTACGTCGGGGGCGCCCCGAGCTGGTAGCGCGCTTTCACCATTCACCATTCACCATTCACCATTCACTCGCCTCTAAGCATGTCCGAAGACCTCGTCACCATCCATATCGACGGCCGGGAGCTCAAGGCCCGCCGCGGCACCATGCTCATCGAGGTGGCGGACGAGGCGGGCATTCACATCCCCCGTTTCTGCTACCACAAGAAGCTGTCGGTGGCGGCCAACTGCCGCATGTGCCTGGTGGAGGTGGAGAAGGCCCCCAAGCCCCTGCCCGCCTGCGCCACGCCCGTGAACGATGGCATGACGGTGCATACCCGTTCCGAGGAGGCCCTGCGCTCCCAGCGCTCGGTGATGGAATTCCTGCTCATCAATCATCCCCTCGATTGCCCCATATGCGACCAGGGCGGCGAGTGCGAGTTGCAGGACGTGGCCATGGGTTACGGCGGCGACGTGTCGCGCTTCTCCGAGCGCAAGCGCGTGGTGCCGGACAAGGACCTCGGGCCCCTCATCGCCACCGACATGACCCGCTGCATCCATTGCACCCGCTGCGTACGCTTCGGTGAGGAGATCGCGGGGATCCGCGAACTCGGCGTCACCGGCCGCGGCGAGGATCTGCGCATCGGCACCTTCATCGAGCGCAGCATGGACTCGGAGATGTCGGGCAACGTCATCGACCTCTGCCCCGTGGGTGCCCTCACCAACAAGCCCTTCCGCTTCAAGGCCCGGGCCTGGGAGCTGATGCAGCGCGCTGGCGTCGCGCCCCACGACTGCGCCGGCTCCAACCTGTTCCTCCACACCCGCGGCGGCCGCGTCATGCGCGTGGTGCCGAGGGAGAACGAGGCGGTCAACGAGACCTGGCTGTCGGACCGCGACCGTTACAGCTACCAGGGAATATATGCCGGGGACCGGCTCGAGCGGCCCGCCGTGAAGGTCAAGGGCAAATGGCAGGACGCCGACTGGGACGTGGCCCTGGAGACGGCCGCCGCGGGTCTGCGGGCCGTGGTGGAGGCCCACGGACCCGCGGAGCTGGGAGCCCTGCTGTCCCCCGCCGCCACCCTGGAAGAGCATTACCTCACCCAGCGTCTCATGCGCGGCCTGGGCTCGGGCAACATCGATCATCGTCTGCGCCAGGTGGACTTCGGTGACGCCGACAACGACCCGCTGTTCCCGGGGCTCAACCTCAGCTTCGCGGAACTCGAGGGGCGGGATGCCTTCCTGGTGGTGGGTTCCCATCTGCGCAAGGAGGTGCCCATCCTCAATCACCGCCTGCGCAAGGCGGTGCAGGGGGGCGCGCGGGCCATGTTCCTGAACCCCGCGCGCTACGATTTCAACTATGACACCGTCGTCAACCTCGGCATCAATACCGCCGATTGGAGCGCCAACCTGGCGGGCGTGGCCCGGGCCCTGGACAAGGACCTGCCCGCAGGTCCCCTCGGCGAGCTCATCGCCGCGGCCGAGGTGACCGATGATCATCGCGCCATGGCCGAGGGGCTGGAGACGGCGGAGCGGCCGCTGATCCTGCTCGGCGCCATGGCCCTGGCCCATCCCCAATTCACCACCCTGCGTGCCCTGGCGGGTTTCATCGCCCGGGCCACGGGTGGTGTGCGCGGTTACCTGCCCCCGGCCAACGGCGTGGGGGCCCATCTGGCGGGGGCCCTGCCCCTGCGCGACGCCGGCGGCGCGGCGGCCACCGTGGCCGGTCTCGACGCGGCGGCCATGCTGGAGCGGGGGCTCAAGGGCTTCGTCACCGTCGCCGTGGAGCCGGCGGCCGACTGCTGGGACGGCCGTCTCGCGGCGCGGCGGCTGCAGGAGGCGGAGTTTACCGTGTGCCTCAGCGCCTACCGTACCCCCGAGCTGGAGGCCCTGGCCGACGTGCTGCTGCCCATCGGCGTGTTCGCCGAGACCGCCGGCACCCACGTCAACGCCGTCGGCCTGTGGCAGCGCTTCGAGGGCGCGGCGCGCCCCGTGGGGGAGGCCCGTCCGGCCTGGAAAGTGCTGCGGGTGTTGGCCAACCGGCTCGAGTTGCCGGGCTTCGATTACACTGAGTGCGGCCAGATCCATGACGAGGTGCGCAAGCGGGTGGACGACCAACCGGTCCGCGCCGGGGATGCCCTGGGCGAACCGGGTGGCGGGGAAGACGGGGCGCTGACGCTGGGTCGGATCCCGGAACCTGCCATCTACGGCACGGACGCGGTGGTGCGTCGCGCCGGGGCGTT
The DNA here is from genome assembly GCA_034522055.1 of Gammaproteobacteria bacterium. Classification (NCBI taxonomy): domain Bacteria; kingdom Pseudomonadati; phylum Pseudomonadota; class Gammaproteobacteria; species Gammaproteobacteria bacterium. Next base: position 183,459 of record JAXHLS010000006.1, read on the forward strand.
GCAGGATACCCTGGATGGGCGCTCGGCCCGGGAGTCCGTGTACCTGCACCCGGCGGACGCCGAGCGTCTGGGGCTGAGTGAAGGAGACCCCGCGCGCCTGACGATGGACGGTGGTGCGGGCGCCGTGACCCTCACCGCGCGGCTCGATCCGCGGCTCGCCGCGGGCGGGGTGCTGGTCTACATGGGTTCCACGGCCGCCGGCCTCGCCGGCCCGGCCTTCGGAGAGGTGAGCCTGGACAGGGGCTGATAGGCGATGGAATTCTTTACCGACATGTGGATGGCACTGCCCGAGGGCCTGCGCGCCGTGCTCGCCGCCAGCACCAAGATCATGATGGTGGTGGGGCCCCTGATGCTGGCCGTGGCCTACGTCACCCTGGCCGAGCGCAAGATCATCGGTTTCATCCAGGTGCGCATCGGACCGAACCGCGTGGGCTTCTTCGGCCACAGCCTGTGGGGCCTGGGGCAGCCCATCGCCGACGCCGTCAAGCTGCTGTTCAAGGAGATCGTGCTGCCCAGCGGCGCCAACCGGGTGCTGTTTCTCATCGCCCCCATGCTCTCCCTCGGTCCGGCCCTGGCGGCCTGGGCGGTGCTGCCCCTGAACGCCGAGTTCGTCATCGCCGACATCAACGCCGGCCTGCTCTACATCCTGGCCATGACCTCCGTCGGGGTCTACGGCGTCATCGTGGCGGGGTGGGCCTCCAATTCCAAGTACGCGTTCCTCGGCGCCATGCGCTCGGCCGCCCAGATCGTGGCCTACGAGATCGCCATGGGCTTTGCCCTGGTGGTGGTGCTGATGGCCGCCGGCAGCCTCAATATTCGCGACATCGTCCTGGCCCAGGAGGGCGGCGTCCTCGGCTGGTTCTGGGCCCCGCTGCTGCCCATGTTCGTGGTCTATTTCATCTCCGGGGTGGCGGAGACCAACCGCGCGCCTTTCGACGTCGCGGAAGGGGAGTCGGAGATCGTCGCCGGCTTCCACGTGGACTATTCGGGCATGGCCTTCGCCGTGTTCTTCCTGGCCGAGTACGCCAACATGATCCTCATCGCGGCCCTGGCGGCCATCCTGTTCCTCGGGGGCTGGCTGTCGCCCTTCGAGGGCACCGCCCTGGGCTCTCTGCCCCTGCTGGGCAACGGCATGCATTGGCTGCTGCTGAAGATCGCCCTGTTCGTGTTCCTCTATCTGTGGTTCCGGGCCACCTTCCCGCGCTACCGCTATGACCAGATCATGCGCCTGGGCTGGAAGGTCTTCATCCCCGTCACCCTGGTTTGGCTGGTGGTGGTGGGGGCGGCGGTCATGTATCCGCCCCTGTGGGGCTGGCTCACGGGCTTCGGGCTGGTGGCCGTGGCGTTGACCCTGCTGCTGGTGGTGGTGCGGGGGGCAGTGAAACCGAGCGGGGTGATCATGCCATGAACGGATTCCGCCATTTCTTCAAGAGCTTCATGCTGTGGGAACTGCTGGTGGGCATGCGCCTCACCGGACGCTACCTGTTCAAGCGCAAGGTGACGGTGCAGTACCCGGAAGAGAAGACCCCGATGTCGCCGCGCTTCCGGGGCCTCCACGCCCTGCGCCGCTATCCCAACGGCGAGGAGCGCTGCATCGCCTGCAAACTGTGCGAGGCGGTGTGCCCGGCCCTGGCCATTACCATCGACTCCGAGGTGCGCGAGGATGGCAGCCGGCGTACCACGCGTTACGACATCGACCTGGTGAAATGCATCTTCTGTGGCTTCTGCGAGGAGTCGTGTCCCGTGGATTCCATCGTCGAGACTCGGATCCACGAGTACCACGGCGAGAAGCGCGGCGACCTCTACATGACCAAAGACAAACTGCTGGCGGTGGGTGATAAATGGGAGGCCCAGATTGCCGCAGACCGGGCGGAGGACGCACGGTATCGCTGAAGGCGCGGGGTGCCGATAGGGTGTTTCGCAAACGACAACAGGGCGGGGGGAATAAAGGCGGCGCAGCGGTGCCGGCCTGATCAACATGAGTCAGCTAGTCATCTTCTTCGTCTTCGCGGCGATGCTGGTATTCGCCGGGGTCATGGTGATCACCGTGCGCAACGCCGTGCATTCCGCCCTGTTCCTGGTGCTCGCCTTCTTCTCCAGCGCGGCCATCTGGCTCCTCATGGAGGCGGAGTTCCTGGCCATCGTCCTGGTGTTGGTGTACGTGGGCGCGGTGATGGTGCTGTTCCTGTTCGTGGTCATGATGCTGGATGTCAACACGGCACGCCTCAAGGAGGGCTTCATCCGCTATCTGCCCGTGGGGCTGCTGGTGGCGGTACTCATCGCCTTCCAACTCATCATGGTGGTGGGAGGCGAGCGCTTCGGCCTCGAGGACTATCCCAAGCCGGTGCCCAAGGCCGCGGACTACAGCAACACCGAAGCCCTGGGGGCGGTGCTGTATACCGAGTATCTCCTCGCCTTCGAGGTGGCGGCGGTGATCCTGCTGGTGGCCATCGTGGCCGCCATCTCCCTCACCATGCGCCGGCGCGCCACGGTCAAGCATCAGAAGCCCGAGGTCCAGGTGGCGGTGCGTCGCGAGGACCGCATCCGCATCGTCTCGATGGCCTCCGAGCCCCGCGACGGCAGGGAGGACGGCTCGTGATACCCCTTTCCTATGTACTCATCCTGGCGGCCATCATGTTCTGCCTGTCCATGGCCGGCATCTTCCTCAACCGCAAGAACGTGATCATCCTGCTCATGTCCATCGAACTCATGCTGTTGTCGGTGAACATGAACTTCATCGCCTTCTCTCATTATCTCGGTGACAACGCGGGCCAGGTGTTCGTGTTCTTCATTCTCACGGTGGCGGCCGCCGAGTCCGCCATCGGTCTGGCGATCCTGGTGGTGCTGTTCCGCAACCGCCAGACCATCAATGTCGCCGATCTGGATACCATGAAAGGTTAGGGCAGTGACCATGGACATGTTCGACATCTATCTGGCCATTCCCCTGGCCCCCCTGGTGGGCGCCCTCATCGCCGGTCTGTTCGGCAAGGCCATCGGGCGCGCCGGGGCCCACTGGGTCACCATCATCGGCGTGGCGCTATCCACCGTGCTCTCCTTCGTGGTCTATAACCACCACGTGCTGGAGGGCGGCGCCGCCTTCAACGGCGCCGTCTATACGTGGGGGCTGAGTGACGGCATCGCCTTCCAGGTGGGCTTCCTCATCGATCAACTGTCCGCCACCATGATGGTGGTGGTGACCTTCGTGTCCCTCATGGTGCACATCTACACCATCGGCTACATGCACGACGATCCGGGTTACCAGCGCTTCTTCAGCTACATCTCCCTGTTCACCTTCTCCATGCTCATGCTGGTGATGTCCAACAACTTCCTGCAGCTGTTCTTCGGCTGGGAGGCGGTGGGGCTGGTGTCCTACCTGCTCATCGGCTTCTGGTTCGACCGGGAATCGGCCATCTATGCCAACATGAAGGCCTTCCTGGTGAACCGGGCAGGGGATTTCGGCTTCCTGCTGGGGATCTCGGCGGTGCTGATGTACTTCGGTACCCTGGACTATGCCGAGGTGTTTGCCCGGGCGCCCGAGTTCGTGGGTACCACCATGGAGATCATCCCCGGTGCCGAGTGGTCCCTGTTCTCGGTCATCTGCATCCTGCTGTTCATCGGCGCCATGGGGAAATCCGCCCAATGGCCGCTGCACGTGTGGCTGCCCGATTCCATGGAAGGCCCGACGCCCATCTCGGCCCTCATCCATGCCGCCACCATGGTGACCGCCGGCATCTTCATGGTGAGCCGCATGTCGCCGCTGTTCGAGCTCTCGGAGACGGCCCTGTCCTTCGTCCTCATCATCGGCGCCATCACCGCCTTCTTCATGGGGCTGCTGGGGCTGGTGCAGAACGACATCAAGCGGGTGGTGGCTTACTCCACCTTGTCCCAACTGGGCTACATGACGGTGGGCCTGGGGGCCTCGGCCTATGCGGCGTCCATGTTCCATCTCGGCACCCACGCCTTCTTCAAGGCCCTGCTGTTCCTGGGGGCGGGGGCCGTGATCATCGCCATGCATCACGAGCAGGACATGCGCCGCATGGGCGGGTTGCGTAAATACATGCCCATCACCTATGCCACCGCCCTCATCGGCTCCCTGGCCCTCATCGGCTTTCCGGGCTTCTCGGGCTTCTTCTCCAAGGATGGCATCATCGAGGCGGTGCACCATTCGGAGCTGTGGGGAGCCGACATCGCCTATATGGCCGTGCTGTCGGGGGTGTTCGTCACCGCCCTGTATTCCTTCCGCATGTTCTTCATGACCTTCCACGGGCGCGAGCGCATGGACGACCATACCCGGGAGCACCTCCACGAGGCCCCATGGGTGGTCACCGGGCCGTTGATATTGCTGGCCATCCCGTCGGTGATCATCGGTTGGTGGTGGGCCGAGCCCATGCTGTTTGGCGGCTATTTCGGCGAGGCCATTTTCGTCGCCCCCGAGCACGATACCCTGGCCCGCCTGGGGCAGGACTACCATGGGCTGGTGGCGTTCCTGCTCCACGGCATCATGGCGCCACCCTTCTGGCTGGCGGCGCTGGGGGTGCTCACGGCCTGGTTCCTGTACATCAAACGCCCCGATCTGCCGGCGCAGATCGTGGCGCGCATACGGCCCCTTCATACTATTCTGGTGGAGAAGTATGGTCACGACCGTTTCAACGACTGGTTCTTCGGCGGCGGCACCCGTGGCCTCGGTACCTTGTTGTGGCGGGTGGGGGATATGGGTCTCATCGACGGCCTGATGGTGAACGGATCGGCCCGGGTGGTGGGATGGTTCTCGGGGGTCTTCCGGCGCATCCAGACGGGGTACCTGTATACCTACGCCTTCGCCATGATCATCGGACTGCTGCTGTTGCTGCAGTTCGCCGTCGGCGGCCTGTGAGAGGGATGAGTAGAGATGCTGTTTGAAAAACTTCCCCTTCTGAGCCTGCTGGTGTGGCTGCCCATCCTGGGCGGGGCGTGGATCCTGGTCGCCGGCGAGAAGAATGCGGTGGGCGCACGGGTCATCGCCCTGCTGGTATCCCTCGCCACCTTGCTGCTGTCCATCCCCCTCTATACGGGCTTCGATACCACCACCCCGGCCATGCAGTTCGTGGAGAAGCTGCCCTGGATCGAGGCCTTCAGCATCAACTATCACCTGGGGGTGGATGGCTTTTCCATGCCCCTGATCCTGCTCACCGCCTTCACCACGGTGCTGGTGGTGATCTCGGCCTGGGAGGTGATCCAGTACAAGATCGGCCAGTATATGGCGGCCTTCCTCATCATGGAGGGCCTGATGATCGGCGTGTTCGCGGCCATGGACGCCATGCTGTTCTACGTGTTCTGGGAGGCCATGCTCATCCCCATGTTCCTGATCATCGGTATCTGGGGCGGGCCCAACCGCATCTACGCCACCATCAAGTTCTTCCTCTACACCTTCCTCGGCTCGGTGTTCATGCTGGTGGCGCTGCTCTATCTCTACGGCCAAGCCGGGAGCTTCGCCATCCATGATATGCACGCGGTCTCCATCGGCTTGTCGGCGCAGATTCTCATCTTCCTGGCCTTCCTCATCGCCTTCGCGGTGAAGGTGCCCATGTGGCCGGTGCATACCTGGCTGCCCGATGCCCACGTCGAGGCTCCCACCGGCGGCTCGGTGGTGCTGGCGGCCATCATGCTGAAAATGGGTGGCTACGGCTTCCTGCGCTTCAGCCTGCCGATCACCCCCGATGCCAGCCGCGAGTTGGACTGGCTCATGATCGCCCTGTCCCTCCTCGCCGTGGTCTATATCGGCTTCGTGGCCATCGTCCAGAAGGACCTCAAGAAGCTGGTGGCCTACTCCAGCATCTCCCACATGGGCTTCGTCACCCTGGGCTTCTTCGTGGCCTTCGCCATCCTGGAAAACACCGGGGATATTCGGGGGGCGGCCCTGGGCATGGAAGGGGGCATGATGCAGATGATCTCCCATGGCTTTATCTCCGGCGCCCTGTTCCTGTGCGTGGGGGTGCTCTACGACCGCATGCACACCCGCGAGATCGGGGCCTACGGCGGCGTAGCCAATCCCATGCCGGTATTCGCCGCCTTCATGATGCTGTTCATCATGGCCAACTCGGGCCTGCCGGGCACCTCGGGCTTCGTGGGCGAGTTCATGGTCATCCTGTCCAGTTTCCACGCCAGCTTCTGGTACGCCTTCCTCGCCGCCAGCACCCTGTTGCTCGGAGCCACCTACAACCTGTGGATGTACAAGCGCGTCATCTACGGCAAGGTGGCCAACGACGAGGTGCGGGGGCTCGGTGACCTGAGCGCCCGCGAGTTCCTGATCCTCGCGGTCCTGGGGGTGGTGGTCATCCTCTTCGGCGTCTGGCCCCAGCCCCTCCTCGAGGTCATGCATCCCACGGTGGAGCATCTGATTGGGCATATGGTGGAGTCGAAGCTTTGAGGGGAATGGGGCAAGGGAATAGTTAATAGTGAATAGTGAATAGTGAATAGGGAATAGGGAATAGCGGGAAGCCAAGTGGGCATGGGTAAGGTGAAGCTCAGGGGAGACCGGAATGGATGCCGATGTGAAGTGGAGACGCCACTATAGGCTTGAGGTATGGAAACAGGGGATCGTTCTCGTCAAGGCCGTTTACGACCTAACCCGACGGTTTCCCAATGATGAGCGATATGGTCTGTGCACGCAGCTTCGTAGGGCGGCCATATCGGTCCCGAGCAATATTGCGGAGGGTGTCGCGCGAACAAGCGACAAAGAGTTGTTGAGGTTCTTGGATATAGCAAGTGGCTCGCTCAGTGAAGTGGATACACAGCTTATCATTGCCAGCGAACTGGGATATCTGCGGAGAGATGATGAAATTTTTCAAAGAGTGGCCAATGAGTCCCGTCTCCTTGCTGGATTCATCAGGAGTGTCCAGGATGTCCGGAGACGTCCCTAAAGCTATTCCCTATTCCCTGCCTCCAGAAATGACCGCCTTCGTCGCCATCACTCCCGAGCTGTTCCTCCTCACCATGGCCTGCGTGGTGCTCATCGTCGACGCCTTCCTGCCCGACGCCTATCGGGCGGTGACCTACCAGCTGGCCCTCATGACCCTGGTCATCACGGGGGGGCTTACGGTGGCCCTGTATCCCGACGAGCCCCAGGTGGTGTTCCATGGCGCGGCGGTGGTGGATGGTATGGGCTCGGTGCTGAAGGCCTTCATCGCCGGCATCGCCTTCTTCGCCTTCACCTATTCCAAGGACTACCTGCGGGAGCGCAACGTCTTCAAGGGCGAGTACTACGTCCTCGGCCTGTTCGCGGTGCTCGGCATGATGATCATGGTGTCGGCCCACAGCCTGCTCACCGTCTACCTGGGCCTGGAACTGTTGTCCCTGTGCCTCTACGCCATGGTGGCCATGCACCGGGATTCCGCGGATGCCTCCGAGGCGGCCATGAAGTACTTCGTGCTGGGGGCCCTGGCCTCGGGCATGCTGCTCTACGGTATTTCCATGATCTACGGCGGCACCGGCACCGTGGACCTCGGGGAAATCGCCCAGGTGGTGGCCAGTGGCGACATCGTGGATGACACGGTGCTGGTGTTCGGGCTGGTGTTTCTGGTGGTGGGTCTCGCCTTCAAGCTGGGCGCCGTGCCCTTCCACATGTGGTTGCCCGACGTCTACCACGGCGCCCCCACGGCCGTGACCCTGTTCATCGGTTCGGCGCCCAAGATGGCGGCCTTCGCCATGGTGATGCGGGTGCTGGTGGACGGTCTCGAAGGCCTGCAGGCCGACTGGCAGGCCATGCTGATCATCCTCGCCGTCCTGTCCATGGCGGTGGGCAATGTCATCGCCATCGCCCAGACCAACCTCAAACGCATGTTCGCCTATTCCACCATCGCTCATGTGGGCTTTCTAATCCTCGGGATCCTTGCGGGTACCGAGGCGGGCTACGCCGCTTCAATGTTCTACGCCATCGTCTATTCCATCATGAGCCTCGGCGGTTTCGGCATGATCGTGTTGCTGTCCCGGAGCGGCTTCGAGGCCGACCGCCTGGAGGACTTCAAGGGCCTCAACGAGCGCAGCCCGTGGTTCGCCTTCATCATGATGGTGTTCCTGTTCTCCATGGCCGGCGTGCCCCCCTTCGTGGGCTTCTGGGCCAAGTGGTCCGTGCTGCGGGAGGTAGTGGCGGCGGACATGGTGTGGCTCGCCGTGGTGGCCGTGGTGTTCTCCATCATCGGCGCCTTCTACTACCTGCGGATGGTCAAGCTGATGTACTTCGACAAGCCCGATGACGCCAGTCCCATCACCGCCGGGGGTGACCTCCAGGCCGCCGTCAGCATCAACGGCCTCGCGGTGCTGGGCCTCGGCCTCTTCCCCGGGGCCCTGTTGGCGCTGTGCGTGTCCGCCATGGCGGCGGGCTAGTCGGATGTGCTGTCAGCGACCCCTGTGCCGTTACGGGCGGGTTCTTCCCGGATCGCAGGCGGCTGAAGAGCCCCGCTCTTTGGCGGGGCTCATGGCGCTGTCCTTCGTGGTTTCGCCTTTTCCGCCCTCCAGGGCACCCTTCCCTGTCCGCACGGCTTCGAACCCCTTTGTGATCTGCCCGGTTTGCGGGATAGTGGGCGCAGTTCACGCCTGTAGCCGAGGCGGCCGTGGAGCAGGCGCTGCGGGAGACCGAGCGCCGCGGCCTGCGCAGCATCGCCCTGGTGCCTCTGGACAACCGCCATGGCGACCCCGGCATCGGCGTGTTCCTGGACATCCCGGCCTGCCAGCCCTCGCGGCGGCTGGAGCCCGTGAGCCTGGAACGCATCTGGCTTCCCATGCCGAACAGAGACGACCGTGCGAGGCCCTGCTCGAGGGATCAGGTTCCTAAGTTTCTTTGCTCTCAGGCCGCTAAACTGGGTCAAGTAACCGACGATGAAACAGGCGCTTGGAGTGACGGAGCTCGAGCAATTCTCGGGGAGAACCTCGTCGCCCTGGGGAGCGGCCTGCCGGGGTATACGCCGCGGTGCCCGCACGGGCGCGACGCTGGTCCCCTCGCCCTGGCGGTGACCGTGGCCGCCGCTCCCGCCGCCGATCGGGCGGGGGCCACGGCGGTGTTCCAGTTCGACGGCGATCTGCGTTTCGAGCCGGCGGCCGGCCCGCCGGCGGTGGCTGCCGAGATGCCCGAGGCCGAGGCCCTGTGGGGCCGCGTTGGCACTGTGGAGCGGAGGGTACGCGAGCTGCTGGCGGCAGGCCGGCGTGGCCCCGGTGGGGGACTTCTTCCGCCTCGACTGCGCGCCGGCCGATCCCGAGGCCGTGCTCGCCCGGAGCTATGAGACCGAGGCCCGGCGCCGCGCCGACGACCCCTCGCTGGCCCTGCGCCGGTGCGTACAACTACCGTGACGAGAAGGGCGGCGGCGGCACCGCCTTCTTCGACGACGAGAGTTCCGACCAGGACGCCTACCTGGAGCTGTCCTGGGAACTCCTGGGCAACGGCCGGCGCCAGCGGGAGGTGGAGTCGGCGATCTTCCCAGGACCGGGCTGCCGGTCGCCCGCATGTGTCCGCCGCGGAGCGCCGGCGCGAGCGCGATGCCCTGTGCCGGCGCCACGAGCTGCCGGCCTTGTTCCGGTCCGTGCGGGGCCGCCTGCTGCGGGACAAGCTGGCCCTGGTGGAGCCGCTGTACGCCGCCAACCGCGACGCCTATTTCGGGGGCGGCCGGCTGTTGGACGACGTGCTGGCGGTGGAATCGGAGCAGGCGGAGGTGGCGGCCCCCGCGCCGCCCTCCACCGCCTCGAAGGTGACGCCGTCGCGCCTGGACTGGAGCGGGCCACGCCACCCCTACATGGCCCTCGACCTGGACGCCGTGGCCGGCGCCCTGGCCGGGGACGGCGCCCTGCTCCAGACCAACCTGCTCCAGCGCCAGGTGGCCAAGCGGCAGTCCCGCATCGACGATCTCGATCGCCTGCGCCTGTTCTGCGCGCCGAGGCCGGGGACCTCCAGAGTACGCGGCCCTCGACATGGTGGCCGGGGTGCGCTTCACCGTGCCCCTGGACGCACCTGACGAGCCGTTGCTGAGGCTCAGGCTCCAGGAGATCGACGAGCGCACCCGGCTCGCCGCCTGGGAGCGCCGGCTGGATCTGGAGGAGGCCATGCCGCCTCAGGACCAGGCCGTGCGCGCGCGCAACGCCAGGATTATCGCGTGTTGCGGGCCCTGGAGCGGGTCCGGCGCTCCCTGGCCTAGCGCCGTCTCTACCCCGGCGAGGCGGACCTGTACACGGCGCTGACCCGGGCCATCGACCTGGTGGATGCGACCCTCGAGGCGGTGACCGCGCGGGAGGAGGTCTACCGGCGCGTCAACGAGGTGCTGCGCCAGGCCGGCCTGGCCTTCGAGCCCCGCTTCGTCAGCGTGGTCCGTTCCAAGGGCCCCGGCTACCGTGCCCGCACCGGCGAGCGCAGCCTCTACGCGTGGTCGCGGTCTTTCAACACCGTCCCCAACGCCGTTATCCACGAGCTGGCGGCGGCCAAGGGCCTGGACGAGCTGCTGGTGTCCGCCGGCCGCGCCGTCGACGGCGCCAAGCTGCGCCGGCTGCTGGAGTCCGCCCGCGAGCGCGGCACCCGGGTGTCGCTGGTGCTGGCCCACAACCCCTGGGCGCTGCCGGCCAACCATGCCGCCGCCGTCGCCCGGGCCCTGGAAACGGCGCGGCTGCATCCGGACATCCATCTCGACGTGGAGCCCCACACCCTGCCGGGCTTCGATGCCGAGCGCGAGCGCCATCTCCATGACTTCGTGGCCCTGGTGGGCAAGGTGCGCGCGGCCCTGCCGGACGGGACCCGCCTGAGCGTGGCGGTGCCGGTGTTCTGGGACGTGGCCTCGGCTGCCGCCCGCCTGCGCGGGGCCTGCGTGAACGGCGTCTACCTGATGGCCTTGCGGATCCCAGAGCCCGGCGCGTATCGTTCGCCGCATCGGGCCCGTTATCGATGCCGTGGGGACGGGGCCGCTGGTGGTGGTGTTGCGCACCGCGGACTTCGCCGACGAAGCGGCCCTGGAGCGCGCCTTCGATCACGTCGCTGCCGCCACCGGCATCCGCCGCTTCGGCATTCACAAGCTCGCCGGCTACCTGGAGCTGGTGGAGTCCGGTCGGTGAAGCTGCGCAACCGCAAGAGCCATGTCACCCGCCTGGCCGAGGGCGAGGCCCCGGCGAGCCGCGGCTCGTGGGCCACCAAGTGGTTCTACTACCTGCTGCTCATCGCTATCGCCGGCTATGCCGGCTGGCACCTGCTGCACTACATCCTGTACCTGGAGGTACGGGGCCAGATCGAGGTGGAGAAGACCCGCCTGGCCTCACCCCGCGGCGGCATCGTGGAGCGCATCGCGGTGCTCGAGGGGCAGCGGGTGGTGGCCGGCCAGGCGCTGGCGGTCATCGGCCCGGAGGAGGCCTGCCCGCCGCAGGCCCCACCGAAGCTCGACAGGCTGGAACTCGACCTCGCCATGGACCGCAGCCGCTGGCCCTGCTCGAGCGGGAGCTGGCCGAAAAGGGAAGCCGCCTCGCCGCCCTGGACCTGCGCCGGGCTTTGGAACTGGACGAGGAGCGCCGCCGCGAGGCCCACGACCTGCGTCGTGAGCTGGATGAACTCCGGGCCGACGCCCGGCTGCTGGAAAGCCAGATCGGTCTCAAGGCCGAGAATCTGCGGGCGGCCCGTGCCGAGGTGGTGGAAACTCCACCGGAGTGCCTGGCTCTAACCGTCCGGGCGCCCTTTGCCGGCCGCGTCACGGCCGTGCTCCTGCGCCCGCACGAGTACCTGCGCCGCGGTCAGGCCCTGTTCATGCTCAGCCCGGATGAGGGCCCGGTGCGGGTGGAGGCCTACCCGGAGCAGGAGGACACCACACGCTGGTACGAGGGCGCGGTGGTCAGCGTGCTGCTGCCCGACGGCAGCCGCACCCTGGGTCGGGTGGCGGAGCTGCGCTCAGCGGCCTACGACGGCACACCGCGAGCGCGAGGACTACGTGCCGGTGGAATCCCGGCCGCGGGTGCACGTGCTGCCCCCCGACGACGGCACGGCGGAAGCTGGCGGGGTTTCGACCGCATGGAGTCCACGTGAGGCAGAGCGATGGAGGCATTCGGTATTCGTATCCGACAAGTCCCGGCTGGCGGCGCGGGGACATCCCCACCGTGGCCCACGACAAGCTGGGGACATCAACGGCGACGAGATCCGGTATTGGCTGGTGGACGGGCGTAACCCCGGGTCCGCCAGGAGACCCTGCGCGCCATCCGCAGAACCCGGCGCCCCACGTCTACCTCAAGCCCGTGGTGCTGCTGGTGGCAGACGGGACCCCGGACGACGCCTTCCTGGGCCAGGCCGATGCCTGGTTCCCCTTCGCCGACATAGGCGCGACCTCCCGCGGGACAAGGCCCGGGCGTTTCAGGACATTCGCCGCTACATGGCCGGCCTGCCCGGTGCCGAGAACGCCACCGATACCAACCTGGCCTTCAAGGTGCTGCGCTTCATGGCCAGCCGCGACCTGGATCTGGCCGCGCTCATGACCGCCGACCACCGCGCGGGTTTCGTCTATCCGCCGCTGGTGCCCTTCTTCGCCGCCGAGGACGATGCCACCCTGAGGGTGCTGGACTTCCTGGACGAGCAACGCCTGGTGCGCGGCGAGTTCCAGTCCAAGGCCCACTTCTGTCACCACTGCGGCAGCGCCTTCCTCAACTTCCTCGAGACCTGCCCTCATTGTGGCTCCGCCGATCTGCTGGTGGACGAACTCATCCACCACTTCAAGTGCGCCCACACGGCGCCGTCCCGCGACTTCCGCCAGGGCGAGCAGCTGGTGTGCCCCAAGTGCACCCGGCGGCTGCGCCATATCGGCGTGGATTACGACAAGCCGTCCATCGTCTACACCTGCAACCAGTGCAGCCACGCCTTTCAGGACCCCGTGGTGGACACCGCCTGCTACCATTGCCAGCGCTCCGCCGCGCCGGAGCACCAGGTCCACCGCGAGATCAAGCGCTACACGGTCTCGGCCATCGGGAAGAACACCGCCATGTACGGACTGGATACCCTGTTTTCGAGCCTGCTGGAGTCTGAGTTGAACCTCCAGGGCTACGATACCCTCGGTGCTTGCTTCCGGGTGAAGCGGGCCCGCATGGCCGCTACCAGAAGTCCGCCAGCTCGCTGCTCATCGTATCCCTGGCCGACCTCGACCAGGTCTACCTGGAGGCCGGCGCCCGCGCCGAGGAGATCTTCGGCGAACTGGGCCAGCTGTTCCGGGCGGTGCTGCGGGACTCCGACGTGCTCACCGCCCGCAGCGAGTCGGTGTTCATCATCCTGCTCACCGAGACCGATGTGGTGGCTGCCGAGCGGGCCCTGGAGCGCCTGCGGGAGCGGCTCACCGAACTGCTGGAGGTGAACCTGGGCCGTGACCCCAACATAAAGGCCCAGATGCTCGCGGTGGCGGAGGACCTGGACCTCGACGACGCGGTGGAGCGCTTCTTGAAGACCCAGCTGTTCCTTGATGATGTCCGCTCGTTTCTCGAGGATCTGACCTGGCTGGAGGCGCTCTACTACTTCTGGCCCTTCTTCCTCATCGACTTCTTCCGTTACATGCTGCTGGAGCTGGTGTTGGTGCCGGCCTTCCTGGTGGCGTCGGCGCAGCCGCCGCGAGCGCGCCCGGCGCCAGGCGGCGCGGGCCCGGCTTTTCGGTGACCGGCCGCTGGTGTCGGTGATCGCCCCGGGCAAGAACGAGGGCCCCCACCTGCCGCGGCTGCTGGACTCCCTGGCGCGCCAGACCTACCGCACGGTGGAGACCATCGTGGTGGACGACGGCTCGGACGACGATACGCCCGCCATCTGCCGGCGCTACGAGCGTGCCGGCAGGCTGTCCCTGTTCATCAGGAACGAGGTGCGCGGCGGCAAGGCCTCGGCCGCCAACACGGCGCTCAAGTACGCCAAGGGGCGGTTCGTGATCCACGTGGACGCCGACTCGTGGCTTGCCCCCGATGCCCTGGAGAGGATCCTCATCCCCTTCTACCTCGACCCCGAGGTCGGGGCGGTGGGCGGCGATATCCGCGTCAGCAACGTGCATGCCACCTTCGCCACCCGGCTGCAGACCATCGAGTACATGAAGGCCCTGTCCACCGGGCGCACGGTGGCCACCATGCTCGGCATCCTGCGCATCATCGCCGGTGCTGACGGCGCCTGCCGTCGCGACACCCTGGAACCGGGTGGGGGGCTGGGACGTGGGTCCGGGGCTGGACGGCGACCTGGACGGTGAAGATCGGGAGATTGGGATCGCAAAGGTCCTGCACGAGCCCACCGCGGCCTGCTATACTCACGTGCCGGACTCGTTCCGCAAGCTGGCGCGCCAGCGCTACCGCCGGGACCGCTCCATGGTGCGCTTTCGGATGCGCAAGCACCGACGACATCCTGCTGCCCTCGGCGAGCTTCCGGCTGCGCAACTTCGTATCGTCGGGGCGAGAAACATTTTCTTCAACGTCCTGATGAACCTGAAGTGGTGGGTCTACATCTTCCAGATCATGCTCTTCCACCCGACCCAACTGCCGGTCATCTTCTTCATCAACTACGTGCTCTACACCCTGGCCAACGTGGTCGAAGGTGGCCGCGGCGTTTCTGCTGTTCGGGCGCTGGCTGCGGCCGGTGGAGGGCCGCATGTCCCTGTTCGTACCCCTGGTGCCGTTGTATACCGGCATCTAGCTCCGCATGGTGCGCACCTTCGCCTGTGCTCATGGAGTTCGTTCACCGTGTCTCCTACCTCGACCGCTGGAACTTCCGTGGAAGGTGGGCGGGCGGACGCGCGCGAGCGGCTTTGATGTGTCCCGCGTATTGGGCCTGCGCCAGCGTTTGACGAACGTCGCACAAGGTCGCCCTCTTGTACGTCTCCAGTGTCGCCTGTCGGGAGCCCTCGAAGGGGCACAACTGGGGCGCAATCCGCCGTGACGATCGCCTGCAGCCGCCCGCTGCGGCACGGCGGGCAGGGATAACTGGCGTCTTCGTGTTGTGCGGCGCCGTCGTTTTGCTCCGGTGAGATGGGGACGGCCAGCGCCTCACGGCGCTGTGCGAGCTGCTCCTTGCGGCCCCGGTTGGCCAGCAAGCCGAAGTGGCGGATCCGCATCAGTGTCATCGTCGTCCCTTCTCGCAGTCAGACCCATATCGGGCCAACTGAGGGTGTTGACGACAGAAGAACCGCCGGCGTGTATGGAAGGGGAGCTACCGCGTAGTGGTTTAGTTCAGCGAACCTTATGCAGATTTAATGCAGCCATTAGCGATTTAGTTTGAAATGGCAAAAAATCTAATAACTAAACCTGATCTTATATTCCCACCGCAAGGAGTGCGTTATGAAGAGACTGAATGGTCCGCTTCCCTGCCGGTCCTCGGCGGGTTCCGCCAGGCGGAGACGGTGGAAGGCCGCATCGCCGCTATGTCTAACAAGGCCGGCACCCTCCAGATTAACGTCAAGGGCAAGGGCCAAGTGGTGGTACGCACGCGACGGCAACACCCGGTATGAGAACGCGGCCGGTTTCAAGGACCTCGGGCCCCCGATTTGGTGGAGGTGCAGCGGGAGGAGGGCAAGCCCGCCTCCAGCGTCGAGAAGATTCGGTCCTTGGCCTGCCCCCCGGTGTGGAGATTCACGTCAAAGAACTCCTGGGCATCATCACGGATGGGCAGCCCCATCAGTTGTCGACACCCGTCCCCACGTATCTCTTCGCAATGGCCCATATCCCGGGCGCCGGGTCCACCTCCCCCGAGGATGAGGACTTCCCTGGCAGGCTGCCCGCGGACAAGGATATGCTGCTGGTGTTCTATGGCCGCGGTCCCACGTTTCCCGACACCGGCGGGCGGCGGTGGAGCAGGCCGAGGCCGCCGGCCACACCAACCTCAAGGGCTATCTTGACGGCCTGCCGGGCTGGAGCGAGACCAGGTTGCTGCTGCTTTCAGAGGCCTCCTGGCTGGCGATGCACTCGCACCCCCGGCACGTGGTGCTGGACGTGCGGCCTCAGGCCGCGAGCAGCCGTTCCCACATCGAGGGTGCCGTGGCCATGCCCCTGTCCGAGTTGCAGGCCATGAGTCGGCGCTTTATCGAGGGGCAGGAGTCGCCCCGGCTGCCGGGGCTGTCCGACAGGGGCGCGCCGGTCATCGTCTACGCCGACAACCACACTTCCCGGGAGGCCGTGCGGGCCTACCGAGCTGCTGCGCGAGTGGGGCTACGACAGGGCCGCCGTGTTGAAGAACGGTTTCACGGGCTGGGCGGACCGCGGGTCTGCCCACGGTATCAGGCCCCGCCGCCACCCCGAATCGTCTATGAGAATAACCTGGCCCCGGCGCCATCCATCCCGAGGGAATCCGGGGCTGCCCATTCGCCCCCTCTGCCCGTGCGGGCCGTTGCTGGGTTACCATGACCTTTCATACTCAGTGTGGAGATGTGCCAGGGGCGATCGCGACCCTGATCATCGTCCTCTGACGCATCACCCTGGCGCCACAGAGCGGCGCGGGGCAGCCACGCAGACGCCCGGTGTAGACCAATGGCACAGACCTTTCAGTGGACAGAGCGTTTCGAAACCGGCCTGACGGAGGTGGATGATCAGCACCGTCACCTGGTGGATATCATCAATGCCATCGGTGAGCGGGTGCGCGAGAACCTGGAGGTCCCGGTCGATGACATCGCCGCCCTCTACCGGGATCTGCGGGACTATGCCGTCTACCATTTTGCCGAGGAGGAGCGGTTGATGGTGCAGGAAGGGCTCGACGGCGGCCATGTGGAACAGCATCAGGCCCAGCACCGCTACTACCTGGCAGAGGTCGAACGTCTCTACGGCCGGTTGTCTGCCGAGGCAGTTGCCGAGATCCGTTCCATCCTGAAGTTCCTGACGTCGTGGCTGGTCTACCATATCCTGGGTACCGACCAGGCCATGGCCCGCCAGATGGAACGCATCCATGCCGGCATGACGCCGCGCCAGGCATTGCTTGCCGAGGCCGATGAACGACGGGATGCCACCGAGCCGCTGCTGGCCGCCCTAAATGGGCTGTTCGAGCAGGTGGCCGAGCGCAACCGGGAGTTGGAGGCGCTGAACGAAGATCTGGAACACCGCGTCGCCACGCGCACCGAGGAACTCGCTGGTCTGGTGGCGCGGCTGGAGGCGGAGAAGGTGGAGTCGCCAGCGCCTCGGGGCGGCCCTGGCCGAGGCCAACCGGCACCTGGAGGACGTGGCGAATACCGATGTCCTCACCGGCCTGCCCAACCGTCGTCATGCCATGGCACAGATGGAGCGCCTGTGGGGAGAAGCGGTTGCAGAAAATGGGCCTCTCGCCGTGATCATGATCGATGCCGATGATTTCAAACCCGTCAACGATACCTTCGGCCACGATGCCGGCGACGAGGTGTTGATAAGGGTCGCGAGGGAGTTGCGCCATGCCGTGCGCAGCGATGACTTGGTGTGCCGTATGGGTGGCGACGAGTTCCTCGTCATCTGTCCCCGTACCCCGCTGGAAGGCGCCGAGCAGGTGGCGGCCAACGCCTGGCGCCGCATCAGTGCCCTGCGCGTGCCGGTGGGCGATGGTGAGTGGCGGGGCAGTATCAGTGCCGGGGTCGCCGTGCGCCACGCCGGGATGCGTGGTGTCGCCGATCTGATCAAGGATGCCGACGAGGCCGTCTATGCGGCCAAGGCCGCGGGCCGCAATTGTGTTCGTTCCAGTCCCGGGGAAGCGGTCTGATGCCTGGAACGATTGGGCAAGGACTCGGTGCCCCCGGATGGATTTGAGGTCTCTCGAAGCGACTCCGGAGGCGCGTCCCTCGACGGTCTTCACGTTATCTGCACGGGTCTGTTTGGGCCAGTCCTTGTGGCGGAACCGCTCCAGCTTGTCCGGCTCTTGGATGATGATGGTGCTGTCCCTGGTTGGCTGATCCAGCCGTGGTTGCGAATTCGGAGATCACCGGCCGCGGGTCTCTACGGTGACGCCCACGGCGGCAGCCAGATCGGCTCGGCGCGCCGGGAGGCCGGTGATGGGCTGGAGGGGTTCCTCCGTGGAGTGACGTTGGAGCAGGTAGTCCGCCACCTGGGAGCGCGCGCCCTGGAGGGACATCTGCCGGATCTGCCCGATGAGGTAGTGGGACCGCCGGCTCAACTGGACAGCATGGTCCAAGTGAGTTCCGGGTGCTGGTGCAGATATCGGGTGAAGCCGAAGGCATCGATGCGCACCAGCAAGGCGTCACCACCGCCAGTGCCGACACCGGGTAACCCTGGCCGGAGAACATGGCGGCCTCGGCGAAGGATTCCGTAGGCGAGATGAATTCGATGATCTTCCGCTGGTCCCGGTTGTTGGTGACGAAGAGTTTGACCAGGCCGGAGACCACGATAAAAAAGGCGCCGCAAGGCGCTCCCTCATGGAAGATAAAATCGTCTTCCGCGTAATCGACCATCCGTGACATGCGAGCGATGGCCTCCCGGTGCGCGGGGTCGAAACTCGCCAGCAACGGTGTTTCTCCAAGTATCTTGTTCAGTTCTCCCGGCATGGTCTAATCCTCGTATCTTCGGAGGGGCGCTATATACGGGGCCTCGAACACACATTGAATCGCAATTTGCTGATTCACGTTGATCCCGGTCAAGGTTTTGTCCCCCAAATTAATTGGGCTCTTCAGGGAAATTTGGGTAAAAACGTAGGAGGAAATCCCTTAATCGAGTCTAGAAATTCGGCTCCTGCACTGGATTCGTGGGTGTGGCGAGAAGAATTTCCTCTCGCCAAGATCGCCAAGTACGCCAGGGGAGCGGCAATTCTTTTCCAGCCGATTGACGATGCGGGTGATGCCGTGCCTTTTGCGCGCTTCGCCGAATTTGAGTCTCGGTACTCGAATGGAATCGAGACTTGCCTTTCAACCTCTAAGCCTCCCACTGGCGTCTTCCGTCACGTTCCCAATCCCTTGGTGTTCTTGGCGAGAGCCTTCTTCTTTTGTGCTATTTCGTGTCTTTCGTGGTTACAGTTCTTCGCCTTAGATGGTCCGGTTCATGGCAGGCAGGACGAGTAACATGATGGTCGCCACCTTTCCAGTTCGGTGCCTGGAACGTGAGACGGCTTTCCGATGCCTCGTGTCGCGTCGTTTCCTGTGTTCGACAAACGATTGAAATATATTGTTTTTTCATAGCTGGCACTGCCCTTGCAACAGCCCCTCCACAACCAACGGGACGGCCGTGAGCCGTCCCTCTCAGGAGGGGTGGACGATGACAGAGACCTTCAACGAGGTGACGCGCCGCCAGGGCATCACCCGGCGCAGTTTCCTCAAGTATTGCAGCCTGACGGCCGCGGCCCTGGGGCTGGGGTCGGAATTCACGGGGCGCCTGGGCCTTCGTGGAACGGATCTGCGGCGTCTGTACCGGCTGCCACGCCCTGGCCTCGGTGCGGGCAGTGGAGGACGCTCCCCGGGTGGTGGACATCAGCCACCTCCAAGAGGCCGATCGGGACCTCATGGACCAAGTGCTGGCCGTGGGGGAGGTGAGCGCGCCGCGCGACGGCAGCCCTCGGTGGCGGGCCCAGGATTCGGCGCCGGCCGGGTATGGCGGTGGAATACCTGGATGAAGGGAGCGGGTGGTGAGGGATACCGTGGGAATTGGGGCCATCCCCGGCCAGGTGAGGAGCCATACCTCTCGCCGCCGCGGCCCCCGCCGTGCCCCTGGACCCGGAAAAGGTGCCCGCCGGCGACCCTACTGGCAGGTGCCCCCGGCACCCCCTTCGGCGGCCGTGCCGGATCACTGGACCTGCCCCAACTGCGACGGTGCCAAGGCCGACTTCATGGTGGTGGCCGGCTCATGAGCCGGGATTCGTCCATGGCGGCGGTCTACCTCGCCGCCGGCCTGGAGGCGGCTTTTCGGCGCATTCAGCGGGAGCGCATGGCGGGCCAGCCCTTCATCAACCCGGGGCTCACCGTGGAGGCGGTGGGCTTCCGGCCCTGGGATCGGTCCTGTCTGAGGGTGCTGGTGACGCCGTGGTCCATGAACCTCATGCTGTTGCCGGTGGAAGGGGAGCAGTGGGCGGATCGCCGCCCGGGGGAGCAGGGGCTGGTGCGATTCCCGTCGGGGACCCATGAGTTTATCCTGGGCGAGGAGGCGGGCATCGGCCGCTATCGCATGTGTTCCCTGTTCTCGCCGGTGCTGGAGTTTCCCCATCAGGCGGTGGCGGTGGCCACGGCCCGGGCGGCCCTGGAGCAGTTGCTGGCACCGCCTGCCGAATCCCGTCAGGGGCGCCCGAGGCCCGCGCCTGGCGGCGCGCCTCGTGCGGCGCCGTTCCGGGTGAGTCGTCGCGAATTCCTGCGCGCCGCACTGAAGTGAACGCACGAGGAGCCCCGTGGGCATCGAAGGCCAGATCACCATCGCCCTGCGCACCGGCCATGGCCGCGTGGTGGGGGTGGATATCCGCTCCAGCCGGCCTCTCCACGCCCCCCGGATCTTCGTGGGACGCTCCCCGGCGGCGGTGCTGGAGACCCTGCCCATGATCTACAGCCTGTGCGCCACCGCCCAGGCCGCGGCCGCGCGCCAGGCCCTCGGCGCCGCCCTCGGGCGGGCCCCCGACGCGGCCGCCGCGGCCGGGCGCCTGCTGGTGGACGTGGAGACGGTGCGCGAGCACACCCTTGGAATACTCCTGGGCTGGGCGGAGTACCTGGGGGAGGGACCCGATCCGGCGGCGGCCACCATGGTGCGGCTGCTGCCGGCGGTGCGGGAAGCGATATTCGCCGAGGGCCGGGCCTTCGCCCTGGATGCCACCGTGGCGGTGGATCACCAGGCCCTGGACGCGGCCCTGGGAGAGATGATGGCGGTGCTGGAGGAGCGGGTCTTCGGCCTGCCGGTGGCGGCGTGGCATGGCCTCGCCACGCCGGGGGAACTGGCGGCGTGGGCGGGGCAGGGCACCACCGTCGCCGCCCGGGTGGTGGCCGCGGCCATGGACGACCCGGCGCCAGGGACTACGGCCGAGGGGGTGCCCCTGCTGCCGGACCTCGATGACGCCACCCTGGGGGCGCGCTTGCGCCCCGCCGGCGCCGATGCATTCATCGCCAGGCCCCGGTGGCAGGGCGCCCCGGCGGAGACCTCGTCTCTGTCCCGCCGCCGTGCCCACACCCTGGTGGCCTGCCTGCTCGAGAGCCACGGCGATGCTCTGGCCACGCGCCTGGTGGCCCGGCTGGCGGAGTTGTCCGCCCTCGCCATCGGCCTCGAGACCGCCCTGCCCGGGCTGGCGGATGCGCCGTCGGCGGCCGCTGGCGAGGGCCGTGTTAGGGGTGAGGGCATCGGCCAGGTGGAGGCGGCCCGGGGCCGGCTGGTGCATCGGGTCGAGCTGGCGGCGGGCGCCGTGACTCGTTACCAGGTATTGGCGCCCACGGAGTGGAATTTCCACCCGGAGGGGGCGGCCGCTCGGGCCCTCACGGGGCTCGCCTTCACGGACCAGGACGACCTGCGGCGGCGCGCCGCCCTGACCATCCGCGCCCTGGACCCCTGCGTCGGCTTCGAGCTGGTGGTCGATGGGGGGTAAAGGCCCCGCTTTTGTTGCCGGTAATGGGATATGTTTGGATCTACAGTGAATATCCTACCCGCGACGGGTCCGGGAGTGGCCATGCATGAGATGTCCCTGTGTGAAGGTGTGCTTCAGGTGATCGAGGACAATGCACGCCAGCAGAATTATGAGAAGGTAAGCGCCGTGTGGCTGGAGATAGGCGCCCTGGCCGGCGTAGAGGTGGAGGCCATGCGTTTCTGCTTCGACGCCGTGACCCGGGGCACCATCGCCGATGGCGCCCGCCTGGAGATCCTGGACACCCCGGGCACGGCCTGGTGCATGGGCTGCATGAAGGCCGTGACCGTCAGCGCCCGTTACGACCTCTGCCCTTCCTGCGGCGGGGCCCAACTGCATGTGACGGGCGGCGACGAGATGCGAATCAAAGAGCTGGAGGTGGTGTGATGTGCAATGTATGCGGATGCGGCGAAGGCGAGGTGAAAGTGGAGGGCGAGGCCCATGGCCATGGGCACGACCATGATCATCCTCACGACCACGGCCATCCCGGCCACGACCACGGTCATGATCATGACCACGACCACGTGCACCGCCACGACCATGTGCACGACTATGGCCAGGGCCCGGCCCATGCCCATGCTCCCGGCATGAGCCAGGGCCGCATGGTGCAGATCGAGCAGGACATCCTGGCCAAGAACAACGAGTATGCCGCCGCCAACCGGCGCTACTTCGCGGATCGCGGCGTGCTGGCTCTCAACCTGGTGTCCAGCCCGGGTTCGGGCAAGACCGCCCTGCTCACCCGCACCATCGCCGATGTGGGGGACGAGTTCGCCATGGCGGTCATCGAGGGCGACCAGCAGACCGCCAACGACGCCGACCGCATCCGCGCCACCGGCGTCAAGGCCATCCAGATCAACACCGGCAAGGGCTGTCACCTGGACGGCCACATGGTGGGCCACGCCCTGGAGCACCTGGCGCCGGAGGCGGGCTCCATGGTGTTCATCGAGAACGTCGGCAACCTGGTGTGTCCCGCGGCCTTCGACCTCGGGGAGGCCGCCAAGGTGGCCATCCTCTCCATCACCGAGGGGGAGGACAAGCCCATCAAGTATCCCGACATGTTCCATGCCTCGGACCTGGTGCTGCTGAACAAGATCGACCTGCTGCCCTACCTGCAGTTCGACGTCGAGGCCTGCATCGCCAATGCCCGGCGGGTCAATCCGCGGGTCAAGGTGCTCAAGGTGTCGGCCACCAGCGGCGAGGGCATGGAGGCCTGGTACCAGTGGCTGCGCGCCCACCGCCAGATCGCCCTGCTCGAGGCCGCCGCCCCGGCGGCCGCGGCGGCCACGGTCTGAGGGCGCCGTCATGTGTCTGGCGATGCCGGCGGAGGTGGTGGAGATCGACCCGTCCGGGGCCGATGCGGTGGTCTCCCTGGGGGGGGTGCGCAAGGCGATCTCCCTGGCCCTGGTGGACGGGGTGGCGGTGGGGGATTTCGTGCTCATCCACGTGGGTTATGCCCTTAACACCGTGAGCCGTGAGGAGGCGGAGAAGACCCTGCAACTGTTCGCCGAGGCCGGGCTCACCGGCGCCCCATGAAGGTCATAGACCCATGAAGTTTATAGACGAGTTCCGCCAGGGGGACCTGGCCCGCACCCTGGCCGGCGCCATCGCCGCCGAGGCCGACCCCGCCCGCAGCTACCACATCATGGAGTTCTGCGGCGGCCACACCCACGCCATTTTCCGTTACGGGCTGCAGGACCTGGTGCCGGACAACGTGCGCTTCGTCCACGGCCCCGGGTGCCCGGTGTGCGTGCTGCCCATCGGGCGCATCGACGGCGCCATGGCCCTGGCCGAGGCCCACGACGTCATCCTCTGCAGCTACGGCGACATGCTGCGGGTGCCCGCCAGCGGCCGGCGCAGCCTCATGAAGGCCAAGGCCGAGGGCGCCGACATCCGCATGGTATATTCCACCCAGGACGCCCTGCGCATCGCCCGGGACAACCCCGGCCGGCAGGTGGTTTTCTTCGCCATCGGCTTCGAGACCACCACCCCGCCCACGGTGGTGGCCATCCGCCAGGCCCGGGCCGAGGGCCTGGCCAACTTCTCCGTCTACTGCAACCATGTCCTCACCCCGGCGGCCATCCAGAACATCCTCAGCTCCCCCGAGGTGCGGGACATGGGCACCGTGTCCATCGACGGCTTCCTCGGGCCTTCCCACGTCTCCGCCATCATCGGCAGCCAGCCTTACGAGTTTTTCGCCGAGGAGTTCCAGCGTCCGGTGGTGATCGCCGGCTTCGAGCCCCTGGACGTGATGCAGTCCGCCCTCATGGTCATCCGCCAGCTGAACGAGGGCCGTTACGAGGTGGAGAACGAGTACACCCGGGTGGTGACCCGGGAGGGCAACCCCAAGGCCAAGGCCCTGGTGGCCGAGGTGCTGGAGATGCGCCGCACCTTCGAGTGGCGCGGCCTTGGCCTGGTGCCCTACAGCGGCCTGCGCATCAAGGCGGACTATGCCGAGTTCGACGCCGAGGCGCGTTTCACCATCCCCGAGCAGCGGGTGGACGACGTCAAGGGCTGCGAGTGCCCGGCCATCCTGCGGGGCGTCAAGCGGCCCACGGACTGCAAGCTGTTCGGCACCGTGTGCACCCCCGAGAACCCCATGGGGTCCTGCATGGTGTCCTCGGAGGGGGCCTGCGCCGCCTACTGGTCCTACGGCCGTTTCCGGGAAGCCGCCGCGGCCACGCCGGGCTACGCCGTCTCATGACCGCCGACATCCGGCGTTTCCCCCTGCGCCTGGACATCCGCCGCGGCGCCGTGGACATGAGCCACGGCAGCGGCGGGCGGGCCATGGCCCAGCTCATCGAGGAGCTGTTTCACCGGCATCTGGGCAACGAGTTGCTGCTCGCCGCCAACGACCAGGCCGCCTTCGAGGTGCCTGCGGGGCGCCTGGTGATGAGCACCGACGGCCACGTCATCTCGCCGCTGTTCTTTCCCGGCGGTGACATCGGTTCCCTGGCGGTCCACGGCACCGTCAACGACATCGCCATGGCCGGCGCCGTGCCCCTCTACCTGGCCGCCGGCTTCATCCTCGAAGAGGGTTTTCCCCTGGCGGATCTGGACCGCATCGTGGCCAGCATGGCGGCGGCGGCCCAGGCGGCCGGGGTGGCCGTGGTCACGGGGGATACCAAGGTGGTGGAGCGGGGCAACGGCGATGGCGTGTTCATCACCACCACCGGCGTCGGGCGGGTGCCCGCGGGCGTCAACATCGCCGGCGACCGCGCCCGGCCCGGGGACGCGGTGCTGGTGAGCGGTACCGTCGGGGACCACGGCGTGGCCATCATGTCCAGCCGCGAGAACCTGGAGTTCGATACCGCCATCCGCTCCGACAGCGCGGCCCTCCACGGGCTGGTGGCGGCCATGGTGGCCGCGGTGCCGGACATCCACTGCCTGCGGGATCCCACCCGGGGCGGTCTGGCCAGCACCCTCAACGAGCTGGCCCACCAGTCCCGGGTGGGCATGCAGTTGCGGGAGGCGGCGGTGCCGGTGCGCGGCGAGGTGGCCGCCGCCTGCGAGCTGCTGGGGCTCGATCCCCTGTACGTGGCCAACGAGGGCAAGCTGGTGGCCATCTGCGACGGCGCCGACGCCGAGGCCCTGCTGGCGGCCATGCGTGCCCATCCCCTGGGGGGCGACGCCGCCATCATCGGCGAGGTGGTGGCGGATGACCATGCCCTGGTGCAGATGGAGACCGCCTTCGGCGGCCAGCGGGTGGTGGACTGGCTGGCCGGCGAGCAGCTCCCCAGGATCTGCTGATGCGGGTGCTGTTCCTGTGTCATGCCTTCAACAGCCTGAGCCAGCGGCTGTTCATCGAGTTGCGCGCCATGGGCCACGAGGTGTCGGTGGAGCTGGACATCAACGATGCCGTGACTGGGGAGGCGGTGGTCCTGTTCCGGCCCGACCTGGTGGTGGCCCCCTTCCTGAAACGAGCCATCCCCGAGGCGGTGTGGCGCGCCGTGCCGTGCTTCGTGGTCCATCCCGGGGTGCCCGGCGATCGCGGGCCGGCGGCCCTGGACTGGGCCATCATGGAGGATGCACCCACCTGGGGCGTCACCGTGCTCCAGGCCACTGCGGATATGGACGCCGGCCCCATCTGGGCCAGCGCCGCCTTTCCCATGCGCCCGGCCACCAAGTCCAGCCTCTACCGCAACGAGGTGACGGCGGCGGCGGTGGCCGCCGTGCGGCTCGCCGTGGAACGCTTCGAGGGCGGTGGCTTCACGCCCCTGGACCAGGACGACCCCGGGGCCCGGCTGGCGGGGCGCAGCCGCCCCGCCATGGGCCAGCAGGAGCGGGCCATCCACTGGGAACGGGACGACACCGCGACGGTGCTGAGGAAGATCCGCGCCGCCGATGGCATGCCCGGGGTGCGGGACCGCGTGGCCGGGCGGCTGGTGTACCTCCACGATGTCCGTGCCGAGGGCACCCTGGGGGGGCGCCCCGGCGAGCTGGTGGCACGCTCGGGGCCGGCGGTGTGCAGGGCCACCCGGGACGGCGCGGTGTGGCTCGGCCACCTGCGCGACCCCCAGGGGGAATTCTCCTTCAAGCTGCCGGCGATGCGGGTGCTGGGGGATGCGGCGGCGGACCTGCCCGAGGTGGCACCCACGGCCCGCAGCGGCTATCGGGACATGTACTGCCGGCGGCGCGGGCCCGTGGCCTACCTGCACTGGGATCTCTACAACGGCGCCATGGGGGTGGACGCCTGCGAGCGCCTGGGGCGGCTCTACGCCGAGGCCTGCCAGGGCGAGACCCGGGTGGTGGTGCTCATGGGCGGGGACGACTTCTGGTCCAACGGCATGGACCTCAACCTCATCGAGGCCGCCGCCAGCCCGCCCCAGGCCTCGTGGGACAACATCAACGCCATCAACGACCTCGCCCATGCCATCATCACCACCGGGGATACGCTCACCATTGCCGCCCTGGGGGCCAACGCCGGCGCCGGCGGGGTGTTCCTGTCGCGGGCCGCGGATCGCGTGTGGGCCCGTCACGGCGTGGTCCTCAACCCCCACTACAAGGACATGGGCAACCTCTACGGCTCGGAGTACTGGACCTACCTGCTGCCCCGCTACGCCGGTGCGGACAAGGCCCGGCGCATCAGCGCGGCGCGGCTGCCCATGGGGGTGGAGGAGGCGCGGGCCCTGGGACTGGTGGATCGGATGATGACCGGCGCCCCGGAGGACTTCCGGGCCGAGGTGGGCCGCCGGGCCCTCGAGCTGGCCAACGCCCCGGACTTCGAGGAGCGGCTTGAGGCCAAGGCGGCGCGGCGCCGGGCGGACGAGGCCGAGCGGCCCCTGGCGGACCATCGCCGGGACGAGCTGGCCCACATGCATCTCAACTTCTTCGGCTTCGACCCCAGCTACCACGTGGCGCGCTACAATTTCGTCCACAAGGTGCCGAAGTCCCATACCCCCCTGACCATCGCCCGCCATCGCCGCCGCGACTGGCGGTTGCCGGCAGCGGAGCCGGCCTAGTCATGGAGCCCCTGGTGCTGGTGGTGGACGACGAGGTGCGCAGCCTGGAGACCCTGGCGCGTATCCTCGACGAGGACTTCGAGGTGCGTACCGCCCCCGACGCCGACGTCCCTGATGGCTACACCTGGTGCAAGGCCCCGCGCCTCGGGGGGGCGGTGATGGAAGTGGGGGCCCTGGCGCGCCAGGCCGTGGACGGCCATCCCCTGATCCACGACCTCCTCGCCGGCGGCCAGAGCAACGTCAGGGCGCGGGTGGTGGCACGGCTGCTGGAGGTGGCCCGCACCATCCCGGCCATGGAGGCCTGGGCCCGCGCCCTGCGCCCCCGGGAGCCCTTCTGTGGCCACGGCCTCCTGGCGGAGGATGGCCGTGGCTACGGCGTCACCGAGGCGGCCCGGGGCAGCCTCGGCCACTGGTTACGGGTGGAAGGGGGGCGTATCGTCAACTACCAGATCATCGCCCCCACCACCTGGAACTTCTCGCCGCGGGACGCCGGCGGCACCCGGGGCGTGCTGGAACAGGCCCTCCTCGGCACCCGCGTCGATGACGGCAGGGACACCGTGGCGGTGCAGCACGTGGTGCGCTCCTTCGACCCGTGCATGGTGTGCACGGTCCATTGACCACGGAGAAAAACCTTTTAACGTGAAAGTCGCGAAGCACGTTCTCCCCCTCTCCCTCTGGGAGAGGGATGGGGTGAGGGAACGAACATGGCGATACGCGCTCCTCTTTCATCATCTTGGGCGGTGCGTATCGCCATGAGAGTTAACCACGAAATACGCGAAAGACGCGAAATGTCATGGGTGATCAGGGTGCCCCTGCCTTCGGGCACGCCTTGAGCCATCTGGGCCTCGTTCGTATGCCCTATGGTGTGATGGGCGACCAGGGCGTTTCCGGCGCTCATTATTTAAGGAATATGTTCACCTCATCCCGTATGTAGAAAGCGATGAGGAGGTATTTTTGAAAACAATCATTCCCAGCAGAAAATTTACCAAGCTATACCTTGGAGGTGAATCATGACCAAAGGTAAGTTATCTAAAGAAGAGAAGGCTCTGCTTGATGCCGTCGAGACTGGAGAGTATGAATCAGTATTAACGGAATCTCGAAAAAAAGAATTAGAGGCAATTGCCAGCAACACGTTTAAAAAAGACAAAAGGATAAATATTCGAATCTCAAACAGAGATTTAACTGCTATCCAGTCAAGAGCATCGGAAGAAGGTATTCCGTACCAAACTTTTGTGTCGAGCATTATTCACAAATACATTTCGGGCTCACTGCAAGATCTCACAGCTAACAAGCAAATGCAGCCGACGCAAAAAACGCGCGGCTGATTTGGGCGTTATGCGGTAACAAATCATCGAATGACACGCGTCACGTGACGGACTACACATGACGCATGTTCAAGATATTTTCGGATCGACGTACCCAGGAACTGTACGCCACAGGCAAGGCCAAACGGTTTCCGGCAGATGTTGCCAAACGGGCTGCGCGCAAGTTGGAGTACGTCGACTTGGCTACGCGGCTGGATGACCTGAAAGTTCCGCCTGGCAATCGCCTTCATGCACTGGAAGGTGACCGAAAGGGACAATACTCGATCTCGATCAATGACCAGTGGCGCATCTGCTTCCGGTTTGTGGACGGCGACGCCTATGATGTCGAAGTTTGTGATTACCACTGAACGAGGTGAGAAAGATGAGCATTCCGAACACAACCAGGAGCAAGCGACGGCCTACCCATCCGGGCGAGATGCTGCGTGAAGACTTTTTGCCGGATTATGGGCTGACTGTTTCCGGTTTGGCTGAAGCTGTGGGCGTCTCGCGACAGTCGATTAATGAGGTGCTGCGAGAGCGCCGGAGTGTCAGTCCGGAAATGGCTCTCCGGCTGGGACGGCTGTTCGGTAATTCTCCAGAATTCTGGCTGAACGCCCAACGGGCTGTGGATCTGTGGGATGCCGCGCAGGCAATTAAGAAAGATATGGCGCGTATCAAGCCGCTAAATGCCGCATAACAAGCCCATCCAGCCGATGCCAAAAAACGGTGCGGCTGATGGGCGGCGTTGAACTAAACCGCTACGCGGTAGCTCCCCTTCGATAAACGCCGGCGGTTCTTCCGTCGCCAACACTCTCAGTTGACCCGATGTGGGTCTGACGGAGAGGAGAGACGACGATGACAGCCTTGCGTCAGCAGATGATTGATGCCATGCGCCAGCGTGGCTTTTGAGTGGGTGGTCTACACCAAACACTGTCTCGACCATACCGCCACCGTCGTCGACTACCTGGCCCGTTACACCCACCGCATCGCGATCACCCCAGCGCGGATCCTCGCGGTCGACGACGAACGGGTGACCATCCGGTACAAGGACTACCGCGACCGTGACCGACATAAGACATTGACCCTGGAGGGCGAAGAGTTCGTGCGCCGCTGCCTGATGCATGTCCTGCCGAAAGGGCTGATGCGCATTCGTCACTTCGGCTTCCTGGCCAACCGCGGCCGCCGGGAGAAGCTCGCCCGGATCCGTGAGGCACTGGCCGTCCCCGTCCCACCGGAGAAGGACGATGGCACCGCACACCACGACGGTGTCGACTATGCCTGCCCGCAGTGCCCGACCGGGCGGCTGTACGTAATCGCGCAGATTGCGCCCAGTCGAGCATCCTGAAGACCGCCCGACACGCGACACTGAGGCTGTAAAACAGGATAAAGGCCTGCGGTCTTAACCGAGGTGGGACGGCCCCGCAGCGGGGCCGCGGTTGCGCTCGTCCGGACATTGGATTTTGCCGAGAAATGGCGAGAGAATAACCACCCATCGCACATCGCAGGGACCGAAGACATGGACGAAGACGCCTCACCGGCCACGACCACCGCCCCAATCTGCGCCACCGCCGGCGCATCGCACCCACCCCGCGCCATACATTTCCCTATAGATCAGTCCGTGCCGGTCTGATGGGCGGCTTAGTCCAACAGACATTTATTCGCCATGCTGCGCACGGCGGATAAATGCTTATAAGTTATCGCGCCGAGCAAAGCTCGGCGTCTCTTGCGGGGTGGAAGTCCCCGTCGGGCAAGGGTTAGCCACCCACCCGTATCGAGTGTTGATCTCAATGAGGAGCGGGGCAACCCGCGAACGATAAGTGAGGTAAGCGTACACAGAGAATCCTGTAGGCCGTAGGGGTGGTCGCGCACCCTGAAGTGCTGGTACAGCTTCGAAATAAGCTTATTGCGGATGTCGACAGTTTTAACTTGCTGGAAGACAACACGAAGCGCCCGGAATGGCTTGGGTGTGGAGGTCCGCCGGAGTCCACAGGCCGTGGCATGCAGGAAGAGAGGCGCCGTAGAACTCGGGAAGCCCCGCAAGCTCCTGAACGAGGTGAAGCCATGAAACCGACAGAGCTGGGACACGCAAGGGTGAAGAGCCTGGACACGGCGTATGCTCCGGTGGAGGGGCCGAACAGGGAACGGACAGGCAGGCCGGGAACGGCCGCATGCGAACGGGGTGTCTTATCGGGCATAGTAGTCGGAGGTTGGGAAAGCCAGCCACAAGGCGAAGGACCCGACGGGAGTACGCAGCCCGCAAAGGAAACTCGTGCCGGACACGTTGGATCGGATCAACATGAGCCCACCTCACTGCGGGGAATAGCCAAACGGGCGAAAGCCTGTAAACACCATCGCTTTCGCGACCTTTACCGGGAAGTGAATGCCGAACTTCTGCTGCATTGCTGGCAGGCACTGAACAAGGATGCTGCCAGCGGTGTGGATGGACTGACGGCGGCGGCCTATGGTGAGAACCTGATGGCCAATATTGCTGACCTGGCGGAGCGTGTGAAAGCTAAACGCTATCGAGCAAAGCTCGTACGGCGTGTTTACATCCCCAAGGAGAATGGAAAACAAAGGCCGCTGGGTATCCCGGCGCTGGAAGACAAGCTCGTGCAACTGGCCTGTGCCAAGCTGCTGACGGCGATCTACGAAAGCGACTTTCTGGATAGCAGTTACGGCTACCGGCCGGGTCGAAGCGCCAAGGAAGCAGTGTGTGACCTCACGTTTCGTCTGCAATTCGGGAGCTATGGCTACCTGGTCGAGGCGGACATACGGGGGTTTTTCGATCACATGGACCACGACTGGCTTCTGGAGATGTTGTCGTTACGGATCGACGACCGCGCCTTTGTGCACTTGATCCGGAAATGGCTGAAAGCCGGGATACTGGAGACCGATGGACAGGTACTCCATCCCGGAGCGGGCACCCCGCAAGGCGGGATCATCTCCCCGGTGCTTGCCAACCTCTACCTGCATCACGTGCTGGACCTCTGGTTCGAACGTGTATTCAGGCCCCGTTGCCGGGGCGAGGTAATGCTGTGCCGATATGCCGATGATTTTGTCTGTGCGTTTCGTTATCAGGAAGATGCGGAGCGGTTCTTCGAGATGCTACCGCTACGGCTGGGAAAGTTCGGCCTGGAGGTGGCGCCGGAGAAGACGCGGATCGTGCGCTTTAGTCGATTTCATCTGAGCATGGAACGCCGGGTCACCTTTCTGGGTTTCGAACTGTACTGGTTCCGGGACCGCAAGGGTAAGCCGCGCGTCATGCGTCGAACCGCTCGCAAGAAGTTGCAAGGCGCGTGTCGTCGCATCAAGGTGTGGATTAAGGGCAACCGGCATCTGCCGGGCAGGGAGTTTGTACGGGGACTGAATCGTCGCCTGGTGGGGCATTACAACTACTACGGTCTGCGGGGCAACTCGCGGTCGTTATGGCGGTTCTATCAATGGGCCATGGAGTGTGCATTCAAGTGGCTGAATCGGAGAGGCGGGAAGCGCAAGAGTTTCACCTGGCAGGCATTCGCCGGTGCCGTGGAAAAGCTCGGAATCGCCAAACCCCGCATTACCGAACGGCCCTCTGCACGGCGGGTGTTTGCATGAAGCCTATCGACCGCGCGAAAGCGAGTACAACCGAGGAACCGGATGCGGGAAAACCGCACGTCCGGGACTGTGCCGGGGGCGCCGGGTAACCGGCGTCCCTACGGCGGAGGCATTGGGGGGTGGATGAGCCTAGTACAGTTTCCGAGTCGGTGCGACGAGAAGTCGGTCTTTGCATTTTGCTCCGAGGTCGAATCCCACTCTGGTAGAGAAATCGTCACCATAGATTTCTCGTCTATGGGACGGATTGAGCCATTCACGATGGTTTATATCGCGAACCGGATTCGGGACTTCAACAGGAGTAACCGGGGAACCAGAGTTAGGTGCCGCGGATTTCGCGAAAAAGACTACGCCGCGAACATGGCGTTCTTCCGAGCCTTCGGGTTAAAGCACGGGAGAGAGCCGAGCGAGGTCCCAGGCAATGATCGATTTGTTCCCTTCACCATCCTGAGAACAAAAACGATCGTTGACGAGGCATCCCGGGAGTGGGAGGTTCCTCAGGAAATTGTTGAGCGGCGTGCGGAGCACTTGGCGACGGTCCTGTCTCGGAACGAGTCGGAGAATCTTCTGGACGCCCTGACGTTCTCCATCCGGGAGATAATGAGAAACGTAGTTGAGCACAGCAGATCAAAGGCCATCGAGTACTGCGCCCAGTACTGGCCAACGTACCACCGCGTTGAGATCGCGATACTAGACAACGGCATGGGCCTGAAGGAGTCGCTTTCTTCGAACCCCTACGTCGAGGTGGAATGCGACTCGGACGCAATCCAACAGGCACTGATGCCGGCCATCTCCAGTAAGAACTACGCTGGCGCCAGAATCAACACAAAAGACCCTTGGCACAACTCGGGATTCGGCTTGTACATGAGTAACCGGATCTGCAGGTTAGGCGGAAGCTTCCTGATATGCAGCGGCGACCACGCAATAAGACTGGATGAGAACGGCAAGGAACATATAGACCTCGGGCACCACTGCCAAGGGACCGCTGTAAGGATGGTTCTGAACACAAGTAAGCTAGCCTCACTCAGCGGCATGTTGCAGCAGTTCCGCTCGGAAGGGTATGAAGTAGCTAGGCAGATAAAAGGCGTCGGTGTTTATGCGGCCTCGGCGGCATCCCAGATGCTATCACGAGACTTTCAGTAGTCACCCTTGTCTAGTTACTGGTGTCGCAGGCATGACTAATAGCCTAACCAAGCGGTCGAGCCGACGCAGAAAGCGCTGTCGCGTTTTCTGCGCAGCTCACCGCTGCCGTTGGGCTTATACCACTAACAGATACATTAAAAGACTAAATTAGGAGTACATCATGTCCATATTTGAAAATCTTAGCACAGTTCTTAATGTGTTATTTCTCATCATGGTGGGAGTGTGGGTGCCTTTATTCTTCTATTATTATTTTAAACGTCTTGATCGTCGTAAGGAGCAACATCTTTTAAGAGAAATGGAAGAATTTAAGTACGATAGAGACAGAAAATACAGATATATGAGTAACAATGATGCTGATATTGAAAGGTATATTCCAAAACTCTTAGAGGAAATACCTTACAGAACATCAAAGGAAGTGTCTCAAGTAGTGTCTGAACAAATATATAAAATAATAAAAGATGGCCTCCAAGAACAATCATTACAGCTTACAAACAAGATTGATAGTTATCAAACCAATGAAAATAGCCATTTCACAAGTAATAAGCAGCTTATTCGGGAGATAGCTCATTCATTAAATACTCCACTTTCACAAATTGAAGCATCAGCTGAAATTCTTGCAACTTCATTCGATCTTGACAGTAAGAATTCCAAAACAATTAATTCAATAAAATCAAGTGTCGATTTATGCAAGGCTTTTATTTCAGCATACCGTCAGATGATTTTAGTAACTGGTTATAGCGGAGGTTGGGAACCGAAATCTATAAAAGAATCTATATTGTCAGCTTGCGAAATTTATTCAGAATCAGTTAATGCAAACTTAGATATTAAGGTCGAAGTGCCTAATAAAATAGGCTCTTCAGGAAAATTTGTGGGTAAAAACGTAGATAACTAGCACTCCAGGGATGCAAATTTAGATTTTATTAGGGGAAGCGCATCCTGCTCCCTAACTCTGAGATGATGGAAGTACGACCAACCGTCAATCAGAAAAAGGAGCGAGGATGCAAGTCAAGACTATCCTTAATCGAGTCCAGAAATTCAAATCTTTTGTGTACGGCGCCATCCGTTGGGTAGATGGCACGGAGGTGCCGACAATCGAGGCCGAACTCCACCCTCGCGGTAATGGGCGGCCGGAGTGCTCGAGGTGCGGCCGGCGCAGGCCGGGTTACGACACATTGCCGGTTCGAAGATTTGAGTTTATTCCGGTGTGGGGTATTAAGGTGTTTTTTCTCTATGCGCCACGCCGCGTCGACTGTCCAAGCTGTGGCATCGTGGTGGAGCGGATGCCTTGGGCCGAAGGCAAACATCGCCTGACCGAGGCCTATGCCTGGTTTCTGGCGAGCTGGGCCAAACGCCTGAGCTGGAAGGAAGTCGCTGAAGCCTTTCGCACCAGTTGGGACCATGTGTTCTGCTCGGTCGAGATGGCTGTCACCTGGGGCCGGGAACATAGAGACCTGTCGGGCATTAAAGCTATTGGTATCGATGAGATCCAATGGCAGAGGGGCCACAAGTACCTCACGCTGGTTTACCAGATCGACGTTGGCTGTAAACGGTTGCTGTGGATCGGCAAGAAACGGAAGGTCAAAACTTTGTTGGGATTCTTCCGGTGGCTTGGCAAGGAACGAACCGCCGATTTGCGCTATATCTGCAGCGATATGTGGAAGCCCTACCTGAGGGTGATCGCCAAGAAGGCGGGAGGTGCACTCCACATCCTGGACCGGTTCCACATCATGGCGCACTTGAGTAAAGCGATCGATGAGGTGCGGGCCGGGGAGGCCAAGGAGCTGAAGAAAAGAGGCTACGATCCGGTACTGACGAAGACCCGCTGGCTGCTGCTCAAGCGTCCGGAGAATCTGACGGAGAAACAGGAGACCAAACTGGCGGATCTGCTGCAGTACAATTTGAAGTCGGTCAGAAGCTATCTGCTCAAAGAGGAGTTTCAGCTCTTCTGGTCGTATCAGTCGCCCTATTGGGCCGGTGAGTTCCTGGATAAGTGGTGTACGAAAACGATGCGTTCCAAGATTGAGCCGATGAAGAAGGTGGCCCGCATGCTGAGAAACCATCGGCCCCTGCTGCTGAACTGGTTCCGGGCAAAAAAGCAGTTTTCGAGCGGCATTGTCGAAGGTTTCAATAACAAAGCGAAACTGACCACCAGAAAAGCATATGGCTTCAGGACTTATCATGCGGCAGAAATCGCTTTATATCATGCGCTTGGAGCATTACCTGTCCCGGAAACCGCCCACGAATTTTTCTGACGAGGCATAAAATAAAAGGTTATTCGAATAATTATATTGTAGCACTACTACTGCCATTGATAGAGAATGCCGCAGAGGCAGCAAAACCAGGTACAGAACTCGATATCAATTTTCATCAGAAGAACGGGTACAATGTTATTAGGGTAACTAACACAACAGAATTATTGCCCGGCGGCAAAGAAATATTTGACGCTGAATTTTCAACTAAAAATGGACACCACGGCCTTGGTTTAAGCACTGTCAAGAGTCTTCTTGAAAGCATTGAGGGCGCTTTAATTGATTACACGATAAATGGAGATAAAATAACTTTCGAGCTTAAGCTAAGAGGTGCAGAATAATGAGCATAGATATTCTTTTTGTTGATGATGACAAAAAAGCTGCTGAAACATTTGCTCAACTTGTCGAGGCGAAAACCAATTTAAAGACTGAGTTCACCTCTGATCCTGAGGAGGCTCTTTCCTTATTAAAAGAATATCCTATTAAGGTTGTTGTTCTTGATCAAGAGATGCCGCTAAAAAAAGGAACAGAGCTTTATAAGCAGATGATAAATATTGATAACAATATTAAAGCAATAATGTTAACTGGTGAAGCCACAGCAAGTGAAGCTGGTGAGTCGCTAAAATTAGGTTATAATTGTTATCTTGAAAAGGGAAATATATCTGAACTGCCGAAGGAAGTTTTGAATCTTGTCGCGTTATATGAATTGCATCTAATAGCAAAGCAACCAAGCCAAACTCGTAAACTAATATTCACGCAAAGAAAAGGAATATTTCTTAAAACGAGGATCGATTATTTTTTAATATCTTTCGAGGTCATTGATGCTAATTATATACAACCCGATTCATGGAAAACTGTAGTTACAATAAATGCCGGAGAAAAAATTCGTCACAAGGAAACAATAGAGGTGTGTCACAAAATCACTATTGACAAAGAATCTGAGGCAAAGCTTAAAGGAACACTAGAACTCAGCCATGACGCTGTTGTGAAGTTAAAGTCAAAATTGGAGTCTTCTCTTTCTGAAAAATATAAATTCAGTGAATCCACAGAACAAAAAAAGCAGATTGAAATCGAGAAAGAATACAGTTTACCTCAGGAAGATTCCGATCCACAAAAACTTGCTGTTAAGTCAAGGCATTACCTTATTGCACCAGTGTATGTAAAATATAGGCTATTTCTCTTATTAAAATGTAAAGAATCCAATCTCTCACAGATATTTCCATTAGATATTACTAAAGAAACAAACAGGGTTGCTACAAAACAAATTGACTATTTAAGTGATGGCACAAAAACAGAATTGACCACCGGATTTATAAACAGCTAATTCGCGGTAGCCCAACCATTCACTGGTGCGGACGCAAAAAACCGCGCCGCACAGTTCAAGCGTTAGGCCGCAGGCCAAAGTCCGTCTACGAAGCAAACAATAGGGGACAGACCCCTTAGGCATCCCCTCATTTTTAACTCAAATAATGCCGAAGGCATCGCGGAACACGCGTTGCTCGTGGAGGAGTTCAGTGAACTTCTCGAATAACGGGCGCAATCGCTCCTCAGGCCAGTTCGGAATATGTTCGTAGAGCATCAGTCCCTGGCGAAACAGCGAGTGGGTACGCCGCTTGACGGTATTTGCCTTCAGCCACCGATCGTAGCCCAACGCCTCCCCTGCGGCACCGAGCAGCGATAGCAAGGCGATGGCCAGTGCACTGAGCAGCAACAGCCGGTCGCGGCGCTCCGGGCGACTGATCCGCAGCGAAGACATCCCCATGCCGAAGCGCAGATCCTTGATGTCGCGGAAGCTCGTTTCAATCCCCCAGCGCTTGGCGTAGTAGCCGATGAGCGTCTTCGCCGTCGCCTCGCGGTCACTGGCAGCCAGGCACCACGGCTCCTTCATGTCCTTGGCCTGCACACAAACGACCGTGGCCACGGGCAGGGCCTGGGAGTCGGTCAACGTCGCATCGCGCAACGTGCGCGCCCGGCCATGGGTACCCACCCACTTCGCTGCTTTGCGCCGCTCGCCCTTGGCGTTGGTGATGTAATACTGGTTGCGCAACCGCACCACATAGCCGAAACCCAACTCCTCGCTCAGCAGCTTCAACAGCTTGCAGTCCGCAAAGCCCCGATCGGCCACGATCGTCACCGCCACCGCCGCGGGCAGCACCTCATAGAGCCGCCACAGCAACGCATCCTCGTAATCCGTCTGCCGCCCCTTGAGGGTGGCGGCCTCCACCGTCTGCCACAGCAGCGGTGTGGCACGCCCATGCCGGGTCAGCATCGACAACACCAGCGTCTCGTGCCCATCTTGGGCAAAGCTCGTCCAGTCCAGCGCCACCACCACCTCGGTACGTGCGCCGATGACATAGGGCACCCACCGCGCAAAGAACCCATCGAGTTTGATACCGCGGTTGCTCAACAACCGGTCCACCTGCTTCACACCATGCTTGCTCAGCGTTCCCTGGGCATGCGCCAGACCCTGACCGATGGCGTGCACTGCCAGCGAAGCGCTGGTCAGCACCCCCCAGGCCCCGTTCGCCAGCGACAGCACGCGCTTGGCGTGCAGGTCGCCGTCGAAAAGCGTATCAATGAACTCGACGATGTCATCCTGCCGAAGCGCCTGTGCTGCTTTCATCGCCGGTCCTCATGGTGATTGTGAGGACTCGAACAATGATCTTCAGATCAATAAGTTGCAAGTCATTTTTGAGCTTAAAAATGAGGGGATCCCTGAGGACCGACCCCGGTTTTCACAGCAAGAAAACCGTGGTCTGTCCGTATGCCGTAACAGGCTGATTAACTAGCGGGTTAGAGTCCCGCCAAAGGAGTTGCTCGTACACCTTTGTAGTGTCGCGGAGCGGCGTCCGGGTAACCGGGGGTCGTAAGTTACGTAGATGCAAAACCGCAGGCCGCAGCGCAAGCGAACCGAGATGTAGCCTCGTGAACAAAGTGAAGATGCCGACCCGGTGGACAGTCGGGGAAGGCCGCTGTTGGTGGGAGGAGACAACGAGAGCGTCCCACTGAGTCTTCCGGGGTAGTACGGGTGACATGTGGTGGAAGTTGATTGGTCCCAGTGCGGGAGGCCCGCGGCGGTGGCAGGTGAGAACTGCCGACGGTGGCGTATAAGGCCAGTCCGAAGTCGTCATCGACCGTCGTGGGAGTCGGAGGGGTTCATAGTACCGATTGAGGGTCTGGGACAACATAACCCGACCTGAGGGAAGGGACCCTACTTTGTGCACGCAACCGAAACGCAGAGGGTCAGGAGATTGCGGCGATGTCGCTAACAACTCCGGAAAAGATCAGGACGCTGCAGAGGAAGCTCTACGTCAAGGCCAAGCAAGAGCCGGCGTTTCGCTTCTACGCCTTGTATGACGAGGTCTATCGGGCAGACACTCTCGGTCACGCCTATGATCGTGTCAGGTCCAATCGGGGCGCGCCAGGAATCGATGGTGTGACCTGTGAGGCCATCGAGGCGGGGGTCGGAAGAGACGCCTACTTGGCGGAATTGCAACGGGAACTGGAGCAGAAGACGTACGGCGCGGACGGCGTGCGTCGGGTCTGGATACCCAAGCCGGATGGCAGTGAGCGCCCATTGGGGATCCCCACAATCCGGGATCGGATCGTACAGATGGCGCTCAAGCTGGTGGTGGAGCCGATCTTCGAGGCTGATTTCTGCGAGCACTCCTATGGATTTCGCCCGCAGCGTTCGGCCCATGATGCGGTGAAGGCCGTCACCGACGGCCTGTTTCAGGGAAAGACCCAAATCATCGATGCGGAT
This sequence comes from Gammaproteobacteria bacterium, assembly GCA_034522055.1. NCBI lineage: Bacteria > Pseudomonadati > Pseudomonadota > Gammaproteobacteria > Gammaproteobacteria bacterium. The sequence goes on from JAXHLS010000006.1 coordinate 222,449, forward strand.
CTATCGAAGTATTTCGATACGATCCCGCACGCCAAGCTCATGGCCGTGGTTGCCGAGCGCCTTGCCGATGGGGGCGTCCTCGCCCTCATTCAGCAATGGCTCAAGGCCCCGGTCATCGAAGAGGATGGGCGAGGCAAGCAACGCCCGAGTGGCGGTAAAGGGAATCGGAAAGGGACGCCGCAAGGCGGGGTTGTTTCCCCGCTGCTGGCCAATCTTTATCTACATCTGCTGGACCGGATTTGGGAACGGCACGACTTGGAACGACGGTTAGGGGCGCGCCTCGTGCGTTACGCTGACGATGCCGTGATTCTGTGTCGTGGGGACACCGCGCCGGCCATGGCGGTGCTTGAGACGGTGCTGACACGCCTGGAGTTGACGCTCAACCGGGAGAAAACCCACGTGGTCGATGCCCGCCGACAGGCGTTCGACTTTCTTGGCTTCAGCATCAAATGGGCCCGCAGCCGACGAACCGGCAACGGCTACCCTCACGTTGAGCCGAGCCGCCGCGCCGAACGAAGGATCAAGGCGCGCATCAAGGAACTCACCGCGCGGCGCCGCACCCCGGTGCCGATGCCGCGTATGATCACGGAAGTGAACCAAGTGCTACGCGGCTGGTCGGGCTACTTCCACTACGGCAACTGCACCAAGGCTTTCGGACGCGTCTGGTGGTTCACTGAGGAACGCGTGCGTACCCAACTGCGGCGGCGTCACAAAGTGCGCACTCGCACGCGCGGTTACGAACGCTTTCCCTACGCCCACCTCCACGACGCCCTTGGATTACCCAAGCTATCCCACAAAGCAGGCTGGCGCTCAGCGCATGCCTTGGCGTGAAGCACATCGGAAAGCCGTGTACGGGAGAACCGTATGCACGGTTTGATGAGGGAGGGCTGGCCCTGGTGGCTAGGGCCCGGCTATTTAGGCACCGCCAAACGAAAGGGGCGGGAACCGCTAAGCCGGACCTACGGGCGTTAGGGCCTGCTCTCTACTCTACCCTATTGTGTCTCGAGGTGGTACGCATCCTCGGCCTGCTCCATGGCTTCCGGCGTTTCCTCGAGGACACCCTGTTCGGCGACCGCCTGGAGGCGGTGGCCGCCCTGGACTCGGCGGCGGCCCTGGACTCGGCGGCGGCCCTGGACGAGTGGCGGGACGGGGCGGCGGGCCGTGGCGACATGGGCCGCTTCCTCGACGTGGCCGCTGCCCTGGGCCTTAAGGACCTGGGCACCGCGCCGGGGGCACTCCTGAGCTATGGGGCCTACCACGGCGACACCGGGCCTCTGTTCTCCCCGGGGGTGTGGCAAGGCGGGGCGGCGGCCCTGGACCTGGATGCCATCACCGAGGACGGCAGCCGCAGCTGGCTGGCCGGCGGGCCCTCCCCCGCCCATCCCTACGACGGCGCCACCGTGCCTGACGCCGATGCCCGTGATGGCTACACCTGGTGCAAGGCCCCGCGCCTCGGGGGGGTGGTGATGGAGGTGGGCGCCCTGGCGCGCCAGGCCGTGGACGGCCATCCCCTGATCCGTGACCTCCTGGCCGGCGGCCAGAGCAACGTCAGGGCGCGGGTGGTGGCACGGCTGCTGGAGGTGGCCCGTACCATCCCGGCCATGGAGACCTGGGCCCGCGCCCTGCGCCCCCGGGAGCCCTTCTGCGGCCACGGCCGCCTGGCGGAGGATGGCCGCGGCCACGGCGTCACCGAGGCGGCCCGGGGCAGCCTCGGCCACTGGTTGCGGGTGGAGGGGGGCCGTATCGTCAACTACCAGATCATCGCCCCCACCACCTGGAACTTCTCGCCGCGGGATGCCGGCGGCACCCGGGGCGTGCTGGAACAGGCCCTCCTCGGCACCCCCGTCGATGACGGCAGGGACACCGTGGCGGTGCAACACGTGATGCGCTCCTTCGACCCGTGCATGGTGTGCACGGTCCATTGACCATGGAGAAAAACGTTTTTAACCACGAAAGACGCGAAAAACCACGAAATGTTGTGGGTGATGAGGGGGCTCGTGTTCCTTGCCATGCTTTGAGCCATCGGGGCCTTTTCTATATGTCGTATGGCAGGGAGGGTGATCAGGATACGGGCGGGTCGGGCCCTGATCTTTTTTCTTTCGTGATATTTCGCGTATTTCGTGGTCATCTTCTTTTGAACCACGAAAGACGCGAAAGGCGCGAAAGAGAAGAAGAATATTAGTTTCGCCTGAATGACCTTGCTGCCGTTTCCACTGATCTCTATCTCCGCGCTTTGACTCAACCAGACAGCTTCACTCCAGGTGCCAGGCGCAACCTGCCCAATGCTCTTCGTAGCGCTTCCCGAAGTCTTTCATCTCGCGAATGTTGGACAAAGGTTCACGGCAGGCCCGGGCGCAGGTAGAAACGATATCCCGGTAGAACTCCGGAGCGACAGCCCTGATACCGTCATAATTCATAAGCAAGTCCGGAAGGCGCTTCGTGATTTTTGCTCCACGGGGTGCCATCACAATGCTCGGGGGTTCACCGTATGTGTTGATCAAAACGTATCGCCAACTTGGGTCTGCGGCTCCCTGGCGAGGGACAATCTCACACGGGTGTGCATCTCCACCGCCTGAAATGCCTTCATAGATTTCCTTGAGGGCCAGTGGTTTGTTGGCTACCAGGACACAAGGTCCGGCCCCTACATAACTGCCCATCCTTTCGTCGTATTCGATGCCGAGCAAGGTTTCCAGTTCAAAACGCGCATGCCGGTCAAGGGACGCCTTTCCCGAGGTGAACCACTGAAGTTCCCGCAGGGTGATGCCGGCACACCTGGCAATCTCTGCAGGCGGATTGGGCCAGCACGCCACGAGATGCTTGGCGATTTCGGCCGCGTTGTCATAGTCACTGTCGGCCCAGAAATCGTCATCCTCGACGATATCCTCCGGCGACTTTTCACCTGTCAGCAGCCAAGTACTGCCATCAAACCCATTGAGGTTGAAATATCGGGGCTGATCGGGCGGCAGGGAGGTCTCCCAGGATGACAGCCATGGACCGGGTTCCCAGTCGAGTCCACGAGTCGCTGTTGGCACCGGCGCTTGCGCCGGTAAGGCCAGCCACTGCTGGATTTTGAATTCAACCTCGCGGCTGTTAACGCCTCTGTGACCATCCCCTACACGAAAATCGTGGTCAACTTGAGCGTATCGGCAAAGGGCCTGGATGGATCCTGCAAGAGACCGGTCTTTTCCGTCGTGCTTCCTCGGCAGCCACCGGCTGGAGTCCTGGGCTGAGCGCAGGGAAGCTGGAAGGGATTTCTCCTTGGCATCGGCGACCTCGACACGGACGCCGATTTTTGCCATTTCCCCTACCAGTCCAGGGCTGGCTGCCGCGAGGTGGCGGTTGATCCGCAGGATGTCCGGTCGGCCACGCAAGCCCTCGGCGTTACGCCACGCTTCCAGAAGAACATCCCGGAACGGCCTGGGCTGGTCGACTGGAGTGAAGGTCATCCACCGAATGGGCAACCCGGCAACGGTCAATCCATAGAGTAAGAGCGGGCTGAGCCCGTATCGTTCTGCATCCTTGATCTTGATCGGGTCCCCCACCGACACAATGCCATGCTCCGGATGGTGGAAAAGGAACTTGGCTATCGCAACGTAGAAATGATGCTCTCTTGGTGATGGCTGCGTCTGCATTATTTATGCTCCCTCCAGGAGAGATGCGAACTTTACCCGAGAACTTTCAGCGGATCACCGACCGTGTCACCAATCACTGCTGCCTTTTGCGCTTCGGTGCCGTTACCGCCGTGGTTGCCCTTCTCGATGTACTTCTTGGCATTGTCCTAGGCGCCGCCGCTGTTCGAACTCGAAATGGCCAGCACGCCGCCGGAAACCAGCGAGCCAGCTAACAGCCCGGCGGTCGCCTCTATGCCGAACAGGAACTCGGTGACCAAGGGCGCCTCCATGATCAGAATGTTCGGCGGTACCATTTCCTTCAGTACGGCCTGGGTCGAGATTGCCACGCACTGTTCATAGTTCGGATCCCCGGTGCCCCGAATGATGCCCGGAATCTCGCGGAACTGGCACCGCACTTCCTCGTTCATCCTGTAAGCCGCCGAGCCCACCGACTTCATCGTCATTGCAGAGAAGTGGGCGGGCAAGACCGTGCCGATGAACAGGGATGCGGAGAGCTGGCTGGATGATGACAAAGTGCACACATTTGTGCTACGTTTCGCTGAATGAAAATCTATAATTGGAACGCTGATAAGAATCAGGATCTTATCGTCGGGCGGGGCGTTTCTTTTGAAGAGGCGGTCTTTTACATTGAGAATGGTGGCCTATTAGATGACATTACTCATCCAAACGCCTCTGATTACCCCAACCAACGGATTTTTGTTATTTGTATTAAAGAATATGTTCACCTCATCCCGTATGTGGAAAGCGATGATGAGGTATTTCTGAAAACAATCATTCCCAGCAGAAAATTTACCAAGCTATACCTTGGAGGTGAATCATGACCAAAGGTAAGTTATCTAAAGAAGAGAGAGCTCTGCTTGATGCCGTCGAGACTGGAGAGTATGAATCAGTATTAACGGAATCCCGCAAAAAGGAATTAGAGGCAATTGCCAGCAACACATTTAAAAAAGACAAAAGGATAAATATTCGAATCTCAAACAGAGATTTAACTGCTATCCAGTCAAGAGCATCGGAAGAAGGTATTCCGTACCAAACTTTTGTGTCGAGCATTATTCACAAATACATTTCGGGCTCACTGCAAGATCTCACAGCTAACAAGCAAATGCAGCCGACGCAAAAAACGCGCGGCTGATTTGGGCGTTATGCGGTAACAAATCATCGAATGACACGCGTCACGTGACGGACTACACATGACGCATGTTCAAGACATTTTCGGATCGACGTACCCAGGAACTGTACGCCACAGGCAAGGCCAAACGGTTTCCGGCAGATGTTGCCAAACGGGCTGCGCGCAAGTTGGAGTACGTCGACTTGGCTACGCGGCTGGATGACCTGAAAGTTCCGCCTGGCAATCGCCTTCATGCACTGGAAGGTGACCGAAAGGGACAATACTCGATCTCGATCAATGACCAGTGGCGCATCTGCTTCCGGTTTGTGGACGGCGACGCCTATGATGTCGAAGTTTGTGATTACCACTGAACGAGGTGAGAAAGATGAGCATTCCGAACACAACCAGGAGCAAGCGACGGCCTACCCATCCGGGCGAGATGCTGCGTGAAGACTTTTTGCCGGATTATGGGCTGACTGTTTCCGGTTTGGCTGAAGCTGTGGGCGTCTCGCGACAGTCGATTAATGAGGTGCTGCGAGAGCGCCGGAGTGTCAGTCCGGAAATGGATCTCCGGCTGGGACGGCTGTTCGGTAATTCTCCAGAATTCTGGCTGAACGCCCAACGGGCTGTGGATCTGTGGGATGCCGCGCAGGCAATTAAGAAAGATATGGCGCGTATCAAGCCGCTAAATGCCGCATAACAAGCCCATCCAGCCGATGCCAAAAAACGGTGCGGCTGATGGGCGGCGTTGAACTAAACCGCTACGCGGTAGCTCCCCTTCGATAAACGCCGGCGGTTCTTCCGTCGCCAACACTCTCAGTTGACCCGATGTGGGTCTGACGGAGAGGAGAGACGACGATGACAGCCTTGCGTCAGCAGATGATTGATGCCATGCGCCAGCGTGGCTTTTGAGTGGGTGGTCTACACCAAACACTGTCTCGACCATACCGCCACCGTCGTCGACTACCTGGCCCGTTACACCCACCGCATCGCGATCACCCCAGCGCGGATCCTCGCGGTCGACGACGAACGGGTGACCATCCGGTACAAGGACTACCGCGACCGTGACCGACATAAGACATTGACCCTGGAGGGCGAAGAGTTCGTGCGCCGCTGCCTGATGCATGTCCTGCCGAAAGGGCTGATGCGCATTCGTCACTTCGGCTTCCTGGCCAACCGCGGCCGCCGGGAGAAGCTCGCCCGGATCCGTGAGGCACTGGCCGTCCCCGTCCCACCGGAGAAGGACGATGGCACCGCACACCACGACGGTGTCGACTATGCCTGCCCGCAGTGCCCGACCGGGCGGCTGTACGTAATCGCGCAGATTGCGCCCAGTCGAGCATCCTGAAGACCGCCCGACACGCGACACTGAGGCTGTAAAACAGGATAAAGGCCTGCGGTCTTAACCGAGGTGGGACGGCCCCGCAGCGGGGCCGCGGTTGCGCTCGTCCGGACATTGGATTTTGCCGAGAAATGGCGAGAGAATAACCACCCATCGCACATCGCAGGGACCGAAGACATGGACGAAGACGCCTCACCGGCCACGACCACCGCCCCGATCTGCGCCACCGCCGGCGCATCGCACCCACCCCGCGTAATACATTTCCCTATAGATCAGACCGCGCCGATCTGATGGGCGGTTTAGTCCAACAGACATTTATTGTCCATCAGAAGGTTAAAACCACCGGCTTTAGCCGGTCAGCTTTAGCTGAGAGAATGGGCCGCCATACGTAGAGTAGGCGGGATGGATTACAGATACGGCAGCCATACGGTTTACCAGATCGAGTACCACTTTGTGTGGGTGACGAAGTACCGCTACCACGTTCTGAGGGGGGATGTGGCGGAGCGAGTGCGAGAGCTTGTTCGTCAGACGTGTGAGGCGTTTGAGATCCGCATTGTACGGGGGGTGGTGAGCAAGGACCACGTGCACATATTGGTGAGTGCGCCGCCGAATTTGGCGCCGAGCGAGATTATGCGTCGGATCAAGGGGCGGACATCGAGCTACCTGTTTGAGGAATTCCCGCACCTCAAGAAGAGGTACTGGGGTCGGCATTTCTGGGCACGAGGGTACTTCTGCGCGACGGTTGGGCAGATGACCGAGGAGATGATCAAGGAGTATCTGGAGCATCACTTTGAGCCCAATCCAAACGATAATTTCAGAATGGAGCCGGATTAGACGCGTCGTTTAGCCGACGCGTATCCGGACTTTCAGTCCGTTACTCAAACCCACCGGCTTTAGCCGGTGGTTGTTTAGTCGCCATGCTGCGCACGGCGGATAAATGCTTATTAGTTAGCACTTCCTATGAAACCGAATAAGAACTGGATTGAAGATTGGCGTTATGGCGTAGATCCGAGACTTGAAAGGAGAGTGTCAGAGGACTTGCTTGAAATCTATAAAGACTTTTGGGTTTGGGCCGATCTCGACGCAAAAAGCAAGACTACGCAGCAACGATATTCTGCGGCGCTGCACGCGCTCGGCGGTTATATTGTCGAAAAAGCCGGTAATCAGGGCCGCGTTCCGGACACAAGTCAGGAATTCCTCCGAGAGCACATAGATTTCGGAGATGGACCCCTGATTCATCACGATAATGAAGCATGGCAGAGTGAACTCGATGCAGTGTGCCGTAAGCTCTACAAGTATATCCAGGCGCAGTGCTAACAAGGGCGATGGAGTCCGACGCGTGACTGCTCCCGCCCTTCGCTGCCGCTCCGATTGGTCGCCGTCAAGCGCGGCTCATCGCCGACGTTAGGTTGCGCTAGGCTCGTAACGGTCAGCCAACTGGGACAGCTATGGACTTTGAATGGGATTCGAACAAGGCTCGGAGGAACAAGGTCAAACACGGCGTCACCTTCGAGGAGGGTGCCGAAGTGTTTGGGGATCAGTACTCGTCAACGGTGGCCGATCCCGACCATTCTCACGATGAGGAACGATTCCTTATATTCGGGAGAACGCGGCAGGGCCGGTACGTCGTCGTTGCCTTCACAGACAGAGGTGATAGAATTCGTTTAATATCTGCGCGACAGATGGCACGCCGAGAGCGTGAAGCTTATGAGCAATAGCAAATCCGACGACTTACGCCCGGAATATCCGTCCGAACTGATCAAATCCGGGGTCCGGGGCAAGTATGCCAAGAGATACCGGGAAGAAGGAACAAACCTCGTATTAATCGACCCAGATCTCCACGAAATTTTCCCCGATTCGGAAGCCGTTAACAAAGCCCTCCGCGAATATCTTGAGAAGGGACACGGTTCCGCAACCTAACCAGGGGCTGCAGTCCGACGCTTGACAGCTTCCTCCTTTCGCTTCCGCTCCAGTCGGTCGCTGTCAAGCGCGGCTGAGCGCCAACGTTGAACTAAAGAGTTTAAGCTTGGGATTCGGTCTAAATTTTGGTTTGTTTTTCATAATGCATGCGATACTGTCGCAAGGTGTGATCTTCACCTGATACACAAATCTACGCCACGGCAGGCACTGCATATTGGCTGACCTTATCCCAGAATTGGCTCCAGCGGTTTTCGGTGAGGACCAGGGAGCGCAGGCTCAGCACGGCGCGGGCACCGCGGGTCTTCCAGCGCATGCCGGCCTGGCAGAGGCGCTGTTTGATGACGGTCTTGCAGGCCGCCTCGGTCACGCCGGAGCCGATGGACAGGTTCTCGGCCTGGTAACGGGCGTAGTCCATCTTGTCGTGGTGGTTGCGGAAGTAGGTGATGGACGATTTCAGTCCCTTTCGGGCGTCGTCGTGCAGGGGCTGGTCCGTGAGGGTCTGCAATTCGGCGAGGAGCTGTCGGGCGGCACCCTCTTCATGCTTGAGCCGATGGCATTGGGCCTCGGTCCATTCGCCGCGGCCCAGCGAGTCGGTGGGCCGGGCCGCGGCGGCGGCCTGGCCGACATAGCCGGCGGCATGGTAGAAGTCCAGGATGGTCTCGGAGACCTGCGCCTTCTCCTCCAGGAAGGACCAGTTGCCGTGGTCGCCGTCGGCGATGCCGACGTAGCGGGCCTCGGGGTAGGTTTCCCGGACGTGCGCGACCTCCCGCTCCAGGCTCCGGTAGAACGCCTCCTTGCCGTACTCCGGGGCGGCGCCCAGGTAGATGGTGTGCAGCCGCTTTCCCTGGGGGCTGTACAGGGAGACCGTGCCGGTCATGGCCTCCCGCCAGCCGTCCAGGCCCACCGCCACGTTGGCCACCGGTGCATCCAGCTCGGGGGTCTGGTAGGTCCAATCCTCCTCCTTTATCTGGGCCACCGCCGCCACCGTCTCCGCCACCCGGCTCAGGTACGAGCGGGCCACCTGGCGGCCGTGGTTGTCCGTCAAATGCGCCTGGACCTGGGCGGCCGGCCCGTTGGCGTACTTGTGGGCAATCATCCTGGCGAAGCGGGGCGTGGTGTCCCCCACCATGCGGGCATGGCCCTCCAGCGGGCAGTAAGTCTTGCCGCCGGCGGCCCGCTGGTAGACATAGCGGTCCACCGAGACCACCCCGTAGGGCGTCTGGTACTGCTTCGGTTGCTGCCCCTTGGGATACCAGCGCTCACCGCCGATCACCTGCTTGGCGCCGTCCGTATCGAACCACTCCAGCGCCGCCGTCGTCACCAGGCTACCCGCCTGGTTCAACGACTCCAGAATGGCTTCCTCCGAGGCCCGCATCGAATCGGACAGATCCACCGTCATCTCCAGGGTCCCCCCCGTGGACAGAATCACGAGAAAATTCCAACAGATTAGCGAGTTTCGATTGTCTGGTCGACGAGTGCCAGAGTATGAGCTTGATCAAATCAGGGAAGTGTTTTCCGGGCCATACCGAGCCATACAGATTCATCTATCACGTTATGGCGGAGCAAATTGATGTGGTGGCCGTGATACATGGAGCAATGAATGTGCGACAACGCGAACAAGAATAGGAAAGGCCGAACAAAGCGCTCAACTCGGACTGCCTCAGTCGCTGGCGCTCCTTCGGTATCCTGTTAGCGCTGGCGTTGGGCGTCTATTCGCAGCTGAGATATGCTTACCCCATGATTGACGCAGCACTCATCTCCAAGGTCAAGTCGCTGAGCCCGAAGGGCCGCCTGCAACTCATCGGGGCGATCTGGGAATCTCTCGACCAATCAGAGATTTCCGTCTCTGCTGCCGAGCGCGAGCTGCTTGACGCACGTCTGAAGGGTCTAGAGTAGAATCCTTCGTATGAAAGTCCCTGGCCCGAGGTCAAGGCTCGGCTGCGCAAGCTCGGCTCTTGAGCTATCGGGTCCATGTACGCCGAGCTGCAGAGCTTGACGTTGCTGAAGCCCTGGAATGGTACGAATCGCAGCAGACATTGACCTAGTATCTGGATGAAGACCTTAGAAGTGTCTCCCGTGTCTGGCCCCGGGGAGCCGGGGGGCGAGGAGATCCGGGTGCGGGGGATCGTCCAGGGGGTGGGGTTCCGGCCCACGGTGTGGCGGTTGGCCCATGAGATGGGGCTCGCGGGGGAGGTGCTGAACGATGGCGCCGGCGTGCTTATCCGCCTGTGGGGGGCGGCGGGGCGGCGGGATGCCTTCGTGGCGCGGCTGGCCGCCGAGGCGCCACCCCTGGCGCGCATCGATGCCGTGGAGCGGGCGTCGCTGGAGGGGCGCTGCGAGCATGATGACTTCCGCATCCTCGCCAGCGGCGGCGGCGCGGTGCAGACCCATGTGGCGCCGGACGCCGCCACCTGCCCGGCCTGTCGCCGCGAGACCCTGGATCCCGCCGACCGCCGTTATCGCTATCCCTTCACCAACTGCACCCACTGCGGCCCGCGACTGTCCATCGTGCGGGCCATCCCCTATGACCGCGCCAACACCAGCATGGACGCCTTCCCCCTGTGCCCCGCCTGCGGGGCGGAGTACGCCGATCCCGCGGACCGCCGTTTTCATGCCCAGCCCAACGCCTGTCCGGCATGCGGGCCGCGGGCGTGGCTCAGCGACGCCGAGGGCAAGGTGGTCACCGTGGAGGGCACGGCGGACGCGGTGGCGGGGGCGGCGCGGCTCATCGGGGAAGGACGGATCGTCGCCATCAAGGGCGTCGGCGGCTTCCATCTCGCCTGCGACGCGGCCAGCGAGGAGGCCGTCAATCTTCTGCGGGCACGCAAGCGGCGTTACGGCAAGGCCTTCGCCCTGATGGCCCGGGACGTGAGTGTGGTGCGCCGCTACGCCGTCCTCTCCGCCGTCGAGGAGGAGCTAATGGCCGGCCCGGCGGCCCCCATCGTGGTGCTGGACCAGGGCGGCGAGGCCCTGGCCACCGGCATCGCCCCGGGCCAGACGGGGCTGGGCTTCATGCTCCCCTATACGCCCCTGCACCACCTCTTCATGGCCGAGCTGGAGGCCCCCGTGGTGCTCACCTCGGGCAACCGCAGCGACGAGCCCCAGTGCACGGGCAACGCCGAGGCCCTGGAGCGCCTGGCGGGGATCGCCGACGCCTGGCTGCTCCACGATCGGGACATCGTCAACCGCCTGGATGACTCGGTGGCGCGGGTGGCGGCGGGGCGGCCCCGGCTGCTGCGCCGGGCCCGGGGCTATGTGCCGGCGCCCCTGACCCTGCCCGCCGGCCTCGCGGGCGGCCGGCCCATCCTCGCCATGGGCGGTGAGCTCAAGAACACCTTCTGTCTCAACCCCCAGGGCCGGGCGGTGGTGTCCCAGCACATGGGCGACCTGGAGGAGGCCACCACCCTGGCGGATTACCGCCGCAACCTGACTCTGTACCGGGAGCTGTTCCGCTTCACCCCGGAGGTGGTGGCGGTGGATGAGCACCCCGACTACCTGTCCACCCAGGAGGGGGTGGGGTTGGCGGCGGAGCTGGGCGCGGGTCTCACGCGGGTGCAGCACCACCACGCCCATTGCGCCGCGGTGATGGCGGAGGCGGGCCTGCCCGGGGAGGGCCCGGCGGTGCTGGGTGTAGCCCTCGACGGCCTCGGTTATGGCCGCGACGGCACCCTGTGGGGCGGGGAATTCCTGGTGTGCGACTACCGAGACTTCCGGCGCGTGGGGCGTTTCGCGCCCGTGGCCATGCCGGGGGGTACCCAGGCCATACGCGAGCCCTGGCGCAACACCTTCGCCCATCTCATGGCCGCCTTCGGGCCGCAGGCCCTGGCGGCGCGCTACGGCCATCTCGAGCCGGTGCGGGACCTCTACGCCCGCCCCGTGACCAATCTGCTGCGCATGGTGGAGCGGGGCCTCAACAGCCCGCGGGTCTCCTCGGCCGGGCGCCTGTGCGACGCCGTGGCGGCGGCCCTGGGGATCCAGCGCGAGCGGGTCCACCACGAGGGCCAGGCGGCCATGGAGCTGGAGGCCCTGGCGGCACCCCATTTCCGCCGCGAGGCCGCCATGGCCTACCCCTTCACGGCGGCACGGACGGAGGGCTTGATCACTCTCCAGTGGGCGCCTCTGTGGGAGGCCCTGCTGGGGGATCTGGAGCGAGGCGTCGCCACGGGGATCGTGGCGGCGCGGTTTCACCAGGGGATGGTGGCGGCGGTGGCCACGGTGGCGGGCGAGCTGTGTGAACACCAGGGTCTGGAGACGGTGGTGTTGGGGGGCGGTGTGTTCCAGAACCGGCTGTTGCTGGAGGGGGTGCACGGGGCCCTGGAGGCGAAGGGCCTCCGGGTGTTGTCGCCCCAGGCTCTGCCGGCCAACGACGGGGGGCTCTCCTGCGGCCAGCTCGCCGTCGCCGTGGCCCGCGGCGACTGAAACCGGCTTTATGGCTTCTCGGTTCTGGCGTTGCCCCGGGGCAGCAGGCCGAGGCCCTGGCCCATGCGTACATGGGTCTCCGGGGCGAGTCCCTCTTCCCAGTCCACGCTACCGGGCCATAGCAGGATGACCGTGGAGCCCATGTTGAAGCGGCCCATCTCGGCCCCCCGCTTGAGGGTCACCGCCTCGTCGCCGGTGTAGTCCCAGGCCTGCATCGCCTTGCCATAGAGCGGCGTCACCTTGCCGGCCCATACCGTCTCCATGCTGCCCACGAAGATGGCGCCCACCAGCACCAGGGCCATGGGGCCGTAGCGGGTGTCGAACAGGCACACCAGGCGCTCGTTGCGGGCGAACAGGCCGGGGATGTTGCGGGTGGTGGCGGCGTTGACGCTGAACAGCCTGCCGGGGATGTATACCATGCGGCGCAGGGTGCCACGCACGGGCATGTGCACGCGGTGGTAGTCGCCGGGGGACAGGTACACCGTAGCGTAGGCGCCGTTGATGTAGGGCCGGGCCGCTTCCACGTCGCCCCCCAGCAGGGCGTGGAGCGTATAGCTGTGGCCCTTGGCCTGGACCAGGCGGGCGGCATGGGCGGTGCCCAGGGCGCTCAGGGTGCCGTCCGCCGGGCACAGCAGGCGGCTGTTGTGGGCCAGGGGGCGGGCCTCGGCCTTGAGGGCGCGGGTGAAGAAGGCGTTGAAGTCCGGGTGGCGGCGGGTGTCGGGCTCCGCCGCTTCTTCCATGTCCACCTCGAACAGGCGCCGGAAGAGGTCGATCTGCAGATTCCGGATGCGCGGCTCGCGGATGGCCATGAAACGGTGCATGACCAGGGACAGACGGTGCTGCAGCAATAGGTACTGCAGCAGGGCAGCCAGGCGTTCCAGCCCGGCGACGAGGCGCTGCATCAGGATTGCTCGTCCAGAAAGCCGCGCATGGCCTCGAAGCGGGCCGTCATGTCCTCGGCCCGGTGGGGGGCGGAGAACACCCCCACCAGCCGGCCCTGGGGATCCGTGAGCAGGACGGCGGCACTGTGGTCTACCAGATAATTACCGTCCTGATCGGCCTCGTGGAGGTCATAGATGATGCCCAGTTGGCGGGTCATGCTCATGAGTTCTTCCGTGGCACCGGTGGCTCCCACGAAGTCCGGATTGAAATACTCCACGTAATTCTTCAGGTGCTCGGGGCTGTCGCGGGCCGGGTCAACGCTCACGAAAACGACCTGGGTATCCGCCCCGGTCTGGCGTTCCTCCAGCTTGTCGGCCACCCGTTTGAGGGTATCCATGGTCATGGGACAGATGTCCGGGCAGTGGGTATAGCCGAAGAACATGAAGCTCCACCGTCCCTTGAGCCGGTCCAGGTCGAAGGCCTGGCCATGGTGGTCGGTAAGCTCGAAGGGCGCCACCTGCTTGGGATTAGGCCACAGCAGGCCCTGGATGGCGGGGCCGTCGCGGTCCCGCACCAGGTCCAGAGACGTGGCCGTGGGTCTGAGGTAGAGGGCGGTGCCGGCCCCGACCACGGCGGCCATGAGGGCCACGACGAGCAGGGAGAGATGCTTTCTTGAGTTCATAGGTGTACCGAGAGGAGGCCCGCCGGCGCCTGGCGGCGGCGGGCAAGGCATGATGGGCAGGGTGTATCGCGTTATTTGCAGACGTATTCGAGGGTCAGCAGGTCCTGGCGCTCCAGATGGGCCTCGCCGCCGAAGCGACCGCAGTAGCGGTTGGCGTCCAGGGTCAGGCGCTCGATCTGACCGGGCCAGTGATAGTCGTAGATGATCCGCTCCGGCGAGCTGCGCTTGACGGATTCCGTGGGGCTGCAGGCCGTGACGGCCAGGGCGCACACGGCGATGAGAAAAGATCTGGTCATTTCATCTGTCCTCTTTTCATACGGACGGCGATGGTCGCCTGGGGCTGTGCCGCGCCTTCGATCGCGGTTTGGCGCCCTGAGCAGGATTCGAACCTGCGACCTGCCGCTTAGGAGGCGGCTGCTCTATCCTGCTGAGCTACCAGGGCCTGGATTACCCGTCTCCCGGACGGGCGTGCATTCTAACATCCCCGGCCGCTGGGGTTGCACTGGCCCCGAGCGGAGCATCTCGTCGCGGTAATCAAGGGCCCTGGCGGGGCAACTGGCGCGTGCTGATGAGGGCTACGGATGGTCAATGAGGGCCAATAATCGAGCATGTTTCGCAAATATGGAGTAACAACAGCAGATTCCGGTTTTTTGTCATGATGATTTCAATTAAAGTTAGGTAATAGACAACGTTCAGGAAGAAAAAGTCATGCTCATTCTTACCCGTCGCGTCGGCGAAACGCTGCGCATCAATGACGACATCACGGTCACCGTGCTGGGCGTCAAGGGCAACCAGGTCCGTATCGGCGTAGACGCTCCCCAGGAGGTGGCGGTGCATCGCGAGGAGATCTACGAGCGCATCCAGGCCGAGAAGAAGTCCACCTCCGCCGCTTGATCGCTTGATCGAGTACTGAGGAGGCGCTGAACCATTCAGCGTCTCCCGTGTTGCCACGGGCGGAGTTTTCCCCGTACCTCAGGCTTTGCGGTTCGAGGCACCAGCGAAAGGCCCCGGGGGTCAAGGCGGACCCGTCCCGGGGTTGGCCGTCGCGCGACCGACCAGGGAATGCAGTACGGTGGCGTAGGCCCGTGGCCTCTCCACCCATGGGAAATGCCCGCAATCGTCCAGGGTAACGTGGCGGGCCTGGGGCACCAGGCGCCGGTATTCCTCCCGGTTCTCGGGCATGAGCACATCTCCCCGACAATAGACCACGCCCGCCACCAGCGGCGCCAGGCGCGCCATGTCACCGTCCCCCAGGAGGCGGGCGCGATACTCCTCCCAGACCCGGATATTCAACCCGGCGTTCGTGTCCCCCAGGCCGAAGCCCTGGGCATAGCGCCAGCCCTTCTCACCATCCACGAAATAGCTCGCCAGTTTGCGCCGCAGGGCCAGCCTGCGCTCCCTGGCGGTGCCTATGTCCGCTAGGGCTGGATAGGCCCCCGGCAAGGCGTGGGCGTAGCGTTTGGCCTCGATGTGCTCGAGGCTGGCCAGCCCTGGATCCACCGGGTTGCTGAGCACCAGCCCCTTCACGCGCCCGGGATGGCGGTGCGCGAACAGCAGGGCCTGCAGCGCCCCCCAGGATTGTCCCCACAGCACCACCGGTTCGCGGGGGAGAATGGCCGCCATATCCTCCAGCCAGGTCTCCAGCACGCCCTCGCCGGTTGCAATGGGCAGGCCGGCATTGTCACCGACGCCGCGCATATCCCAGCGGCAGGCGCGATACCGTTGCTCCAGCATGCGCTGGACGGGTTCCAGGTTCCAGGTTGTGAAGGCGGGACCGCCGCCGATGAGAAAGGCGGGTGTGCCCTCTCCCCGGCAATGCACCTCAAGCGTCATTTCCTGCGCAGGGGTCGCGCCGGCGCTCGCCCACAACGCCGCGGCCAGAACGGTATGTCGCCTGATCGCGCCCGGGTGTAACGATGACCAAGCGTCGCGCTTGCGTTCCAGGCCCATGCCCTGCTGTGTGGCGGTGACAGGCAGTTGAAGATCCGGGGTTGAGTACCTCACACTGAGGGTGCCCGTAACCGGTTTGCCCGGGACGAGGGCACAAAGACGTTTAATGATTCCACTAGCAGAGGATGGCGATAACATGAACATGACGCGACTGAGTATTTTGTCTTGCCTGAGTATAGGCGTGTTGGTGTCTACCATGGCCGCGGCCCAACCCGGCCAAGGGGGATATGGCGGTGGTCCTTACGGTCAGGGGCCCGGCGGTTACGGTCCCGGCTATGGCGAGCCCCAGGGCTGGGGTGGTGGCCCGCCCATGAGTCAGGGTCAGGGGTGGGGCCAGCAACCCGGATACGGCGGGCCCCGGCCGGGTTATGGCCGCGCCCCCGGCCAGGGTGGCCCCGGTGGTTATCCCCCCGGCGGTTATGCCCCCGGTGGTTATCCCATGGGCCCGCAGGGTGACGGCCAGGGTCCGGGCGGTGGCAACTTCATGGACCGCATGACGCGCCCCATGCGCAACATGATGGGCGGCTCGCAGGATGATGGCCCGGGCTATGGCCCCGGTCCCGGCTATGGCCCCGGCTCCGGCGGGGGCTACGGTCCCGGTTATGGCCCGGGGGGCGGTTATGGTCCGGGCTATGGTCCCGACCAGGGTCGGGGTGGCGGCTCGCCCATGGGCGGGATGATGAACCCCATGCGCAACATGATGGGCGGTAACTGAGGGTAGTATCCCATCGGGCAGGCAGCGGCTGGTCTTGCGCTGCCTGCCCGTTCACCCGGGGCCGCAGGCCCCAGGAACAGGGTGTTTTAAAGACCGGACAGGATGACTAAGGTTGAGACAGTCCCCGCGATGGGGGCATACCTGCAACCGTCGAACGACCGGGAGGTGACCCATGAACTGGCGCCAACGTGAAACGGACGAGCCCTATACCGACGACGATATAGAGGCCCGACTGAAAGAGGAACTGCCCCACTGGTACCTGGAAAACGGCTGGATTCGGCGCAAGTACAAGACCAGCGGCTGGAAGTCCACCCTGATGGTGGTGAACACCGTGGGTCACTTGGCGGAGGCCGCCTTTCACCACCCCGACCTCACCGTGTCCTATGCCTTCGTCATCGTGAAGCTCATGAATCATGCGGCCAAGGGGGTGACGGAGAAGGACTTCGCCCTGGCGCACAAGATAGAAGAGGTGGTGACGTGGCAGCCGGGACGAGAGGAGGGGCCCCTGGACGGTACGCCTGACGACCCGCGTTTCAAGTACATCAAGTACGATTGAACGGCGAACCGCCGCAGGGATTCAGCGCGCGTCAGGGTTGATGATGAAGCGCCGCAGGTAGTCCGGCAGTTGGTCCACGTCTACTTCAGCCTCCAGATCCACCTGAATGGCCTCGGCGGTGCGTATGCGAAACATACCGGTGGTTTCGCCCTCTCGGTGAACCCGGCTGTTGCCGGAGCGCTGCGGCCTGCCGGTGGTGAGGTCGAGGGTGACGGCCTCGTTTTCCTGGCTACGGTCGATCATGGTGGTTTTCCTGTTCGCTGCTGACGCCCACCTTGGGGCCTGTATCTATTTAGAACGTTTCCCCCCGCGCCGGTGCCACCTCCCGAATGGGAAAATCGTTACTGGCGCACAGCCGTGACGGGCAGGGTTCACAGGATGCGACCATCACCGCGTGCCCGGCCCGACATAACTCGGTGCCTCCTCCTCTGGCGCGAAGGGGTTGGCCGCCAGGGGCGGCCGGTGGGGCAGTCGCAGGGGCACGGGGTCGGGTGACAGCTGGCGGGTGAAGGGCGGGTCCAGGGCCGCCATGCGCTCCTTGGCCAGGTTGGCGCCACCGCTCTCCTCGAACACCAGGCGCCCGTAGCCACCGTAGTGGGGGAGCTTGCGGGCCAGGGCGGCGATGGCCCCCGGGGACTCGGCGCCGATGAAACCCATGCGATGGCGGTGGATATCCGGTGCCAGCAGCACCACGGCCTTCGCTCCGGCCAGGTGGCGGGTATTCACCGCGCGGGCAGCATCGGGCTCCAGTCCCTGATCGGCCCCGGCGAAGGCATCGCGCCGCCCCTCGAGGGCGCGATTCTGCCATCCCAGGATCCACACCGCGGCGTCTTCCGGGGGCGCCAGGTCCCCGGCGTCGGTCTTCACCACCACGTTGCCGTAACGGCGCTGCCAGTGGGCCGCCAGGCCCTGCCAGGCCTCGCGTGTGGTGGCATCGGCGTGCTCAGGGATCACCAGCCATTGGGCGGGGGAGCCGAACAACAGCCCCAGGGACGGCGGTCTCTCCCGTGGGTCCAGCAGGCGCATGACGTCGTAGGCGGGATCCACGTCGAGCCGCGTTGGCCGTCGTTCCAGGGTCCAGGCCACGGTCGTCTCGCGGTCGGCGATGGGGACGTTGCGCAGCTCCGCGGCCCCATCGCCGTCGTAGCTCAGGGCCACGGGTAGCATGAATCCGAAGGGCGGCCCGTCCTGGGCCTGACGCACCGTGAGGGTCAACTCGAAGCCGTCCGGGGTTTCATCCAGAGTCACTTCGCCGAGGGTCAGGACGGGCGCGCCGGTGCGTGTCAGCCAGGGGGAATAATCCCGCTGGCGGCCATCGCCGGCGAGCAGGGACAAGGCTTCCTCGAAGCCCGTGGGCCGGAAGCGGCGCTCCCGCCACAGCCGCCGCAGGCCGGTGGTGAAGGCCTCGTCCCCGAGGTCCCGGCGCACCATATGGAACACCATCAGGCCCTTGCCGTAGCCCACGGCCTGGGAGGCGTCGTCGTGGCGGGAGACGAAGCGGATGAGGGGAAAATCCCGTCCCGCGGCGGCAAAGTTAGCGTAACGTTCGAGGGCGGCCAGGCGGTGGCGGGCACCCTCGCCGCGGAACTCCT
The DNA here is from genome assembly GCA_034522055.1 of Gammaproteobacteria bacterium. NCBI lineage: Bacteria > Pseudomonadati > Pseudomonadota > Gammaproteobacteria > Gammaproteobacteria bacterium. Next base: position 241,247 of record JAXHLS010000006.1, read on the forward strand.
TCATCAGGTGGTCGGACAGGTAGGCCGTGAGACCTTCGCTCCAGTTGCCGGCGGCGTAATCCACCCACACCCCGTTGCCCCACCAGTTATGAAGGATCTCGTGGGGCAGGGAGGTGTAGGGGATGAAGGGCAGGCGCATCACCCGCGACCCCAGCAGGGTGAAGGAGGGCATACCGAAACCGGTCTCCCAGCGGTTCTCCACCACGGCGAATTTCGGGTAAGGGTAGGGCCCGATGAGTTCACTATAGATGTCGATGTACCCACCCATCACCGCGAGATAACGGGCCGCCAGCCGCGGGTCGTCCTCCAGCAGCAGTACCTCCAGATCGATGTCGCCATGGGATTCGCGGTGGTGGTTAAAGGGACCGGCGATGAGATAGATGTCGTCCTGGGGCGTGGTGCTGTGCCACACGGAACGTCCGGCCTTGGCGTTCCGCCGGCCCTGGCTCACCGTTTGCCATCCGGCCGGCGCGTCTACCTCCAGGGTGAACGCCGTGATGGGGCCCTCGAAGCGCGGGTACCATGCCGACGAACCATCCAGATAGACCCCCTCCGGTTCCACCGTGGCTCGCGGCATGCCGCCCATGGTGCGCTCGGCGGCGACTCCGAGGCGGCCCTGGTAGCGGATCTCCACCTCGCGGGACGGCCGGTCGAAGGCGATGCGGTAATGGCGCAGCAGATCATCGCCGCTACGGCGCAGCTCGGTCACCCTGCCCCGGTTGGTGCGGGGACGGAAGGCCCGGTGCAGGGCGAAGGGCGGGGTCTTTCTGCTAAGGTTGCCGAGGGTGACCTGATCCACGACCGCGATGGAACCCGTAGCGGGATCGAGGGTCACTTGAAGGCGGTGGGCCACTTCAGGTGCGCTTTCCGCCGCCCCGACGGTGGCTGCCCACAGCAGCCAGCCTGCCAGCCACCAAACGCGGTGCGGTGTAGCCGCACCCCCCATCCCGTTGGAGTCTCTTTTCCCCATGTCCCGTCCCATCATCGTGATCCTGATGTGTGCCTTTGCCTGGAATACGGCCCTCACGGCCGCCACGGTTCAGATGGTCGATCCCCCCACGGTGGATCTCAAGGCCGCCGATTCCCTGTCTGCGGTGGTGGACTCCCTCGGCGACGACCGCGTGGTGTACGTGGGGGAGGTGCATACGGCCTATGCGGACCACCTGGTGCAGCTTGCCGTATTGCGTCGCCTCCACGACCGGGACCCGAAGCTGGCCATCGGCGTGGAATGGTTCCAGCAACCCTATCAGGAGCATCTGGATGCCTACATTCGGGGTGAAATCGGCGAGGGCGAGATGCTCGCCCGGACGGAGTACTTCTCCCGCTGGTCCTTCGACTATCGTCTTTATCGCCCCATTCTGCGCTTCGCCCGGGATCATGGCATACCGGTGGTGGCCCTCAACGCCCCGGCGGAGCTGACCCGGGCCGTGGGAGAGCTGGGACGGGCCGACGTGCCCGAGGAACTCCTGCACCACCTGCCCTCCGCCTACGGGCCCGTCGGCGCCGACTATCAGGAACGCTTGCGCGAGGTGTTCGACGCCCACCCCGAACGGGCAGATAATGGCGGTTTCGAGCGCTTCGTCGAGGTGCAGCTCACCTGGGACGAGAGCATGGCCGAGCGGGTAGCGGCCTATCTGGCCAGCCACCCCGTCCGGCGCATGGTGGTGTTCGCGGGTCGCGGCCACATCGGCCATGGCTCGGGGATCCCCAGCCGGGTGGCGCGGCGCAGCGGTATCGAGGGCAGGATCGTGCTGGTGGCCCATGGCGACGGCGAGGACCGCGAGGCGGCGGATTTCCTCGTGCTGGCGTCACCCCGGGAGTTGCCCGAGGCGGGCCTCATGGGGGTGATCCTGGATACCGATGACGAGGAGGGCGTCAGGGTCAAGGCCCTGAGTCCCGCGGGCGCCGCCGCAGGGGCAGGGGTGGAGAAGGACGACATCCTGGTGGCCATCGATGGCCGGCCGGTGCCATCCTATGCCGATGTCAAACTGGCCCTCCTGGACAAGGCGCCGGGCGAGCGCATCCGCCTGTCGGTCCGCCGCTCCGGCCTCATCACCGACCGCGAGGAGATCCTCGAACTCGAGCTCAAGGGCCGCGGCGCCATGGGCATGGCGCACCACCCCTGAGGCGGTGCGCTGATGCTGAGCTTTCGCAACGTCAATCTGCGCCGCGGTCCCCACCTGCTGTTCGAGAATGCCACCTTCACCCTCGCCGCGGGCTGGAAAGTGGGGGTGACGGGGGCCAACGGCAGCGGCAAGTCGAGTCTGTTCCAGCTGCTGCTCGGCACCCTGCACGCCGATGCCGGCGAGGTGGAGGTGCCGGCCGGAGCAGTCATTGCCCACGTGGCTCAGGAGATGCCGGCCAGCGACCGCAGTGCCCTGGACTTCATCATGGATGGCGACGGCGAGCTGCGGCGCCTGGAGCAGGGGCTGGCGGCGGCCGAGGCGGTGGATGACGGCCACGGCATCGCCGTGGCCCACGATCGTCTGGCCGCCGTCCACGGCTACGACGCCGCCCATCGCGCCGCGCGCCTGCTCCATGGCCTCGGCTTCGGCGATGACGACCACGACAGGCCTGTGGGCGAGTTCTCCGGAGGCTGGCGTATGCGCCTCAATCTGGGCCAGGCCCTGATGTGCCGCTCGGACATGCTGTTGCTGGACGAGCCCACCAATCATCTGGACCTGGACGCCGTGATCTGGCTCGAGCGCTGGCTCAGGGTCTACCCCGGCACGTTGTTGCTCATCTCCCATGACCGCGATTTCCTCGATGCCCTGGTGGACCACGTGGTCAACATCGAGCAGGGCGCGGTGCGCCTGTATACGGGCGACTATTCTCAGTTCGAGCACCAGCGGGCCGCGCGTCTGGCAGGCCAGCAGAGCGCCTACGAGAAGCAGCAGCGCGAGATGGCCCACATGCATCGCTTCGTGGAACGCTTCCGTGCCAAGGCCACCAAGGCCCGCCAGGCCCAGAGCCGCCTCAAGGCCCTGGCCCGCATGGAGACCATCGCCCCGGCCCACGTCGACGACCCCTTCAGCTTCAGCTTTCGCGCCCCCGAGCACCTGCCCCGGCCGTTGCTGGTGGCCCGGGACGTGGCCGTGGGTTACGACGGCGTGCCCCTGCTGGCGGGCATGGACTTCCAGTTGAGCAGTGGGGACAAGGTGGCCCTGGTGGGTGCCAACGGTGCCGGCAAGTCCACCCTGGTGCGTTTCATCGCCGGTGACCTGAAGGCCCTGACGGGCGAGTGTGAGCGTTCCCCGCGCCTCAACATCGGCTATTTCACCCAGCATGCCATGGAACGGTTGCGGGACGATCAGAGTCCGGCCTGGCATCTGGCGGAGCTGGAGCCGGGGTTGAGCGACCAGGAGGTGCGGAACTACCTCGGGGGCTTCGGCTTCGCCGGCGAGCGGGTGTTCGAGCCGGTGGCGGGCTTCTCCGGCGGCGAGCGGGCGCGGCTCATCCTCGCCCTCATCATCATCGGGCGTCCGAATCTGCTGCTGCTGGACGAGCCCACCAACCACCTGGACCTGGACATGCGCCACGCCCTCAACGTGGCCCTCCAGGAGTTCGAGGGCTGTGTGGTGCTGGTTTCCCATGATCGCCACCTGTTGCGCACCATGGCGGACGAACTGTGGTGGGTGAAGGATGGCCGGGTGGCGCCGTTCCAGGGGGACCTCGACGATTATCAGCGCGCCGTGCTGGCGGGCGATGGGGCGACGACCTCCGAGCCGGCGGTGGAAGAGGCGTCCCAGGGCAAGGATCGGCGCCGCCGCAAGGCGGCGCAACGGGACCGCCTGCGGCCGTTGCGGGATACCCTGACCAGGGCGGAGGCCAGGGTGAGCCGCCTCAGCGGGGAATTGACGGAACTGGAGGCGGTGCTGGGGGACGGCGGGCTCTATGAGCCGGAACGCAAGGACGAGTTGAAACGGCTGCTCGCCGAGCAGGGGCGCCTGCGGGGGGCCCTCGCCGAGGCCGAGGAGCAGTGGCTGGCGGCGGGAGAGGCCCTGGAGGGGGCCGAGGTTCATGACGACCCGTGATGGCGCTACGGGCCCGGCGTGTCCTCGCGACCCGGAGTGGTCGCTGATCCAGCCGTAAGGTTCTGAAAATACCCTTACCGCCGGCCGCCGGCCATGGTCTATACTGACACCACTCGCAAGGCCCCGCCGCCGCGCCCCGACGGAAGCCATGGTCTCGAGACACGTTGCGAAAAATCAAATGACTGAAGCATCATCGTGGAATCGAAAAGGGTGGCCCGACAAGGATGGTGCACTTGCTCTCGGTTGATGGAAATGCAGGACACAGACTCAGAAAGCAATTGGGAAAAAACGATGATCATGGCGCCGCCGGCATCCTCCTCGGATGGCGGGCCGCCCAAGGCGCGGTTGCTGTGCCTGAATGACGCCGATCTGCCCGATGCCAGTTGCCGCATCATCCCCATCGCCGGCGATGGTCTCACCATCGGTCGCGATGCGGCCAATACCTACAGCCTGCTGGCCCACGGTGTCTCCCGCAAGCATGCCAAGATATTCTCCGGTGGCGACATGTGGGGCATCAAGGACGTGGGTAGCACCAACGGCGTCATCGTCAACGGCGCGCGCATCACCGAGACCTGGCTCAGGCACGGCGATACCGTGGAGATCGGCAACATCCGCTACAAGTACCTGGACGAGGGCAAGGAGATGCCCGAACCCAAGGTAACGGCGGATGAAGGCGACGATTCCGAGAAGACCGTGATGATGCCGTCGCCGGTGGCCCCGGTCTCCCCTGGCGCCGTGACCCAGGAGATGGCCCCGTCCGCTGCCGGCCGCAAGCGCGGACCGCCGCCACGCTCCACGCGGCCGCGGGCCGCGGAGGATTCGGGGTCCAACGTCTTTCTGTGGATCCTCGGTGCTCTGGCCCTCATCCTGCTGGTGGCGGCGGCCTCTTTTTTCATCTGACAGGCCGTCGCCGGTAGCGCCACCGGCGGCACGGGCGGGGCCGTTACCCTCGGTCCCGGCGCCCCTGAACTCCCAATCCGCGGCCTTTACCGGTTGAAATCCCCCAGACTTTACGGCCTAAATAAGGTTTCAGGCCATACAGACCCATAACCATGCCCGAACGAAACCTCACCCTGGAGGATCGCGTCAATCTGTCACGCCTGCTCATGAGCGTGCTGGAGAAATGGGAAGTCGATGCCCGGCAGCAGCGCAGTCTGCTGGGTATGCCGGATTCCGCCAAGGGCTCGGACCTGCGCAAGCTGCAAGGGGGGAAACCCTTCCCCGAAGACGAACACATGCTGTCCCGCGCCGAGCATCTCCTGGCCATCGACGATTGCCTGCGTACCGCCTACCCCCGCAGTTCCCACATGGCCTCCTACTGGCTGCACCAGGCCAGCCGGCACTTCGGCCAACGCACGCCCCTGCGCGTGATGCTGGAGGGCGGTATGGACGGTCTGCGCCGGGTGCGTGGCCATCTGGACTGCACCCAGGGTTGGGTCTGAGCGCGATGGCATCGGAGGTCCGTGCGCCCGCATCAGGGGCGATGCCTCGGCCCGATCCGTCCTCGCGCTGGCCCGGCGCTGCGGTGCCCGAGTCGGGCCTCAATCGCCCGCACGCCTGGAAGATACGGTACCGAGACGGGGCGCCAGGTCCGCACAACGCCGGGCCAGGGCCTCTCGGGCCGTGGCTTCATCCCCGGTGCCGAAGCGCAACCGGTTATGCAACCGAACGACATCGCGCAACTCGCGGTAGGGCAGTGCCGTCCGCGGCTGGCGGCCCTCGGCCTGGCCCAACCACTGGATCAGGGTCTGACCCCTGGGGCGCGGTCCCAGATGCTCGGTGAGGGCGGGATACAGGGCCATCAGGGGGGTGTCGGGCAGCACGGCGGGGGCCTGTCCATGGTCGTCCCGCACCGCGGGCTCCCGGCGTACCCGGCGTTGCCTCGCCAGGCGCCACATCAGTAGGGCCACCAGGGGTGGCAGCAGCCACAATGTCCAGTTCTGGGTCCCGCTGTCCTCCCGCCACAGCCAGCGTTTGAACAGGAATTCCACCCGCGCCACGAGGTCGGCGGCCGGTTGCCACCAGGGCGCCGTTTGCGCCTCCTCCAGTTCGGGCCACACGGGGGGCGTAAAGTCCAGATCGCGCCACGCGGTCCCGTCCCATGCCTGGGCCCACGCATGGGCATGGCGGTGCCGCACCACATGATGACCCACCAGGGGGTTGAACTCCTCGACCGCGTAGCCCGTAGCATAGCGGGCCGGTATCCCCGCTGCCCGTAATAGCAGCACGGTGGCGGTGGCGAAGTATTCGCAGTGGCCGTGGCGCTCGGTGGTGAGGAATTTCACCAGGGGCGGGGCATCGGAACGCCTGCCCGACTGCCACAGGCTGTAGCTGAATCCGTCCTCGAAGAATGCCTCCAGTCGCCGGGCGGTTCGGGCCACGTCCAGGGCCCGCAGCCCGAGGTCGTCGACGATGCCCGTCATCACCGCGCCATAGGGGGTGGCCACCTGGAGATCCCCGTCCTGGGGTGGACGGTCGCGGCGCGCCTCGCCGCTGTGCAGGGCCTCGAAGAAGATGAAGCCGGGACTGCCTTCGGTCTTGACGGTGCCGAGGGCATTCTGCAGCACCTGCTCCGCCGCCAGCCCATGCAACCTGAAGGTCCCCGGCGGCAGGGCCAGCAGGGCCCGGCCCTTGCGTGGCCTCGCGCTGATGCGGGTGGAGAGGCTCTCCCCCGCGGGTCGCGCCATGAGGCGCCAATCGGCGCCGCTGCCACCCACCTTCACGGCCTCGAAGGGTCGCTGGGGCGCGGTCCATACGCCGTAGGCATAGCGCTGGTAAGAGGCCTGGCGCAGTAGCAGGGTGGGGGCATCCGCCGGCCGCCCCGTGACATGGAGTACGATACCATCGGACAGCTTGAGCTGGCCGATGTGGCCGATGGCGCTGACGGTGCGGTAGGGGTCCCGGTTCTCCCGCATGCGGCCGCCGATCCAGGCCAGCACCAGCTCTTCCATTTCCGTCTGCAGGGCACGCATGCCCATCTGTCCCATCCATCCCAGGCCGGCCGCCACCAGCAGGGCGACCACCCACACCAGGTGCCGCGAGCGGGGGGGGCGGATGCCCGCCAGGGTCCATACCGCCAGCATCAGCATCAGGGGATAGAAGTACGGGTCCCGCGGCACGCTCGCCGCCGCCGCCATGAGACACAGGGCCAGGTAGGGATAGCCGAGGTGGAGGGCCCGGGAGGCGCCGCTGCCGGGGCGCCGGCGCTGGCGCCTGAGGCTCAGAAACAGGGCGCCGGCGGGGATGGCGCCGCGGGCGCTGTAGGTCTGCACCAGCACCAGGGGAAACATCAGCATCGGCATCCAGCCCACCAGGGAGAAGATGCCATGGGCCCCGTCGCGGGAGAACAGGTAGACGGTGGCCACGATGAACAAGACGTTGGTGAGGTCCACGGTGCGATCGAAGTCCCAATCCCCGATCTGCCAGCGCCACCTGACCCAGCGCGCCGACTCCAATACGATGGCCAGACCGACGGCCACTACCGGCAGGGCGGCGTAGTAGCCCCATACCAACAGGTAGGCGGCGTAAAGCAGGGGCGGCGGGGTGCCGTTCATCCCGGGGCGGCCCCGGGCCCGCGGTCCAGGTCCTCCTGGATGCGGCCGGGTCGCAGATGCCACAGCCAGCGGGGGCCGTCCCCGTAGGGGCCGGCGTCGATGGACTTCTCGGGCGAGACCACGAACACCACGAGGTGGATGCCCACGGCCCGCAGCCGCTCCACGAGCCGGCGGCGCGGCGCGTCCCACTGCACCAACACCAGCACCATCCCCGTGACTCGGGACGCCTGACCGAGCAGCATGTCGGCCAGGGTCCGGAAACCGTCCTGCCCGGCGGGCCCGAGGCAGGCAAGGGCCTCCAGCAGGTGTTGTTCGCCACCCGTGCCGCGACCCGTGGTGAGGCGGTGGGGGCGATTGCCCACGAACACCAGATCCAGCAGGCTGTCGGTGCGGGGCAGGGTGACCACGTAGGAGGCGGCCAGGGAGATGGCCTCCTCGAAGGCGGGGGTGGCCGCGGCGCTGAAGGTATCGAGGGCCAGGGCATGGCGGACGAAGAACTCGTCCTGGTATTCCCGCACTACGGGGTGCCCCGTGCGTGCCCAGCCCCGCCAGTGGATGCGCCGGACGGGATCCCCGGGCCGGTAGTCGCGGGTGGCCACGAATTCCTCGGATTCACCCACATGCCCCGAGTAGGTCACCCCCCCGGGTTGCTCCTGGCGGCTGCCGGGGAGGGCCAGGCGGGGTACGGCGTAGCGCCGGGGCAGCACCAGCAGGCGGTCCGGGGCGGCGGCATGATGCAGCGATCGGGCGAGGCCCAGGGCCTCCGGGCGCGCCAGCCGGGTACCCGTGAAGTAGATGAAGCCACGACGCAACGGGGTCGCGGTGATCCGCACCTCCACCTCGGCAACGGCGGGGCCCGCCGGCAAGGTCTGCTCGGGGATCGACGCCCCCATGCCTTGGTGCACCAGGGCCACGAAGCGGGGATAGCCCACCTTGCGGTCAAACCAGTTGTGATGTCCGTCTGCCATCGCGTCGGCGCGGCGAAACGCGCGCGGGCTTGGATAGACGGTTTCCAGTTCCTCGACGACGCCATGGCCGCCCTCGAGAACCCCCGATTGCGCCCGCAGCTGCAGGCGGTAGGTGAAGGGTTGACCCATGGTGGCCAGGGGCGGCAGCTGGCGGGCGACGGTGTAGCGCCCGCGGTGCAGCACCAGAAGCAGGAAGGCGGTGAGCAACAAGGCCATGCCCAGGGCGAACAGCTGATGGGCGAGGCTTTGGCGCGTGTCCACCCCCAGGGCCCCGGCCGTCAGGGTGGTCCCCAGGAGTATCTGGCCCGCGGGCGTCAGGCGCCGCCGCAAACGCCGGCCGGCGCCGTAGATGACGCGGAACAATCGCAGGACCGCACCCCGGGGGGATAAGGAGGCTTTCAAGGGACCTCCGGGAATGGGGGCGGACAGGGGGCGGCCGTACGGCAAGTCATTGGTTATTTAATTAACTACTAACGCGTTGATTTCAGTCAATTTCGGCCTGCGAAGCTTGTTCTGGATCAAGGACACTGCGGTTTGCTGCATCTAGGGTGATTCGTGTCGCGGGCGGTTGTTCCGTCCTCATGCTGGCTGGAGGATAACGTATGAACCTATCGGGCATTCTCGTGGTTGCCACGCCCCCGCATATGGCCGCCGTGGTGGCGGAACTGGACGCCCTGCCGGGCGTCGAGGTCCACCATACCGACCCGCCGTCCGGACGCATCATCGTGGTTCAGGAGGCCGAGTCCATCGACGACGAGGTCGCCGGTCTCAAGCGTATCAAACAGTTGCCCCACGTGGTGATGGCCGAGATGGCCTATCACTATTTTGCCGAAGACCCCCAGAACTATCCGCCGGAGCGGGTGGAGGCCCTCGACCGGCCGGCCGTTCCCGACTATCTCACGGCCGACAATCTCACAGATTAACGGACCGGCTCCGCCGGTGTGGTCGTTCACGTTTTCAGGAGAACCATCATGGAGTTGACCCGCCGAAAGTTTCTCAAGAGCAGTGTCGCCGCCTCGGCGGCCGCCGCCGTCGGTATACCGGTGAGCAAGTCCTCTATCGCCCAGGCCGCCGAGGCCGAGAAGGACTGGCAATGGGACAAGAGCGTGTGCCGCTTCTGCGGCACCGGCTGCGGCATCATGGTGGCCACCCAGGGCGGCCGCATCATGGCCACCAAGGGTGACCCCGACGCCCCCGTGAACCGCGGCCTCAACTGCATCAAAGGCTACTTCAACGGCAAGATCATGTACGGCAAGGACCGCCTGACCCAACCCTTGATGCGCATGAAAGACGGCAAGTTCCACAAGGAGGGCAAGTTTTATCCGGTGACCTGGGATCAGGCCTTCGACGAGATGGAGAAGCAGTTCAGGAAGACCTACAAGGAGATGGGCCCCCACGGCGTGGCCATCTTCGGCTCGGGGCAGTACACCATCCCCGAGGGCTATGTGTCCGCCAAGCTCATGAAGGCGGGCTTTCGCAGCAACAACATCGACCCCAACGCCCGCCACTGCATGGCCTCGGCGGTGGTGGCTTTCATCCAGAGCTTCGGTATCGACGAGCCGGCGGGCAACTATGACGACATCGAGTACACCGACACCATCGTGACCTGGGGTGCCAACATGGCCGAGTGCCATCCCATCCTGTGGGCACGGGTGTCCGATCGCCGCCTCTCCAGCGACAACACCCGCATCGTCAATCTCACCACCTATGGCAACCAGACCTCGGACATCGCCGACGCGGAGATCGTATTCAAGCCGGGCACCGACCTGGCCATCTGGAACTACCTGGCCCGGGAGGCCATCGCCCGGGATGCCGTGAACCACGAATTCGTGGACAAGCACTGCGTCTTCGCCACCGGGCCCTATGACATCGGCTATGGCATGCGGGCCACGGACGAGTATGCCTTCGACGCCGAGAAGGACATCCAGGCCAAGGAACTGAAGGTGACCCTGGACAAGTACGAGGCCGTCGCCCAGCGCAAGGAGCCGGGCACCGTGGTGGAGCAGAAGAACACGGCGGCGCCGGTCAAGCATTGGCAGATCGGCTTCGACGACTTCAAGAAGGGGGTGGAGCCCTATACCCTCGACTTCGTGGCGGAACTCTCCAAGGGTGACCCGGACGAGTCCCTGGAGTCCCACAAGAAGAAGCTTGAGCAGCTGGCCGACCTGTACCTCGAGAAGGATCGCAAGGTGGTGAGCTTCTGGACCATGGGGTTCAACCAGCACTACCGCGGCAGCTGGGTGAACGAGCAGGCCTACATGCTGCATCTGCTGCTGGGCAAGCAGTCCATGCCGGGCAACGGCGCCTTCTCCCTCACGGGCCAGCCCTCCGCCTGCGGTACCGCCCGCGAGGTGGGCACCTTCGCCCATCGCCTGCCCGCGGATATGGTAGTGGGCAATCCCAAGCATCGCGAGCGCGCGGAGAAGATCTGGAAGCTGCCCGCCAATACTCTCAACCCCAAGACCGGCAGCCACATCAACAAGATCATGCGGGACCTCGAGGACGGCGGCGTCAAGTGGGCCTGGGTGCAGGTGAACAACCCCTTCCAGGCCACCGCCAATGCCAACCACTGGATCACCGCCGCGCGCAAGCAGGACAACTTCCTGGTGGTCTCGGAGGCCTATCCCACGGTGTCCGCCAAGGTGGCCGACCTCATCCTGCCCACCGCCATGATCTTCGAGAAGTGGGGCCTCTACGGCAACGCCGAGCGCCGTACCCAGGGCTGGCGCCAACAGGTGGCGCCCCCGGGCGAGGCCATGGGCGATGTATGGCAGGGCCTGGAGTTCGCCAAGCGGTTCACCCTGAAGGACGTGTGGGGTGAGCAGAAGGTGGCGGGTGCACCGGGTGACAAGCTGCCCGACGTGCTCACGGAGGCGGCGAAGATGGGCTATTCGCCCGACGACACCCTCTATGACGTGCTGTTCGCCAGCCCGGAGAACCGCAAGGTGGCATGGCCCGACCACGCGGTCGCCAAGGGCCATGACAACCACATCGCCGAGCGGCTGGGGGACGGCTGGTTCCCGGAGAAAGCCCTGTTCAACGAGTACCGCCAGTTCACCCTCAACTTCCAGCATGATCTGGCGGATTTCGACACCTATATGCGCGACGACGTACGGGGCCTCAAGTGGCCGGTCATCGACGGCAAGGAGACCGAGTGGCGCTTCAACGAAGAATACGACCCCTATGTGCCCAAGGGTGCCGGCTTCGCCTTCTACGGCAAGGCCCTCAAGGCGACGCCCACCGGAGATCTGGACGGTGTCACCAGCGCAGACAAGAAGCCCCTGCCGGACAAGGCCAAGATCTTCTTCCGCCCCTACGCGGCACCGCCGGAGCAGCCGGATGAGAACTACGACCTGTGGCTGGCCACCGGCCGGGTGCTGGAGCACTGGCACACGGGCACCATGACCCGCCGGGTGCCCGAACTCCACCGCGCGGTGCCCACGGCCCAGTTGTACATGCATCCCGAAGATGCCAAGGCACGGGGGCTCAAGCGCAACGATGTCGCCTGGATCGAATCCCGCCGCGGCAAGATCAAGGCGGTGGTGGAGACCCAGGGGCGTAACCGTGCCCCGCGGGGCTACACCTTCCTGCCCTTCTTCGACGAGGGGGTGTTCGCCAACAAGGTCTGCATCGACATGACCTGTCCCATGTCCAAGGAAACGGACTTCAAGAAGGCCGCGGTGAAGGTGTACAAGGCCTGAGGATCGACGAGGGGGGCCAGGGGACGGCCCCGAACCGATGCCGGAGATGGAGGTGATGAGCAGCACTCGCAGGGAGTTCCTGATCAAGTCCGCCCAGGGTGTCGCCCTGGCGGCCACCGGCGGGCTGGTGTGGGCCTACCTGCTGAAGCAGCAGGCCAACGCCGCGGCCTTCGCCATCCGCCCGCCCGGCGCCCGCGTGGCCGACGATTTCAATACCAAGTGCATCAAGTGCGGCCAATGTGTGCGGGCTTGCCCCTTCGATACCCTGAAACTCGCCCATACGGGCGATGCGGTGCCCATCGGCACCCCCTATTTCGTGCCCCGTGATATCCCCTGCTACATGTGCGAGGACATCCCGTGCATGAACGCCTGCCCCACCGGCGCCCTGGACCCGGGGCTTGCGGACATCGCCGATGCCCGCATGGGGCAGGCCGTCATCGATATCGAGAACTGCCTGTCCTGGCAGGGTCTGCGCTGCGAGATCTGCCACCGCGAGTGTCCCCTGACGGACAAGGCCATCACCGTGGAGCACAACCCGCGCCGCATCAGCAAGCACGCCATGTTCGTGCCCCTGGTGCACAGCGATGCCTGCACCGGCTGCGGGATCTGCGAGAAGGCCTGTCCCACCGACGAGGCCGCCATCCGGGTGGTGCAGCCTGAACTGGTACGGGGCCGCATCGGGGAGCATTACCGGCTCGGCTGGAAGAACGACGCCGGCATCACCGAGGATTTCGACCCCGGTCGCCCCGAGGCCGCGCCGCCGGCCGCGCCCACGGGCCTCGATTATCTCAACGAGGGGGGGCTGTGACCGACACCGGCCCGCCGCGCCTGGGGCCCAACGGCCGGCCGGTCCGGCATTTCGTCATGCCCGGCTCCCTCGGGGGCAGGCTGCGGGTGTGGCGCTTCATCATCTATCGGCGTCTGGTCCAGGTGGGTCTGCTGGTGCTCTTCTTCGGCACCGCCCACTGGGGCTGGAACGTCTTCGGACGGCCGCTGTTGCAGGGTAATCTGAGCGCCTCCGAGGTGTTGGGGATCATCCCCATGGCAGATCCCTTCGCGGTCCTGCAGATCACCCTCGGCGGCGTGGTCCTCAATCCGGAGGTGTGGCTGGGGGCCGCCATCGTCCTTGGTGCCTATGGGCTCATCGGCGGGCGCACCTGGTGTGCCTGGGTCTGCCCCATCAATATGGTGACCGACGGCGCGGCCTGGTTGCGGCGCCGCCTCGGGGTCTCGGACATATTCCATGTGAGCCGCAACCTGCGCTACAGCGTGCTGGTCTTGAGCCTGGTGCTGTCGGTGCTCATGGGTGTGGCCGCCTTCGAGTGGATCAGCCCCATCGCCATCTTGCACCGCGAGCTGCTCTACGGCATCGGCATGGGCTGGGTGGCGGTGCTGGGGATCCTGCTGTTCGACCTCCTGGTGCTGCGCCACGGCTGGTGCGGCCATCTTTGTCCCCTGGGGGCCTTCTACGCCCTGGTGGGGCGGGTGGCCCTGGTGCGGGTGGCCTTCGATACCCCCACCTGCACCCACTGCGGTGATTGCGCCCGGGTCTGCCCCGAACCCCAGGTGCTGAATCTCAGGCAGGCCTCGGAGGCGGGCATGATTGCCTCGGGGGAATGCACCAACTGTGGGCGCTGCATCACCGTATGCCCGGAGGACACCCTCGCCTTCGCCCTGCGTCCCCGTATCGACGCCCCCGCCGGGGGCACGAACCACCGTCAGGTCCACACCTAGGAGAGTGATATGAGAATGAGCCATCTGATGATAATGGGTGCCCTGCTGGCCTACGCCACGGCCGCCGCTACCGCCGAGCCCCTGGCGGCGGACGAGATGGGCCTCAGCAAGACCAGCGTCTTCGACACCCCGACCCCCGACGCCTTCGCCTATCCGGATGCCCAGCCGCGACAGAGCACCATGCTGCCGCGTGCCTACGGCGGTTTCGGGGGCGCGCCGCCCCAGATACCCCATGCCATCGACGCCTTCATGCCCATCACCGCCGGCAATAATGCATGCGCCGCCTGTCATGATCGCCCCCATCTCATCGGCCGTGCATACCGCAAGGGGGCGACCCCACCCATACCCCGCAGCCACTACGGCGGCTTCAAGGGTGAGGGTGACGAGAAGACCCTGTCCGGGGCCAACTATGTATGCTCCCAGTGCCATGTGCCCCAGTCCGGTGCCGAGCCTCTGGTGGTTAATACCCGTGACTAGGGTCGTGCGCCGGGGGGGTGGTCCTGGGCCGGGGACGCGGGATGTCCCGGACTTCTGACGCCGGCGCCCCGGACCCGGTACGGCGAGGGCTGCTGCGGGGCGAGTTCCTGACCCGGGAGGGGCGGCAGCGCGTGGAGCGGCGCGACAAGCGTTTGGGTCCCTGGCCACCCGGGCTGCAAGTGGTGGAGGAGGCCTGCAACGAGTGTAGCGGGCCGTGTGAGCCGGCTTGTCCCCAGGAAATCGTCCGCTTCCATCCCCTGGGCCATCGTCTCGCCGGCGAGCCCTACCTGGATTTCACCCTGGCGGGCTGTACTTTCTGCGGCGAGTGTCTCGAGGCCTGCCCGGAACGTCAGACGGTGGCTCCGGGCAGCACGGTGCGGGTGAGGGGTGAGGCGCGCCTCGCCCGTGACCGCTGCCTGGCGTGGAACGGCGTGCTGTGCATGTCCTGCCTGGGGCTCTGTGAAGCCCGGGCCCTGGCCATGGACCGCCGGCGTCGCCTGGTCATAGACGTTGAGCGCTGCACCGGTTGCGGCGCCTGCGTCGCCCCCTGTCCGGTGGGTGCGCTGGCCGTGGCGTGCGCCTGAACAGAACGAGACAGGAACCACGAAAGACACGAAATAGGCCAAAAGATGTAGGACGGGGATGAACGAGATCCCTCCCGATCCCGCGGCCGTGTGCGGTTTACCCTGGCTCCCCGGTTGGAAACCGGCCGCGCCGGCGGGATACCGACAGGGACCGCTATAAGGCTGCCTGGATGGCCTCGGTGGTGGCGCGGGCGTCGCCGAACAGCATGCGAGTGTTTTCTCGGAAAAACAGAGGGTTCTCCACCCCCGCGTAGCCCGTGGCCATGCTGCGTTTCATCACCACCACCGTCTTGGCATTCCACACCGCCAGCACCGGCATGCCGGCGATGGGGCTGCCGGGATTGGTCTGGGCGCTGGGATTGACGATGTCGTTGGCACCGATCACCAGCACCACGTCGGTGCTGGGAAAATCCGCATTGATCTCGTCCATCTCCAGCACGATGTCGTAGGGGACTCGGGCCTCCGCCAGCAACACGTTCATGTGGCCCGGCATGCGCCCGGCCACCGGATGGATGGCGAAGCGCACGTCCACGCCCTTGGCCTTCAGTTTACTGGTGATCTCCGCGATGGGATGCTGGGCATGGGCTACCGCCATGCCGTAGCCGGGTACGATCACCACACGGTCCGCGTCCAGCAGCAGCCGGGCCGTCTCCTCGGCGCTGATGGGGTCCACCTCGCCCTGCTCGTCATCGGATGCGCCCGCGACCGCGGCGGTGGCGCCGAAGCCGCCGGCGATCACCGACAGGAAGTGGCGGTTCATGGCCTGGCACATGATGTAGCTGAGAATGGCGCCACTGGAACCCACCAGGGCGCCGGTGATGATCAGCAGGTCGTTTGACAGCATGAATCCGGTGGCCGCCGCCGCCCAACCCGAGTAGCTGTTCAGCATGGATATCACTACCGGCATGTCCGCACCGCCGATGGCGAGCACCATGAGCACGCCGAAGGCCAGCGCCATTGCCATCATGGCCAGCAACATGGCGAGGCCGAGGCCCATCTCCGCCCCCACGAACCAGTAGCCGGCGAAGATGCTGGCCAGGAGCAGGCCCAAGTTCAGCCAGTGGCGGGCCGGCAGGAGCAAGGGTTTGCTGGTGATGACCCCCTGCAGCTTGCCGAAGGCGACCACCGAGCCGGTGAAGGTGAGGGCGCCGATGAGGACCCCCAGGTAGATCTCGATCTCATGGATGGTCCGCTCCACGCCGCTGTGGTGAACGGTCGGGTCCAGATAGGTGGCGAAACCCACCAGCACGGCGGCCAGTCCCACGAAGCTGTGGAGCATGGCCACGAGTTGCGGCATGGCGGTCATGACCACCCGGCGTGCCACCACCAGGCCGACGACGGCGCCGATGATCATGGCGGGGGCGATGAGGGCGTAGTTGGTGACCGCCGTCATGGATACCGTGGCCACGATGGCGATGAACATGCCGACCATGCCGTAGAGGTTGCCGCGGCGCGCCGACTCGGGATGGCTGAGGCCCGACAGCGAGAGGATGAAGAGGGCGCCGGCGGCCAGGTAGGCGGCGGTGGTGAGTCCTGATGACATGGGGTGAGTCGCTCCTTAGTCGTCCTGCTTCTTGAACATGCCCAGCATGCGCTGGGTCACCAGGAAACCGCCGGTGATGTTGACGGTGGAGATGAGCACGGCGATGAAGGCGAGGATGGTGACCAGGCTGCCTGGCGGACCCGAGATCTGCAGCAGGGCGCCCACCACGATGATGCCGCTGATGGCGTTGGTAACGCTGATGAGTGGGGTGTGGAGGGACGGTGTCACGCTCCACACCACCTTGTAGCCGATGAAACAGGACAACACGAACACGGTGAAGTGATTGAGGAACTCGGGCGGCGCCGTGGTCCCCACCCCTGCGAACACCAAGGCCAGCACGCCCATGATGGTGGCGGTGCGCCACGGGGACCCGTGCTTTCTGGCCTTCGGTGCCGGTGCGGGTGCAGGCTTCGGCCCCGCCGGCGGGGCGGCGGAGATGCGCGGCGGTGGTGGCGGCCAGGTGATCTCACCGTCATGGACCACGGTGCAGCCGCGGATCACCTCGTCGTCCATGTCGATGACCACATTGCCGTCCTTCGCGGGCGTCAGCTCGCCCAGCAGATGGCGGATGTTGGTGGCGTAGAGTCGGCTGGCCTGGGTGGCCAGTCGGCTCGCCAGATCCGTAAAGCCGATGATGGTGACGCCGTGCTTCACCGTCACCTCCCCCGGCACCGTGCATGCGCAGTTGCCGCCCTGTTCGGCCGCCAGGTCTACCACCACGCTGCCCAGGGCCATGGACTTCACCATGTCCTCGGTGATGAGCTTCGGCGCGGGCTTGCCGGGGATGAGGGCGGTGGTGATGATGATGTCCACCTCCCGGGCCTGGGCCGCGAACAGGGCCATCTCTGCCTCGATGAAGGCCTCGCTCATCACCTTGGCGTAACCGCCTTCGCCGCCGCCGTCCTCTTCCATCTCCACCTCGAGGAACTCGGCGCCCATGCTTTCCACCTGCTCCTTGACCTCGGGCCGGGTATCGAAGGCGCGCACGATGGCCCCCAGGCCGGCGGCGGTGCCGAGGGACGAGAGGCCGGCCACACCCGCGCCGATGACCAACACCTTGGCCGGTGGGATCTTGCCCGCGGCCGTGATCTGGCCGGTGAAAAAGCGGCCGAAGTGCTCGGCGGCCTCGATGACCGCCCGGTAGCCGGCGATGTTGGCCATGGAGGACAGGGCATCCAGCTTCTGGGCCCGGGAGATGCGGGGCACCGCGTCCATGGCCAGTACGTTCACGCCCCGGGCCGCCAGGCGTTTCATGAGTTCCTCATTGCGCGCCGGCCACACGAAACTGATGAGGGTGGCCCCTGCTTTCATGAGGTCCGCCTCATGGTCACCCGACGCGGTGACGGCGGGCGGCATGACCTTGATGATGACGTCGGATGCGGACCACAACTCGCGCGCGTCCTGGTAGACGTCGGCCCCGGCCTGGACGTAGGCGTCGTCATCGAAGTGGGCCTCGGTACCGGCCCCGCTCTCCACCGCGACGGTGAATCCCAGTTCGATTAGTTGTGCTACGGACTCGGTGCTGGCGGCGACGCGCCTCTCGCCGGGCTGGGTCTCTTTGGGAATGCCGATTCTCATGGACTGATGAACTCCCCGTGGAAATATCGGACAGGTGTGCGGTTTACGTTACAGCGGGTGTGTCGCAGACGGGACGGGATTATAACACCGGGCAGTTCTTGCGCCCCAATGAAAAAGGCCCCGCGGTTACGGGGCCTCTGGAAGGGACCGGGGAACGCCGCCCTGCGGGCGATTAGTCGTTGCCGCCGAACGCACCCAGCAGGTGCAACAGGCTGGTGAAGATGTTGTAGATGGCCACGTAGAGGCCGATGGTGGCCAGTATGTAGTTGGTCTCGCCGCCGTGGATGATCTCGCTGGTCTGGTACAGGATGTAGCCGGACATGAGCATGATGAACATGGCGGACACGCCGAGCGACAGCGCCGGAATGTTGAAGATCATGGCCGCGATGCCGGCGATGAAGGCCACCAGCACGCCGGTAAAGATGAAGCCGGCCATGAAGCTGAAGTCCTTGCGAGTGGTCAGGGCATAGCCCGACAGGCCCAGGAACACCACGCCGGTTCCGCCTAGTGCCGTCATCACCAGCTGGCCACCGTTGGGCAGGGCTGCATAGTGGTTCAGGATGGGCCCGAGGCCGAAGCCCAGCAGGCCGGTCACGAGAAACACCACCCAGATACCGGCGGCCGAGTTGGCGGTGCGCGGCACCACGAACCACAACAGACCCAGGGACACCAGGGAGGCGATCATGCTCACCCCGATGGGTGGGTTGATGGCCATGGAGACGCCCGCCGTCAAGCCACTGAACAGCAGGGTCATGGACAGCAGCATGTAGGTCTGGCGCAGGACCTTGTTGGTCGATAGCGCCGACTCCTGGCCTCGCGCGATAGCGAATTCGTTGTTTCTCATGGGGTTACGAGCCTCCGGTTAATATGGTTTATGCCGCACCTTGAGACTACGGCCGCTGGGAAAAGTTCTGACGAATCATAACCGACGGGGTCGAAATATCAACATTGCGGTCTTGGTGGTGGCCCAGACTTTCCGATATGCTCTCCCGCCGCTCACTTGCATCGCAGAATGGCGGCGGCGCGCGTCCTTTTCAAGGGCCGGCCGCGCGGCGTCCCGCGGCCCGAACGCCGCGGTCTGCCGGGTAGGGCGGTCAACGACAGGTTTAATCGGAGAGGTGGCTGAGTGGTCGAAAGCACCGGTCTTGAAAACCGGCGACGGGCGACCGTCCGTGGGTTCGAATCCCACCCTCTCCGCCATTTAGTTTCTAAGTAGTTGTTTAGAAAGCGTAAAAAACGTCGCACACAGACTGTCCCATCAAATCTACTGTAATAGCGTTTCTCCCTGCTGGCCTTGCCGGCTCCCTACGGGGGCCACCCTCCGTATTTCAGTCGCAACAACTGCTCCGCTAAAGTTCCTCAAGCAATGTCCACTCGGAACGATATCCGAAAGGGAGACGTAGTTTGTCACCGGACTGAGAGGACGAGACGGAGCCATGACGGACAAGGACTACAGATGTCTGAGGGATCTCATTTGCCATGAACGCATACCGGTAGCGGAAATCGCTACAGTCGTTGAGGAAGAAGGCGCCTTGTGGTTGGACGGCGTTGGTAGGTTCCGCTCAGCTCACGACTCCGAGAAAAAGGCAATCCTTGAGGAATTAAACACCGTATATAAGCATCAGCAGATGACTGGTGGGAGCCCCTCTGATAACTACGTTTCCGGTGCGTATTTCTTCGGGCTAGAAGAGATGGGTACTGATGCGGATGAGTATGGCCATCCCCTTCTGAGGGCGCGGCTCGTACTTGATGAGAACCGCAAACTCAGCGGCCCGAGAAAAAAACCGCTCGACAAGGATCTGCACCCCAAAGAACGCAAGTCCTTATTGAGGATCGTTGCGGCACTTTGTAAAAAACAAAACATAGATTGTCACAAGCGTGGCGCAGCCACAGAATTGGTACAGGTAACAGAAAGGCTCGGGCAGCCAGTCTCACACGGGACGATCGAAAAGTTTCTCAAAGAGATTCGTGATGACCTGGACCTAGAGTAGGCGTAGGACAAGCCAAATCTCAATTGGGATTTCAAAATCCCAATTATCCCGGCCTTCAGATTAACTCCCCTAACGTACGACCTGGTCCATCAAACGACGAGGTCGTACGAGATGTCACAGTTGCCGTCAGAGGGCTTTCTTCGAGAAGCCCAAATCCTGGGTGATCTAAAGGCAGATCCACCCATCCCACCGATAATTCCGGTCTCTCATTCGTCATGGTGGGCGGGTGTAAAAGCCGGTCGCTTCCCACAGCCCGTGAAGCTCGGGCCACGCATTACAGCGTGGCGAGTCGAGGACATTCGCGCGCTCGTTCAACGACTCGCGGAGGGCGCGCTGTGATCGATATCGAAAGGAGCGACAACAGCCGAAGCTTGCGAGGAGTGTTCGCCTGGCACACGCGCGGTCGAGTGCCGCCCGAGTGGCAAGAGCGAATCGAGGAGGTGCTGGGTAAGCGCGTTATGTTCGGGGGGCAGCGATGAAAACGGTCGGATTTCACCCGGAACAAATCCCCGCCCAACTCAAGCGCGATGGCCGATGGTGCGTCTGGCGCGCCTTCCCCAAGAAGGCCGGCCGCGGATGGGACAAGGTGCCCATGAAAAGCCCGCAGGCCGGGGTCTCGACCGCGGAGCCAGAGCAGTGGCTCACCTACGACGATGCCCTGACCCTCTACAAGCGCGGCGGGTTCAAAGGCCTGGGCCTACAGTGCGAGCAGGGTTACGTGTGCGTGGACCTGGACCACTGCGTGGCAGATGGCGTGCTCGAGCCCTGGGCCCAGGAGCTGGTGGACTACCTCCACAGTTACACCGAGCTGTCCCCGTCGGGCACCGGCGTGCGGGTGGTGCTCGAGGGCACCGCCCCACGAGACCTGGGCTGGTCCGAGGACCGCCAGGTGGAGTTGTACGCCGGGCACTCAGCGCGGTTCGTTACGGTCACCGGCAAGCAGCTGAACGGGGAGCTGACCGAGTTCACCCCCGAGAAGCAGGCCTGGCTATTCGACAAGTACGATAGCACGTCCCCGGAAGAGAGTGACGCCGAGGCCGAAAAGGCGAGCCTTGCGGCCTCACAGGGCGCTGTTCCGCTGGTGTTCGGCACAGGGCGAAAGCCTCGCACGAAGACGATAACCCCCGATGGCAAGTGTCTCGCGGAGATACACCCGGAGCGCTATTTCCAGTTCAGGCCAGGGTACTGCGACGGCATCGAGCCACTTTACCGACTGCTCGAAAGGGTAAGCCGTAAGGAACGTCTGTTCCTGATTCGAGGACGGCTTACTACCTACGGCGAGACCCTGGCGAGAGAAAAGCGTCCTGGACGCCGGTTGGCCCACCCCAAGCCTGATCACCCCGCGACGCTGGAGACAGCCGAGGACCGCCTCTTCGTCCTCGACATCGACGGGGCGCCCATCCCCGATTTCGATCCTCAGCATCCGGAACCGGGTATACGATGGCTATTGGCACAACTCGGACCAGAGTTCGAGACGGCCTCCGCTGTAGTGCAGTTAACGTCATCTCAACAAGTGCAGGTTGGCTCACCAGCGCGCCTTCGCCTCTACTTCATTCTCGATACCCCCATGCTGCTCGAGCATCAGAAATCCTGGCTGGCAGAGGCTGCAGCGGGCCATGCCGAGTTGAAGATCGACCCAGCAATTGCCCACGTCGCTCAGGTCATCTATACAGCCAGCCCGATGATACAGACCAAAGACGGAGGTACTGCGGCAGACCCGATGCCACAGAGGTGGCTTCTGGTGCGCGGCGAGACGGACACGCTCGGTCTGGAGTGGGACGCAACCGTAGCAGGCTCGGTATCTATTCCTGTAGGTAATGGAAGCTCTTCGCTTCGAGTGACCCTCGCGGTCGACGGCGAAGAGCTGAATCGAATCAATTCTCCTACAGGCCTTCATGAGCAGATTCTGAGCGCGACTCTCTCTTTGGTGAGGAACCGCCAGGGTGAACTTTCTGCCGACGAGATAGAAGATCTCGTCTACAAGAAAGTAAAGTCCTTGGAAAAGACAGTACTCGCGGCTCGCAAGAAGGAAGGCCGTCTGTCTAGCGGCCCGTTGCGCCAGGAGATTGAGCGAGCGGTCGAGGGCGCGGTTACCCTCTTGGGCCCGACGTTGTTCGGCAACACGCCACCTGTCGTAGAACTGCAATACGATGCCGAACAGGGCACGAACGCTCTAGGCAAAGCCATAAAAGAGATCCTGGAAGGTCCTCCGGGAAGGCACCTTATCGCGGGCGCGGCCGGCCTGGGGAAGACCACACAGGTGCTTCGACAGGTGATTGAACGAAACCTTCGAGTGGACCTATACGTTCCGGACCATGCGCATGCAGAGGAAGTGGCGGAAAAGATCCGACATCTTGGGGGCACAGTCCATGTCCTTCGAGGCCGAACGTACAAGCACGATGGACATACTTTTTGCCGCAAGTCGGCCGTCATCGAGAGTTTGGAGAAAAGGGGTGCGCCCACGCCCACGTACCAAGAGTTGTGTGGAACAGAGAAGTGTCCATGTCCATACCGCGATGGGTGCCCCTATATTAATCAGTTCGTCGACCCTCTTGCAGCACGCATTGTGATAAGAACCCACAGCCATCTCGCCACAAAGCCGAACGAGCTTGATAAGGCGCTGGAGGAGATTCTGGGCTCTCCGCAGTTCAACGTCGTCGATGAGAGCTTCATCGACAACCTGGTCGGGGAGGACGAGGTCAGATTGGCCGCGCTCAATGATGCAGATGCGTTCGATTTACGGGATCCGGAAGAGCTTCCGGTGTTGGGCGAGGAAGGGGGAGTAGAGTCGCCTGTCAACGGCACGATAAGCGATGCGATCCTGGAGGCCGCACGAGAAGGCAAGCCTGTCCTGGGAGTGTTACAAGACAATTTCGAAGAAGAGCTGGAGCTGAGGCTACGAGTGCCAAGTCTATCGGCGAGACACCAGTTACCCCTTCGTCCGGAGGATACGATGGAAGATGCATTGATGGCAGTGCGCGATATTGGCCACTCTGAGCGGGTTGCAATGGCTAGCGTACTCCAGATGCTCCGCGCGGCAGTACAATCCGAATACTGCAACAATGTCTGGATTGAGGATGAGCGCTTAAAAGTCTCCTGGGTGGCAAAGGCATCGAGGCTTAGGCGACGCGGCATAGGTTTGTTGATATTGGATGCGACGCCGCCAAGACAGGCATTAGACGCGCACTTCCCTCGACTCAACTATCATCCCATACCAGTAAGACGTAACGTCGAACTCATCCAGGTATATGACCACACCCTGTCGTATGGATGGCTGCAAAAGCACTCTGACCGTGTGCAGGACATCGCAGGCTTCGCCTGGTGTCTTGATGGCGGTGCTGTTGTACCAAAGGCCGTGACAAAGCAGTTCGAAGACCTGGGCGTACCACACCTGACGTTCGGCAAGCTGCGCGGACAAAACAAGCTCGAGGCATGTGAGGTAGGGATTATCGTGAGCCGGATTCTTACACCGGCGAAGGCTGTAGAGTCGACGGCACGGGCGATCTATTGGGACCGAAAGCTGGAGCTGCCAGGGGCGTACACCCAAAGGAGGGTGCCCTATGCAGGACGCAGGGATGGCCCCAGTACGGAGCCCTGGGGGCATGTCGACCCCCTTGTGCAGAGCATGCTAGAGAGCAAGCTCGATCACGAAGTTCTACAGGCTATTGATCGGTTTCGGCTGATTCACAACCGGGAGCCAAAGCGGATCTTTCTAATCACTGGCCAGCCTATCGCCGGTATTCGCCCTGACCGGATATGTACCCTGAAAGACCTGCTCGGACCGCCCGGGCTTATGACCCTTGTGGCCGAACAGCAGGGGCGATTGTCGCTAAGCCATAAAGCTGTAGAGGCCCTGCGCGGCGGAAAGGGGGCGAAAGCGTGGGCGATGCGCGTCCGGCAGTGGGCCGAGAAGGGGCGTGACGCTGTCGTGTTGAAGCGCGTGAGAAGGGCTAGGAAGGGGCGCCCTGGGTGGGAGTTGATCTCCGCGAATAGGGATCAATCCTCTATTAATACTAATAGGGATTTGATCCCTATTCCCGCCAAGCGCGCGAGCGAGGAGAGTTCCCACGTCACGGACTCCTGAGTAGAAAGTTCTAGGGCACAACCTAAACTAAAAAAGGAAGAATCGGGGTGTTATAATTTCAGCAATGATATATCAGGGTGGGTGCAATATGGTTTGGAAGAAAGGTCAATCGGGAAATCCAAAAGGCCGTACGCCGGGCACCGGAAAGGTCGCCCAGATGCGGAATCAGCTTGAAGGGCACCTGCCGGAAGTCCTCGAGACAATTGCCCTCAAGGCGGAGCTCGGCGACATGACGGCGGCGCGGCTCCTGCTGGATCGTGTCTTTCCGGCGCTGAGGCCGGTAGAGGTGCCAGTGACCTTTCCCACCGGCAACTCGTTGACGGACACCGGGGCGGCCGTCCTCAAGACGGCAGGAGAGGGGGAGATTCCGGCGAGCCAGGCGGCGCAGCTTCTGACGGCCCTGGGCGCGCTGGCACGCGTCAAGGAAATGGACGAGCTGGCCGAGCGGCTCGCGCGCCTCGAGGAGCAGGTGGGTGACGTTCAGAAAGCGGGTTGAGCTGCTCGAGGCGCGCGTCGGCGATAGGGACCGCAGCGAATACTTTCGAGGCCTCGCGAAGATCACCGGCGACGACCCGGAGGAACTAGCGGCGGCCTATCCTTCATACATCCGGTGTCACGACGACATGGTGCTCTACCTCTGCGCGCTGGAGGAGAACGAGAGGGCTGCTGACCTCGCAGACGGTGCAGAGCCCTGAGATCAGGAAAACATACCTCCACGGTGGGGCTGGCCGTGAGGTAGGCGCACCTTGTGACCCACCTCACGGTATCCCTATGCTCACCGTGCGATACTTCGCTTCGAATCAGACAACGCCACTTCAATCACGAGCAATGCTCGGGAGGTTGCGTATGTCTGATTTCAAGCCAGGTTCCCTGGTCGTCGTGACCAGTGCTGAAGGCCTCCACCTCGCTGTAGTTCTCAATCCTCCACGCCACACCGAGAGCTACCGTGAGGCGGAATATCAAACAAGAGACCCGATCGAGGTCTACAAGGTCCTCTTCCTCGACGATGAGGAGGAGTACTACGTAGAGGGGTGGCAGCTCCAGTCCTTCCCGAGACCAGAGGACGTAGTCCTGGTGGCCATGGAAGAGGACTAATTCCCTCCGCCCGGGAGCCTCGCTCCCGGGCCCTTCACCTCTGGGTCAACAGCCGCTACCCTTAGCGCCTCGTAAACCGGCAAGGAGGCTATCAGTGTTCTCCAGCCCTCGCGGCCAGCCCTCAGTGTGACCTACGCGGCCAGACCCAGCGGGTAGTGGACGGCGACACTCTGCGCCTGGCCGAATCCCCCCAGGCGCAGCCGGTGAAGATCCGACTCGCCGACATCGACACCCCTGAACGCGACCAGCCCTACGGCCGAGAGGCGACCAAGCTGCTGGCCCGGCTCGCTTATGGCCGCACCCTGTGCGCGACTACCATCACGGTGGACCGCTACGGTCGGACGGTGGCCCATCTCTACGACGGCGACGAGTGGATCAACCGGCAGCTCGTGGTGGCCGGCGCGGCATGGGTCTACCGCAAGTATGCCAAGCCCCCGTACCGCAAGCCGCTGCTGGAGGCCGAAGCGGCGGCCCAGAACGCCGACAGGGGGCTCTGGAAGGCCGCCAGCCCCGTCCCACCGTGGGAATGGCGCCGGAGGTAGCGGCCACCATCACCAGAGCAACGCAACAGCCAAGGAGGCAACCATGCTTATACTCACCCGCCGCGTAGGCGAAACCTTGCGCATCAACGACGACATCACCGTGACCGTGCTCGGAGTGAAGGCGAATCAGGTTCGGATTGGCATCGAGGCGCCTTCAGAAGTAGCGGTGCATCGGGAGGAGATTTATCAACGCATCCAGGCGGGCGGGCCGCGGCCAGTGCTTGAGGATGGTCCGCCAGCGCCCAATGAGTAAGTGGGAAGAACGGCGTTCCTGAAAGGTTTCGCTACTTTTAAAAGCGAAACTGTCGGAAAACTTTACACTTGGCGGAAACTGTGAGGGACCGGGGTTCTTAGAGTCCGCTCTTCTTTTCCTTGCAAAAAGGCATGAAGGGCACTTAGGTCGGAGCTACGGCATCGCTCGGGAACCCCCCGTCAACCGATGCTTCCTGAAAGGGATAAAGGCCCCCTTCTGCATAGGGCTCTACACGTAATTATGGAAACAAGCCCGATTCTTTGCTTAAGTTAAGAGGAACCCGACTCGCCGCAGTGACACTGTCACATGGACAAGGACCAGGCCTCTTTCATCGACCGGATATACGGCGCAGCGCTTGAGCCGCACCTGTGGCACGAGCTGCTTCCCGACATCATGGACTGGCTGGACTGCTTCGCGGCGGACATGTCCGTGATCCGGCACGGCCAAGGCATCGTGGCCAACGTCAGCGTCACCCCAGATCCCACCGTCCTTCCCGAATACATCGAGTATTACTGGGCCATCAATCCGCGGGTCGAATTCGGTGCGGCAGCGAGGGTAGGACAGATCCTGTCGGACCGGGACATTCCACTTGAGCGGCGGAAGCGCAGCGAGTATTACCAGGAGTACGTGCCCCGCCACCGCCTGGGTGACTACATGGGGGCGCTGATGCGTAACGACCGCGACGGCATGGCATACGTGGGCTTTCTCCTGCCCGCCGACGCGGGGCCCCAACGGATCTCCAGTTCGAGCGCCTGAGCACGCTGATACCGCATCTGATACGCGGGCACCAGATACAGGAACGCTTGGGGACGCTCCAGACCCAGACGAAAGCCCTAACGGCGATCACCGATCGCATGGCGGCTGCCGTGCTGGTGCTGGACAGGCAGGGCCGGGTGATTTTCATGAACCGGGCGGCCCGCCAGCTCGTCACCGACGGGGATGCACTGCAGCTGGAGGGCCTCGAGCCTGTGGCGGCGTTCCGGGGTGCCCGCAGGGGCCTCGCGGTCGCCATCAATCGCATCATCGTCGGTGAGGTCGATGGCGAACGGCCCCACGGCGGCGCTACCCTGCAGCTCCCGCGCCAGAGCGGTCGCCGACCACTTAATATAATGTTGACCCGCTTACCCGCGAGCCAGCCCTTCGCTCGCGGGGGCGTCGCCGCGATATTCATCACCGACCCGGAGCGCATCCCGCCGAGCACCGAGGACCTGCTCGCCGACCTCTACAATCTCACCCGCCGCGAGGCTGCGCTCGCTCGAGACTTGATGAACGGAATCACCGTGGAAGAGCATGCAAGGTCACGCCAAGTCTCCATCAACACCACCCGTACACACCTGCGCAATCTGTTGCGCAAGACCCACACACGGCGCCAGGGAGAACTGGCGGCGCTGCTGCTGCGCACGGGTAGCGGAATCGTGTAGCCCGGAGGACGCCGCGCGGGGATATTTCCAGAAAACCTTACACAAACTCGCCGCGTGACCCGCCGGCTAAACTCCCGAACTTCAACGATAATAGGCGCTTACGCCAATTTCTCATTCATATGAATGAGTCGGCAACTTTGCCGCGCCCCAAGCATTATCAGCTATAACCTTCTGTTTTCTATGCCACAACCAATTTGGCACGGTCCCTGCTTTTAGCTCAAATGTTCATCCTCAGCGCCCGGAGGGCGGCGTATTGGGAAGGCGAAGCGCTGCTTGGTCTGATCGGCGTTGCTTGCTGCAGATGCCGCAGGCACTGACTGGCCAGCCATCTACACCGGCTTGAATAGGCGGGAGAAGTGCGACGCCCACTTGAAGGGACATGATTCGGAGATGACGGAAAACCCAGCGACACGAAACTGGACCACCTTGATCAGCCTACGATGAAGCGGCGTCCATGGGCGGTGATATATCTGGATGGAAACGACAACGGATAAAGGAAATGAACATGAATATAGAGCGGATAGTGAAGGGATGGGGTATGGCGGCGGTGTTGATGCTGCCGGGTGCGGCAAGTGCGACGCTGATTGACCGGGGCGGCGGTCTCATCTACGACGACGTGCTGGACATCACCTGGCTGCGGGATGCGAACTATGCGTTCACGTCGGGTTTTGCCGCCGCAAATCTCGAATCGGACGGCGGTACCGACGACATCTCCGCCGACGGGCGCATGGGCTGGGACGCGGCGGTGGCCTGGGCGGACGACCTGGTCTTCGGCGGCTACGACGACTGGCGCCTGCCGACCCTGGGCCCCATCGACGGCAGCGCCTTCGACGCGTTCTTAAGCAACAACGCCACCACCGACTGGGGTTGGGCGAAGACCACTACCGACGGCACGGATGGCGGCTGGCGGGACGGGTCCGGCAACCCGGTCTCGGAGATGGGGCACATGTACTACGTGAACCTGGGCAACCTGGGCTTCTGCACGCCGAACGATGGAGACCCGACATCGTGCGTTGAACAGCCCGGCTTTGGCCTCGACAACACCGGCCTGTTCGACAATCTCCAGTCCGACGGCTACTGGTCCGGGTTGGAGTCTGGGACCAGTAACGCGTGGAACTTTCGCTTCAACCAAGGCGCGCAGGTCAGAAACTCCAGGCACGTCGGGTTCTTCGCGTGGGCTGTTCACCCCGACGATATCGCCGCGCAGAGTGTGCCGGAGCCCGGGACCCTGGTGCTGCTGGGGGCTGGGCTGGGGCTGCTGGGGCTGGGCCGGCGGGCGCGGCGGCATTCGGCGCTTCGGTGATTCGGGCGCTTTGGCCCTTTCCCCCTCCCCCGCTTGCGGGGGACAACCCCGCCGGGAGCGGGATTGAACACCGCGAAGCGGTGGCCCGGAAGGACGAAGGGCAGGATGCCCGGAGTATGGGTCGGGGAGGGGGGTGAGGGGGTGAGGGGGTGAGGGGGTGAGGGGTGCAAGGGGAGGCCTCCCCCTGCATCGCCCGCAGGGCGATTTGTCGGAAAAGTTGACAATGGCCCGCTACGAGCACCTGCCCATCTACAAGCAGGCCCTGGACGTGGCGGTGCACTTCGAGCCGGTCTTGGCTTGAGCCGGCGCAAGCTGAAGGCCTGAGACTCCCCCGGGAGCAACCGCACGAACCTCGCTCAGGGCAGGCAGGGTTTTTTCATGTCTAGCGGTTTCGCTTCTCCCAGAAGCGCAACCAAATAGGACGCTATTTCCTATGAAGTGAAGGCCCGGGGCCGGGCTGGGAAGGCGGTCTAAGGTTCCAGGGCTGCGCGTGATGAGATCTCCTCGCAAAACCACTCCTGAACAACAGCACTCCCGTTCGCGTGCTCGATACCCCGTAGCCGCAGGGAGGTAGGCCCGACGAGGACCAGGACGGGCTCGTAGAGCGGCGGGAGCAGCGCGTCGCCGGCGGGGGCAGTGGAGTCCCGCAGGGTCGCTACTCGCACGGGGACTCCGCTCTTCGATAACTGGACATGGGTCAGGAGTTCGCCGACCAAAGGCTTGGCGTTCGCCACGTCGCGCCAGCGGCGACGGCGGCCTCGATAGCGGAGGGGTTGAACGCGAAACTGCATGGCCAGGACCGTGAGCTGTATGGATATACAGTATCTCCGAACAGCGCTCCCAGGGCTACTTCGCCACCACCCGCTGGACCACGCTGACACCGACGCCCAGTTCCCGGGCGATACGCAGCATGCCCTTGCCCTCAGCCCTGGCGGCCCGTATGGCCGCTTCGACCTGTGGCTGGACCTGGGGTCTTCCCAACCGCTTGCCCTGGCTACGAGCACGCTCCAGGCCCGCC
Organism: Gammaproteobacteria bacterium; assembly: GCA_034522055.1. Lineage (NCBI taxonomy): Bacteria > Pseudomonadati > Pseudomonadota > Gammaproteobacteria > Gammaproteobacteria bacterium. Next base: position 271,127 of record JAXHLS010000006.1, read on the forward strand.
TTGACCCGCTCCTGGATCATCGCCCGCTCGAACTCCGCGAAGACGCCCAGCATCTGGAACATGGCCTTGCCGGCGGGGGTGGTGGTGTCGACGCCTTGCTGGTGAAGGAAAAGCTCCACCCCCATGGCGTGGAGTTCCGAGAGAAAGCCCACGAGGTCCTGCAGGCTCCTCCCGAGGCGGTCTACGGACCAGGCCGCCACCAGGTCGAACTCCCGCCGGGCGGCGGCCCTGAGCATGGCGTCGAACTGCTTGCGGAACTCCCGGCCCTTGGCCCCGCTGACCCCGTTGTCGTCGTAGATCTTGACGACCTCATGTCCGGCCCGCTCGGCCCAGCCCTCCAAGGCCTGGATCTGGTTCTGCGTGGTTTGGCCGTCGGTGGAGACGCGGGCGTAGATAGCGATGCGCATGCGAACACTCCGTGATTTCGATACGGCCAGACTATACCATAAACAACCGTTTAACGTATAGCTTGAGGCGGCTCGGCAAGCTGTTGAATTATCAAGAGCGAGGAGGCGCAAAATCGGGAGGGTTTTCCGTATACCTAGTTTTCCCGGCGCCCCGCGCCCGTGAGTGTCGGCGTCCTGCTACACTGAAAGTCAAAAGGTTCGCCACTCACTGCGACCTCAACATGAACGACTGGGAGGCAGATCCAGATGGCGAAAGTTATCGACAAAGGATTAGCGGGGCCGGACAGCCCGATCTACAACGGTGGGTTGAACGTGACCTCTATCCCCGGGTACTTGGGGTCAACGAGACGTTCAGCAAAAAGTACGGGTGGGGCGACCCCGGCCGACTCCGATTCTCGCGGCGGGGTGAGCCAGGAGATCCGCGACGAGATGCACCGGCGAGCCTCGGAAGGGATGCTGGCGCAAGTCTCCGACTCGACCGAGAAGGACGAGTCCCCCTCACCCACTGGGGGAAACAAGAAGGGCTGACGGCCCTCGACCCCAACTACTGGGGCACGGCGGCGGCTGGCCAAGAGCGGAGCCGCGCCGGCCCCGGATTCAAACCCCGCACCTACTACGGCCTGCCCGGCTACCGGGTGGAGTCCGTGGTCTCCGCCCGCGCGAAGAACCGCTACTTCACCACCCTGAACCCCGCCTCGCTGTACGATCATGGCGGAGATCCCGACGCCCTTGCGGCGCTGGTTCTTATGCTTGTGGGCCGCGAAGGCGAGTGCATTCATCAGGTGCGAAAGTTCCTCGTGTTTCATGGTACTCCTTCCGTTGTGGGGTAGACGGCGAAGACCGTGTTGTCGTCCACGTGGACTACGTATTCGTCAGCCATCCTGATTCCCTTTATCCGCAAGCCGGGCCATTCGCCTGGCGTCGCGGCGGGCGTTGCGGGCCCGACGACGCTCAATGAAGCGGTTGACTCGCCACGGCTCGTAGCTGCACTGGAGCACGAGGCCAAGTTCCATCTCTTCATGGATGGCGCGTAACATCTGCTGCCAGGACAGGTCCACCACCTCCGCCGCGGCATTCCCGGGGGCTTCGGAGGCAGGCTGTCGCGGGACGGGGGAGCGGGGAAAGGGGACGATGTGGCCACGGTGGCCACCGGGGGTATGTTTGCTCATGGTCGTTCCTGCGCTCCCCAGGGCCTCAGAGCGCGGGGTCCGGTGGGGAGCGTGAACGGACGACCAACGCTTTAGCCGGGATTTATAGGCCGCCCCGGCAAGTTGTTGCTTAAATCCGGCGGCTCGCGGGCATGAAAAAACCCACCTGGCGCAGCCAAAGCGGGTTCTCGCCCGCTTTAGCTGCATTTATAACGCGCCCAGCAAGCTGGTGCTCAAATCGGCGCAAAAGGTATTCTGATACCCTTAGTCCCTGAAATGCAAGGGTAAGGTACACCGCTCTGCGGTACGGGCCACTGGCGAGGTTTTAAAGAATGATTTCGTTGATGGCGTATGTTCGCCTCAACAGCCCAGGGGGGCTTCCTAGGAACATAATGGCGGGAATTTTCAAAGGGCGACTGAAAGCCAAGCTGCAGCTTGGTATCGCTGTTCAGGCTGCCGCGGACTCGTTAGGGATTGCGGTCGGCCAGGACATCCGCCTACCGCAGCATCAAGCGGCCAGCGAAGGTTCGCCTGGTCTATGAAATTGGTTTGCGCGATTGATGTCGTGGTCAAATAGGAGGCTCAAGCCCGGAACGCGATAGCCCCATAGCATGGCGTGGGCCGCTTGACCCAGATGTCCCCGTAGGCGCAGGATTCTGAAGATAATTAATCAAACAAAATAACGACCTGGACACGTAATGTTTGCGTTATCCAGGGCCGCTGTTAGGAAATTCTCTGTCGCCCAATAAGAGTGCCAGACACGGATGCGATAAGGAGCAGGGGTGGAGGCGCACTACTCGCCCGGGATGCGGGTCGAGATACGAGATGCCGAGTGGCGGGTCCGGCAGGTGGACCGGAGTTCCGACGGAGGTCATCTGCTCACTTGTGAGGGGCTGTCCGAACTCGTGCGCGGGCGGGAGGCGCGCTTTCTCACCAGGCTGGAGGGACAGGTCCGGGTGCTGGACCCTCGGGATACGGTCCTCGAGGACGACACCGCCAGCGGTTATCTCGCCAGCCTGCTCTATCTCGACACGGTTATCCGCAAGACCCCCGTCTCTGGGAAGCGGATTCACATGGGCCACCGGGCCGCTCTCGATCCCCTGCCGTTTCAGCTGGACCCGGCGGTGCAGGCCCTCAGCCAGCCCCGTTCCCGCATCCTTATCGCCGACGCCGTGGGTCTCGGCAAGACCCTGGAGGCCGGGATCCTGGTCTCCGAACTCATCGCCCGGGGGCGCGGCCGGCGCATTCTCGTGCTGGCGGTCAAATCCATGCTGGCCCAGTTCCAGCAGGAGTTCTGGAACCGATTCACCATCCCCCTGGTGCGCCTGGATTCCCTCGGTCTGCAGCGGGTGCGCAACCGCATTCCCGCCAACCACAATCCGTTCCACTACTTCGACCGCAGCATCATCTCCATCGACACCCTCAAGCAGGACATCGAGTACCGCCACTACCTGGAACAGGCCCACTGGGACATCATCATCATCGACGAGGCCCACAACGTGGCCGACCGGGGCAGCCGTTCTCAACGCGCCCGCCTGGCGCGGCTGCTGGCCACCCGCTCGGATACCCTGATCATGCTCTCGGCTACCCCCCACGATGGCAAGGCCCGGAGCTTTGCCAGCCTGGTGAACATGCTGGATCCTACGGCCATCGCCAACCCGGACGACTACCAACACGAGGATTTCCGGGACAAGGGCCTGGTCATCCGTCGCTTCAAGGCGGACGTCAAGGACGACCTCGGGGGCCACCTGCCGGAACGGCAGATAGCGGTGGTCAAGACGCCGGCTTCCTTGGAAGAAGAGGCCGCCTACGCCGAGTTGGAGGGCGTTACATTCCATACACTGGATGGCCGTCGGGGCGGGGGCGGAGCCCAACTCTTCCGCACCACCCTGAAGAAGGCCCTCTACTCCAGTCCCGCGGCCTGTCTCGGCACCCTGGAGAACCGGACACGACGCCTGGAGCAGCGGCAGCCCACGCCTGAGATCGCGGCTGATCTGGACAAGCTCCACGGGCTGCGCCTGGCCGTGGAGGCCATCGCACCGGCACGCTTCAGCAAGTACCAGCGCCTCCTCGCTCTCCTCGGCGATGGTGGCGAGGGCCTTGGCTGGACACCCAACGAACCCGGGGACCGCCTGGTGCTCTTCACCGAGAGCCTCAGGACCCTGGAGTTCCTGGAGGCACGGCTCCCCAAGGATCTCGGGCTCAAGAAGGGCCAACTCGACGTGCTCCGGGGCGATCGGCCGGACCGTGAGTTGATGGAGGTGGTGGAGGCCTTCGGACGCGGGGACAGTCCTGTCCGCCTGCTGCTGTGCTCGGACGTGGCGGCGGAGGGCATCAATCTCCATCACCTGTCCCACCGCCTCATCCATTTCGACGTCCCGTGGTCGCTGATGCTGTTCCAACAGCGCAACGGCCGCATCGACCGCTACGGCCAGCAGCACCGGCCCCAGATCCGTTACCTGATCACGGAATCCACCAACCCGCGCATCCAGGGCGAGCAGCGGGTGCTGGAGATCCTCATCGAGAAGGACGAGCAGGCCCAACACAATATCGGCGACCCTTCCGAGTTCCTCGGTCAGTACACGGTGGAAGGGGAAGAGGACAAGGTGGCGGAGATCATCGAGCAGCAAGACGATGACCTGGCGGCCCTGTTCGCCCGGATCCTCGATACCCAGCAGGCCGCGGCGGCTGCGCCGCTGAAACAGTTCACTCCGCCCGCCACCCCGAGCAGGACCCTGACGGAGGTGGCGGCAGAGGGTTTCAGTCTCTACGAGGACGACTTCCACTATGCGGCCGCCGCCCTGGAGTGGCTGCGGGCCTGCGGCGTGCTGCTCCAGGCCGAGGTGAACCAGGAAGCCCGCCGCGTGGCCCTCACCGCCCCGCCAGACCTCCAGCAGCGCCTGCGCCGCCTGCCGCCCGAGTCCCGCCCCGAGGGCGACCGCTTCATCCTCAGCGCCGACACCCGGCTCATCCAGGAGGAGTTGCGCCAGCGCCGGGACGAGGACAGCCTCTGGGCCCAGCGTCAGTATCTCTGGCCTTTGCACCCGGTGATGGAGTGGCTGGCCGACCGGGCCCTGAACGCCTTCGGCCGCCATACCGCTCCGGTCCTGCGTTTGCCGGGCCGGCTGGCCGCCAATGAGTCCGCTTTCCTCGTCCAGGGCGGCTTCCCCAATCGCCGCGGTTACCTGTTGGTCCAATCCTGGCTCGGCGTCCTTCTTCGCGACGGCGAGGTGGTGGAAGAGCTGGCGCTGGAACCCTTCATCGCGCGCCTCGGCTTGGCCCCCGGCCAGGTGCCCAACCGGGGCATCGCCGGTGATACCCGCTTCCTGCAGGAGCAGCTGCCCGGGGTCGTGGATCGGGCCGACGAGCGCCTGCGTGCCCACAAAAAAAGGGAAGAAGTGGGGATAAACGAGCAGCTCAATCGGCAGATGGAGGCCATGGACAGCCTCAAGCAACACCATGTTCAACAGCTCGATCTCGAGCTGGCCGCCAGCGACCAGCCCGATACCTTCAAGGCGCGGCGCCGTGATGAGCGCATGGCCCACATCGAGCGCATCTTCCAGGACTACGAAGACTGGCTGGAGGATACCCAGCTCACCGCCGACGAACCCTACCTCCAGGTCATCGCCGCCTTCACGGGGCAGGAGGCACAGCCGTGACCTGGGCGGGGATCATCAACGACAACGAGTTCTACTCCGAGCATTACCTCTCCGAGGTTTTTCTAGGCGACATCAAGGAGGCCATGGACCAGTGGCAGCAGGCCGAGACCGCGGCCCGCCAGACCGCCGAGGACTCCGGCAGGAAGGGCCAGCTCCCGGACCACGAGCTGGCGCCGTGGAACCGTCTCGGCCGCATGGGCCACGCCTACGTCCAGGGGCTCTCCATGCTGGAGCGCGAGCGCGACCCGCAGCGCCGCGTGGAGGCCCAGCGGGAGCTGGTGCGGGAGTTGCTGTCGGCCCTGGGCTACGACTGGTCGCCGCGCCGGGTCCCTGCCGGCGACGAGGCGGAGTTCCCGGTGCTGGCGGAGTACCAGGATGCCACCGGTGCGCCGTTCTTGTGGGCGGTCCAGGCGGTGCCCCTGGAGGAGCCGGACACGGATCCCCTGGCCGTGCCTCTCCAGGAGCAGCAGTTCCTCACCCTGGGCCCCACGCCGGTGCCCAAGGTGCTGGCCGACGGTAGCGGCCTGGTGGACTGGCAGGGGGCGCTCGCCCGTTTCATCTTCGCCCAGCCTCGCCCGCCGCGCTGGGTGCTGCTGGCGAGCCCCCGCCAGTGGCTGTTGGTGGACCGCGCCAAGCTCGCCCAGGGCAGGGTGCTGCGCTTCGACTGGGTGGAACTCTTCACCCGCCGCGAGACCGAGGCCCTCAAGGCCGCCAGCGCCCTGGTGCACCGGGATTCCCTGGTGGCGGGTGACGGCCAGAGCCTGCTGGACACCCTGGAGGAGAGCGCTCACAAGCATGCCTACGGGGTCTCCGAAGACCTCAAGTACGCCTTGCGCGAGTGCATCGAGCTGCTGGGCAACGAGGCCGCCGGCCAACTCATCGCCACCGCCCAGGCCCAGAAGAAGGGCATCTATTCGGGCCAGCTGGACCCGGGCCAGCTGAGCCTGGAATGCCTGCGCTACATGTACCGGCTGCTGTTCCTCTTCTACATCGAGGCCCGCCCGGAGCTGGGTTACGCCCCCATGGCCTCGGAGACCTACCTCACCGGCTACAGCCTGGACCACCTGCGGGAGCTGGAGCTGGTTTCCCTTACCCAATCTGCCGAGCAGCAGGGCCGCTACTTCCACGATTCCCTGCGGACCCTGTTCAGGCTGGTCCACGAAGGCTATCAGCAGGCCCAGGGGGACCTGCTGGCCCGTAACACCGGTGGCGACGCCTTCACCATGGCGCCCCTGCCCTCCCATCTCTTCGACCCGGAGCGCACACCCCTTCTCAACCGGGTGGTGTTCACCAACGTCACCCTGCAGCAGATCATCCGCCTCATGTCCCTGTCCCGGCCGGCCAGGGGGCGCCGGCGGCGCGGGCGGATCTCCTACGCCCGCCTCGGCATCAACCAGCTGGGGGCCGTCTACGAGGCTCTGCTCTCCTACCGGGGGTTCTTTGCCACGGAAGACCTCTACGAGGTCAAGCGTGCGGGCGACCCCAACCCGGATGCCCTGGACACCGGTTACTTCGTCAAGGCCGAAGAGATCGAGCGTTACAAGGACGGCGAGCGGGTCTACGACCGCGACGAGGCCGGCCACCGCGTGTTGCGCCGTCACCCCAAAGGGCGGTTCCTGTACCGCCTGGCGGGGCGGGACCGCCAGAAGTCGGCGTCCTACTATACCCCCGAGGTCCTCACCCGCAGCCTGGTGAAGTACGCCCTGGCCGAACTCTACAAGGAGCAGTTGGACCCGTTGCCCGATGATGCCGCCCGCGCCGAGCGGGTGCTCGGGCTCAAGATCTGCGAGCCGGCCATGGGCTCCGCGGCCTTCCTCAACGAGGCCATAGACCAACTCGCCGACAAGTACCTGGCCCTGGCCCAGAGCGCCCGGGATGAACGTATCAGCCAGGCCGACTATGCCCGCGAGAAACAACGGGTGAAGATGTTCATCGCCGACAACAATGTCTTCGGCGTGGACCTCAACCCTGTGGCAGTGGAGTTGGCCGAGGTGTCCCTGTGGCTGAACGCCCTGTCCGCGGACCGCTTCGTGCCCTGGTTCGGCCTCCAGCTGGTGAACGGCGATTCCCTCATCGGCGCCCGCCGCGAGACCTACCCGTCGTCGAGTCTCGCCAGGCGCGCGAGCGACCCCGAGTCCTGGCTCAAGTGCCCCCCGGAGCGCACCCCCCTGGGCCAGCCGCGGCCGGACGGCCGCGTATGGCATTTCCTCGTGCCCAACACCGGCATGGCCCGCTACACCGACAAGGTGGCGAAGGCCCTGCATCGCGAGGAGATCAAGGCCATGGACCGCTGGCGCCGGGAGTTCACCCGGCCGTTCTCCCGGGAGGAGCGGGAGCGCCTGGAGATCCTGTCCGCCCGCATCGACGCCCTGTGGGACGAGCACGCCGCGAGCCTGGGCCGCCTGCGCGCGCGCACCACCGATCCTTACGGCGTCTACGGCCATGAGGCCAGTGGCACCCGGACCAGCCTTTCCTTCAAGGACGAGGCCCTGGCCGGCGAACTCTATGCCCTGTACCAGAAGAACGCTACGGCCTATCGCCGCCTCAAGCTCGCCATGGACTACTGGTGCGCCCTGTGGTTCTGGCCCCTCGAGCGCCACGAGGACCTGCCGGACCGCGAGGAGTTCCTGTTCGACCTGGAGAACCTGCTGCTGGGTGACACCGTGGCCGCCGGCCCGAAGTACGAGGTGCGGGACCTGTTCCCGCCCACCCAGGACCAGGAGGAGGGCAGGCGCTTCATCAATCGCTTCGGGGTGGTGAACCTGGAGGCCCTGTTCAAGGCTTTCCCGCGCCTCCGGCAGGCCCACGAAATGGCCGGCAGGCGCCGCTTCCTCCACTGGGAGCTGGAGTTCGCGGATATCTTCGCCGGGCACGGCGGCTTCGACCTGGTGCTGGGGAATCCGCCGTGGATCAAGGTGGAGTGGGAGGAGAGCGGGGTGCTCGGCGACCACGAGCCCCTGTTCGTGCTGCGCAAGTTCACGGCCAGCAGGCTCAACGAGCTGCGGGAGGAAACCTTCCACCGCCTGCCAGAACTCGCCGCCGCCTGGCGGACCGAGTACGAGGAGGCGGAGGGGGCGCAGAACTTTTTAAACGCTCAGGTGAACTATCCCGAGCTGCGGGGAGTGCAGACTAACCTGTATAAGTGCTTCCTGCCACGCGCGTGGCATATTGGCAACGACCAGAGTATCGCGGGTTTTCTCCACCCGGAAGGGATTTACGACGATCCGAGAGGTGGCTCTTTTCGAACGGAGGTCTACTCACGCCTGAAGGCACATTTTCAGTTCCAAAATGAAAGAAAGCTGTTCCCCATCGGTAATCGAAACACGTTCAGTATCAATCTTTATGGTTGTGATGCGCGTGATATCCCAGACTTCATTACTTTGGCGAACCTATTTGCAGCTCGCACCATTGACTTCTGCATGAACCACGATGGCAGTGGTATCCCAGGCGGAATTAAGACCGAGGACGGGTCTGATTGGAATGAGGAAGGCCATAGGGACCGGATCGTTCCTGTAAGCAAGAAAGAATTGGACCTTTTCGCACGCCTCTATGACGAGGAAGGCACTCCCGCCATGGAAGCACGACTGCCTACCCTGCATACCCGTCAGCTTCTTTCAGTGCTGGAGAAATTCGCCGCCCAGCCACGCCGGCTGGGGGACCTCAAGGGCGAGTACTTCTCCACGGTCATGTTCGACGAAACCTATGCGCAGCGAGACGGCACCATTCGCCGCGAGACTCGCTTCCCCAAGGATGCAAAGGAGTGGGTCCTCTCCGGTCCCCACTTCTTCGTCGGCAATCCCTTCTTCCAGACTCCAAAACGCGTATGTGAGACGCATCGAGCGTATGAGAGGCTAGACTTGGAGACTCTGCCCGACGACTACCTGCCTCGCACCAACTACGTCCCCGCCTGCTCGCCGGACGAGTATGCCGCGCGAACGCCGAAAGTGCCGTGGATCGAGCCGGGGGAGAGCGAGCCAAGGCGCGCAACGGAATGCTTCCGTGTCAACGTTAGTCGCGGACTAAGTCAATCTGGCGAGCGTACTCTTCAAGGCTCGCTGATGCCTAAGCAGACGGCACACATAGACGGCGTGTTCAGTGTCGCGTTGAAGAGTTTGACCCTCGTTCCAATTCTAGCTTCACTTTGGGCTTCTCTACCCTTTGATTTCTTTGTAAAGACGACGGGGAAGAGTGATTTCAGAGGTGATCTTGCAAAATGGCTTGCTATTCCCTCTGAGGCGGAGGATTCAATCCCCCTTCTAGCGAGAATTTTGGTTCTCACGTGTCTGACCAAGCACTTCGCTGAGTTGTGGAAAGGTTCTTGGCGAGATGAATTTCGGAGTTCGTCCTGGGCGGTCGCATCTACGTCGGATGCAGCTATCCGCTTACCTGTCGAATTTTTTAGCGAACTCAGACCTGATTGGAACCGCCACTGCGCCCTCCGCACCGACTACTCCCGCCGCCAGGCCCTGTTGGAGATCGACGTCCTGGTAGCCCAGGCCCTGGGGCTCACCCTCGAAGAGTTGCTCACTGTCTACCGTGTCCAGTTCCCTGTCATGCGACAGAACGAAGCCGATACCAGGTACGACATGAAGGGCCGCATCGTCTTCACCCCCAGCAAGGGCCTGGTGAACGTGGGGCTGCCGCGTAAGGCGCGGAAGAAGGACCCGGGGGATGGCATCCACTACGGCATCCAGGCCCCGGGCCGCACCGAGCAGGGCATCGCCCTCGGCTGGGAGGACGTGCGCGACATGAAGGAAGGCGTGGTCACGAAGATCTTCATGGACGATACCCTGCCCGGCGGACCGTTCGAGCGCACCGTGGAATACCACGCCCCCTTTTACCGCCCGGACCGGGAGCAGGACTACCGGGTGGCCTGGGATTTTTTTCGGGACAATCGCCAATAGCGCCGAAACGGCGGGCGGCGATGCATGAGCAGGAAACCAAAGAATAGGACGAGATGACAGATGGACCCCAAGAGCGTTGATGAGTGGATGGCCGTGGCAAAGGAGCGACTTGAAGATGCTAGGGCGGTGAACCAAGGAGTGCCGAATTCCGTCGGCGCCGCTTATCTGGCAGGGTACGGTGTAGAGTGTGGTCTCAAGGCCTATTTAGATTTTCAAGAAACAGCGATCCCGAAAGGCCGAGATGGACATGACTTGCTGAATCTGATGCGTATGGCCGGGTTGCAACTGAGCAGAGCCGCCCCGGCACAAGATCAATCGTGGTTGATCGAGAATTGGAGCGTGGATTGGCGCTACCGTCGAATGGCCGACCCACCAATCACAAGCTCGAAGAAATGCGTGGAGGCGGCTGGAAAGCTTCAAGCCTATGTCAGTAAGTTGATCGCCCGCCAACGCAGTTCTAGGACTAGACGATGATGACCCCAACAGAGATCGAGCAGCGAATTCGCAGGGCCCTAGAAAGTGAAGGAGTGGATCCCGATACTTTGAGGGTTGCAGCAGATCCATATGGCGGTTGGCAGGTTCGCATCGTAGCAGCGGGTTTCGAGGGGATGGCGGAAGGCGAACGACGCGGGCTGTTGCGGAACGCGATGGAGGGTGAGCCCCTGAGTTGGCGGCAGTTGTTAGCACCCGCAGAAGAGGCGGATGCCGAGTCGTTCCCGAGATCCGAGAACAAGTCCTTACCGCTCTGGCCGGAGAGCCTGGCGCGGGGCGCAGAACGCCGGTCGGAATCTCAGCTCGCGGTCTTTCTGAGTGACTGCCCCGAGGAACTCTCACGCCCTGTGACCGCTACTTTCTATTCACTCCGTGGTGGTGTCGGGCGATCGACTGCCTTGGCAATTACCGCTCGGTTGCTTGCGGAGCAGGACCTGAAGGTCGTATGCCTGGACATGGACCTCGAGGCGCCCGGTCTGGCCTCCCTGTTCGGCGTCGAGGGGCAGCTCGGTGACCACCAAGGTATTGTTGAGCTGCTGCTGGCACTCGATCAGGGGCTTCAGCCGGACTTCCCGGACCATTTGTTGCCGGTGGATGAGAACGGCCGGTTGTTCTTGCTCCCGGCAGGCCTTCCCGGCGCCGCCTATGCGCGAAATCTGCGCCTATTGGACCCGGCGGCCTGGTACACAGAGGATGAGAACCCGCTGCGCGACTTGCTAGATGGCGTACGAACGAAGCTGCCTTTCGTGCCGGATGTAGTGTTGATCGACTCACGCACGGGTATTAGTGCGATCAGTGCGCCGCTCCTCTTCGAACAGGCGGATCTGGCAATGGTGTCGCTGTTCCCAAACGCGCAGGCCAAACGAGGTACCGCAGCGCTCGTGGAAGGCCTATTGGCGGCGAGCAACCGCCGTGGCATGGAGTTTTACGGCCAAGCGGTTGGACCGGAAATCCGTTTTATCGTTGGCCCGTTACCGACCGGTTCGCCAGAGGTTCAAAAACGCCTATGGCACCGGGCCCTTGAATGGGTATCGGAGTGGATTGAGCCGGTACAGAAACCGCGGGTGTCAGCCGGCTTGCTGGAACTGGACGAAGCAGAAATGACCACTGCCGTCCCTTATCGGGAGGTAATAGCCGCGAGTGACGTGATCAACGAGTGGTCGACTGACGTGGTCGACGAGGGGTCGACAACCGGTGGACCCTACGGGCGGGTCGCCGGCTGGATCAACGGCTTTCTGATGCCAAGTGTAGAGACAACGGAAGCACCGTCAGATGCGACGACCAAAACGGATATTCTCGACGATCTGCAAGTAGAGACCGGTGCGGCCGAAGACCAAGAGGAGCTGCTGTCGGTATTCATCGAAACTGATGTGGTGCGGCGGGCTCTCAAACCCGACTATCCGGTTATATTAGGGCGCAAGGGGACTGGCAAGACGGCGTTGTTCCGCAAACTGTCGGAGCTACCCCCGAAAGGCACTGACTCCTCCATTGTGCATCCTCCACATGGCAGTGCAAAAAGAGAATGGCACTTGACTACTTCTGGGTTTCGCCGCGTTGACCAGGAGTTTGTCCAGACCGGCCGAATGACTTGGCAATCGTTCTGGGCAGCCTATCTCATTGTCGGTATCGTCAACTCAATGGATGAGGCCGAGCTGCCAAGCTCGCTTGAGCGGCCAAATGCGAGCCCGATAGGCGATGCCACGGCCTTACTGGACTGGCTAAAGTCCTTGTTGACTGATCCGAAGGCGGACCTGCTATTGGAGGAGGCGCTGCAATGGATCGATAAGCGTCTGGAACGTCCCCTTTACCTGGTTTGGGACGGCCTGGATGTTGGGTTCGGCAATGAGAGGGAGGACCGCGAACGGCGCGAGCGAGCCCTCGTTGGCCTGCTAGCGCTCATAATCGAGTGGGAAAAGCAGCTTCAAAACATCCGTTTCAAAATCATGCTTCGGGAGGATATCTGGCGTGATCTACGTTTTGAGAACAAAAGCCATCTCTACGGCCGATCTGTGGCCTTGCGCTGGAGCGATAAGATCACTTTCCTTAAGGTCTTGCTCAAACAGCTCTGGCGCTCAGACAAGCTCCGGGAGTATGTAGAGAGGAACATTCCGAAATCCAAACGGGTGGAGGATGTACCGGTGGAGGACTGGGGGGATCAGGACACGGTTAACGTCTGGGAGCTTGTGGTCGGTGCCCGGATGAGCGGCGGCAACACTGCCTTCACCAGAAATTGGGTCTGGAAGCGTCTCGGCGATGCTAACGACGACCACGCTCCCCGCCACCTGCTTCAGCTGTTCTCCAAGGCTATCGACTGGGAGAAGAACCAAGAGAAGACATCGTCTTATCAACGCAGTCTCATTCGGCCCAATACCCTGGTCAAGGTGCTGCCCGACGTCTCCAAGCAGGCGTTGGATGCCATGCTGGAGGAATTCAAGGAGCTGGAGCCGGTGTTCGATGCGCTTCGCGAAATCGGCAAAACGCCGTTCAACGCGGCCGAAGCCGATTCCGTTTCGGGCATGAATACGGAGCTGCTTGACCTTGCGCTGGAGGTCGGCCTTCTGGGTATCCATGAAGGCACCGAGCGTGCTCCGGAGCGGTATCGCGTACCTGAACTCTATCGCCTGGGGCTTGGGATGGCCCGCAAGGGACAGGCATGAATGCCCAGTTGATGTGTCATCGGTATCTACGGCCCCCGGCTGGGGGGACGTGAAAAACCTGGAGGAAGATACCATCACCGAGAAGCTCAGGGACAACACCCTCGCCGGCGGCCCCGTGGAGAGCAGCGTGGCCTACCACGCCCCCTTCTACCACCCGGATCGGGCGCAGGACTACCGCACAGCCTGAGCCATCTTCCAGCAACGCCATTCCGAGAGCTGAAGGAGACGTCATGTTCCAACCGGGCACCTGGGTCCAGACGCACCCGGGCCGAGTCCAAGCGGAGGGCCGCCCGCCGGGCGGGATGAGGGGCCAGTCAGACACCGGCTCGGCGGCTGGCTTACGCCCCCCTCACCCCGGCCCGCTCTCCCGGCGGCGAGACGGTGCCAGTGGGTTGCGGCTTGTTTCCGTCCTGGGGGGATGAACTGATGCTGCCCTCCGTCGTCGCCAGCGAACTCCAGGACGCCATCCGCCGCTTTCTGCAGGCCACCTTCCCCATGACTACCCCGGGTTTCCGGCGTGACGACGGCAGCACCATGCTGGACGATCTGCTGGCGGATCCGCGGGCCCTCTTCCGGGGTCCCTACCTCAGCCTGGGGCTGCCTTTTCGCCGGATGGGGGAGGGTGATGAGTTGCCCTTCGAGTACCTGGAGCTATCCTTCACACCCTACCGCCATCAGCAACGGGCCTTCCAGCGCCTGTGCGGCCCGAGCCCCCACTCAACCCTGGTGGCCACGGGTACCGGCTCCGGCAAGACCGAATGCTTCATGTTGCCCATCCTGGACTACTGCGCCGGACAGAAGGGCCAGGGCGTCAAGGCCATCGTTATCTATCCCATGAACGCCTTGGCCACCGATCAGGCACGGCGCTTCGCCCGGGAGATCCATAACCGCCAAGGCCTTCGAGGCAAGGTGAGTGTGGGGCTCTACGTAGGCGACCAGGAGCGGACGCCCCGGAAAACTATGGCGCCGGACGACGTGATCACCTGCAAGGAAACGCTGCGGGAGTATCCCCCGGACATCCTGCTCACCAATTACAAGATGCTGGATTTCCTGCTCATGCGCCCCCGGGACCAGCGCCTGTGGCGCTTCAACGAGCCGGGAAGGCTGCGCTACCTGGTGGTGGACGAGTTGCACACCTTCGATGGTGCCCAGGGAACCGATCTGGCATGCCTGATCCGCCGCCTGCGGGACCGCCTGGTGCCCCAGGCGGACCTGGCCTGTGTGGGTACCTCGGCCACCCTGGGCGGCGCCAGCGCGGCCCGGGAATTGGTGCACTACGCCGAGCGGGTGTTCGCCGGCCCCTTCGGCGAGGACGCGGTGATTCTGGAGGATCGCCAGACGGCGGATGAGTTCCTGGGCGAAGCGCCAGTAGAATTCACCGAGTGGCCCACCAGCGGCGTCAACCGGGCCATCCGCCCGGAACTCCACGACTCCGCGGTCGATTACCTGCGCGCCCAGGCATTGCTTTGGTTTGGTGCCGCGGCCCCCGAGCTGGATGCGTCAGAGCCGACAGGGGCAACGAAGGCGCGCTTCGATCTGGGGAACCGCCTCAAGGAATGTGCCGCCTTCAGGGAGCTGGTCTCCCGCGCCAATTCCATCATAGACATCGGGCCCCTGCTGGCGGAGTGGGAGGCCCGGTTCCGAATCGGCCCTACCCAGGCCCGACAGATGCTGGAGAGCCTGCTGGCACTGGTCTCCTGGGCGCTTAGGGCCAAGACGCCGGGTGTCGAACCGGGAGGTGAGGATGACGGCGGGCCATTGGTGGATGTGCGCGCCCAGTTGTGGCTGCGGGAGCTGAGCCGCCTGGTGGCCGTCGTAGGCCGGCGGCCGACCCTCCACTTCGCCGATGATCTGACGGAGCTGACGAGCCCGCTCCACCTGCCGGCCGTGCACTGCCGGGAATGTCATGCCACGGGCTGGGTATCGGTGCGTGAGCCCAGCGAGGGCCGTCTGGAATCTGACCTCCAGACCATCTATCGGGCCTACTTCGCCCGCCATCCTGATGTCTCATTGTTGTTTCCCCTGGACAATGATCCACCCACCGGCGAGATCAAGGGCATCGATGCTCTCGCCTGCCCGCAGTGCGGGCAGATCTTCTCCAGGCGCGACGCCGACGCCTGCCCGCAGTGTGGCGCCGGGGAGGTTGTCCGGGTGTGGGAGCCCAACATGCGCCGGACCGTAAGCAGGGGCGACCAGAACCAGCAGCGCAGCCATCACGACTGCCCGTTCTGTGCTGCCGCCGAGGGCCTGAGCCTCATCGGCTCCCGCGCGGCATCGCTTTCCAGCGTGCTTATCGGCAAGCTTTTCGCCACGCCCTACAATGACCACCGCAAGCTGATCGCCTTTTCCGACGCAGTCCAGGATGCTGCCCATCGGGCCGGCTTTTTCGGGGCCCGCACCTACAGCACCCTGGTGCGGTCGGCCATCGCCCGTTTTATCCATGCCCAGGGCGAGGGCATGCCGCTGTCCATGGTGGCGGCGGAAACCCCACGCTACTGGCGCAACCACGTTGCTGATGACGAGACCTTCGTGGGTACCTTCATCGCACCCAACATGGAGTGGCTGAGAGGCTACGAGCGCTTGCGGGAAGATGGACATTTGCCCACCCCCAGCGACCTGCCACAACTGGTGGAGGAGCGTCTGACCTGGGAGGTCTTGCAGGGCTTCGGACTGCGGGCACGCATCGGCCGCACCCTGGAGCGTTCCCTCACCGCGGCGGTAGGGGTGGACGAGAATACCCTGCGGGAGAGCGCGCGCCGGCTCGCCACGCGGCTTGGCGAGGAGATCGGCACCCTGCGCGGCCTTGGCGAGGAACCCACTTATCGGTTCCTGCAAGGGCTGTTGTGGCGGCTGCGGGTACAGGGGGCCTTCTACCATCCGCTGCTGGACGGTTATATCCAGGCCCGGGGCAAGCCCTACGAACTCTACCGAACGCCTCAGATGCCCAACTATGGTGGCGCCGCGCGGCCGCCGGCGCTGGTCACCCTGGCCCGGCTTTGTGATTCCTTCACGGCGCTCCACCACGAGGGCCAGTCCTGGTATTACGGCTGGTTCAACAAGGTGATGGCGCTCGATGAGGCCGTGCTGGCCTCCGCCGAGTATCGCCAGGTGATGTCTCTGACGGTGGAGCACCTGACCCGCGACGATTACCTGGTGGAGCGCCACACCACCGGCGAGTCGGTTTGGGGGCTGAACCCGGGACAATGGATCTGCACCACGGCCGTGGACGACTTGGCCTGTCATCGTTGCGGCCACCGCATCCAGGTGCCGCGGGAGGACCGCGCCGCATGGCAGGATATGCCTTGCCTGCGCGCCGCCTGCGCAGGCGCCTACCAGCCTGCCCCTGCCGGCCGCCCCGAGCGCGTCATCGGGGCCGGCCCGCCTCACCGGCTGGTGCCTGCGGAGCACACTGGCCTACTGGACGCGGACCTCCGCCACGAGGTGGAGCAATCCTTCATGCGCGGCACCGCGGCCTGGGATGTCAACCTGCTGTCGGCAACTCCCACCCTGGAGATGGGAATCGACATCGGGGACCTGTCCAGCGTGCTGCTGTGCTCGGTGCCTCCCGCCCAGGCCAATTACCTGCAACGGATCGGGCGTGCCGGCCGGCGGGACGGTAACGCCCTGACCGTCACGGTCGCCAATGCCCATAAGCACGACCTCTATTTCTTCTCCGATCCTCTCGCCATGCTGGCCGGCGAAGTGCGTCCCCCGGGCGTTTTCCTGGAGGCCACCGCCGTGCTGGAACGACAGCTCATCGCCTATTGCTTCGACCGCTGGGCGGCCACCGGCATCGATGATACCGCCATCCCGGGTCAACTGCGGGTCGTCCTGGATGGGTTGGAGGCCACGGGCGGGGAACGTTTCCCCCAGTCTTTACTGCAATTCATCGAGGGCGCAAGGGCCGATATCCTGCGCGGGTTCCTCGCACTATTCCCCGACCTCACCGAAGAAGCCCAGGAGCCTCTTCGTGCCTTTCTTTATGGTACCAAGGACAAGTCGGGGCTCGCCCATCGACTGACAAACCGTCTCTATCAGTTGGTGGACGAGCGCCATAGCCTCACCAAGCGCATAGACCGCCTGAAGGATCAGAAGAAGCGCCTGGAAAACCAACCCCAGGACGAGGCCGTGCGGGAGGAATTGGACGGTTTGGAGGCGGAGCGCGGTGCCTTGCAGGCCCTGCGGCGGCGCATGAACGCCAAGCCTACCCTGAATTTCTTTACCGATGAGGGCCTGCTGCCGAACTACGCCTTTCCCGAGGAGGGCGTGACCATCAATTCGGTGATCCTGCGGCGAATTAGCCAGGCGGAACGCACCGGCGATGATGCGGGCCAGCGGTACGAGCGCATCAACTTCCAGATGCAGCGCCCCGCCCAAGCCGCCCTGAGCGAGCTGGCTCCCCTCAGTCGCTTCTACGCCGTAGGACGGGAGGTGGAGATCGACCAAGTGGACCTGTCGGTCAGCCAGACCCAGGAGTGGCGACTGTGCGACCGCTGCCACTACACCGAGAATCTGGCGGAGAGCGGTGATCCCCACAGCGTGTGCCCCCGTTGTGGCAGCCCCCAGTGGGCGGACGCTGGCCGCAAGCGTACCCTGCTGAGGTTGCGCCAGGTGTTCGCGACCGCCGATGACCGCACGAGCCGCATCGGTGATGACAGCGATCAGCGGGCGCCCTCGTTCTTCAACCGCCAGATGCTGGTGGACGTGCCGCCGGGTTCCGCGACCCACGCCTATCGGTTGGCGGCCGAGCAGTTGCCCTTCGGTTTCGAGTACGTGCCGCGGATGCGACTGCGGGAGATCAACTTCGGCCAGCCGGAAGGCCAAGCCGAGGAATTCGCCGTGGCCGGAGAATTCAGTTCCCGGCCCGGCTTTCAACTCTGTCGCCATTGCGGCAAGGTGCGCCGCAACGCCCGCGGCCGGCGTCCCACGTTCCAGCATGCCTATGATTGCCGCCTGCGCCGGCCCGGTGCGCAGGAGAAGGACGAGGACTACTTCGACAGCCTCTACCTGTTTCGTGAGTTGGAGTCTGAGGCAGTCCGCATCCTCCTGCCCCTGGCGGAAGTGGGGACGTCCGGCAAACGCCTGCACTCCCTGATCGCCGCCTTGAGCCTCGGCCTGCGCCGTTACTTCCGGGGCAATGTGGACCATATCCAGCTGGCCCACCATTCCGAGCCCACGGGTGGCGAGAGCCGCAAGCACTACCTGGTGCTTTACGACAGCGTGCCGGGGGGAACGGGCTATCTCAAGGAGTTGTTGAGAAGACCGGAGAACCTGATGGCGCTCCTGCAGGGGGCCTATGACGTCATCAGCCGCTGTGGGTGCCGGGAGGAGGAGGGCAGGGATGGTTGCTACCAGTGCCTGCTCGCCTATCGGGAGAGTCGCAGGATGGACGAGATCTCCCGCCAGGCGGCCGAGGAGATCCTTGCGAAGATCCTGGCCGAGGCGGATACCCTTCAGCCCATCGATGGTCTGGGATCCGTGGACATCAACGCGCTCCTGGAGAGCGAGTTGGAGCAGCGCCTGGTGAACGCCCTGGGCAACGCGCCGGGCGTGACGTTGTCGCCCGAGTTAGTCAATGGCAAGCCGGGCTTCTTCCTGACCATTGGCGGCCCGGGTACCGGATTCGAGCGCGCCGCCGCCTGGAAGGTGGAGCCCCAGGTCAACCTGGGGCCGGCCCACGGCGTCGCCACCAATGTGAAGCCGGACTTCGTCCTGTGGCCGTTACGCGAGCGGCCCGGGCTGCTGCCCGTTGCGATTTTCGCGGATGGTTTTCAATACCACTATGCCAAGCTCGCCGACGACACCCTGAAGCGCCAGGGCCTGTTGGACAGTGGGAGGTTCCGCGTCTGGAGTCTGGGCTGGCATAACCTGCCCATCGCCGGCATGAAGCAAATGAACCCCGCCGAGCATCTGCTGAAGACCGGCCAGCAGTCCATGATGCAAGAGCTCTGGAGCAGGCTGGCCGCGCAGGGGGGTTGGTCCCATTACATGGAGTACTCGAGCTTTATTGCCGAGGGCCCCTTTCGCTGGCTGCTCGCGTACCTCAGCGCTAGCGACGATGCGCTCGACCGGCTCCGGCATGCCGCGCTCTCCCGCACCATCGGCTGGCTGGACCCGCGGAGCCGTCGGGACCCCGAATACCGGCGGGCGATGCTCGCGGAACTCTCCACCCAACTGCCGGGCCACGTACACGAGTGGCTGGGCAGAACTTCAGAGGATCCGTCGCTACTCGGGGGCATGCTGGCGGCCGCAGGGACCTTGGAAGGCGAGATTCGTGCAGTGTGCCGGCTGCCGTATAGCGCCATGGAGCAGGCCAAGCAAGGGGTACTCGAGCCACTGTGCGGAGAGGTGTCCGTACATGTGGCCATCGATGACGTCCATGCCCGCCAGGACAAGGACTTCGAGGGTGTGTGGAGTGGCTTCTGGGGTTGCGCCAACCTGTTGCAGTTCCTCCCCGCCTTGACCCTGTCGTCAGCCACCGGGGTGACACAGGGCATCTATCCTATTTGGACAACGCCGCCCAAGGGTGAGGTGGCGGCTGCAGGACAGTCGGAAGCAGCGGATGGCAACTGGCGGGAGGTGGCCGACCTGTCCGTATTCGGCGAGGCCATCCTGTTGCTGAAGGCGCAGGGGCTGCCACCCCCCGAGGTCGGTGTCGAGCTGCTAGATGGCTCCGGCGAGGTGCTGCCCGAGCTGGAGTTGGCATGGCGGGACCAGCGCCTCGCGGTAGTGGAAGAGCTGGGTTCAGATGCACAAAAAACGTATGAGCAGATGGGCTGGACCCTGTTCGTAGGGCTCGACGAGACGGTCGCCCGGGAGCTGGCGGGGCGGCTCGGTGAATAAATGGCACAAGAAGGAGCAGGAGGGTGAATGAAATGAAGCCGATGGTGGCCATCTACGACGACTTCCTGGAGGCCTATGCCGCCATCCCCAAGGCTCAACAGAAGAAGGTGATGAGCTTCGTCACCAAGTTCCGGCATGGCCCGTTCAGCTCCGGCATCAACTACGAGAAGATCAACGACGCCGCCGATCCGAACTTCCGATCCGTTCGCATCGACCAGGACTACCGCGGGATTGTGCTGAGCCCCGAGCAGGGCAACGTCTACATCCTGCTGTGGGTGGCCAAGCACGATGATGCCTACGATTGGGCCCGGAACCATACCTGCCAGGTGCATCCCGAGACCGGCAGCCTCCAGCTATTCGAGTCGGCAACCGAAAGTGCCTTGGCCCCCGATGCCGCGAAGCCCGACGCGGACACGGCGCCACCCCTTTTCGATCTGCGTGACCGGGAGCTTCTGCGCCTGGGTATACCGGAGAATCGGCTCGACTTGGTCAAGTCCCTGCGTACGGAAGAAGCGCTGGAGGCCATCGAAGATCAGCTGCCCGTGGATGCGTTCGAGGCCCTGTACCTGATCGCGGCAGGGAGCGACCCAGAAGAGATCATGCAGGAGTATGCGGCAAAACAGGCCGTGGATACCTCGGACTTCGCAGCTGCCCTGCAGCGGAACCAGTCCCAGCGCAGCTTCTGTGTGGTAGAGGATGACAAGGAGCTGGAAGCCATGCTCTCCGCGCCCCTGGAGAAGTGGCGCGTGTTCCTGCATCCCTCCCAGCGGCGTCTTGTGGAGTGGAACACCAACGGCCCGATCCGGGTGCTGGGTGGGGCCGGAACAGGCAAGACAGTGGTGGCCATGCACCGCACCCGCTGGCTGGTGCGCCAGGTGCTGGCTGCCACCGACAAGAGGGTCCTGTTCACCACCTTCACGGCCAATCTGGCCACCGACATCAAGGAGAACCTGCGCAAGATCATGAAGCCGGAGGACCTGCAACGGGTGGAAGTGACCCACGTGGACCAGTGGGTGAGCCGGTTTCTGAAGCAGCACAAGTATCCGCACCAGATCGTCTACGACAGCCAGCAGAAGTACAGGAGATGCTGGCAGTTGGCGATGGACGCGAAGCCAGCCGAGCCCGACTTGCCCGAGAGCTTCTTCAAGGAGGAGTGGGAGCGAATCATCCTCCACCAGCGGATCACCGACCGCAAGGAGTACTTCCAGGCCAAGCGCACGGGACGTGGAGTAGCCCTCACGCGCGCGCAGCGCGCCGCTATCTGGCCAGTCTTCGAGGAGATGAGGATTCAGCTCCACCAGAAGGGCCTGCGCACCATAGAGGACGCGACCCAGGACGCTGCGGACCTGCTGGACGGCGGCCAAGCCTATCCACCCTTCGCCGCCGTGGTGGTGGACGAGGCCCAGGACATGGGCCCGGAGGTCATGCGCCTGATCCGCAGGCTGGCGCCAAAGGGAGGAAACGACCTGTTCATCGTCGGTGACGGGCATCAGAGAATCTACCGCCGCCGCTACGCCCTGAGCGCCTGTGGCATCGAGGTGCGAGGGCGCAGCCGCAAGCTTAGGATCAACTACCGGACCACAGAGGAAACCCGCCGGTTCGCGGTTTCCGTGCTGGAAGACCAGCCGGTGGACGACCTCGACGACGGCACTGACACCGAGTCCGGCTACCGCTCACTGATGCATGGTGAGCCCCCCCAGGTGAAAGGGTTCTCGACGCAGGCGGAAGAGTTCGAGTGGCTGGCGGAAGAGATAGGACGCCTCCATCAAGCCGGCGAGCCCCTGAAGAACATCTGTATCGTTGCACGCACCAATGCCCTACTGGAGGCCTACGAGGCCGCGCTGCAGGAGCGTGGCATAGCGTGCGCCCGACTGAGCCGCAAACAGCCCGACGACCGCAACAGGGAGGGAGTGCGCCTGGCAACGATGCACCGGGTAAAGGGCCTGGAGTTCCGCTACGTGATCATCGTCGCGGTAAACCACGACATTATCCCGCTGCGCCATGCGGTCCAGAGCACGGAGGATCCCACCGAGCAGCGCGCCACTGAGCTAACCGAGAGGGCCCTGTTGCACGTATCCGCGACGCGAGCGATTAATGCGCTGGCGGTCACTTATTACGGGGCGCCAAGTCCGTTTTTACACGAGAGTTAGCTCAGAAGCGGAGCGCATGGGTATTGGAGAACTGGCTGTGCTCAAGTATCGCGGGGGGGTGGCCGATACTGAGATTGCATGGTACAGAAGTGATTACTTGGCTCCGTGTTTCTGAGCAGAAACGCCTGCCTGTGACACACGGCGGAAGATGGTCTCTAACCGGTGATCCAGGGTAGGGACAAGGCCTGAATGGAGGAGTGCCAGGATGAGTAAGTCATTAAAGCCGCGGTCGGTTTTCGCGGAATCTGAAGACGGGCGAGGCATGTTGAACGGTTCGCTGCCAGAGGTCGTGGTCACTTCCATGTATGAATATGAGGACATCCTAGAGAACTTTGCTCTTAATCCCAAGAAGGGCCTCGAGTATCAGCGGCTTGCCGAGGCAGGTGATCCGAAAGGCCAGTTCGCGTTCGCCATGTACGCGTTGCATGGTTACCCACCAACCTGTTTCACGGATGGTATGGCTTGGATGAGAGCCTCTGCTCAAGGTGGCTTCCGTGCGGCTCAGTATTTTCTGGGGCGCTTCTACTCGGCCCCCGTCCGAGAGGAGGCTGAAGTGCAGGCCGCTTGGGCAGCGAAGATCTTGGCAGAGATATTCGATCAAGGTGCTGGAGTGCCCAGGAACGCCGGGGTTGCGAGCCGGTGGTGGGAGATGTCGGCACACTGGAACGAGTTTATCCCTGATTCTGTAGTCACCGGGCAGCAGTTGGCGGAAAGAGTGGCGGGCGAGCCCTGAATCGGCGAGGAGTGGGGTGCAGGGTCCGCATCAGTGCCCGGGCGGCCGGGGGCTGTAACTTTGGGTGTCGTTTGTCGATGAGGAACCGTACCTTTGTGGTGAAGGCTATCCGGCCTGTCTAAGGTGTCGCAGCCCCGTTCGGCATCCGGGGATGCCTTCCAGGCGCTCTTGAGGCAGCTGCCCGGGGATCAGAACACTCCAGATCAACCTGATCGTTGGCGCCGCCGCCACGTTCGTGACCCCCGTCACATTTGGGTACGCCGGGGTTGTCCCCCAGGGGTTGGGGGAGTAATATTTCCACTGCGCCGATTTGAGCCGACAGCTTGCGGGCGCTTTATAAATGCAGCTAAAGCGGAAGACACCCGTTCTGGCTGCGCCGAACGGGTTTTTTTGTGCCGCCGATTTGAAGCGACAGCTTGCAGGGGCGGGATAACAAGTACTTGCTAAAGCGTCAGCGGTCCGACTTCTCCCCCGGGCCCGCTCACGCGGGTATCTGACCGGGGAGTCCAAGGAGTCGAACCATGCCTGAGTTTGCCGTCGGTGACCTCGTCATCCTCCAATACCCCGACCATTACTTCCGTTACGACGGCGTCCACGCCCTCGTTATAGCGCTCCTTGACCACGGTGCGGAGTACTGGGTCCAAGTGTTGGGCGGGCCAATGTTCCGCTGTGAGCCCCACCAGTTGCGCCGGCCGGACTTCGATGAGGAGGAGACCTCATGCGACGTGGCGATGGTGAGCGCGTGAAAGGGAAAGCCATGTCCAGTCAATTCGATGTCATCGACCACGCCATCATCAGCGATTACCTGGAGGTGGCGCGCCCGCCCGGGGCCGCGGACATCGACCTCGGGTTGCACCTGTACGCCCGGATCGAGCGTGGGCGCGACCTGCTGGGTGGCGAGGAGAATCCGCTGGAGTGGAGGTTCGACGATTTGAGCATCAGCAACGCCGTCGCGCGCCTCGTTCTCGCGCCGGTGGTGGACCAGGTGCAGGCGGTGGTGCCATACGAGAGACGTGTGGAACGGATGCGCCCGTCGCCAGTGGTCTCGCAGTTCCTGTTGGCGGTGCGCTGGCATGACAGCGGTCCCAATCCCTCGCTGGAGGGCTACACCCTGGGCTACCTGCCGGAGTACGAACAGTACGTCCTGGTTGCCTCCCGCAAGGGGGGCTTCTGGTACGGGTACAGTGACCGAGCGGTGGCCGCCATGCCGGCGGATCGGCCGGCCCCCGAGGCGGCCGAGGCCCTACTGGTCGAGTGGTGGACCGTCCTGCTGAGTGGACTTCCATCGCAGCCATGGGAGGAGGTCTGGGCGGCCGGGAGCGTCGATGAGGTCCAGGCGCTGGCTTGGGCATCCCGGGTATGGGGCCCTGAGCTGGTGGAGGCTATCAACCGGGACCCGCGCCAACCCGGGCCCCGGCCGGACCGGGAGCGTAGCGTGGCGGCCCTTGACGCCATCGTCGCGCGGCGGCGAGCGGCCGCGGCGGACAACGTCACGCCCCTCCCTGGCGCCGGGAGATACCGAGTCTTCAAGGGCACCGCCGCGCTTGCCAGTACCTGCTTCATGGAACTTCGCCCCGGGCGCGGAGATGGGACCTACTGGCACGAGAGCGCCCTCTACGTCGACGAGGAGGACTTTCACATTGCCGACTTCGCCGTGAGGCGGCACCTGCGGAGCTATGACGAGTACAACACGGACAACAACCTGCCCAGGGTCCTGGGCCTGCGCGTGGCGGCCGACTGGGAGGCCGCGGCAGGGGCGCTGGAGGAGGGCTCGGCCGTGGCCCGGATGTACCGGGACCTGGCCGCCGGGCTGCGGGAGATGTACGAAGACGAAGAGTGGATCTGCATCATCGGGATTTAACTTTCTGCAAGGAGGAACACAATGGAAATCATGTTTCCAGAATCGGATATCCATGGGCTCGGGTTATCGCTTGGAGATTGGCGGTTCGCCATACCACCTTCCGATGTCCCCGTAGACACTGACCTTGATTACTGGCTGGGGCAGTCCCAGGACGGCCGCGTCTGGGGATTGGCCGCCACACCAAGCGGTGTAGAGGAGGGCGATTATCCACAGCCGGAGGTGCTGCTCCTGCTCCTGGACCCGCCCAAACGCCAGCCCGGGGCCATCTCCAGCATTCTGTTCAGGGTGTGCTTCGCGGGGAAGGAGGAGTCCGTGGAGGACATCCTCCGCAGCGCGCCGTTCCAGTCGTACCGTTCGGTCCGAGACTTTCTCCCGGGCCTGCCGGCGTCCTGGCTGGATTTACCCGCGACCTTGTCCATCCGGTTCGAGGTATCGGAGAACGGTGGGGTCGGCCCCGATACCTTCGAGGAGTACTACCGCAATTCATTGGCGGGGGCCATGCGTGTGCTGACCGAGGAGCGGTTATGGGGCGTCCTGGTCGGCTACTCCCTGTCGGTGCAGGAGGTGGTGCCGTTTATGGGCTGGAACGTGGACTGGCCCCTCTCCCGGAGGGGTAGGGACAGGCCGACCCGTCGGGAAAAGGAACAGGGAGTGGCACCCTGGGAGCGCGAGGACAACAGCACGTTGTTCACCGTCTACCAGGTTACGCGCCGCGTCGGTTATGGGCTTCAACCGCACTGCTGCGCCGACACCTCGCTGCGTCTCGAGGTGGGCGGCCGCACGCCTGAGGAGGCCACCGAGAACTGGCACCAGTGCGCCCGGTTGCTGAGGCGGGTGAAGAGGGGGCTCGTGTGAGGGGCTAGAAGTTTCCTGGAGCCGACAGTCAGCGCCGCGTGCAAAAGCACGACGGTTAGCACAAACGGGATCGTCTCAAGCTTCGTTCCGAATTAGTTCAGCATGTTCTAAGTTTGAAGATGGCAGGAGTGGCTTGTTCTTCTGAGAGCTGCTTGTATGGACCAAGGAGATAATTCACGGAAACGAGAGGTGTCGGCCATGATTCCTGAAGAAACCGCAGGTGTTCTTGCAGTCGCGCAAACCGCACTGCTGGGAACTGCTGTGTATTTTATATACAAGTTAATAAAAGGTTCGAGCACCAGAGAAACACGATTCTATTATCCGCGCCTCTGGAGCGCTGCGGCAGGAGGTATAGCAACATTCGTTACCGTGCGCACCGCTTTCCTTAGTTCTGAGACTTATCCATTATCTGTAGTGGTGCAATTGTGGATGGGAATATTCGTACCACTGGCGGAAGGCGCCATTATTTCGGGCATCGGCTACGAATAATTTAGAGGCCGTGCTGGGAAGGCCCGCGCAAAGCGTGTTGCCCGGAAAGAATGGAAGTAGGACATAGGAAGCGATACAGCGGGGGAGTCATCATGTTCGAGGCTTGTCCAAAATGCGGAAAAAAGAAGAACAAACTCCTGAAGTGCTCACACTGTGGTTTTCAGCACTCTAAAAGAGAGGCTCCATACCGTAAAAAGTACGCATCGGGAGCCGCCTCGAAAGATACTGGTTCATATGAGGAGAGAGGTAAACCCGTGAAGTCGAAGAAAAACCGAGGGAAGACAGGCTTAAGTTATACGAAGCAGGAGTTGATGCGTGAGATAAAGCGTCTGGAATCCCTGTTAGCTTCCAGGCATGCTACTGATATCTATAAGAGCAGAAGACGGCTAAGGACGCTAAAAATTGAATATACACATCGGATTTCGGGATATCGACGACCGCCACGGATCGTCTCGGGCGGCGGCACAGGACTAAAGCGGTAGAGAAGGTGTAAAAGTGGAAAGCAACGGTGTCCGGCTTGCCTCACAGGTACGCCATCAACATGGGGCATAGCTGGCTCTCATAGAGCGCCAGGGAGGCGGGTTTGTGAAAACAGTGTTTGAAGAACCTCAGCACTTGGCGGCTCACCTTGGAGGTATAGCGGAACACCGGGGTGCTCCAGTCGGGGCGAGCGGTCCCGTCTGTTGCCGCGGTCTGCCGGCGGTCCTGTTTGCGCAGGGCCTTCTCGTCCTCGACGCCGTGCTGACCCATGGTGCGGTGCACCAGCATGGCCACGAGGAGGGAAGTGATGATGGCCAGGCGCACCTGGTTGTCGATGGCCACGACACTGGCGCCCCAGGCCTTGGCCTGGCTGAAGTCGTTCTTCCAGGTATCGAAGCACTTCTCCTCTTCCCAGCGGCGGGAATACAGGAAGGCGACGAGGCCGGGCTCGAGGTCGAAATCGTTGGTGAGGAACTCCACGAGGCGGCCGCGCCGGGAGCGGAAGGTGACCAGCTGCCAGAAGGCCTGGGAGCTGCCCAGGGTGATACGCAAGTCCTTCACGATGCCTTCGTTGACGGCGATGTCGGCCACCGGCAGGGTCTCGGTGGAATCGATGCGCAGGTTCTTTTTCATGCGGGTCACCAGCGTCACGCCCAGGCCCTTCTTCTTCTGGTCCCAGAAGCGGGCGTCGATGAAGGCGCGGTCGACGAGCCACAGGGCCTTCCTGTGCCGGGTCATGGCGTGCGAATGCCTCATGTCCGATGGTAGTCTGACGCCATGTGCACCCGCTACATCACGCCAGACCAACGCGCGATAGAGAGCTATCTCTCTCACGTGCCGCCGTGGTGGCGACAGAGCTTCGATGTCCGGATCACCAACTTGGTTCCCGTTGTGCGAGCCACTGCAGACGGTGAGCGGGCCCTTGAGCAGATGTACTGGACGCTCCTGCCGCCGAAGTCTGACAAGAAGGCCTGGCGCATGCCGACGTGGAATCTGAGGGGCGAACGGCTCGAGGAGAGTCGGATGTATGCCTCACCTTTCAAATCCCGGCGCTGCGTGTTGCCGGCAGCCGGATTCTACGAGTGGCCCGAGGTCAACGGCGAGAAGCAGCGGCACTGCATCCGCCCAGCGGACGGCGGCATGTTCCTCTTCGCAGGTCTGTGGAACCCCTGGGCATCGAAGGACGGGACTGAGGAAGGCGCCACCGTGGGCATCATCACGACCGACGCCAACGAGTTCATGAGGCCGCTCCACAACACAGGCAAGAATCCGTATCGCATGCCGGTTATCGTCGACCCGCAGCTGGGGGACACTTGGATGTTCGGCGAGGTTGAGGATGCCAGAGAACTCGTTGGGCCGTGTCCGAACGAGTGGCTGCAGGCCTACCCCGTACCGCGCAACCTGGGGAACGAACCTGCGCAGATGGAGCCAGTCGGAGATGTGCTTCGTCCCGGAAGGAGTGCGTAGAAACTACGTTACCAAATGTGATCGCTTCTTCTAAAAGCGAAACTGTCGGAAAACTTTACAGTGGTTCGAGCCCTCCAGGACGCGAATTCCTGGATTGGCGCGCTTCTTCTATTGGCGAACCCTGCTGGGCCCTCGACGGGGGGATAGTCAGTCACTTTGCCCTGGATGTGGTGGCGAGTAGAATCTGCCTAACGCTTTCCAATGACGGTTAACGTCGCGGAGATCTCTCCGGTACATCAGCTGCTCCCAAGCGCTCTTGGCTATAGTAATCGCATGGAAGCCTTCCACCTTTCCCCATCCCCCGTCCTGCGGGGGATACCTGCCACACCTACAAGCTAGGCTGCCAAGAACATGAAGCCAGTGCGTTTTTTAAGGGGCGCCGGCGAGATGCGATGTCCGATGGAAGGGCGGAGCGTCTTGGATAGACGGAAACCTTTCGTGTTTAAACACGGGAACTTTGCTACCCCATGAACTACTAGGCTGCAGATTAAGTACACGGAGTATTGATGCAGATAACAGAACTGAAGACGGTGGCATAAAAAGAGGTTGCGATGAAAAACATCTGCTGGTTGATTCTAATATTTGTCACACTGCCAGCTTCGGCAATTGGAGAAGGCCTGGAAAAATCCTACGAAAAACACAACAGCAAAGACATGGCCGGATGGAAAAAAGATATGGCCGGATGGAAAGGTATTGTTTTTATTTGTTCTATCGATTCAAGTGATAAAGTTCTTGAAAAAATATGTCGTCGGGCAGAAACAGATATTGAGTTGTTAGCTGCAAGCAATAATGTGCCTCTGAAAGTCGTAGATGCAAATAAATTTGCACACGCCGTGTTTTTTGCGTCCGCAAATGATTTTATAATTCTTGAATATGAGCTAATGGCAACCCAAAGCAGAGGCAATTATGATGCGAAGGCTGTACATGCTCGCCTTACATTTGAAGCTTTCTATTTAAATGCAATAGAGAAAGACTCAAAACCTACTTCTACCAATAATATCCCCAGATCTGGCTATTTAGAGTTATGGTCGCGAAGCGTTATCGGTTCTGGTACGCCGAATGGTATTGTGGAGCCGTTTAGTAACGGTGCTGAAACGCATATTAAGAAAGCATTGATTTTGTATTTGAAGTACAGCAAGTAATGCCTAACAATCACATCAAATTCGCTCCCTTCGGTCGCCGAACGCTTGTACCTCGTGCCGTTTATGTGTGGCGTTAGCTGCTGATACCAAATGAGCAATTTCCGCTACCGCCTAAGAGAAACCGTAAGAATCTTAGCTGTGGGCGAAAATGATGTAAAGAATAGATTGGAGTTAGCCTGTAGCAAACATCTATTTATGGCCACTCCCTTTTTTGAGCCAGATCTTCCAGACTATTTTAAATTTAAATACGACAAAATAATTGAAAGTCTTACACAAAAGGAATGGGGTGTGCTAGAAATAAAAGGTGACAGACTTCGGGCCACATTACATAGAATGCATAAGAAAACGGCTTCAAATATCGCACTAGATATTTTGGTACTCTATATAGAATACGAAGAATATGTTCATGGCAATTTTCTACAGGAAAAAAGCAGCTAAACTGGTCAAGTTCGCCCGCTGCACGGGTTGGGGCCTCTGGTTAGCTGCCTTTCCTTACCTATCTCGTTAGGCGAATAAAGCGATCAGCGGGCTTTAAAACGATGCTAATTGAGCTTGGGCCCCAGAAGATTTCTGCGATAATTGGCGCTGTTATGGTACTGACTAGCTGCGGTGATCCCGGTCCTCCCGAAGACGAGGCATATAATGTTGGTTATGACATGGGTCTTGCCGATGAATGCAGTCATCGCGGGGTTTTAAAACAACCAATGCCTTCGGCATACGGTGATTCTTTAGATGAGGGTAAAATGGCGTCAGCCTTTCAAAGAGGATATTGGGCAGCACGAAATGAGACACGGCCATGCAAATGAAGCCAATGTACAATGTGCAGTTATCGCCTAAACAGGCGCTCCATTCGCGTAAATGAGCTTGGTCGTTAAGGAAGAATGATAATTAGCATGGATCTCAAATCAAAGTCTGTCGAGTTCCAGATTCCTATTGACCATTTTCGTGGATCTTATGCATGGGGCGTAGGAGCAAGGGAGAGTTTCCTGAATAACCTTGCGCTGCACCTTCGGGGTACGATAACTAGTGGCCCAACGCTGGTAGGAAAGATCGCGATAATAGATATTGAAGCACTAAAGGGAGAGGAGCCCAGCTCTTATGATAAAGAGTGGTTTAATGAAACAGTGGCCATAGGTCAAGTGAATGTTGGCGGGAATACCTTGCGCGTACACGCTAATGTTGCACGCTCCGGCATCCAATTCATGCTTAATCTTCTTAATTCATCTAAAGAAGCAGAGTTGGTGATGACTTGTCTTCCGTTGGAAGATAATGGCTTCGGGGGCCAGAAAAGCGACTTACTGAGAATATCTCTAGATTTAGGACGGTAGGAAACAGATCTAACAGCCACCTCCAACGTGACGCGGCATCGCTGCTCGCTTGAGGAGAGGCTTTAGGGCTCGCTTCTCCCAATACCGAAACGAGGTGACCTCACGTCCTTGAATTCGTCCCAACCTCCGGGCAACCGTTCCAGGATCGCGTCAGTCCGGACGACAACAGATATTGCCTTGATCAATACAGGCATGGACACTCCTTGCTTGCCGGCTTTGAGAATTCCGACAGCCAGGTAGAGAGCAGGCAAGCGGGCCTTGCGGTTGGACGCCGCCCGTCGAAGAAACAACCGCGCTCCGGTATCATGCGGCCGTCGTCATCATGCACGACCGGCGCCTCGTGCAAGGGCAGGTATTGCCCGGCAGTCAATACATTTCAGATCGCTCGGGTGCCGGTGACGATTCACATGACCGACCGATTACCCAGCATTCAACGAGTCCAATGAATAGCCCTAAAGCCCCGGAAATCCTTCAGATCCCCGTCGCCGAATTCGATGTATCCACGCTGCCCGCGAATGCGCGCACGCCCGGCACGGAGGCGTTCGAGCAGGCTGTGCTGACCTACTTGGCGCTCAGGTATGCCGAGCGGGGATGGGCCGCGGCCGTAACAGTGGACGATGGGTACATCCGGGTGGTCGCCGTCCCTGAGCAGGGGGTGGAGCCGAAGCACTATGTGATCGGCCTGTTGCAGCATGGCTTCCTCGAGGACGCCCTGCCGATGCTCGAGGCGCTGTACGGCATGCTCGATGACCCGGACATCGCCTACAACTACGGCATCTGCCTCAGCGAACTCGGCCGCACCGATGAATGCATCGAGCCGCTTAAGCATTGCCTTCGACTCGACCCCACCTACGCGCATTCGGCCGTGGGTCTTGGGGTGGCCTATGCACGAAGCGGACGCGACGAGGAGGCCGCAGAGACCCTGCGCAACGCGCTGGAGCTGCAACCGGGCGATGCGTTCGCGCTGCGCAACCTCGCCGCGGTTCTGGGCCGGCAGGGCAAGCTGGCCGAGGCGTTGCCGTTGTTTCGTCAGGCGGTCGCCGCCGCACCGGACCAGCCGGAAGCGCTTTACAACCTGGCCCAGTGTCTCGAGCAGCTGGGTGGCGGCCACCGCGGTGAGGCGGAGGCTTTGTACAAGAAGCTGATTCAGAAGTTTCCGCAACACGCGGTCGGCGATGCCGCCATCAAGGCCGCGAACCGCATGTCCAACGAAGACCTGCACCGTGCGGTCGATGGCAAGCCGCGGCCTGATGCGATCCAGTACATGCTGGGCGCCATGGAGACCTTTGCGAAGCTGCCACGTGAAAAGAGCGGAGAGGTGGTAATGGAGATCGCCAAGCTCGGGCAATCCGGCCTTTCGATTAATGAACCGGGCAAGCGACACACGCTGCAAGCCCTGCCGGGGGACTACTCCGGCTTGCAGCTGCTGTGCCTGATGCACGTCGGCTTCCGGCTTTTCGATCCCAATACCGATCCGGGTACCGGACTGCAGCGGGAGTACGAAATCGCCAAGGGCATGCAAAGCAAGCCGAAATGAGCGCTATCCCGAAGCCCTACCTCGAGATTATCGAACCGCTGATGGGGGCGGCCAGGGGCTTCCTTGAACAGGGTGAGTCGCTGGTCCCGTTCGCCTTTGTCGGCACCTTGAGCACGCAACAGGTACACCCGGTGAAAATGGATGCAACGAGCGAGGCGTGCAAGGATGCCTCGGCGCGGGAGATCCGCGCGCTTGCCCACACTTATGCGGCCGACTTCGTGTTCGTGATCATGGAAGCGTGGTCGTTGCCGCCGAAAAAAGCCGCGCGCATCGACG
This sequence comes from Gammaproteobacteria bacterium, assembly GCA_034522055.1. Classification (NCBI taxonomy): domain Bacteria; kingdom Pseudomonadati; phylum Pseudomonadota; class Gammaproteobacteria; species Gammaproteobacteria bacterium. Next base: position 303,555 of record JAXHLS010000006.1, read on the forward strand.
ACATCCTGGACCGCTACGGCTCGATCGGCGCCTCATGTTAGCGGCTGAGTAAATCCGCGCATAAATGGCGAAGGTCGCAGTCGCGGGTTCAGGCGGCGTGACTCGGCCTCAGCGCGGATAGGTCGCCTCGACTCAAGCCAGGTCACGCCGCCGGGGTGGGCTTAAGAGTCGGCTCAGAAGATCAAGTCATCGTCGTCGACTTCAAAGGTCGTTATGCGGTCTTGTTGCATGAGTTCGACCAGCTGCCGATCGTATCGGCTCCAGATGGCATCGCGGAGTTCGTCGATAAAGTCATCAGATCGCCAATGCCTGCTCTGGTGTCCAGTCGTCCGGTATCGGGGGATGGGTCATGGTTGGGCTCCTTTGTTGGATTTGGCTGCGGATTGGCGCCGCTGCGCCTGTTGCTGCTGTCGCTCCTTGGCCTCCTTGAGCCGGTAGGATTCACCTTCGATAGTGAGGATCTCGGAGCGGTGTACCAGCCGGTCCACGAGGGAGACCACGCAGGAGGCGTTGGGAAAGACTTCACCCCATTCGGCGAAGGGTCGGTTGGTGGTGACCAGGGTGGATTTCTCCTCGTAGCGGCGGGAGACGATCTCGAACAGCAGATCGGCATGGCGATTGGAGTAGGCGAGATACCCCACCTCGTCGACCGCTAGCAGTTGAGGGCGGGCGTAGCGGGCGAGGCGCCGCTTGAGGGCGCTGTCGCCATCCTGGGCGGCCAAGTCATTGAGCATCTGGCCGGCGCTGGTAAAGAGGACGCTGTGGCCGGCCAGCACCGCTTGATGGGCGATGTTGCGGGCCAGGGTGGATTTGCCGACCCCGTTGGGTCCCACCAGGATGATATTGACCGCCTCGGTAAGGAAGTCGAGGCGCATCAGCTCACTGACCAGTTCCCGGTCGCAACGGCTGGGCCAGCCCCAGTCGAAGTCGGCCAGGGGTTTGAAGCGGCCCAGCCGCGCCCCTTCATGCGCCGCTCGAGGCTGCGGTCGGCACGTTCTTCCTCTTCCCACTGGATCAGGGACTCGACCCAGCCAGCGTCGGCGTGCTCCTCCCAATGGCTCAGCAGGCCATGGAGCTTGAGGGCCGTGGCCCGTTCTTTCAGGGATGGGTTAGGGATCATTGGGGCTCCTCCTGGGCGTCGTCTTCGGCTTCGGGCGGGGTGGACTGCAAGGCGTCGTAGCCGCCCAGATCATGGGTGCGTACCACCAGCCCCCTGGCGCGCGCGTGGTCGATGCGCACTCCCACCCGGGGCGGCTGGTTTCTCGCCTCGCGCCTCCGCTGCAGGGCGATGCGCACGCCGTTGGGGTGAGCGACCCCGTGGGCCAGGCTCTCCTGGATGGCCGCTTCCAGCTCGGGGGCGCCGTAGGCATCGAGGAGGCGCAGCAGGGCGGCGGTGATGGCGCCGAGGTTGTCGCCACGCTCAGCGGCCTGTATGAGTAACTGCCGGCTGGCCGGTGCGGCCTGGGCCAGGTGGTCCTGGCCGCGATGATGCCGGGCCTGGCGTTTGATCTGGACCAGTGCCTCGATGTGTTCCGGCTGTTCGATCTGCCGGCCCTTGTCGTAGCTGCGCGGGTGGCGGGCGATGACGTCTCCGCCGTCGAGGATCCGCACCTCGGTGGGTGAGGCCGAGACGGTGAGGGTGCGGCGCACATGGGTGTGGGGCACGCTGTAGTCGTTGCCCTCGAAGCGCGCGTAAGGGGTCTTGCCGATGTGGACCTCGACCCGCTCGTCGGTGGGATAGGGGTTATCGGGCAGCGCCAGCAGGGGCTCCTGCTCGAAGGCCTGGCGCACCGAGAGGGCACGGTCCTCCGGGCAGGGCCGGTCCATGGCCCAGCCGTTGCACCAGGCCTCGGCCTGGGCATTGAGGTCATCGATGTCGGTCCATTGGCGGGCCGGCCAGAAATTATCGCGTATCGTGCGGATGGCGCGTTCCACCCGCCCCTTCTCGTTGCCCCGGGCCACCGCCACCGGACGGGGCTCGAAGCGGTAGTGGGCGGCGAACTCGAGCAAGGTGGGATGGAAGCGGATGGCCTCACCCTGGCGCTCCAGCACGGCGCTTTTGAGGTTGTCGTAGAGCAGGACCTTGGGCAGGCCGTTCGAGGCGGTGAAGGCCGCCTCATGGCCCCGCAGGAAGTTGGCCATCTTGGCATCGAGGAAGAAGCGCAAAAAAATGCGCCGGGAGTAGCTGAGCACCATGACAAAGGCCATCAGGGCATGGGTTGCGCGGCCGATGGTGAGCTTGCCGAAATGGCCCCAGTCGATCTGTCCCTGGTCGCCGGGCAGGGTCTTCAGGCGCAGAAAGGCCTCGGGCCGGGGGCGTGGCCGGTAACAGGCGAGCTGATGGCGGAAGTGGTCGGGGCCGCCGGGGTAGCCCCGTTCACGCACCATGCCGTAGAGGCGGCTGGCGGTGAGCGTGGGGAACTGGGCCAGGGTGTCGGTGATGAACGGCAGATAAGGATCGATCATCGACGGCTGCGCAGCCCGCTCGACCTTCGGCATGCCGGCCTGGGAGAGCACCCGATTGACGACGTTGTGGTGTACGCCCAACTGGCTGGCAATGGTGCCCACCCGCCACTTCTCGACGTAGTGATAGCGCAGGATCTGCGCCTCTTGTTCTTTGCTGATGGCCAATGCGTTTCTCCTCATCTCGTGGCCGGCCGGCTCAAGGGGGCTGAGCCCGGGCGCCTGGTGGCCCCTGTCGGGTGACTGTTCCAAGCGCAGCAGCGGCGGTGGCGCGATGAAGCGGGCCGGTACGCAGGAAAGGTCCGCACTCACGGCCGCAGAAGTGGCAGCGAATGGGCGCCATCATCGGCGCGCCATCCGCACCGCGGCGGCCAGCCGGCCTCGCCGGAACGGGGGGTAGTGGATCATGAGGGGGCGGGGCCGGGGAACCCTGATGCGTCACTTTCTGCCTTCTCGCCCGGTAGCGGCGTTGCCGCTCGGCATGCTTGTGCCGGCCCTGGCGGCTCTGCTGGTAGCGCCAGCCGGCGGCCCGCAGAGACGCGCTTCGTGCCACCTGCGCACACCCCTCAGGGCAATAGATGTTGCCGCGGTCACAGCCGCTGCAGATCATCACTTGACGGTGACAACGGGCGCAGTTGTACAGGCGTGCAGAGTTCTCCATCGGCGATCCAGGCCGATGAGGACTTGATTGTCAGGGGAAAACGAGAAATAGTGTGCGGGCTCGTGCTCTGCACGGCCCGGGGTGCGATACCGGGATCGACGGCCAAGTCAATTAGACCCGGTATCGCACCTGTCTCAACGGCCCCTCTTCATCTACCCGATTCCGGCACTCTTGTCACCGGTTGCTCGCGGCCGCCCGCCTGCCGGCTCAGCGACTGATTGGCCTACCAATCAATCCTTCGCCAGATATGCGCGGGTTTTTACAGCCAGCTACACCTCACCGTACCGGATCGATGTGGTGACGTTCTCGCTCGAAACCCGGCACGGCATCTGGGTGGCCCAGGCGCCCATCAAGCCGAAGGGCGTCTCAAAGAAGCGGCGGACCTTCGCCATGCCGGAATTCCGGCTATTCACCGAGGCAGAAGGGCGGTTCGTGGATCTATTGCCGGAGAAGGACGGGGAGAACAGAGCGGCGGGCGGGCTGCATTAGGCCGCTGCGACCATGGCGTAGGCGGTACACTGGGGATCATTGCCGAAGGCGCCGAGCACCAGCGCGCTATAAATGCGCCGTTGCAGGAGATCGGCCGACACCGGGCGCGTACGGCGCGGTAGTAGCCGTTGGCGCAGTTCTCCACCGCGGATCTGCCCAGTTCAGCCGCCGAGCGGCGGGGATGTCCCACTCGCTGCGCCGCAGGCTCGCCATTTCGGGTGGGTCGACAGGCGGGGATATTCGCAGCATAGTGTGCATGACTCCGGTAAGGTTGGTCGCTCAGGTGCTTTTACCTGCGGTAACAGCATGCCGATATAAACCTGAGGCGATCAGGAGGATAGGCAAGCAAGCATCTCGGAGGCAGAAGGAATCCCGTTCTCTTTTTGGGTCGGTTCTTCTATGACCGAAACCGTCTCCCGGCGGGCTCGTCGGCTAAAATCGCTTTTCAGGACGGAGCGCCCCATTTCCAGATAGAACGTTTCGTTACAACCGCCATGTCTTAGCTCAGTGTTCTGAACAACGGCCGATCACAGTATTTGTATCGCCGAAGTGATTTGCTATTAGGTAATCGATGAAGTGTTTCTATTAAAGTTTATGAGCACCCCAAACAACGGCGGGGATAGCTACGGTGCACAACGCAAGGACGTTCTCGAAAGACGTTAGGTGCCAACAAGTATGGCTAAGCCGAGAAGAACTCATCAGGCATTTCTTGCTTTACTGCAAGGAAAAGAGGCAAAGGGCCTCGCAGTCACTACTGCCGAAATCTTGGCCGCGACAGAATGGAAAGCGGTGTCGCTTGAGACCTACGTCAATAAGGGTCAGCTATCCGAGTATTTAAGCCAAATCGATGAAGGAAAATTCGCGGTCGCTAACACGTTGGCAGTCGACCCGCTTACCTTTAGTCGCAAGCTCTCTCAGAGCAAGCACCGCCGTGAACTGGGCTTTAACTGCAAATCCGGACTCGCAAAGGCCTTACTGAAGAAATCACGCGACAACATGATCTTGGCGCTCGAATTATACAACCGGCCTTCGCTGGAGAACCGACTTGACTCTTTCGTCCTTTGTTTCTGTGTTGCGTGGGAACAGCTTTTGAAGGCGATCATCATAGAACGTGATGGAGAGGGATCGATATTCAAGACCAGCACTAGGTCAGGGGCAATCCGAGAAACGATTTCTCTCCGAGAATGTTTGAATAGGCAATATAAGGAAAATAGCCCTATCCGCAAGAACGTCGCGCGAATTACTTATTACCGCGATCAGGCTGTCCATTTACTTATGCCAGAAGTTCAGGGAATAATGTCGCGTATATTTCAGTCGGGGATCATGAACTACAGTACGGCGTTCCAAAAGTTTTCCGAGCAGCAGTTTCTACCAACATCGCAAGCGGGGATGCTTTCCATAGTCGGCGATTTGGGCAGTTCATCGAATGCGGCAATTATCGCGAAGTACGGACAAGCGGTGGGGAAGGAGCTGATATCGATATCAGAGGCTCTGGAATCGGAAGCCAAGAATGTGGACGATATACAGTTTGCAATTCCTCTCAATGTAAAGCTGGTGTTCGCAACAGATGATGATCAGGGCAACATGGTTACGCTCTCGAAAGCAGAAGCAGGCATGGAAGGTCTCGCGAACGCCATCGTCGTGGAGAAACCAGTCGACCGTAGCAAAACGCATCCATTTCGGGCTACCGACGCGGTTAAGGAGATTAATCGACGACTAAAGGAGCGGTACAGCGAAGACGTTTTGAGAGAATACTTAAAGGCTGGCAAGGCCAAGCCTGACCGTACGAGCATAAATGAATTCGATTTTCGAGCGCTTGCCTACAAACTAAAATGGCGAAACAGCAACAACTCTGAACACTACCTGCACAAGAACCCGGAGACACGGTACTATTCCGACTCGGCAGTAGAGAAGTGCATCGAAAAGATCATGAATACTAAGGGTTTCCTCGGTAGCGCGCGGGCCAGTGCTAGTGCAAAGAAATAGTCGCGCATAACCAGACGCGGAACGTCACTCAATTCCATGGCCTACATCAGGCTTTCAATTCGCTATGCGATCCGCCAACTGAAGAATATTCTCTTCTAGCGCTGGCTTACGTAAGCGCCGCGTGATTGTGGGTGAATATGGAGCCACCCAAGTACAGTGAACGGGGACGCTTTCAAGCGTCCGTGCACCACCCCGCCCACGCCTTCATCAGCTCCCGACGGCGCTCCAATAGGTCTCCCCGCTGGTAGGCCGCCTCGGTCTTGCTGTCCAGCACGTGGGCCAGGGCCGCCTCGGCGAGTTCGCGGGGGTAGTTGGTGTGCTCGGCGGCCCAGTCCCGAAAGGTGGACCGGAAGCCGTGGACGGTGATGTCGGTGCGCTCCAGGCGCCGTAACACGGCTGTCAGGGTCATGTTGCTGAGCGGCCGGCCGCGTTTTGACCCGGGAAGACGTAGGGTTCCTCTTCTATATGGGGCAGGCCCTCCAGGAGCGTCACGGCATCCTCGGGGAGTGGCACTCGGTGAGGGCGGTTGGCCTTCATGCGTTCGGCCGGGATGGTCCAGACCTTCTGGTCGAGGTCGACCTCATCCCACCGGGCGCCAAGTACCTCCCCCGAGCGGCAGGCGGTCAGGATGGTGAACTCCAGTGCCTGGGCTCCGAGGCCGTCCTGGGCGCGGAGCAGGGCCATGAAGTCGGCCATCTCGGCCCAGGGCAGGGCCGCGAAGTGCTTCACCCGCTTCACCTTGCTCACCTTCGGGAGCAGGTGGTCGAGGTGGCCTCGCCAGCGGGCCGGATTGGGGCCCGTGCGTTGCTCCAGGGCGATGGCATAGTCCAGGACCGCCTCGATGCGCTGGCGTACGCGTGAGGCCGTCTCCGGCTTCTCTGTCCAGATGGGCTTCAGGACATTGACGACCGCGTCCGTGTCCACCTGGGAAACGTCCAGGTCACCGAGGGTGGGAAAGGCGTAGCGCTCCAGGGTCGAGGTCCACTGGGCGGCGTGCTTGGCGTTGCGCCAGCCGTGCTGCTTTGATTCGATGAGCGCGGTTGCTGCGGCGAGGAAGGTGGCCCGCTTCCGTGCCCTGTGCTTTCCTCTGGCCTCCAGGGGGTCAACCTGATCCACCAGGTGAGCCCGCTGCTCTTCGGCCTTCTTGCGGGCCGTGGCGAGGTCGATGGTGGGGTAGGGGCCGAGCCCCATGTCCCGGCGCCTGCCGTTCAACATGTAGCGCAGGGTCCAACTCTTGGTGCCGGAGGGCTGGACCACCAGGTAGAGCCCGCGGCCGTCGGCATGATAGCCTCGCTTGGCGGTCTTGACCTTGGCGGCGCTCAGCCAGTAGGCCCCACTCCGCTTGGGGCGTCGTGTCTCTGTCATCCCATCAAAACGGTCGAATCGTCGTGGCAGGCTTAGCATGTTTCGGTCTTAGCCCAGTTCAGCGCACCTTGGACCGGAACGGCGGCCAGCGGGCGGCGAGGTTGGCAGGATCCGGCCGGACGGGTTGGATGCTGTGGGCAAGGGCGGGGAGGACGGGTGGTATTTGGTGCAAAAAGGGTGCACCAACCTGCTCAAACAGTCTTAAACGAACACAAACGCCAGTCTAGTGAAGTGACCTTAAGCTATTGTTTTAAGGGAGAATATGCAGCCTTTCGTTTGTGCTGATTTGAGTCCAGGGGGGACTTGAAAACCGGCGACGGGCGACCGTCCGTGGGTTCGAATCCCACCCTCTCCGCCATTTGCAATGTGGGCCCGTGAGCTCTTTCCTTTTCTGTGCTATTCCGCGGGTGAAGTGCCTGCACTAATCGATCCTCTCGGGCGCTATTCGCCGCCATGATCGGCAACGCAGGCATCCGTAACGCGTTGTAATCTTAAGAGTGTCAGGGAAAGTGGATTGTGTTAAGTTGATTTTGCAAGGCCATGGAGATCCCGTGGCAGGTGGCCGGCTCCGGGTTCTGACCCTGTCCCTTCGCCATTAGGAACCATTGCCTATCAATCCGATTTCGTCACCCGCGCGCCGCGGGGCCGCGGGAGCGTTGAGCGGGCATTCCCGGGATTTGGTCGCACAAGGAGGTCCATTGATAGAGCCACCCTCTCCCCAGCCAGGCGCCGCGAACGCCGTCCCCGACAGTCGGGCGCGCTACCGCGGCGCCTTGCTGGGCCTCGCCGCCGGGGATGCCCTGGGCACCACGCTGGAGTTCGAGCCACCGGGTACCTTCACGCCCATAACGGACATGGTGGGGGGTGGACCGTTCGGCCTCGAGGCCGGCGAGTGGACCGATGACACCGCCATGGCCCTGTGCCTGGCGGCGAGCCTGGTGGAGTGTGAGGGCTTCGATCTGGTGGACCAGATGGAGCGCTACGTGCGCTGGTATCGTAACGGCTATATGAGCGCCACCGGAAGCTGTTTCGACATCGGCCATACCGTGGCCGCAGCCCTCGCCCGTTTCGAGTCCCGCGGCAACCCCTTCGCGGGGGATCGCGCCCCCCGTTTCGGCGGCAATGGGTCCCTGATGCGTCTGGCCCCCGTGCCCCTGGCCTTCGCTCATGACCCGTACGAGGCCATCCGGCTGGCCGCTGTCATGTCCCGCACCACTCATTCGGCTGCGGAGCCCGTGAGCGCATGTCGCTACCTGGCCGGGCTCATGGTGGGGGCGCTGCGGGGCGTGCCCAAGGAGCGCTTGCTGGCCGCCCGTTACAGCCCCATGCCCGAGCTGTGGGACCATCACCCGCTGGCGCCGCGCGTGGATGCCGTGGCGGCCGGCTCTTTCAAGACCCGCCGGCCTCCGGATATTCGGGGAACGGGTTACGTGGTTCAAACCCTCGAGGCGGCGTTGTGGGCCTTCTGGACCACCGACGATTTCGCGTCCGGGGCCCTGGCGGCGGTCAACCTCGGCGAGGACGCGGATACCACCGGCGCCGTCTATGGCCAACTCGCCGGGGCCTGGTACGGCATCGACGGCATTCCACGGCCCTGGATCGACCGCATTGCCATGAAGGAACAGATCCTCGATCTGGCGGACGGGCTCCTGGCCTTGGCCACGGCTCCGGCCCTTTCCGAGGTGCCTTGACGAGCCAGCCGTCCCGGGCCCGCCCGAGGACGGGAACCCGCGAGTAAACATCGAGCAAAGCCTTTCCTGGCCGTGCTCAGTCGCGCTTGTGGGGCGTAGGTCGGCGTAATCCTCCGCGCGACCGTCACTGCCGCATACCCTGCGTCCTTCGGCGGTCGGTCTTCCCCCCGGCCGTCGTAGGGGAGCGTAGTAATACGCATGTCTATCCGTACACATTCCACTTAGCCTTCAGCCACGCGGCGGCTAGGCTAGACCCTACGTCGAGTGATGGCATCCAAGGGCCATGCTTTGCGAACTGTACGATTCGATTATTCCAACCCGTGGTCTCTGTGGAGGAGACAATAATGCTGAAATCCGCTCTTGAAAGAGATATGAAGGCGCGACCCTTCGAGAAGCCCATGAGGGAATTCGGGGAAGTGTTGAAAGACGATGAGGGGCTTTACAAACGGTTGAGCGACACCCCCAGCAAAGAGAGTTTCATGACGCTGTATCTGGATATGGCGGCCGAGCGGGGCTTCAACTTCAGCCATGACGATCTGGAGGTGGCCGTGCAAGAACAGAAACAAGGCCAGAACTGGATAATTCCCCCGAAGATCCAGCGTCTTGTCCGGGAACGTTTCTGAGCCAACCTATTTCGAGCGCAGGAGGAAGGATCATCATGAGTGATGAAATAACGACCGACGCCGGCCGCATCGTGGGTAGCTGGAACGGACAACACGTGAATGATCTGGAACAGGAGCTGCAACGTATTCGTCAACAGATCCAGACGGAAGGCACCAAGGAACGTCTGGTGGCCCGTGAAATGCCTCACCGGGATCAACTGCCCGAGGACCTCCACAACTTCAAGGCATATCACATATGGGGATGTGACGTCCAAGGCAACTGTCTGGTGGGAACGCACGCAAATCGCGTGGAACCCGTAGAAAAGGTAAGGACGTTTTCATTGATCGACCATCATTAATTAATGGTTCATGTTCCCTGGTTGAACATAACGTATGCTAAGGTCCCCTGAGTGGTGGAAACGGTATACATTTCTGACTTCAAGAGGCGAGCCCTGCATCGTCCTACGGAAGAGGATGCCAACGCGATTCTGTCTCGTGTGCAGGAAATCGCCAAGGAGATCGTAGCACCGGGCAGTGAGGAAACGGACAAGCAGGCCCGCTGGCCCGCCGAGGGGCTACGGGCATTGCAACATGCGGGGCTCGGTGGCCTGGTGGTGCCGCCCGAGTATGGTGGAAAGGGACAGGGCCTGCTGACACTGACCAAGGTATGCGAGATCCTCGGCAGGGAGTGCGCCTCCACCGCCATCTGTTTCGGCATGCATTGCGTGGGGGCATCGGTCATTGCGGCCAATGCCACCCTGGATCAACAGATCCGCTACCTGGCTCACATCTGTGAGGGCCGGCATATCACCACCCTGTCCCTGAGCGAGTCGGGTACGGGCGCTCACTTTTATTTTCCCAAGACTGCCCTGGAATATGTCGACGAAGGGCATTTTCTGTTGCGGGGCGGCAAGACCTTCGTCACCAATGGGGGCCAGGCGGACTCCTATGTGGTTTCCGCGGTGGCCGCGGATCCCGAGGCACCGGTAGGCCAGTTCTCCTGCGTGGTGGTGGATGGTGACGCCGCGGGTATCAAGTGGGGACCGCCGTGGGAAGGCCTGGGGATGCGGGGCAACTCATCGCGTTCCATGGAACTGGATGGGGTCAGGATTTCCCGCAACAACCTGCTGGGGAAGGAAGGTGACCAGATCTGGTATATCTTCAACGTGGTCACACCCTATTTCCTGGTGGCCATGGCCGGTACCTTCCTGGGGGTGGCGAGCACCGCGCTGGAGGAGGCGCGCCGGCACATGATGCGGCGCTATCATGCCCACACCGGGGGCAATCTGGCCCAGTCCACCGTGCTCCAGCACCGGCTGGCCGTCCTCTTCGGCATGGTCGAGCGCACGCGCGCCCTCGTTTATCGCTCCGCCAGCCGTTACGATGCCGGCGAACCCGATGCCCTGGTGGCTGTTATGGCGGCCAAGGCGGAGGTGGCCGATTGCGCCGTCCAACTGGTCAACGAATCCATGACTCTGATGGGGGGTATCGGATACCGAGACGGTTCGCGGCTGCATCGCCTGCTCCGAGATGCGCGGGCGGCCCATCTCATGTCGCCTACTACCGACGTGCTTCGCGTGTGGATAGGCCGGGCATTGCTGGGCCAACCCCTGTTCTCCGATTAATTGCCGTGAAATCGCTGGCCCCGGACAATCAGGAGGTGGTGGGCTGCGCAAGCATTGTCGGGGTCGATCCGCGATTGCTGGAAAAGATCGACCGCATGTTTCCCGACGACCTCGTCGTGGATTTCATGGATGATCTGGAAGAGCTGTTCCAGCAGCTGGAAAGCGGGGACATGCTGGTTGATGCCGTGGTGTTGGGCATGGGGGCCGAGGACGCCGTGCGGGCGGCCCAGCGCATCAACACCTACGACAAGCTGATCCCGGTGCTTATCCTGGCCGCGCCGGCCGTCAGCGAGGAACTCAAGCGTACCCTGCTGTTCAGTCCCTTCCTCGGCAATGAGGTGGCCGTGTGGCCCACCGACGACATGGACATCCTGCCCGCCGCCCTGCGTGATGCCGTCATTCGTCGCCGCCAACGGTTACGGTATCGCGATACCCTCTCCAATGCACAGATCCGATTGGAGAAGTTCCCCCTCCAGAAGCCCGAGGCGACCCACTACCTGGACCGGTTGCTCGATTATGCCCCCGTGGGCGTGGTGACCGTGGATCTCGAGGGTACCATCACCACCCTGAACCGCCGGGCTCAGGAACTGCTGACGAGTACGGAACGTCCGGTGCTCGGCCAGCCCTTGGGCGCCTTCTTCGCGGCGGCGGAGCGCGAGCGCCTGGTCACGCTGCAGGAACGATGCGCGGCGGATGACAAGTATCAGGGCCGTGCCGTGCTCGAGATTCATTCTCTCGCCGGTGAGGCATCGTATATCGAGGTGACCATCGCGCCGCTGGCCTATCGCACGGGGCAGCGGGGTTTCATGTTGATCCTCCAGGATGTCACTTCGCGAGTGGAGGCCGAGGAGGACATGGGCCGCCACGTTACGGTTTTGCGCAAATTTCACGGCATCATTTCCTCCGAATCCCTTTCCTTGGAGGAGAAACTGGACGAAGTATTATGCCTCGGCTGTGAGCAGTTCAGGTTACCCGTAGGCGTACTGTCGCGCATCGACGGTTCCTACCTCGATGTGTTGCGTTCCGTCGGTGGAGAGAATCGGTATCCGGCGGGCGCACGGTATCCGATAGATCAGACCTACTGCGGAAAATCCATCGTGGCGCCGGAGCCGCTGGCCATCGCCAATGCGGGGGAAGAGCCGGAATGGGCCGACCACCCGGCCCATCGTGGTGCGGGCCTCGAGGCCTATATCGGCACCGTGGTGCAGGTCGACGAGGGTGTCAATGGCACGCTGTGTTTCCTCGGCGAGAGTCCCCGCAACAGGCCATTCACCTCCGCCGACAACGAACTGTTGAAGCTCATGTCCCGCTGGGTGGCGAGCGAACTCCAGCGGGAGCGCGCAGATGCGCGCATGCGCAAGCTGTCGGGGGCGCTGGAGCAGACGGCCGATATCGTCACCATCACCGACCGTAACCGCTACATCGAGTACGTCAATCCGGCGTTCGAGCGGCTGACGGGATACGCGCAGCAGGAGGTGCTGGGGCGCAAGACCCATTTCCTGCGTTCCGGCTTCCATAACGCCGTGTTCTACAACGATTTGAACGATACCATCAATAAGGGGGAGGTGTATCGGGGTACCCTCACCAACCGGAAGAAAGACGGTACCCTCTATTACGAACAGAAGACCATCAGTCCGCTCAAGGACCGCAATGGCGAGATCACCCACTTCATATCCACCGGCCGGGATATCACCGCCCTGCTGGAAGCCGAGGAGAAGGCTCGGGCGCGGCAGGCGGAACTCACCCATGTGGCGCGTTTGAGCACCCTCGGGGAGATGACCTCCGGGTTGGCCCACGAGTTGAATCAGCCCTTGTGTGCCATAACCACCTATGCCCAGGGTTGCCTGCAGATCCTTCAGCGCGGTGACTGTGAGCCGGAGCGGGTGCGCTACGGTCTCAAGCAGGTGGTGAAACAGGCGGAACTCGCCGGGGGAATTTTCCGCCACCTGCGGGACTTCGCCCGCAAGGGCGAGATGCACCGGGAGTCGCTGCGGATGGCGGCCATCATTGAGGAGGTACTGGACTTCGTGAGCGCCGAGGCGCGACAGAAGATGATGGACACCCATGTGGATTTGCCGGCCGACCTGCCTCCCGTGTATGCCGACAGCATCCAGGTGGAGCAGGTGCTGCTCAACCTCGTGCGCAACGCCTTCGATGCCCTCGCCCATCTCGATGCAGGCGAACGGCGGATCTTCCTGGCCGCCTTTGAAGACCCGGCCGGATTCGTGACGGTGGAGTTCAGGGATACCGGTCCCGGCTGCCCGGCGGGCACGACCGAGCGCCTGTTCGACCCCTTCGTGACATCCAAGCCCGAGGGGTTGGGTATCGGCCTGAGTATCAGTCAAAGCATCATCGAGAGCCATGGCGGCAAGATGTGGCTGGCGGAGAACTCAGCCGGCGGGGCGGTGTTCCGGTTCACACTCCCCGTGGCCGTCGAGGCGGGCACTGGACATGCCTAGGAAGCCGAACGGTGGCCGCACGACCGTGCATGTAGTGGATGACAATGCGGCGGTGCGGGATGCCATCTGTTGGCTGGTAGAGCAGGTGGGCCTGATGGGCAGGCCTTATCCGTCGGGCCAGGAATTTCTGGCCCAGTGCGATGAGAACTGTCGCGGCTGTCTGGTGCTGGATATCCGGATGCCGGGTATGAGCGGGTTAGAGTTGCAGGATCGGCTGCAGGGACTGGGTGTCCATATGCCGGTCATCATCATCACGGGCCACGGTGACGTGCCCATTACCGTGCGTGCCATGAAGGCCGGTGCCTTCGAGTTTCTCCAGAAACCGTTCAACGACCAGGAATTGCTGGATTCCATCCAGGCAGGCCTGGACCGCTACGCCGCGGTATGGGATAAACAGGACGAAGAGGCGGCCCTCCGGGCCAATCTGGCGAGCCTCACGCCGCGGGAATGGGAGGTGCTGGAACACCTCGGCCTGGGCAAACCCAACAAGCTGATTGCCTATGAGATGGATCTCTCGGTCAGAACCGTGGAGGGCTATCGCGCGAAGATCATGAGCAAGCTCGGCGCCCGTACCATTGGTGAACTCATGCAGATCGTACTCGACGCCGGGCTCGATAACCGGGATAAGCACTGAAGAGAGCCCGACGGGTTCTTGGCCTTCCGGGGGCGGTAAGACGATTACCACTATCACCGAGCCCACGATAGGCCCGCAACCCATACGATTGAACGCCCCCGCCTACCGGGACCCTAACGTCGCGCCTGGCGTCGCGGCCATCAGACCCTACTGTAGATCACGCTGCCCCGATAAGTAGTTTTACGGCTGTTCGGACCTGCCCTCCAAACTTTATAAATGACTACAGGTAGGTAACCGCATCGTGTCGATGCGGGAATCACCACAGATGTTTCAATATCACTAGGAGGAGCAGTAAAAATGCGCAAGCTAATCTTCGGACATTTGGTCTATATGTATACGCCCATCGGCCTGCTGGCCTGTTTGGCCGGTGTACTCCTCGGAGGCCCCTGGGTTTGGATCGGCGCCGGCATATTTGCCGTCAACATCGTCATGGATACCGTCTCCGGTATCTTCCACACCAGCGGTGCGGCGACGGACCGCAAGGGGCGTCCCGCCGGGTGGGGGCCGCTACTGAACCTAATCATGTATCTTCAGCTGCCCGTTTTCATCTCGCTGCAGCTGGCCCTCGCATGGCGGGTGTTCCAGTATGTGAGCGGCGTGCCCGTGGAGCCTATGGTAGTTACCGGCACAGTGTTGGGTAACGAGTACAGTGTGGCCTACACCAACGGGATTACGGGGCTGGGACTGATGGGCGCGACCCTGTCGGTGGCCCTGCACCAAGGGTTGGGCATCATCTTTGGACACGAACTGTCCCATACCAAGGGCATCGGCTTCCTGATCTCCCGCTGGATCATGGCCCTGTCGGGTGCCGCCCACTTTTGTTTCGCCCACGTCTACAACCATCATCTGGAACTCGGTCGTGCGTGGCTCGGGCCAGAAGGCAACAAGATGGGTGACGATACCGATCCGGCCACCGCGCCGCGCGGTCGCAGCCTCTACAAGCACTTCATCGTCTCCTATGTGGGCCAGTCCTACTTCGGCATCATGACGGAGAAGAAGCGTCTCACCCGCCAGGGCAAGAGCTTCCTCTCGCCGTCGAACCGCTGGATTCGGGGTTACCTCATGAGCCTGCCGACGGTGGCCTTGTTCGCCGGAGCCGGTTATATGGGCGGTGGCACCGAGGGTCTACTGGTGGGCCTCGGCGTGATGCTGTACGTGTGGGTCATCTCCAACTTCGAACTCGAGGCCCTCAACTACATGGAGCATTACGGCCTCATCCGCGTGAAGGACGAGCCCATCGAGTACCGGCACTCCTGGGATAACGACAATGCCTTCACCAGCTGGGCATTCATCGAAATCGGTCGCCAGGCCGATCATCATGACCGCGGTGAAACCCACTTCTGGGAGCTGTCCAGTGTCGGTGGCGCGCCTGAAGGGGCACCCAACACGGGCATGGGCTATTACGCGGAGTTCGTGCTGGCCCTGGTGCCGCCCCTGTGGCACTACGTCATGAAGCGCAAACTGGCCATCTGGGATCGTGACTTCGCCAGCCCCGCCGAGCGCAAGATCGCGGAAGAGATAAACAGGAAGGTGGGCTATGAGGTCGATCCGAAGGAGGTGGATGGTCGTAACCTGACGGTGAGCTACGCGATGTAACTAATAGCGAGCGGAAAAAAGGAGTCTGCGGCCGTCGCTGAACGGCCTCAGACTTCCTCTACCCTGAAGAAGACGGATAACTGGAGAACAAGTATGAGCGCAACGAGTGAGGCAGTGACTCACCATCAGGCCGCAGAGTCGGCCAGCCTTTACGAACGTTTGGGCCGGCGCCCCGGCATCGAAGCCATCGTCGAGGATATATGGAATAACCACATCAAAAATCCCCTGATAAACAAACGTTATGCCGCGAGCGATCCGAACGAGGTCAAGCGCCTGGTGACGGAGATGTGTTGTGCCGGATTCGGTGGGCCGGAATCCTACACGGGCAAGGATATGATCGCCGCCCACAAGGGCATGAACATCAACGATACGGAGTTCGTTGCGGTATGCGATGATGTGCTCGCGGCCCTCGACAAGAACAACGTGGGCCAGCGGGAGCGGGATGAGGTATTGTGCATCCTGTACTCACTGAAGCCCGAAGTGGTCTATCTTTAGTCCCGAACTCATTGGTCACGCAGACGTGTCGACCGCCCCCAGAGCCCAAGGATTTCTTATGCTTTTTGGATTATTCGCCCCCAAAGGGCCATTCGATGCGAAGGTGTCCCCCAGCGGTGAAACCATCACCGTAAAGAAGGGCGAGAATCTCCTGAAGGCGGGGCTCGAGGCCGGTCTGGCATGGCCCCACGATTGTCGCGTTGGCAGCTGCGGCACCTGCCGCACGAAGTTGTTGAGCGGCAAGATCAAGGAGCTGAACGACTTCAG
This sequence comes from Gammaproteobacteria bacterium, assembly GCA_034522055.1. Classification (NCBI taxonomy): domain Bacteria; kingdom Pseudomonadati; phylum Pseudomonadota; class Gammaproteobacteria; species Gammaproteobacteria bacterium. The sequence continues at coordinate 319,888 of JAXHLS010000006.1, forward strand.
CTACGTGCTGGATAAGGACGAACTGGACGCCGGTATGATCCTGGCGTGCCAGACGGCCCTGCGCAGTGACGTGGAGGTGGAGGTCCAACTGGATACGGACCATGTGCAGCAACCCATCAAGGTGGTCCCCGGCGTCATCGACACGTACAAACCGCTTACCCATGACATCGTGGAGATCGGCGTGCAGCTCGACGAACCCCTGCCGCTCTACATGGCGGGACATTACGCCGACATTGCGGTACCGGGATCCATAGACAAGCCCCGCAACTACTCTTTCGCCGAAGCTCCCGACGGCGGCGAGGTCCGGCATGTCTCGTTCTTCGTGCGCCTGGTACCCGGCGGCGAGATGACCACCTGGCTGCACGAGCAGGACCGTCAGGGCCAGCGGGTGCAAGTGAGCGGGCCCTATGGGACCTTCTTCCTGCGGGAGTCCGAGGCGCCCATCGTGTGCATCGCCGGGGGCAGCGGCCTGGCACCCATCAAGGCGCTGCTGGAGCAACTGGCCGCCGAGGGGTTCAAGCGCAAGACGGTGTTCCTGTTCGGGGCGCGTACCCAGAAGGATCTGTATTGTCTGGATGAGATGAAGGCGTTCGAGGAGCAGGGCAAGGGGAACTTCGAATTCATCCCGGTGCTGTCTGAAGAGCCTGATGACAGCGACTGGCGGGGGCGGCGCGGGCTGGTCACCGAATTCGTGGCGGAGGCGGTCCCCGATGTGAAGGCGTGCCATGCCTATCTCTGCGGCCCACCCCCAATGGTGGACGCCGCCATAGCCACTTTGGGGGAGCAGGGGCTTGGCAAGGAATCCATTTTCTTCGACAAGTTCCTGGATGCGTCCCATCTGCCGGGGGGACGCCACTAGCGAAACGCCGAATCGTTCAGCGTTTTCCGGCGATCCCCCCACGGTCAGGCGCCCGCTATACCCAGGGAGAAGTTTGGTTGTATCTTTCGCGTTATTTCGCGTCTTTCGTGGTTAATAAAAGGTTTTAGGCAGTTTCAAATCCCCAGGAAACGGGACAAGGGATATTGAAAGGTATCCTCATGACACTTGAGGGCATTCAGCACCCCGCTGCCCGAGAACAGGCGGACATCGTATTGACACAGGCTCACGACGGGGAACCGGTGCGCCAGTGAACAGTTGAATCGGGTTTCGAACGCCATCAGTTCGCCAAGGTCCAGGCCCTGGTCCAGGAACCAGGCCATATCGCCGAGGACCCGCAAGGCCTGACCACCATCACGCAGGGCCATGACGAAGCTGTATTCGAAATAGTCCAGCATCTCCTGCGCGCTCCCCATACCATCGCTCACCACCAGCTGTCCGCTTCCCACGGCTCGCTCCAGGTCGGGATAGACTTCTTGCAGGTTTTCGAGGATCGCATCTCGCGTTGGTGCCGTGGCCACGAGGTAGCAGATGTCTCCGCTATGCAGACCGTCGGCCAAAAAAGGCACGCTCAGCTTGAGGCGGCCGAGTTCGCTTTCGTAGAACGTACACAGATGGCTGCCGTATTCGATGGAGATGCCTTCCAGGGTGATGTGTGCCGAGGGCAGAGGCTGGTCTGACACGCGGCCGTTCAGGGCTGCGGGGGTATCCCTGTCTTCTACGAAGGCCTGCAGATCCTCGCGGCGGAATCTTCGTTCACGGCGACGGCCTACACGCGAGCACTTGAGGCGCCCTGAGTCGGTCCAGCGCCGGAGGGAGACCTCACTGACGTTCAGCAAGGCTGCAGCCTGCTTGATATTCAATAATGGGTCGCTCGATTCCAAGGCGTTCATCTCCATGGTCTGAGTGCGAGCGAGTGCCGCCCCATCTCCACACGTGATGCAAACATCGGCCCGGAGCCATCCTCGCTGGCGTCCCGAGGCCCTTTGGTACCGACTCCGCGCTTGCTCGGAACCGCCGGTGGTGGCCGGTGAGGCCCGGCAGATTGCCATGCACAGCATGATAACTTGATCAGGATAGTTATCAATACTACGCTTTGTTCATCATTAATGCTCACAAAATGGATTTATGTCATCCATGAAGGAGTTTCTTATCATCGGTTGCCGTATTCAGATTTGCCGCCGCGCCGTGCTGGTGGCCCTGGTTGTGGGGACCCTGCTGAACCTCATCAACCATTATGACGTGGCGTTGGGCGCAGTCGTGGATATCGAGAAAGCGATGCAGATCGTCCTCACCTATCTCGTTCCGTACTTCGTGTCTACCCATGGCCAGGTCGTCGCGACGATAGGTGATCGAAACGCGTGAATCCACATGAGCCCCCGCCACCGCGTTCCCGCGGGCGGCGACAGTCAGTGGCCCGTGGACGTAAAACGATGAAAACCACCCAGGAGGATACATATGAATACCAGAATTGTAGACGGCGATTTCTATGGCGCCCTCAGCCATGCTCCCGTGAGGGCGGCCGGCAACGATGTGGACCTCAATATCTATCGCGGTGGGGGCGAGACCCAATACGGCACGTACCGATACAAGGCCCCTTTTTCCGGCCTGGTGCAGACCGGTTGGCCCGATGATCCGAAGACCGAGTGGACGGACGAATTCGATATTGCCTGGACCAAGGTCGGGGATGCGGGTCCCTTGTGTCTGTTCATCCACGGCGTACCGTGCAACCGCGGACAATGGGAGGAGGTGCAACGCTTCGTGGGCCGGTTCTGCGAGACCATCGCCATCGACATGCTGGGCATGGGTGAGAGTACCCAGCCGCGCATGTACGGGCGTAGGGACGACCAGGACAATGTCGAGCCCAACGAACGCTGGCACTGGAACAACGACGTGGATTATGTCGAGAAGCTGATGCAGCATGAGTATCCGGGGCGCAAGTTCATCCTCATCGCGGATGACTGGGGCAGCGGCATCGCCTCACATTATGCGGCCAGGCACAACGATCGGCTTGAGGCGCTGATCCAACTCGACGCCATCACCTTCGATGGTTACCCGGTCAACGAGATCCAGGCCATTGGCCGGGCCTCTCAGATCCCCAATAACCCGGAGGGCGACGCCATGTTCGCCCAGCTCTTCGGGGCCTTCGATCAGACTCTGGTGCAGATCCTCAAGACCATGGTCTGGAACCCCGCCGTCTATAACCAGTACAAGGTTCGGTTACTGACGTTTCCTTATGTCGAGGTGGACTACCATCGCAACGGCGCGGGCGACGGGTTAACAGACGTGGCCAAGTCCGTCACCCTGCGCCAGAACGTGCACAATATGCGCGTGCTTGCCGATCGGGCGGCGATCCTGAGCCCGGCCCTGCTTCTCCCCTATGATGCCGGCCGCAATCCCAACGGCGTCGATTACGGCAACATCACGGTACCGGCCCTCATCGCCTGGGGCGAGTTCGATAACATGATGCCGGCGGCTCAGACCCAGCGCTTCGCCCACGTGCTGGGTTCCGATGACGTGCAGATCGCCTATATCGCCCGTGCCGGACACTTTGCCCACACGGACCAGCCCCTGCTGGTCGCCGATACCATTCTCAATTTCGTACGCCGGGTCGCCGGACGCAGCGCGCTTGCGGATATCTACATCGGCAACGAAGGCATATGGAAGGGGGACGAACGGCAGATGATCGATGATCTTCGTGACATCTACGGGATAAAGGCCGCTCCCCTGGTGTGACCCGGGCGCCCCGGCAGGCACATCTTCGCCGGCCGTCCCCGGCGAGCCTTGTTGTAGCCGCCGGGGACGACTGGGGTACGGGCGCCACACTGCAGGGGCGTCCCCGGGGCCGGGATGACCGCCGCTTCCAGGATGGATGGGGGCCCTGAACCGCGCGACAAGCGCGGCCTGCGTAGATGTGCCCGTGGCGACCGTGGTAAAAAGGGGGCCAGCCAGTCCCACTGTCCCCGGAGACCCATGTTGCCATGAGCGAGCTATCCCACGTCGACCCCGAGGGCCGTGCCCGCATGGTGGACGTATCCGCCAAGGATGACACCGTGCGGGTGGCCACTGCCGCCGCCGCCGTGCGTATGCAACCCGCCACCCTGGCGTTGATTCTGGAAGGAGGCCACCACAAGGGCGATGTCTTCGCGGTGGCCCGCATCGCCGGGATCCAGGCGGCCAAGCAGACCTCGACCCTCATCCCCCTGTGCCATCCCCTGATGATCAACAGCGTGGAGGTGGAGTTGTCCGCCGATGTCCCGGCGGCCACCGTGCACATCCGCGCCACCTGCCGGGTCACGGGCAAGACGGGGGTGGAGATGGAGGCCCTCACCGCGGCCTCGGTGGCCGCCCTCACGGTCTATGACATGTGCAAGGCGGTGGACCGCGGCATGATCATCGAGGGCGTCCACCTGCTGGAGAAGATGGGTGGGCGCAGCGGCCACTGGCAGGCGTCGTCGTCATGAAGGTGCTGTACTTCGCCAGCCTGCGGGAGGCCGTGGGCACGGAATCCGAGGAGTTGGAGCCCGCGGCCCACGTGCGCAACGTGGGCGATCTGGTGGCGTGGCTGGCGGCGCGGGGCGAGCCCTGGAGCGGCGCCTTCGCCGCGGGCAACCGGGTGCAGTGTGCCGTCAACCAGGTGATGGCCCGCCCCGACACGCCCGTCTCCGCGGCCGATGAGGTGGCCTTCTTTCCCCGCGTGACCGGAGGCTGAGGCGGTGCAGGTACGGGTACAGACCGAAGACTTCGATCCCGGCCACGTGATCCACGACCTCGGGAACGGACGCCCGGACATGGGGGCCATCGTCACCTTCGTGGGGCTGGTGCGGGATATGAGTGGTACGGGCGCCGTCAACGCCATGACCCTGGAACACTATCCCGGCATGACGGAACAGTCCCTGGAGGCCATCGTGGCCGAGGCGGAGGCGCGTTGGGATCTGCAGGACGTCACGGTGATCCACCGGGTGGGGCGGCTGGAGCCGGCCGATCGCATCGTCATGGTGGCGGTGGCGAGCGCCCACCGCGGGGATGCCTTCGCGGCCTGCGAATTCATCATGGATTACCTCAAGACCCGCGCTCCCTTCTGGAAAAAAGAAGAGACCGCGCAGGGCGCCCGCTGGGTGGAGGCCAGGGACAGCGACGACAGCGCGGCGGCCCGCTGGGAGGACCGCGGATAAGCGGCGCCCCGCCATCGGCCCGCGGCGGATCCAACCAATCCTCTACATATTGGCCGGCGTTTTCCGGTTCCCGCCTTCCGCATAGTGTCGAATGGCGCCAATGAAATGCAGCGCCAGCAAAGCCGGGAGTAGATATATACCGATATTCACATGAAGCCATTCCATGGGCTCATGGATGATCGATAAACTCTCCAGCGGCAGACAAACGGAAAACCACCCAAAAACATTTAGGCATTCATTTTCGGTGAACAGATACATCGGGCCCGTAACCACTTGAAGCGCTATGAGAATCAATATCGCCCTGTGAGCTATATAGGCAGCCCGGCGTTCCAGCGCGCTTTTCCCTATATTCTCAGGGAAACCCTCCCACAGTCTGAATATCACGCGCCAAGCTATGAAGAGAAACACAAAGAAACCCAGAGAAATATGAACGCCCAGGACATAATCTTCGATTGTCTCTGATGGCGCCGCTGCCGTTGCATAGCCCAGCGCGAGCATCACAACGACGAGAAGTGCGGTAACCCAATGATTAATTGTGGATATTGGAGAGTAGCGGTTTTGATTTGACATGGTTTCCCCTTTGCTCGCTGGTCAAGCCTGTTGTGCGGTATTGGCACCGCCGTGTCACGGACTCAGGATAAAAGCCATGCAACGCAGCAAGCGAAGACAGCAGTTGTCGGCAGGCGCGATTGCTCCGTTGCACGTGGCGCATCACTTCATCTCGACTTCCGGGGTTGAGTCCTGTTCGCTTAGCGGATGACCCGGTGAGGCCTTGTGCTGCAGCGACGCGGGGGTCTTAGCACCTTTCAGGTAACGGGATGGGTCGGAGCCGGGGCGGAACTCCACCTCGAGTTCCCTCAAGGCGAGACTCGCCGGGTCAAGCTTCAGTTCAACCTTGTTGCGGTCGCTGTCGTGTCCCTTGATCTCGTAGCAGCCATCGTCGATCTTCAGTCGACTGACTTGAATGCCGAGCTTGGCCGCGTGCTGCACGACGGCGTCCTGCGGCTGCCATTGCGACATCGGGCTGTGGCAGTCGTCATCGGCGAAGGCTGCGTCCACTCTGAAGAACGAAACGGCAAGGATTGCGGGGGTAAGAATACGTGGCATGGGAAGACTCCTTCGTTTGCGATGGTGCCCTTTGTCGCATGCCAGACTGACGCGAAGCTGAAGCCCGCACATCTTATGCTTCAGTTTCCTGTCAGGCGGGGTCGCTCCAGGCAGGATAGGACAAAAAAGTTACAATGAACCATGCGTATTCTGCTTGTTGAGGACGATACGACCCTTGGTGCCGCCATTCGCGACCAGATCGCGGGCGATGGACAGTCGGTCGATTGGGTGACGCGGCTCGACGACGCCAGCGGTGCCCTCAGGGTCGCTGGGTTCGACTTGATCCTGCTCGATCTGATGCTGCCTGACGGGCGCGGTATCCCCTATCTGGAATCCCTGCGCGCAAAGGGCGATGTGACACCGGTCATTATTCTGACGGCGCTCGACCAGGTGTCGGAGCGCATCGCGGGGCTGAACGCGGGAGCTGACGACTATCTCGTGAAACCCTTCGATCTGGCCGAGCTGAGCGCGCGAATCGGCTCGGTCGCGCGGCGCTATACCGGTAACCCTAATCCGCGGATCAGCCATGGCGAACTCGACATCGACCTGGCCGCGCGGCGCGTAACACGCTTGGGCCGCCTCGTGACGCTGACCGCGCGGGAGTGGGCCTTGTTCGAGGCGTTGCTCGCGAGGCCAGGGCAACTCCTGTCCAAGGCCCAGCTGGAAGAGAAGCTTTACGCATTCGACGCCGAGTTCGAAAGCAATACCATCGAGGTTCATGTGAGTCGCCTGCGCAAAAAGCTGGGCCGCGAAGTGATCGTGACCGAACGGGGTCTGGGCTACCGTCTGGGTCTGGCATGAGCTGGCCGGACAGCCTTCAGAGCCGGCTTGCGCTGAGTCTCGGCCTGGCGTTGACGGTGCTGTGGCTTGCCGCGACGACGTGGACGGTGATCGATCTGCGCCACGAAATGGACGAGGTGTTCGATTCGGCCTTGCAGGAAACCGCGCAGCGCCTGCTGCCCCTTGCCGTGACTGAGATCGTCAACCGTGACCCGGCGGGCGGTGTGCAACGGCTCGCGCCGATCAGCGAGCATGAAGAGTACTTCACCTATCTGGTGCGCGATGCCGACGGCGTGATTCTGATGCAATCGCACGCCGCCGATGCGGCCATGTTTCCCGCTTGGGACGGCCCCGGCTTTCGCCACAGCGCCACGCACCGCTTCTACAACGAGGCGACGCTGCAGGATTCTATCCGCCTGACCGTGGCTGAGCCGCTGGCAAAACGGCAGGACGTGGCGCGCGAGATTGTGCTGCGTCTGGGCCTTCCCCTTTTGCTGGTGCTGCCGGTGACTTTGCTCGCGGTCGTGGGGCTGGTACGTCTGGGCCTTGCAGGGCTGCAACGCTTTCGGGTGGGTATCGCCGGGCGCGGGGCCCGCGACCTTTCTGCGGTGCCGGTGGAGGGCCTGGCCAGCGAACTGCGTCCCATCGCCGATACGGTGAACGATCTGCTTGCCCGGCTTTCGGCCGCCTTTGAGGCTGAGCGTGGCTTTGCCTCCAATGCCGCGCACGAGTTGCGCACCCCGCTGGCAGGCGCGATTGCACAGGCGCAGCGGCTACGCCACGAGACCGCCGATCCTGCTGCCGCTGAGCGTGCGCGGGTGATCGAAGCGACCCTCAAGCGCCTGGTCCGTACCGCCGAACGCCTGATGCAGCTTGCCCGCGCCGAGGGCGGACGGCTGCGCAGCGATGCGCTAATCGATCTGCGCCCCGTGCTGCGCATGGTGAGGGATGAGATCGGGCGCACCGGCGCCGCAGATCGGCTCAGGCTCGACCTGCCCGATACGCCGGTGCTCTCGGATCTCGACCCGGACGCACTGGCTATTCTCTCGCACAATCTGATGGACAACGCACTGCGTCACGGCACGGTGGAAGGACCGATCGAAATCAGCCTGGATCCGAGCGGGCGCCTGGCCGTCGCGAATGACGGGCCGCCGGTCCCGCCGGAGCAGTTGCCGCGGCTGACCGATCGATTCGCTCGCGCCGGTCAGGCTGAAGGCAGCGGCCTTGGCCTCGCCATCGTCGCTGCCATTGCCAGGCGCACAGGCGGAACATTGCAGCTGCAGTCGCCGAGATCCGGGTCCGATAGGGGGTTCGAGGCCATTGTCTGGCTCCCTGTCGCCGCGCGGCCTTAAGGGTAACGCCTTACGCGAGAGGGTACCTCCATGGGCGTCCCGGGAGGTGCCGAAGTACGGGCCGTGGCGCGCTGGTGCCCCTTAATCAAGCCGCGTGGGCGTAGACGAAGGGAGCGGCGAGGCCGACCCGGTTGTCCTGGCGCCACTCCACGTCGTAGTCCTTGTAGAATGCATTCCGGGAATAGCCTATCTCCAAGGGATGGCTGGGAGAGACCGCCAGGGGGTGATTGCTCACCATCACCTTGCCGCCGTCCTCGCCCTCCAGGGCATGGGTGAAATTCCTGCCGATCCCCGGGATCTGCAGGAAATGTTCACCGTGTTCTTCTTTGAATTCGATGGGCACGGATTTGACCCCCATGAGTTCTCCCACCAGGCTGGCCAGCACGGCCGGGTGACCACCCACCTCGCCGCCGAAGATCCGGGTGAGGGCGGTGGTTTGCGCTTCGTCGGCGCGATCATCCAGGTATAGGGCCAGGCGCCATCCGCCATCGGTGAGCATGCCCGGTGAATGCAGCCATGCGGCGATGTTGAGGCCGTCGAGGTTCACGTCGCCCATATGCCCCTGGTCCACATGCCAGCCCACGAAGGCCTCGCAGAACCCCTTAGTGGGCGGGCGCAGGAAGATGCAGGGGCACACGAGGTCACAATTGCAGGACTCGAAATAGTTGCCCTCGAGTTTCCAGACGGTGTCATTGGCCATGGTGCCTCTCTCCAATTCGGGGGTGTGGGAATCGTTTTGGGGTGTTGCCGATGCGTCGCGGGCAACGGCCCCCATGCCGGCCAGGGAGGCGGCACCCGCCACACCCGCGACACCCGCGTCTTTCAGGAATCTGCGTCTAGCGAAGTTCATCATTTTGAGTCCCCTTTGATGTGTGTGCTCGAGAAGCTGCCAATGCCCGGCGAAATATAGCGGGCCTCGTTCAGCGATCGCTCCCATCCCTGCATGCCGCTCGCCCGGGGGGCCGTGTTCCGCCAAACACCGGCTCTTGGGGTTCAGGCTATTAGCTCACGCACCCGAGGCATATACGTATAAACACCTGCATCGCCCGTAGTTATCTACAAAAACGCGGGTAACCGGCTTTGGTAGACTGACTTTTCCCCGTTTCCATACCTCGTCACCAGGCGACTTCCGTTATGACAGACGCAGCCCCGCACACCGTCTCCGCCGCAGCGCCGCCCCGGCTCACCGCTCGGGAGTACCTGGTAGTGGGCGGCGGGCTGGCGGGCATCGCCCTCGCTGGCTGGGCCTACATGGTCTACATGGCGTGGGCCATGGCCAACATGGACAAGGTGGATATGTGGATGCCCCCCATGGGGGACGTGGCGTGGAGCGCCTGGGATTTCACCATGCTGTTCGTCATGTGGGCCACCATGATGGTGGCCATGATGACCCCGTCCATCCTCCCCATGGTGTCCATGTTCGCCACCCTGAACCGCAACCGGCGGGCGCGGCAGCAATCCTATACCCCAACCTTCATCTTCGTGGCCGGCTATCTGGTGGCCTGGAGCGGGTTCAGCGTGCTGGCCACGGTGGCCCAGTGGCCCCTGCACATTGCCGGTCTGTTGAACCCCATGATGGACAGCCGCAGTTATCTCATGAGTGGCACGGTGCTGGTGGCCGCCGGCATCTACCAGTGGACACCCTTCAAGGACGCCTGCCTGACCTCCTGCCGCAGCCCCCTGGGCTTTCTCCTCACCGAGTGGCGTGACGGTACGGGCGGGGCCCTGATGATGGGGATCCGCCACGGCATCTACTGCGTCGGCTGTTGCTGGGCCCTGATGCTGGTGCTGTTCGCCGTCGGCGTCATGAACATGCTGTGGGTGCTCCTCATCACGGCCTTCGTGGTGCTGGAGAAGATCCTGCCTGCCCCTGGTGCCCTGCGTGCCGCCAGTGGCCTCGGGCTGGTGGCGTGGGGCGGCTACTGGATCGGTCTTTATTTCTCCTTGTGAAGGGCACTCGTCACGGCGCCGTCAGGGCTGAGTCCGAGCCGGCCGGGGCGCCGCGACCCGTGTCGCGGCTATCGGATGCAATCAAAGGGCCGGTGCCTTCGTCTAGAGGTAGAGGGCCCGCGAAGCGGGCCCCTACCCTCAGACAAAGGAGAGATGAAACATGAACGATCCCCATCACAAGCTCGGTACCGCCGTCGCCGGTATCTTCGCCGCCTCCGCCCTGTTCATGGCCGCCCCCGCCCACGCCGTGCCCGACGCCCCGGATACCTGGGAGAAGTGTGCCGGAGTGGCCAAGAAGGGCATGAACGACTGCGGTTCCCTGGATGGCAAGCATGCCTGCGCCGGCCAGGCCAAGGTGGACGACGATCCCAACGAGTGGGTCTACACCCCGGAGGGCACCTGCGCCAAGATCGGCGGCGAGGTGGCCATGACCAAACCGGCCAAGTAAGGTCCGGGGCGCCGCACGGATGGTCGGTGAACCTGCAGGCGCCGGCGTCGGCCTGCGGGGCTGTCACATGGCCGAGGTCCTGGACCGTGGCACCGACGTGCCGTGGTTCGAGCTGCTGGCGGATAATCACATGGCGCGCGGTGGCGTGACGGCGGCCCAGGTGGAGGCCCTGCGGGGCCGCTGGCCCCTCACCCTGCACTGCGTGGGCATGAACCTGGGCGGCGTGGACCCCCTGGACCAGGCCTATCTGGCGGGTGTCGTCCACCTCGCCCGGCGTATCGGCGCGGCCTGGATCTCCGACCATCTGTGTTTCACGGCCTGTCACGGCCGCCATTACCACGATCTCCTGCCCCTGCCCTATACGGAGCAGGCCCTGACCCACGTGGCGGCCCGGGTGCACGAGGTGCAGGAGCGTCTCGGCCAGGCGCTGGTGGTGGAGAACGTGTCGGCCTATCTGCGCTATGGTGAGTCCGCCCTCGGCGAGGCCCAGTTCCTGGCCGAGCTGGTGGCGCGCACCGGCTGTGGCATCCTGCTGGATGTGAATAATCTCTACGTCAATCATTTCAACCACGGCGACGACGTGGCCGCCTACCTCGACGCCCTGCCCCTGGCGGCGGTCAGAGAGATCCACCTCGCCGGCTATCAGCACCAGGGGGACTACCTGCTGGATGCCCACAACGGCCCCGTCGCCGCCCCCGTTTGGGCGCTGTTCGAGGAGGTGGCGGGGCTGCTGCCCCGGGTCCCGGTGCTCATCGAGTGGGACGACCGCATTCCGCCCTTCGCCGTGCTTCGGGAAGAGGCCCGGCGGGCCGAGGCCGTGATGGCACGCTGCGCCGAGACGGTCTCCCATGCCTGAGTTGGCCGTTACCCTCGAATTGTTTACCCGGGCCCTGGACGGCGACGATGAGGCGGCTGCGGCCTTCGGGCACCTGGTGGCGGAGCGTCCCCCGCTGACGGCGGCCCAACGCCTGGCCGTATATGGGGACAGCTCCAGGGCCGCCCGTATCCGCGCCCTGGAGCAGGTCTATCCCGTATGCGGCGCGGTGCTGGGGGAACGGTGCCTGCGGGCCCTGGCGCGGGACCATGTGCTGGCCTGCCCGTCCCGCCATCCGGACCTGGAGCGTTTCGGCGCAGACTTCGATGAAACCCTGGCGACCTTTCTGGAACAACGGGCGGGTCCGGCCTTCTCAGGCATGGCGTATCTGCCCGACCTGGCGCGTCTCGAGTGGCTGTGGCACCTGATTCACGATGGCGCCGACGACCCGGGTTTCGACGGCCCGGGATTCCTGCGGGCCGCCGCGGATGCCCCGGAGCGTATCGTCCTCAGGCCCTCCCACTCCCTGCGGCTGTTCGCATCGCCATGGCCGGTGCACGGCCTGTGGCGGCGTCGTGGATTGCCGTCGGAGGGCGAGCAGGACACCGTGGGGCCGGACCGCGTGGTGCTGTGGCGGCGCGGCCTCGAGCGCCATGCCGAGGCGGTGGATGACGCGACCTTCGAACTGTTGCAGCAGCTGGTGGCGGGGGCGACCCTGGAAGAACTGGCCGCCACCGCCCCGCAGGAGCTGTTAGCGCATGCTGTGGCCACGGGCTGGGTGGCCGGTTACGAGATGCGGGATCCCCATGACCGGCGCTCCTTTTGACCGCGAGGCGCTGCAAAGCGCCTATCGCTACTGCCTGGCCCTGACGGGCCACGAGGCGGCGGCCTACGATTTACTGCAGGACGGCTTGGAACGTTACCTGCGCGGCGTCGAGGCGGCGGAGAATCCCCGGGCCATGCTCTACCGCATCCTGCACAATCGCTTCATCGATACCCGGCGCACCAGCCGCGACACTCTGCATGACGACATCGATGCCCTGGACGACCATTGCCTGAGCCTCGGTTTCCACGGCCTCGATGACATGGTCATCGCCCAGCAGGAACTCGCCATCATCTGGCAGGGCCTGGCCCCGGCGGAAAGGGAATTGCTGCATCTGTGGGCGGTGGAGGGCCACACCGCCCAGGAGGTGGCCGAGCAGCTGGGGGAGCCGCGGGGCACGGTGCTGTCCCGCATCCATCGCCTGCGCCGGCGCCTCGAGGCGGAACGCGCCCACCGTTCCGGAAATCAGGGGGGCGTGGCATGAAGCCGACATCCAGGGTCGTGCCCCTAAAAGATGCCGTGCGGGAGCAGCAGTCCCGCTACCATTTGCACCCTCACCAGCTGGATCGGCTGCTGGCGATGCAGGGGAAGGGGATGGAAGCCTCCCGCCGCCGCACACCGCCCCGGGGGCTCATGTCGGCCGTCGCGGGCATGGTGTTGGCCTTCGGTCTGGGCTGGCTCGCGGTCTGGTACAGCCAGCCGCCGGCCCAGTCCATCACCGAACTCATCGCCGACGAGGTGGCACGCAACCATCTCAAGCTGAAGCCCATGGAGGTGCGGGATGACGAGCTGCCCGTCCTCAGGGAGTATTTCGATCAACTGGACTTCCGGCCCGTGGACAGCCCGCTGCTGGCCGCCAACGATATCCGTCTGCTCGGGGGGCGCTACTGCTCCCTCCAGGGCCATATCGCCGCCCAGTTGCGGTTCAGGACCGCGGACGGGGACCGCGGGACCCTCTATCAGGCGCGCTATGACCCGGAGGTGTTCGGCCCCCTGCCGCGGCGCGGCCAGGGCGAGACCCCTATCACCGTCGAGGCCCGGGGACTGGCCGTGACCATCTGGGTGGAGCAGGGGGTGGTGTTCGCCATGACGGGTGCGAGTCCCTGAAAACAGCTGTCGGGCCGGGCTAAGGCATGCCCGCCGCCTCGCATTGCGAGGTCCCGTCGTTACGGCACAGGCCGGGCCCAAGCGCGTAGCCCGTTGCATGCCTCCTGAGCGGTCCGAAGGGCGAGCGCAGGCAGCGGGTAATCCGGGGTCGGTGGCCACCACGCAGGCTCGTCGCCGTGTTGTGATGCCGTGGCGCTTAGGCCCGTTAGATTCTCCGCTCAGGGGGTGTTGGCAGGAGGCTCCACCACCTCGGATTCCGGATTGAAGACCAGCCACGCGAAGGCGAAATGCACGCCGGCATCCACCTGGGTGAGTCGTTGGCCTTTCAGGGGGCCGGCGACGGCGTGGCCGAGGATGTTCCATTCGGAGCCCGTCTCCCGGTCCATCACCGCGTCTCCGCGACGTTCGAAAGAGAGGGTGCGTTCCTTCAGACGCCGATCATAGGCGGCCGCGGCCGGCACCCGGCGGGAGGCCCGGATCTCGCCGGCATCCAGGGCGGAGAGGGTTCCGGCCTTGGCGAACACGGCGATGGGGGTGTCCCCCACCTCGTCCGCCAGGGGCGCGGCGGCGGCGAGCCGGGACAGGGGATAGACCTTCGTTTCACTACCCGCCTGGACGCCGAGCACCCGCTCCATGGCGGGCAGGCGGGGATCGGCGGGTTGGCGCAACAGGAAGGGCTGGTCGCCGATGCGGTCATAGCCCCGGTAAGGATTCTGGCCGTAGTCCCGGCGGTGGCCGGTCTGGCGGGACAGCACATCGCCGCCGGGATGGGCGTCCCGGAAGTCCTCGAAGGCGACGATGGGGGCGGCGATGCGCTCCAGTTCCCGCCCGGCGTAGTCACCGGCGATGGCGGTGCCGGAGAATTGTTGCCACCAGGATTCGGTCTGGCGGTCGTACATGACGAGGTCGCTCAGACGCAGCTTGCCGGTGGTGCCGAAATCCAATACCCGCCCCGCCAGGCGCCTATCGAACACGATGGCGGCGTTGCACAGCGGACAGAAGGTCACGGACACCGGCGTACCGGCCAGGGTGTCGTTGACGATCTCGTGCCAGATGAGGATCTGCAGGGGATAGGCCCGGGCCTGGCCTTCGATATCGAGGGCGATCACCGGTTCCCGGGGATGAAGCCAGGCGGCTGCCTCCTCGGTCGTCTCTAAGCGCGGCCGGTCGATGGCCGGGATGCCATCCTTGGGCGGCCCACCGGAGATGATCTCCGATACATCCACGGTAGTGTGTTCGAAGTCCGTACGGGGCCACTGGTCGCCGAACTTGTTCCGCCACTCGTTGGCCGAGACCCCGCCGGCCATGAGGGCGAACAGGACGGCGCCAAGGAGGACGAAGGCCTGCCACGGCGCACCATGCCCGGGTTGTGATATACCGCCGGCGTCGGATGGACGGGATATCCGACGAAATGTCCGACGAACGGTCGGGTTATAAGAAGGTGTGGCCGTGGGTCGCTTCGCGGACAGGAAGGGGGTTGTGTGCACTGCGCTGCTCCTGGGTCATGATCCGGCACCGGCCTTTTATGAACCGGGCCTCGTTGGGATCCTGACCCTGGGCGAGGGAACATTCTTACCTGTTTCGGGGCCAGTTTTAATGTCGGGATGAATCCCGACCTACAAAAAGCGTTACCGCGAAAGACGCGAGTGACGCGAAAAGGGAGAAGGTCAGGGAGGAATGGCAGTTCGAAAAGGCGCAGTTGTGTAGGTCGGGCTGTAGGTCGGGCTTCAGCCCGACACCGAACCCTGGCGGGGATTCCAACCCGGCGTGGGGTGCGTGAGGCGGGGTTTAATGTCGGGATGAATCCCGACCTACATCCGTGCCAAAGGAATGGGCGTTGGGGGTGTCGTGTGGGTCGGGCTGTTGGGCTGTAGGTCGGGCTTCAGCCCGACAGCCCGCCGGCGGGGATTCCGACCCGGCGTGGGGTGCGCGGGGCGGGGTTTAATGTCGGGATGAATCCCGACCTACAGCCCGACACCCAACTGTCCCCGTATTCAGATCACGAGCAGGTCGACGAAGCGGTGCACGGGCGTGGCCGCCAGGGCCTCGGCGTCGAGGCACAGGTCGTATACCCGCCGGGCCTGAACCCGGGGCAGGCGGGTTCGGAGGGCATCGAGGAATTTCTGCTCCAGCAGGGCAATCCCTTCGGCCCGGCGGCGGCGATGGCCGACGGGGTACTCCACCTCCACCTTTTCGGTAACGGTGCCGTCCTTGAAGAACACCTGCACGGCATTGGCGATGGAGCGCCTGTCGGGATCCAGGTAGTCGCGGCTGTAGCGGGGGTCCTCCGTCACCGTCATCTTGTCCCGCAGGGCATCGATGCGCGCGTCCGCGGCCACTTCGTCCTCGTAGTGGGCCGCGGTCAGGGCGCCGTGGATGAGGGGCACGGCCACCATGTATTGCAGGCAGTGGTCCCGGTCCGCCGGGTTGTACAGGGGGCCCTCCTTGCTGATGATGCGGATGGCCGATTCCTGGGTGGTGAGCTCCACCCGCTCGATGTCGTCGATGCGGTCGTTCACCTGGCCGTGCAGCGCCAGGGCGGCCTCGACGGCGGTTTGGGCATGGAACTCGGCGGGGAAGCTGATCTTGAACAGGATGTGCTCCATCACGTAGCTGCCGTAGTCCTGGGTGCGCTCGAAGGGCCGGCCCTCGAACAGCACATCGTAGAAGCCCCAGCGCGGCGCCGTCAGCGCCGAAGGCAGGCCCATCTCGCCCTTCATCACCATGAGGGCCAGGCGTACGCCGCGGGAGGAGGCGTCACCGGCGGCCCACGACTTGCGCGAGCCGGTGTTGGGGGCGTGGCGGTAGGTACGCAGGCTCTGGCCGTCCACCCAGGCGTGGGACAGGGCATCCACCACCTGGTCCTGGTCCGCCCCCATCATGCGTGCCGCCACCGCCGTGGAGGCCACCTTCACCAACACCACGTGGTCGAGGCCCACGCGGTTGAAGGCGTTCTCCAGGGCCAGGACGCCCTGGATCTCGTGGGCCTTCACCATCCATCGCAGCACGTCGCCCATGATCATGGGGGCGTCGCCCCGGGCCACGGCTTCCCGGGACAGCCAGTCCGCCACCCCCAGGATGGCCCCCAGGTTGTCGGAGGGATGGCCCCACTCGGCGGCCAGCCAGGTGTCGTTGAAATCCAGCCAGCGCACCATGGCGCCGATGTCCCAGGCCGCCTTCACCGGGTCCAGCTGATGGGGCGTGCCGGGCACCCGGGCGCCGTTGGGCACCACGGTGCCGGGCACGATGGGGCCGAGGTGCTTGGTGCACTCCGGGAACTGCAGGGCCAGCAGGGCACAGCCCAGGCTGTCCATCAGGCAGTTGCGGGCGGTGTCCAGGGCCTCGGCGGAGTCGATGGGGCTCTCGCAGACGTAGCAGGCGATGTCCACCAGCTCGGGGTCGGGAGTGGGCCTGACGTTAGCGTCGGCGTGATGGCTGCTCATGCGCTTACTCCTATTGAGGGGACAGTTTACTTAATTCGATCGGGCATCCTTGACGCGGCGGGAGTACGGGGCGAATTAAGGGGCTTGTCGGCAGAATTCGTGTGTGTAGAGAGCAGAGTTCCTCTCGCCAAGACACCAAGATCGCCGAGTCAGGGATCATTCTTGGTACTGGCTGCCGTACTCCTTAACCCCTGGGTCACCGGATATTGATTAGGCCTGCAATATATAGTCTCTCACGGAGGCACAGAGGCACAGAGAAATACAGATGCAGGGTCTGAAGGCAGCTTTGACTTCGTGGTGAGAGTCCGCCCCACCCCCACTGCGGAAGGCCACCCTCGACACAAGGCAGAATCGGCAAGTCCCATAACCTCAGTGCCTCTGTGCCTCCGTGAGAGATGATGCTTATTTGGTCAACGACGAACAGGCCACTAATACAAGGAAAAACAATCAGCTTAAAGTGTTCTTGGCGATCTTGGCGCCTTGGCGAGAGGTTAGTTTTTCCGTTCCTGGATGGGCACCCAGGGCAGGTTCTCCGGCCCGGTGTAGTGGGCACTGGGGCGGATGATCTTGCCGTCCTCGCGCTGCTCGATGACGTGGGCCACCCAGCCGGTGGCGCGGGAGATGACGAAGATGGGCGTGAACATGGCAGTGGGGATCCGCATCATGTGGTAGGAGACCGCCGAGAACCAGTCCAGGTTGGGGAACATGCGCTTGGCGTCCCACATCACCGATTCCAGGCGCTCCGCCACCGCGTACATGGTGGTGTCGCCGTCCTCCTCGGACAGGCGCCGCGCCACATCCTTGATGACCCGGTTGCGGGGGTCGCCGGTGGTATACACGGGATGGCCGAAGCCGATGATGATCTCCTTCCTCGCCACCCGCTCGCGGATATCGGCCTCGGCCTCGTCGGGGCCGGCATAGCGTTGCTGGATCGCGCAGGCGGCCTCGTTGGCCCCGCCGTGCTTGGGGCCGCGCAGGGCGCCGATGGCCGCGGTGACGGCGGAGTAGATGTCGGAGTTGGTGCCGGCCACCACCCGGGCGGTGAAGGTGGAGGCGTTGAACTCGTGCTCGGCGTACAGGATGAGGGAGGTGTCCATGGCCCGCACCCAGGAGGCCCGCGGGGTCACGCCGTGGAGCAGGGTGAGGAAATGGCCGCCGATGGAGTCGTCGTCCGTGTCCAGTTCGATGCGCCGGCCGTGGTGGCTGAAGTGGTACCAGTAGAGGAGCATGGAGCCGAAGCAGGCGATGAGGCGGTCGCCGATGTCCCGTGCCCGCGCGGCGTCCATGTCCGCTGGTTCCGGCGCCAGGGTGCCCAGCACCGAGCAGCCGGTGCGCATCACGTCCATGGGGTGGGCGGAGGCGGGCAGGCACTCCAGGGCCCCCTTGAGGGGGGCGGGCAGGCCACGCAGTTCCCGCAGCTTGCGTTTGTAGGCATCGAGCTCCGCCGCGGTGGGCAGCCGGCCGTGGATCAGCAGGTGGGCGATCTCCTCGAATTCGGCCTCGTCCGCGAAGTCCAGGATGTCGTAGCCGCGGTAGTGGAGATCGTCGCCGCTGATGCCCACGGTGCAGATGGCGGTATTGCCGGCGGTGGTGCCCGACAGCACCACGCCCTTCTTGATCTTCTTCGCCTCAGACATGCTCGTTGTCCCCCTCCTGCGCGAACAGCGCATCCAGCTTCTCTTCGTAGTGGTGGTAGTCCAGGATCTCGTAGAGTTCCTGGCGGGTCTGCATCTGGGCCAGCACGCCCTGCTGGCTGCCTTCGGTGCGAATGGTCCGGTACACCTCCAGGGCCGCCTTGTTCATGGCGCGGAAGGCGGACAGGGGATAGAGGATGAGGCCGACCCCGGTGGCCGCCAGCTCGTCGCGGGTGAACAGGGGCGTATGGCCGAACTCGGTGATGTTGGCCAGCACCGGCACCCCCACGCGCTCCACGAAGGTGCGGTACTGGGCGAGCTCGGTCATGGCCTCCGGAAACACCATGTCGGCACCGGCCTCGACGCAGGCCGCGGCCCGCTCCAGGGCCCCCTCCATGCCCTCCACCGCCAGGGCATCGGTGCGCGCCATGATGACGAAATCGTCATCGCGGGCATCCACCGCGGCCTTGATGCGGTCCACCATCTCGGCCCGGGACACGATGGCCTTACCCGGCCGGTGGCCGCAACGCTTGCTCTGCACTTG
Organism: Gammaproteobacteria bacterium; assembly: GCA_034522055.1. Lineage (NCBI taxonomy): Bacteria > Pseudomonadati > Pseudomonadota > Gammaproteobacteria > Gammaproteobacteria bacterium. The sequence goes on from JAXHLS010000006.1 coordinate 338,942, forward strand.
GTCCTCGATATGGATGCCGGCGGCGCCGGCGCGCATCATCTCCCTTACCGTGCGGGCGATGTTGAAGGCGCCGCCCCAGCCGGTGTCGGCATCCACCAGCAGGGGGAGATCCGTGGCGTAGGTGATGCGGCGCACGTCGATGAGCACATCTTCGAGGGAGGTGATGCCGAGGTCCGGCAGGCCGCAGGAGGCGGCGGCCACGCCACCCCCCGAGAGGTAGATGGCCTGGAAACCGGCATGTTCGGCGAGCATGGCGTGATAGGCGTTGACGGCGCCCGCCACCTGCAGGGGGCGCTCGGTGGTGAGGGCGGTCCTGAGGCGTCGTCCGGGGGAGCTGGTGGTCATGGCGGGTCCTGGGTCGGGGCGGCGGTGGCCACCGCTTGGGGATCGAGCTGGCGCTGGGCGTTGAGGCGCGACTGGCGTATATGGCGGCGCATGAGCAACTCGGCCAACTCGCCGTCGCCGTCGGCGATGGCATCGACGATGTGCCGGTGCTCCCTCAGGGCATGGGTGATCCGCGGGCCGGCGGTGCCGAACTGGGCACGGTACATGCGCACCTGGGAGTAGAGGTCGCGCCAGAACACCTCGATGAGCTTGCGGTTCCTGCTGCCCTGGATGATGCGGAAGTGGAAATCCAGGTCGCCCCCCTGCTGGTAGTAGACCGGGGCCTCCCGTCCCTCCATCTCGAGGCGCTGGGCGTCCAGCAGGCGGCGCAGATCCGCCACCTCGGTGGCGGACATGTGTTGGGCGGCGAGGCGGCAGGCCATGCCCTCCAGGGCCTCGCGAACATAGTAGATGTCGAAGAGCCCCTCGAGGGTGAGCGCCGCCACCCGTGCCCCCACGTTGGCGCGACGCACCACCAGCCCCGAGGATTCGAGGCGCCGGATGGCCTCCCGCAGGGGGCCCCGGCTGACACCGTAGATACGGGCGATCTCCGGCTCGCTGATCTTGCTGCCGGGTGCCATGCGGCCGCTGACGATGGCATCCTGCAACTGCTGGAAGAGGCTGTCGGCAAGGGTGGTGACGGTGGGTTCCGGGTTATTCATGGCTGCCTAATATTGTCGACATTCTTGAGGGTGATTGCCATTCAAGCCGGATATAATCGTTGACTGCATGGGGTGAAATTCTATAATTGTCGACATCTTTGTCAAGCATGCCCCATCACCGAATAGTGGAGGAAGTCTGATGCCGAGCTATGTCGTCCCCCTGGAGGAACTCGGAAAAGATGACGTGGACCGCGTGGGCGGCAAGAACGCCTCCCTGGGCGAGATGATCCGTCATCTCCGGGAGGCGGGAGTGGCGGTGCCGGGGGGCTTCGCCACCACCGCCGAGGCCTATCGGGATTTCATCAGCCACAACGACCTCGACGCCCGCATCCACGAGTTGCTGGATGCCCTGGACGTGGACGACGTCACCCGGCTGGCCGAGGTGGGGCGCCAGTTGCGCCAGTGGATCGCCGAGGCCCCCCTGCAACCGGCCCTGGACCAGGCCATCGACGAGGCCTACGCGCGCATCATGGCCGATGGCGAGCACGCCGTGGCGGTGCGCTCGTCGGCCACCGCCGAGGACCTGCCCGACGCCTCCTTCGCGGGCCAGCAGGAGACCTTCCTCAACATCAACGGCCTCGGGCAGACCAAACGGGCCATCAAGGATGTCTTCGCCTCCCTCTTCAACGACCGCGCCATCTCCTACCGCGTGCACCAGGGCTTCGACCACCGCGAGGTGGCCCTGTCCGCCGGTGTGCAGCGCATGGTGCGCAGCGACATCGGCGCCAGCGGCGTCATGTTCACCCTGGATACCGAGTCGGGTTTCACCGATGCCGTGTTCATCACCGCGGCCTACGGCCTGGGGGAGACGGTGGTCCAGGGCCAGGTGAACCCCGACGAGTTCTATGTCTACAAGCCGGCCCTGGCGGCGGGACGTGCGGCCATCCTGCGGCGCACCGTGGGCAGCAAGGCCATCCGCATGGTGTATGCCGACAGCGACGACCATCACGGCACCGTCAAAGTGGAGGAGGTGCCCGGGGAGCTGCGGCGGCGCTTCTGCATCGACGACGACGACGTCAACACCCTGGCGCGTCAGGCCCTCGTCATCGAGGAACATTACGGCTGTCCCATGGATATCGAATGGGCCAAGGACGGTGAGGATGGAAGACTCTACATCGTGCAGGCACGGCCGGAGACGGTGCAGAGCCGGCGCGCCCGGGTGCTGGAGCGCTTCCATCTCCAGGGCACCGGCACGGTACTCTCCGAGGGCCGCGCCATCGGCCAGCGTATCGGCACCGGCAAGGCCCGCATCGTCGAGGGCATCCACCAGATGTCCAAGGTGGAACCCGGGGATGTGCTCATCACCGACATGACGGATCCGGACTGGGAGCCGGTGATGAAGCGGGCCGCCGCCATCGTCACCAACCGCGGCGGGCGCACCTGCCATGCCGCCATCATCGCCCGCGAGCTGGGGATCCCGGCGGTGGTGGGTTGCGGCGACGCCACCAAGGCCATCCCCGAGGGCGTGGAGGTGACGGTGTCCTGTGCCGAGGGCGACACCGGTCACGTCTACGAGGGGATCCTGGACTACGAGGTGCGCCGCACCGAGCTCGATGCCATGCCCGAGCTGCCCCTCAAGATCATGATGAACGTGGGCAATCCCGATCAGGCCTTCGATTTCGCGGGCCTGCCCAACGCCGGTGTGGGCCTCGCCCGGCTGGAGTTCATCATCAACCGCGCCATCGGCATCCATCCCAAGGCGCTGCTGGAGTTCGATGACCTGCCCGCCGACCTCAAGAAGCAGGTGAGCGAGCGCATCGCGGCCTACGGTGACCCCGTGCGCTACTACGTGGAACGCCTGGCCGAGGGCATCGCCACCATCGGCGCGGCCTTCGCCCCCAACCCGGTGATCGTGCGGCTGTCGGACTTCAAGTCCAACGAGTATGCGAACCTGCTGGGGGGCGAGCGCTACGAGCCCGAGGAGGAGAACCCCATGCTGGGTTTCCGGGGTGCCTCGCGTTATCTCGCCGACAGCTTCCAGGACTGCTTCGCCCTGGAGTGCGAGGCCATGCGCCGGGTGCGCGACGACATGGGGCTCACCAACGTGGAGGTAATGATCCCCTTCGTGCGCACGGTGGACGAGGCCCGGGGAGTGGTGGAGCTGATGGCGGCCAACGGCCTGGTGCGGGGCGAGAACGGCCTGCGGGTGATCATGATGTGTGAGCTGCCCTCCAACGCCCTGCTGGCGGATCAGTTTCTCGAGCACTTCGACGGCTTCTCCATCGGCTCCAACGACCTCACCCAGCTCACCCTCGGTCTCGATCGGGACTCCGGCCTGGTGGCCCGCATCTTCGACGAGCGCAACGATGCGGTGAAGGCCCTTCTGTCTATGGCTATCCAGGCCTGCCACAAGGCGGGCAAGTACGTGGGGATCTGCGGCCAGGGCCCTTCCGACCACCCCGATCTGGCCCGCTGGCTCCTGGAGCAGGGCATCGACAGCGTGTCCCTGAACCCCGACACGGTCATCGAGACCTGGCTGTATCTGGCGGAAGAGGTGGTCAAGGACTGAGGGCCCGGCCCGTCCATGCCCGGACCGCGCGGACCCGAATCGATGCTTATACCCCATTTGCGCAGGTGCAATGGGGGCCGTTCTTTATTTAATCTATGGGCACCGCACACCGGGCGGCATGCCGCGCGCAGCGCCGCCCGGCACCGTCCATTGCAAACGGGGCGTCTGCCCCCAGGAAACAGGAGACGAACATGTCAGGTACATTTTCATTCAAGGGAGACACACTGGTCCATAAGGCGGAGGATCCCGGCTACCGGGTGGGCTGGAAGTACAAGTATCAGTTCGAGAAGGGGCATCTGGACGACGAGATGAGCTATGGGGAGGCCCTGAAGAAGAGTGGCGAGCTGGCGGCCAAGGAGCCCGAGAAGACCTTCTGGCCCGAGTTGGTGCTCACGCCCAATTTCTGACGGCCCTGGACGAGGGATCCCAAGAACCCCGCCCCGCGCGGGGTTTTTTTACGTCCCCAGGTCCACCACCACCCGCCCCGTCACGCCGCCTGCCAGGATGGTATCGATGTAGGGGTCCAGCCCCTCGAGGCCGACCACCGTGGCCATCCCTTCGAGCGCGGCGGGCCTCCAGTCGCTGGCCAGGCGTTGCCAGACCCGCCGGCGTCGCTCCATGGGGCAGCCCTGGGAGTCGATGCCGGCCAGGGTGATGCCCCGGAGGATGAAGGGAAATATGGTGAGATGCAGCTCCGTCGAGGCCACCATGCCGCAGCAGGTGACCACGCCGAAGGGTTGGGTGGCCTTGATGCCCGATACCAGGAGATCGCCCCCCACCGTGTCCACCATGCCGGCCCAGCGGGGTCGCGCCAGGGGGCGGGCCGTCTCTTCCAGGGCCTCCTCGCGGCCGATGATGCGCGCGGCCCCCAGGGCCCTGAGAGTCGCCGCGGCCTCGGGCTTGCCCGTCACCGCCACGGGCGCGTAACCCAGGCGGGCCAGGATGGCGACGCTGAGGCTGCCCACGCCGCCGCTGGCGCCGGTGACGAGGATCTCCCCCTGGTCCGGGGTGATGGTCCCGGCCAGGGCCTCCACCGACAGGCCGGCGGTGAGGCCTGCGGTGCCCAGGACCATGCTCTCCTGCAGGGTCAGGCCGCGGGGCAGGGGGACCACCCACGCCGCCGGCACGCGGATGTACTGGCCGAAGCCCCCCGGCGTGTCCATGCCGAGGTCGTAGCTGGTGACGATGACCTGGTCACCCTCGGCGATCCCCGGAGCGGTGCTGGCCGCCACCACCCCGGCGGCGTCGATGCCGGGGGTATGGGGGTAGTGGCGGGTGATGCCCCTGGCGCCGGTGGCCGACAGGGCGTCCTTGTAGTTGAGCGACGACCACGCCACCCGCACCAGTACCTCGCCGGGCGGCAGTTCACCCACGGCGCGCCGGCGCAGCACGCGCCTGAACTGCCCGTCCCCGGCCTGCTCCGCCACCAGGGCCATGAATGCTTGTTCATTCATTGCTTATCTCCCCCTTTCGTGTCGGCCGAAACGCGCCTGGAAGGCTTCCACCACCACCCGCAGATCGGGGGTCAGGAGGGACAGGACGGTGTCACGGATGGTGTCAGGCACGCCGCCATAGAAGGCCTCCGCCATGCCGCCGGCGATGCAGGCGAGGGTATCGCTGTCGCCACCCAGGGAGACGGCGTTGCGCACGGCGTCCTCGAAGGAGTCGGAGTCGAGGAAGGCGATGATGGCCTCGGGCACCGTGCCCTGACAGGACACGTCGAAGCCGTAGCCGGGACGGATGTCTTCCACGCTGCGTTCGAGGTCGTAGTCGAAACGTTCGGCGATGAGCGCCCTGATGGCCTCCTTGTCGTGCCCGGTGCGGGCCAGGAAGACGGCGAGGGCGGTGGCCTGGGCCCCCTTGATGCCTTCCGGATGATCATGGGTGAATGCCGCCGTCTTCGCGGCTTCCGCCAACACGTCCCGTTCGGTGTCGAAGGCAAAACCCACGGGGCTCACGCGCATGGCGGCGCCGTTGCCCCAACTGTGGTAGGGGCGCGGCGCGGCGGCGAACAGCCAGCTTATGAAGCGCCCACCGTAGCCGGCATCGGGATGGCGGCGCCCGAACTCACGCACCGCGTCCTCGTAGGGTCGCCCGCCCAGAATCGCATCGGCGATGGCTACCGTCAGCACGGAGTCGTCGGTGAATCGGCCCTGGGGATGAAACAGCGGGAAGTCCTTGGTCTTGATGGGCCATGCCTCGTAGACCGAGCCGATGATGTCGCCGGCGATGGCCCCGATCATGGCGCGGTCCCACGCTTGATGAGAACCCCATTCATGGGCGGTCCGCTCCCCTGCGCCAGCGGATGGAGGGCCATGGAATGATGCACGGGAAAGGAAACCATGGCATCAGGGTAGCCCACGGATACCCTTGAACAAAACCGGAGCGACAGGGCCGAAAAGTCGGGCGCAAAAAAACCCCTCCGTGGGGAGGGGGGAGTCGAAACCGGTGGGGCAGTGGCTGGGGAGAGTGGAACGGGTATTCAGAAGTCTCCCATGGCCGCACGCTCGATGAGTTCGTTGAGGGCGGCGCTGACCTCCAGGGCCCCTTGCTTCAGATCGGGCGGCAGGGTCTTGCCGCCGTGGATCAACATGTCCAGATCCATCATCTGTAACCACAGGGTGCCGTCGGGGTCGGCGACCAGGGCGATGCGGCAGGGCATGAAGGCGGTGTAAGTGTTGTTGTAATCCGCCATCATGGCGCCCACCCGGGCATCGCAGAAGGAGAAGAAGTTGATGTAGCGGTAGGGCTCGCCCGTCACGGCCTCCACCTGCTTGTAGAAGGGTGCCTCGCCCACGAACAGCAGGTCGAGGTCCACCGCGACGCTCTTCAGGGACTCGGCGACGTCCTCGGGCGTCAGGCCTTCCTTTACCTTTTCCACTCGCACCAGGGCGGTGCCGGGGTCCAGGGTTTCCAAAAACCGACCGCCCACTTCCTGGTAGACCCGAAAGGCTTCGGGATCGAGTTTCGCGGCGAAGCTCTGAAACTGGATATAGCCAATTCCTGCCAGGATCAGCGCCAGGGCCCCTATGAGAGCGAGCAGATTTCTAATGATGTTCATGACGTGACTCCCTCGAATGTCATAAAAAACGCCGCGGGGTCCGTTAGTCCCGCGGCGCGATGGTTATCGATCCCGCCCACCCCCTGACCGTTGCCCGGCCATGGTGTGGGCGGGGAACCCTCAGGTGAACATATCGGCCGTGATATTGTTGAACCAGCTTCTCTGGTACACCGCCTCCCGTTTCCGGATTTCGGGGCTGGCATCGCTGGGGGAAACTCCGCTGGCGCCTTCGACCGCGACAATCTTGCCATCTTTGTATTGATAGACTGCCGCTACCGAGATGCCGTAGTCCGGTGTAACGATACTGTAGCAGGTGTTGACATAGGAGGGCTCAGGTTCCTCCCGGCCGTTGACCCGAGCGGCAATCATGGCGGCACACACTTTACCCTGGGAGTTGGCGGCGTAGGCGGACTTCGGCATCGCACCCGCGATGCAGGAGTCGCCGATGACGAACACGTCCTTGTGCAACGAGGACTCGAAGGTGCGCTGGTCCACCGGGCACCAGCCGGAATCGTCCACCAGGCCGCTGCGGGTGGCCACCGCACCGGCGCGCTGGGGCGGGATGATGTTGGCGACGTCCGCCTTGTGCTCGCTGAAGTCCGTGATCAGCAGGCCTTTCTTGGCATCCACCGCCATTACCTTGCCGTCCTCGGCGCCCGACACCCAGGAAATCATGTCCCCGTAAGCCTGTTTCCAGCCGGCGGTGAACAGGCCCTGCTTGGAGAACTTGGTCTTGTGGTCCAGAACCATGACCTTGGATTTGGGCTTGTGCTGTTTCAGATAATGGGCGATCTGGGCGGCACGCTCGTAAGGTCCGGGGGGGCAGCGGAAGGGATTGGGCGGGGCCGATATGAATACCACCCCACCATCCGGCATGGCCTCGAGCTGCTTGCGCAGGAGCAGGGTCTGGGGCCCGGCCTTCCAGGCATGGGGCATCAGCTCGGCGGCCGCCTCGTCATAACCGTCGATGGCTTCCCACTTGAAGTCGATTCCTGGGGCCACCACCGCGTAGTCATACTTCAGGGCGTCACCACCCTTGACCTTCACCTGCTTGTTGGCGGCGTCGATGGCTTCGACCTCTCCGTGCACCACTTTGACGCCATGGCCTTTCAGACCATCGTAGCCGAAGGTCAGGCTGTCTATGGTGCGATCACCGGCCAGTACCTCGTTGCTCGAGGGGCAGGATATGAACTTGGAATTCTTCTCGACCAGGGTCACGTCGATGCCCGGGTCGGCCATGCGCAGGTACTTGGCGGCAATGGCGCCGGAATAACCCCCGCCGACCACTACTACACGTGCCTTGGTGCCGGCGCGGGCCAGCCAGGGCGTTCCGGCGAGGCTGAGCACCGCCGCGCTACCCGCCAGCTTGACGAACGTTCTACGATTCAACTGAGACATACTTTACTTCCTCCGTGGGTGGACTTACTGCTGGCTGGCGTAGAAATGAGCCAGGGCCTTGAGGTCATCTTCGGTCAGGGCCTGGAACAGGGTGCGCATCATCTTGGAGCCTTCGGATATGGGCGTATCCGGGTTGGCGATGTCCAGCATCTGGAAGTAAAGGTACCCGGCGTACTGACCGGCGATTTGAGGCGTGGTGTCATTCGACATCTCCCCGCCGGCACCGTGGCATCCACCGCAGAACTTCTCTCCGTGCAGCGTCTGGCCCCTCGCCACCAACTCGGGGTCCGTCTCCTGAGCCGCCGGCTTCCAGGTCTGCTCCGCAAAAAACGTCGCCATGGCGTCGATCTCCGCGTCGCTATAGCCCTTGGCGATGCGGCCCATGATGGTGGAGTAACGGGAATCGTCCCGGTAGGTCTTCATGGCCGATACAAGGTATTCCTTGGGCAGGCCGGCGATGGTCGGTGCCTCGCCTTCGCTCACTCCATTGGTACCGTGGCAGCCGGCGCAGGTATTGCTGACCATGGCGGCATCCACCCCGCCGGCGATCGCCGGTGCGGTGGCCAGCAGCATGGCCGCCGCCGTCAGGGATACTGTCAGGTTACGGGTATGCATAAAAGTTCCTCTCTCCTTCGATGGATATATTGGTAGTTGGGAGGGCGGTGTAACCGCCTCCTGCGAACTCCATTCGCGGTGTCGTCCGAGTCTCCATGGTGTACGGGACATCGAATGTTCCCATTCAATTCTTAGCCTCAGCGCATGACGCTGGACCCTTAAAAGAGTAGGTGTAATTTCTTAAGAAAACCTTAAAAAGAAATCTTTGTTGAGCCAATAATCGATTTATTAATCTATATCTATTCCACCATTACCGCCTGTATTTAAATATAACGAAATAATTACTAACTTATATATTCAATCTATTGATCCTCATCATGTCCGATGCAGCTGTCGATTGACAGGAGTACCTCTCCATTTAGACTCTGCAGGCGCGTAACCATAGCCTTATCGAACCACGTGGTAGCCGGTTTACTTGTAGCGTGGTTCGACCGGCATGCAAGGACGATGGAAGTTCGGATCGTTAATCTTTCGTCTACGACATCGATGGAGTAGTTTCGCGCCCGCCTATTGCGCTAACATCATCGAGTCGAAGGCAGAAAAGCGGATGATAAGCGTCCGGCTCGGACCGACTGCGCGGTGCATGACATACCATCCTGTCTTCGCGCTGAGCCGACGTTCATAAGTTAACGTGAAAGTCGCGAAGCACGATCTCCCCCTCTCCCTCTGGGAGAGGGATGGGGTGAGGGAACGAACATGGCGATACGCGCTCCTCTTTCATCCTCTTGGGCGGCGCGTATCGCCATGAGAGTTAATGTGATGTCGTTTGGATAGGTTTCATCTGTAATTGAAATGGAAGGGTTACCCGGGATTATTCATGTCATCTCGGAATAACTTAAATTAAATAATAACCGGGATAAATGGGCCCGGGAGGAGGAGTCAAGCATGAGCACGAGGCCATCACCGCGGGCCCATATCTATCGCCTGATAGTCATACTGGTAGCTGCATTGGCCGTCATCGGCTGGGGCGGTCAGGCGCTGGTACCGGACACATGGGACAGCGATAACTGGTATCGCAAGGCAGCGCTTGTGGAATTGGCACAGAGACCGCCGCTGCATGGCGGGAACATGTCTTGCGAGACATCGTCCTGCCACGATGGCTCCGACGAGCAGCATGCCAAGCGTCTCGCGGAGCTGCCGAAGGGGACACACTACGGCTTGGCCTGTGAGTCCTGTCACGGCCCCCTTGCGTCTCATGTGGAGAATGGTCGTAAGACGGCCGACGCGCGCATCATGCGCACCGGCGAGGCCTGCCTCACCTGCCATGCAAACCTCCTCGGCCGGGACGGCAAGGTCGGCCAGTTTTCCAGTGAGCACCCGATTCACAAGGCCATGCAGGTGACGGAGGCGAAGTACTGTGGCCAATGCCATAACCCTCACCTTCCCAAACCCCGGAAGAATCAATAAGGAGGTTGTCTGGATATGAGTACCATGACCACGAGTCGCCGCAGCTTCCTGCGTGCCTTGGTGGCGGTGGCCGGTTCGGCCGCCGTCGCTTACCGTCCTTCAGCGCTGGCCTCCCTCGTCGGTGGCAAGGGCTCCATGGATACCACCGACGCCGACTATGTCTTCGTAGTCGATATCGACCGTTGTATCGGCTGCGGTAAGTGTGTGCAGGCCTGTTCGGTGGAGAATCATGTGCCTGCGGGGCATTTCAGGACCTGGGTGGAGCGTTATGTGCGCACCGCCGAAGGCACCTGGATTGATTCCCCGGACGGTGCCATCAACAGCTTTCCCCCGCTTGCCGAAGACGTCACGGCCGCGGCAAAAGAGACCACGTTCGTCCCCAAGTTGTGTAACCAATGCGATAACGCACCGTGCGTGCAGGTCTGTCCGGTGGGTGCCACGTTCAAGGCACCGGGCGGGTTCGTGCTCATCGATCCGGAGCACTGCATGGGTTGCAGCTACTGTATTCAGGCCTGTCCTTTCGGCGTGCGGTTCCTGAATCCCGCCACCCACATGGCTGACAAGTGCGACTGGTGTTACCACCGTGTCTCCAACGGGCTCCAACCCGCCTGCGCCACCGTATGCCCCACCGGGGCGCGGGCCTTCGGCGACCGCAATAAGCCGGAGGGTACGGTGGCGGAGGCCCTCGAAGAGGATCGCTGGAGGATACTCAAACCCGGCATGCATGCCCACAATCGGGTTCTCTATCGCCGTCTGCCCCGGGAGGTTATCTGAAATGACCAGTTCCACGTTACCGAACGAAGCATTGGTAAACTACATATTTCCGAATACGCACATCGACTGGTCGTTGATGATCGTGATCTACCCCTATATCACGGGCCTGGTGGCCGGGGCGTTCGTGGTCTCGGCCTTGTACCACGTATTCAATGTAAAGACCTTCGAACGCATATCGCGTTTCGCCCTGATCGCGGCATTTTGTTTCGGCCTGTTCGCGGGCGTACCGTTATTGTTGCATCTGGGACAACCGCAACGGGCGTTTAATATCTTCCTCACGCCCAATACCACGTCGGCGATGAGCATCTTCGGCTATGTCTACGCGAGTTATATGCTGCTGCTCACCGTCGAACTCTGGCTAACCTATCGCGAGTACATCATTCAAAGGGCCAAGGAGACGAAAGGAATTCCGGGGGTGATATGGAATGTGCTTACCCTGGGGGTCAGGACCTACACGCCGGAAGCGGCGCGCGTGGACCACAAGGTCACGGTGTTCCTGGCCGCCATCGGTATTCCCTGGGCCTTCCTGCTGCACGGCTACGTCGGGTTCATCTTCGGCTCCGTCAAGGCCAACGCATGGTGGGCCACGCCCCTCCAGCCCATCGTGTTCCTGGTATCGGCCATCGTCAGCGGCATGGCCATGCTGTTGTTGATGTATACCTTCATCCGCTGGCGTGCCCGCAAGGCCTATGATCTGGACATGATCAAGACCATGACCATCTACCTGTGGTGCATATTCCTGCTGGCCTTTACGCTGGAGACCCTGGAGGTGGTGTATGCGGCCTATGAACAGGGACATCACTGGACGGTCATAGGCCCGTTGCTGGCCGGACCGCTGTTCGACAGTTTCGTCATCGGCCAGGTGCTCACCCTTTCGGTATTGCCGATCCTAATTCTGGGTTATGCCGCATTGTCGAATGTCTGGGGCAAGCCGCTGTTATACCTCGTCAATATTGGTGCCTTCCTGCTGGTGTTGCAGGTGTTGTTCATGCGCTTCAACGTCGTGGTCGGTGGCCAGATGCTGAGCAAATCGGACCGCGGGTTTGCGGAGTTCCATCTCGAGGTCCTCGGTCGGGAGGGATTGATCATGGCGATCATCGTATTCGCGGCACCTTTCGTCACCTATTACATCATCAGCCGCATAATCCCGATATTCGATGACCAGCCGGTTCGGGGCTGATATTGACGGGTTGGCGCCAGCGGCCTATTGGTTAAGGAGCAATCATGAAGAATTTCAAAAAGATAATCATCTGTGCCCATCCCAAGTTCACGGATCTCGAGGCTGTGGAACGGCTTGCGGGTATCGCCAAGAACAGCGGCGCTCATATCACGGTGATGCATGTGGTCAGTGATTATCCCGAAGATGTACGGGAATGGTGGAACGTTCGAAATCCCGATAAGTTGAAGGAAAAGATCGTCAACGAGCGGCAAGGGTTCCTGGATGAAGTGGCGGGTCGGCTCATCCGGCTGGGTGCGCCGTCGGCGGATACGCGTTTGCTGTGGGGCAAGGAATTCATCGAGGTCACCCATGAGGTACTGGAAAAGTGCTATGACCTGGTGGTCCTTACCACCCGCAGGAAAACACCTCAATCCAAACGTCTCAAGGAATGTCCGTCCCGTGAGATGTTACGCCACTGTCCGTGTACGCTCTGGCTCACCAACGGTGTAATGACGGGCCGTTTCCACCGCGTACTGGCGGCCATCAAGGGCAACGGCGCGGAGGTGGACTGTAAGGGGCTGGATGGCAAGATCCTCGCGACCGCGGCCGCGGTGGCCGAGTCGGAGGGCAGTGAGCTACACGTGGTCCATAGTCTTCCAAGCGTCGGCCGGCCTCAACGCAAGGGCAAGCCAATGCCCGTGGACCTCGCGGAGTACATGGCTAAACTTCGCAAAAGTATTCGGGATAGCTGCACGGAGATCACCGGTAAGGCCCTGCTGAAGGAGGAGAACGTCCATCTGCCTCTGGGCCAGCCCATCGACGCCATCCCCGCCCTCGTCCGCGAGGTGGAGGCGGACCTGCTGGTGATGGGTACCGCCACCCGACCGGGATTGCGGGCGGTCCTCGGTGGCAATCCGACGGAGAAGATGCTCGATGTGATTGGGTGTGGAATGCTCGTGGTCAAGCCGGATGATTTCGTATCGCTGGTGGAACTCGAGGAGGAACTCGATGGTAAGCTGCAAAGGAAATGCGATACCGAGGAGACCTCCTGACCCCGGCAGCGCCCCATGCACCACTGGCCCATGCTCCACTGGCTTATGGCGCCGGGAGCCGGCAACCGGCGTCGGGCTCGCTGAAGGTTCCAATGCTATCGCGAGGTGCACGCACGGTGGGCGTTCAAGCCCGAACCGCCGGGGGGCTGTCGTTTTTCCATGGCGCTGAATGAATCGGTCCATGGGCCGGTGGTGAACACGGACGCGCCAGGCGAGGATACGGAAAGTACCGCGCGGGCGGCGGCGCGAGACTTTCTGGAGCGCGTACCGCCGCCGGAAGCGCCTACAGTGACCTATCGTTCCGCGGGACGGGTGGTGCTGTGGGGAGACGGATCCGTGGCTATCCAGGCGGCGCAGGAACTGGGGCGCCGTGGGCTTGCCTGCACCGTGATCATCGAGGGTGGCGTGGTGCCGGTCCGAGAGGGGCGGGGCCCGGAATACGGGTTCACCGTGGTGCAGGGACGCATGGTCTCCGTGCAAGGCCATCTCGGTGCGTTCCGGGTGGCGCTCCAGGACGGCGAAAACACGGTAGACCTGGCCGAGTATCTGGGGCTCTCCGGTTTCGATATCGTGGTGGATATGGGCGCCACGCCGTATCTGGATTGGCCCGTGCTCCCTCTCGGTTATCACGCCTGTGGACCCGATCCGACCCGCCTCGCTCAGGCCCTTGACCAGGCTGCGCGACTGGTGGGTGATTTCAGTAAGCCACGCTTCTTTGCCTATGATCCTCAGATCTGCGCTCACGGTGCGGCCGGGGTAAACGGATGCACCCGCTGCCTCGATAGCTGTCCCACCCGCGCCATCCTATCCGTCAAGGATCGCATCCAGGTGGACCCCTATCTCTGTCAGGGGGAGGGGATTTGCTCGACGGTCTGTCCTACGGGGGCCATTCGCTACGCCTATCCGGCATTCGACAGCCTGCTGGCCAACCTCAGGGAGGCCCTGGCGCGGTATCGTCAGGCGGGTGGGATCCAGCCGGCATTGATGTTTCACGACCTCGACGACCATGCCCTCGAACAGGCCCTGTCCGGGGTGCCCGAGTACGTGGTGCCGGTGGCCCTGAAAAGAATGGCCGCGGCAGGTATCGAACTGTGGCTGTTGGCCCTGGCACATGGCGTGCGCCAGGTATTGTTGATAGGCAGGGCCGGCATGCCCCGGGACGTGTTCCGGGCCCTGAATGCACAAGTCGTTCTGGCCCAGGCCTTTCTGGGAAGCCTCGGTTATGACCCGGCGCGAGTCCTTTCACTGACTTTCCGGGGGGAGCAAGGGCTGGAGCGAAGGGTTTCCCGCATACCACCTCTGGACCCGACCGCCGACCGGGAACTGCCGGTGGTGGAAGGCAAACGCGAGGCCATGGGGCGCGCCCTCGAAGCGCTGTATGACCGCGCTCCTGCCCATCCTGCGGTTTCGGAACTGCCGGAGGGGGCCCCTTACGGCGAGGTCCGGATCGATCCGGATGGCTGTATTCTTTGCATGGCATGTGTCCACGTGTGTCCTGGGAGGGCGTTGCGCGGTGAGGCGGGCACGCCGCGGCTGTTCTTTGTCGAGGATGACTGCGTGCAATGTGGCCTGTGTGCGGGCAATTGTCCCGAGGGAGCTGTCACCCTTGCCCCCCGTTTCGTCTGGTCCCGGCAGACCAGGAAGTCAGCCCGTCTCCTGCACGAGGAACGGCCCTTCCATTGCATTCGCTGCGGTACGCCGTTCACCACCGCGAGCATGCTGCAGCGCATGACCGAGCGTCTGGAAGGCAACTGGGTGTTCGCCCAATCGGCGAGCGCCCGGCGTCTGCAGATGTGCCCGCGCTGCCGCATGTTGGACGTCTCCGCGGAGGGCATGCCGGGGCCGCCCGGAGCAGAGACGGGAGAGGTTTGACCCTCGTAATCCGGGCCCGGTATGGGTCAGATAAGCGTTTTCTATGGGTCCTGAGGAAGGCCGTTCCGGAGTTCGTCCGCAGTGGCGTCCCGTACATCGACGATCTCGATGTCGAACTGGAGGGTCAGGCCGGCGAGGGGATGGTTGCCGTCCAGGAAGACGTTGTCTGAGACGACCTCAGTGACGACGAACAGGCGCTGGTTCAGTCCGCTGCCGAAGTGAAACTGCATGCCCGGTTCGAGTTCGTCAGGGCCGTCGAATTGCGAGCGATGCGCCTTGATTAGCAACTCATCGTCCTTGTCTCCGTAGGCCTTTTCCGGCGGAATCGTGATATGGAGCCTGTCGCCGGCCGCGTGACCTTCCATTCCTTCGTCCAGACCCGCGATGACGTTCCCCGCGCCGTGGATATAAGTCAGCGGCCCCCGCCCTTGGGTGGTGTCCAGAACCAGGCCTTCACTGTCAGTCAGGGTGTAATGGAGAGAGACGACCTTGTTGGTATCGATGAGCATCGACGGTTCCTTATCCGGTGACGGGTTGGTATTCCAAATAGCGCGGTAGACGGGAGGAGATTAAAGTCTTCCCGAAGGGACATCAATTCAGTGCAGGCAGGGTATCAGACCCTCGCCGGTTCCCACCCTGGCATGCCTCCCGCCCGGGAACGCAAGGTGCCGCCGGGCTTCGTCATGATCTGGATCAACGCTCATGGTCGGCACGGTGGTGTTATGCGATACAGGGGGGTCTAATCGGTTTGCAAAACAAACCAAATAAAAATAGCCGAGAGATTTGGTCGAGTATAATGCGCATCGATTGCCGCGGTGCCTGCATCCATGGTTCGGCATTCCCGAGTGTTCCGGAGAGGCTTATGCTGTCCGCCCGTTGGAGGCGGCGAGCCGATGTTTGCGGCTGGCGTTTTGGGGGGCGCCGGGGTCAACGATGAGAACGGGAGATTCGCAGCATGCATGTACTGCTTATTGAGGATGACACGGTCCTCGTGGATAGCCTGACGAAGCTGTTGTCCGGTCATGGCCATAGCGTGACCGCGGTCACCGACATTCCGGAGGCCCGATGTGCCCTGCCCCAGGGCCACTTCGACGCCGTGGTGCTGGATCTCAACCTGCCGCGTGGCGATGGTATGGATCTGCTCAAGAGTTTCCGTACGGTCTTCGAGCGCGTGCCGGTCCTCGTGCTCACCGGGCGCACGGATCTCGCCAACAAACTTCGCGCCTTCAACATGGGGGCGGACGACTACCTGGCGAAGCCGTTCGAGTTCGCGGAGCTGCGCGCCCGCCTCGGGGCCATATGCCGTCGCTATCGCGAACGCTCCGAGGGCCTCATCGCCCACGGTGGTATAGTCCTCGACGTGGAGGGACAGACCGCCACCGTCGATGGCAAGCCCCTTCCCTTGTCCATGAGGGAACTTTCCATTCTTCGCTGCCTGCTGGAGAGCCGTGGCAAGGTGGTATCGCGTCCCCGTCTGGAGGAGAACCTCTACGGCCTTTTCGGCGCCATCTCCAGCAATGCCGTCGAGGTGCATATCCACAATCTGCGCAAGAAGATTCCGGCCGATACCATCAAAACGGTACACGGCCTCGGCTACACGGTGGAATCGCGCATCGGATGATGTCTCTCCGCCGCCAGCTGCTCTCCACCCTGGGCACGATCATCGTGGTGATCTGGCTGGTGGTTACCGTTGCCACGGTACTCGCCACCCGACAGGAAGTAGGGCGGTTGCTGGATGCCCGGCTGGCAGCGGTGGCTCACGCGCTGTCCACCGCCACAGATGAGGCGGAAGCCGCAGCCGGCAGCGAACTCAAAGGTGCCGCCAATCCCGGCCTGGTGTCCCTGGTCTACCAGGTGTGGTCGCCGTCGGGCCGCCTGCTGAGCGCCAGCCCCGACGCGCCCGTCACACCCCTCTCCGGTCCCACGCCGGGCTACGGGGAAGCGCATGTGGAAGGCCACGGCTGGCGCCTCCTGACCGCGTCTCTACAGGAGGGGGACGTCATCCATGTCGCGGTCCGCTCCGCCGATCGTGATGAGCTGATGCTGGCGGCCCTCGGAAGGGCCCTGATGCCGGTATTCCTGGCGCTCCTGTTTATTCTCGCGGGGCTATGGTTCGGTATTCGCACCTGCCTGCACCCTCTCGCTCGTCTGTCGGCGGAGATTGCCACGCGGGACGCGAACAATCTGGAGCCCCTGCAGGTGCGACGTGTGCCGCAGGAGATCCGTCCCCTGGTGGCTGAAGTGAACTCTATGCTGGGCCGACTGGAAGAGGCCTTCGGCCGTTTCGACCGCTTCGCCGCCGATGCCGCCCACGAGCTGCGGGCCCCGGTGACTGCGATCCGGAATCAGGCCGAGGCCGGTCTGGCGGTGGCGACGGAGGATGAGCGACGGCACGCCCTGAAGCAGATCCTCAAGGTATCGAAGAACTGCAGCGAACTGGTGGAACAGGTCCTGTTGCTGGCGCGCCTCGAGGGCGATTGGAACGTGATGATGGACAGCGAACTCGAACTCGAGGCCCTGTCCCGGGATGTCATGAGCGATGTGGCGCCGAAGGCGCTGGTGAAGGGACTCGATCTATCCTTCCGGGGACATGGGCCGGTGTATGTTCGTGGCAATGAGGAACTCATGCGGGTGCTGATCCGCAACCTCCTCGACAACGCCATTCGCTGCACCCCGGCTGGCGGCAGTGTAAAGCTGGATATCAGCGGCGATGCCAACGGTATCCATATGTTCGTGGAGGATACCGGTCCGGGGATACCCGCCAAGAAGCGCAGCCAGGTATTGCAGCGTTTCTGCCGGCTGCCCGCGGCCGTGGGCGAGGGTTACGGTATCGGGCTGTCCATCGTCGAGCGCATCGCCGAGGTCCATAAGGGACGCGTGCTGCTGGAAGACGGTAGCAGTGGCAGGGGGCTCAAGGTCGGCGTGTGCTTCCGCGCCTGATGTCCCTCCGGGAACAGGCGGTGGGGGGATATCTGTAGGTCGGGATTCATCCCGACACCCAACATTGGCGGGATTCATCCCGACATCCAACATTGGGGGTTCCGCCCCGGCGCGGGTGCATGGCATGGCACCGGATGTCGGGATGAATCCCGACCTACATCCGTGCCGTTGGAACGGGCGAGGGGGGGATCTGTAGGTCGGGCTTCAGCCCGACAGCCCGCCGATGGGGGTTCCGCCCCGGTGCGGGTGCATGGCCCGCTTCAGGCCGATGATCCGGCTTGCGGGGGGCTAGAAATCGGAGAGGTCGTCGTCGTCCAATGGGATGGCCCTTTCCGCGGCGCTCTTTTTCCCTGGCCCATGTCGCCCCGGGGACAGTGAGCGTGCGGTCACGGCGTGACGGTGGTTCGGGGCGGGATGCGGTGGCCGCGGAGGGGCGGCCGCGGAGGGGCCTTCATCTGCGGTCGAGCCGTTGCCGTCGATCAGGATCTCGAGGGCGTGCACGGCACGCGACATCTCGGCGGCCTGGGCCGAGAGTTCTTCGGCGGCGCTGGCGGATTCCTCGGAGTCGGCGGCATTCTGCTGCACCACCTTGTCCATCTCGGTGGTGGCCGTGTTCACTTGGTCGATACCCCCCGCCTGCTCCTTGGAGGCGGCGGCGATCTCACCCACGAGGGTGCTTACCGCGATGGAGGAGTCGCGAATCGTCTCCAGCTGTTTCGCCACTTCCCCGGCCATGGTGACGCCGTCGCCGGCGATCTTCTGCGACTGTTCGATGAGCTGGCCGGTGTTGCGGGCAGCCTCGGCGGAGCGCTGGGCCAGATTCCTCACTTCCTCGGCCACCACGGCGAAACCCTTGCCGGATTCGCCGGCGCGGGCGGCCTCGACGGCGGCGTTGAGTGCCAGGAGGTTGGTTTGAAAAGCGATGTCGTCGATGGTCTTGATGATGTTGGAGGTCTGCTTGGCCGAGCTGGCGATCTCCTTGATGACGGCGTTCATGTGCTCCATGGAGGTGACGCCGGAGTTGACGGCATTGACGGTGTCCTTGATGGAGCGGTCGGCCTGATCGGCGTGGTCGGCGTTCTGGCGGGTCTGGGCGGCCATCTCCTCGAGGGCCGATGAGGTCTCTTCCAGGGATGCGGCCTGCTCGCTCGCTCCCTCGGCCAGCTGCTGGCTGGCGTCCGCCACCTGATGGGCCGCCTGGGCGACCTGGCCGGCTCCCGAGGACAGACCCGTGATGATGTGGGTGATGGGCCGGGTAAAGGAT
Source organism: Gammaproteobacteria bacterium (assembly GCA_034522055.1). Taxonomy (NCBI): domain Bacteria; kingdom Pseudomonadati; phylum Pseudomonadota; class Gammaproteobacteria; species Gammaproteobacteria bacterium. Next base: position 358,039 of record JAXHLS010000006.1, read on the forward strand.
TTCGTGATCAGCCAGGCGACGAGGACCACGGCAGCGATGCCGATGAGGGCCACCACCGAGCCGGAGAGCCCCAGGGCCGACAGGACGGCGGTGCGCTCCCGTTGGGGCACGGCTATGAGCAGCGAGAATTCCCGTACCGGGGTGCCATCGAGGGAGACGCCCAGCCGTTCGAGCCTGTGGGGGGCGCCGTCGATGCGGGTGTGGCCCGCCTCATCTCGGGAGGACCCCAGGAAGGCCGCGGCGAGATCGTGGTCGAAGGTGGCGCCGTAGACCAGCAGTCGTTGTCCGGCATAGTGCCGGCTGTCGACCTGGTACTTCGACTTGACGGTGGCGTCGATGGGCTTGTCGCGGTTTTCCATCACCACGGCCGCCTCGGCGTCGAGCAGGCCCTTTAATTCTTCGAGATTGCGGGATTTGGGGTAGTAGCCGACCTTGAACAGGCCCGCGAAGCGGCCGCCGGCCTCGACCGGGGTGATGGCATCGAAGCTCAGCAGGCCGGTGGAGGAGGACACATTGACCCCGGCCTCGGCCGTCCTGGACTTGAGGGCATTGCCGAACAGGCGCGTCTTGGACTTGTCGTCGCCGGACTTCGCGGGATTGTGCCCGCGCACCAGGACGATACCGTGGGCATCCGTCACCTCGATGGTGTTGATGTCCTGGTCCAACTGATGAAGCCGCTGGAAGAGGGGCGGCAGGATGGCCTGCAGGGCCGTGCTGTCACCCGCCGCTACCGCGGCGGCGATGGCCTCGTCACCGGCGAGAATGTGGGAATAGGTGGCCAGTTTCTCCACTTTCCCGGCGAAGTAATGGTCGGCCACGCCCTGGAGGACGGAGACCCGTTGTTCGTGAATGGTGTCGAGGGAGCCGGAGGTCCTGACGAAGATGATGCCGAGGGTGGACAGGATGACCAGGACCATGAGGGCTCCGACCATCAGCTGCAGCTTCGTCGCCAGTTTGAGTCTGGACGCCATGGTGTTCCCTCATATGTGGTCTTGTGATGATTCCCCGTTTCCTAAGTCGTCATGGCATGAGAAAACTTTATGACGAGTTACATTCGTCATGCCGGGCTTGACCCGGCATCCAGTTAACAGGGTTGAATCGTGCGCGGGGCCGGGGATCACTTCACCGTTTCTGCCCGCGAGTCTCCCCTGCCAATTGGATGGTGGGTCCGCTGCGCTTGACCCACCCTACGGTGCTGCCAATTGGATGGTGGGTCCGCTGCGCTTGACCCACCCTACGGTGCTGCCAATTGGATGGTGGGTCCGCTGCGCTTGACCCACCCTACGGTGCTTCGGGTTGACCCTTCCAATCACTCCCGGGCCAGACTCTGCCATTTCCCATTTCCCATTTCCCATTTCCCATTTCCCATTTCCCATTTCCCATTTCCCATTTCCCATTTCCCATTTCCCATTTCCCATCCTCATCCCCCCTCCGCCACCTTACGCGCCGCCTGGCGCTCCAACCCCTGCCGGAACAGCCCCATCACCTTGCGCACGTAGTGCCGGGTCTCGGGATAGGGTGGGACCTGGTTGTCGAAGCGGGCCACGGCGGTTTCGCCGGCGTTGTAGGCGGCGAGGGCGAGTTCGAGATTCAGGTAGCGGTCCATGAGTCGGCGCAGGTAGCGGGTCGCGCCCTCGATGTTCTGGGCCGGATCGTTGGGATCGGCGACGCCGAAGGCGCGGGCGGTGTCGGGCATGAGCTGCATGAGGCCCATGGCCCCGGCGCTGGACAGGGCATCGGGGTTGTAACCCGACTCGGCGGTGATGACGGCATCGATGAGGGCCTGATTGAGGCCGTGGCGGCGGGCGGCGGCGTCCACCAGGGGCCAGAAGCGGGCGCGGTTCTCGGGCATGGGCCGGACGCGGTCCGGCGACCAGGCCTTGCGGGTGCGCACGATGAGCTTCCAGTCATCACCCGCGGGCTTGTCCGAGAGGTGGATGACGCCCTGTTCGTCGATGAGGCGGTAGATATCGGCCGCCACCGGCGCGGCCGCGGCCAGCAGTGCGGGCAGGAGCAGTGCCGGGATGCGGGTGCCCGGTGGTCGGGGGCGTTCCCGGGATCCGGCGGTCCCGATCATGTCACGGGCTAGGAGCGGTAGCCGACGGTTCGTCAGACCGGCCGGTCACGGGCACCGGGGGCTCCGGCTCGGGAAACTTGTAGCGTCGGATCTCGGCGATGAGGCCGAAGACGGGGTGGTCCACGTAGTGGATCTCGCCGGAGCGCATGCGCCGGCTCTGGCTGAGGCGAAAGACGGCATTGGCCGGCCGGGGCGCGGCTGCGCCGCCGTCCGCCGCCGCCGGCGTATCGACCGGGCCTGTCTCATCGGGTCGTCCCGGGGGGATGTCCCGGGCGTAGACCAGGTCGGCGCGGAGATGCAGGTAACGGGACAGGTGGACCCGCAGGGTTCCTTCCAGCAGCGGCGCTTCGTTGGGCGGGCCGACGCGCACCAGGATGGAGGTGGCGTGCCGCTCGTCGCGCCCGGCCTGGCGCCAGGCCATGTGGACCAGGGGCTCATAGGTCGATGAACGCCTGAGGGCGCGCACGATGCCCGTGAGCTGGCGTCCACCGGCGGTGGCGGGGAGGAGGGGCGACATTTTGCCGGCGGCGGTGTCCACCAGGGGCATGCCGTCCGGTGTCAGGGGCACGGCGGCGGTGAGGTCCGGCCGGCCGGGGGCCTCGGGCCAGATCTCCTCACCGAGTCCCGCGGTCCCCTTATGGGCGAATACCACCACCTCCACCGTGAACCACGGGATAGCGGGGGCATCCTGGGCCGGCGCGGCCCCGGGCGCCAGCCAGGCCATGACCGCCATGAGCAGGGGAGGGAATCGTCGGGACCTTGCCATGGCGCGGATCATAACCCGTCACGCCACCGCGGTGGTGGTGAGGCGATCGAAGACCCCTTCCAGGGCGTGGATGCGGCTGTCCAGGTCCGGCATGTCTCCGAGAAGACGCAGGCGGTCGCCGCCCTCGAGACGAAACTCGCCGGGGCGGTCCTGGATGAGGTTGATGATGGCCACGGGATCCACGTTGGGCTGCTCGTCGAAGATGATGCGCCCGCCGGCGTTGCCCACGTCCACCTTGCGTACGCCCAGAGGCGTCGCCCGGAGCTTGAGCTGGGTGATGCGGAACAGGGTCTGGGTCTGCTCCGGCAGCAGGCCGAAGCGGTCGATCATCTCCACCTTGAGGTCCTTTAGGGCCGCCAGGGAGTCGGCGGCGGCGATGCGCTTGTACATGATGAGGCGGGTGTGGACGTCGGGCACGTAGGTCTCGGGGATGATGGCCGGGATGTGGAGGTCCACCTCGGTGCCATGGTCCAGCGGGCGGTCGAGCTGAGGACTGCGGCCGGCCTTGAGGGCCGCCACGGCGCGCTCCAGCAGATCGGCGTACATGGAGAAGCCCACCTCATGGATCTGGCCGCTCTGGTCCTGGCCCAGCAGTTCGCCGGCGCCGCGGATCTCCAGGTCGTGGGTGGCCAGGGTGAAGCCCACCCCCAGGTCCTCGAGGGACTCCACCGCCTCCAGCCGCTTCACGGCGTCCGCGGTCATGGCCTTGGGATGGGGCACCAGCAGGTAGGCGTAGGCGCGGTGGTGGGAGCGCCCCACGCGGCCACGCAACTGGTGGAGCTGGGCCAGGCCGAAGCGGTCGGCGCGGTTGATGACGATGGTGTTGGCGGTGGGGATGTCGATGCCGGTCTCGATGATGGTGGTGCACACCAGCACGTTGAATCGCCGGTGGTAGAAATCCAGCATCACCCGCTCCAGATCGCGTTCCGGCATCTGGCCGTGGGCGATGCCCACCGCGGCCTCGGGCACCAGTTCCGCCAGCTCGCGGGCGATGCGCGGGATGGTGTCCACCTCGTTGTGAAGGAAGAACACCTGGCCGCCGCGCCGCAACTCGCGCTGGCAGGCCTCGCGCACCACGGTGTTGTCCCACTGCTGGACGAAGGTCTTGATGGACAGCCGCTTGGCCGGCGGCGTGGCGATGAGGGACAGGTCGCGCATGCCCGACATGGCCATGTTGAGGGTGCGGGGGATGGGGGTGGCGGTGAGGGTGAGGATGTCCACCTCCGCCCGCAGGGCCTTGAAGCGCTCCTTGTGGCGCACCCCGAAACGGTGTTCCTCGTCGATCACCACCAGGCCCAGGTTCTTGAAGTGGATGTCGCTGCCCAGCAGCTTGTGGGTGCCGATGATGATGTCCACGCGACCGTCCGTCAGGGCCTTGAGGGTGGCCGTCTGTTCCTTCTTGGAACGGAAGCGCGACAGATGTTCGATGCGCACCGGCCAGTCGGCGAAGCGGTCACGGAAGTTCTGGTAGTGCTGTTGGGTGAGCAGGGTGGTGGGCACGAGGACGGCGACCTGGCGGCCGCCCTGCACGGCGATGAACGCGGCGCGCATGGCCACCTCGGTCTTGCCGAAGCCGACGTCGCCGCACACCAGGCGGTCCATGGGGCGGTCGGCGCGCATGTCGGCCACCACCTGCTCGATGGCCGTCTGCTGGTCCGGGGTCTCCTCGAAGGGAAAGGCCTGGGCGAAGGCGCGGTAGTGGCCGTCGTCGATGTCGAAGGCATGGCCGGGGCGGGCGGCGCGGCGGGCCTGGAGGTCCAGCAGCTCGGCGGCCACGTCCCAGGCCTTCTCGGCGGCCTTGCGCCTGGCCTTCTGCCACTGGCCGCTGCCCAGGCGGTGCAGGGGAGCGGTGTCGGGGTCCGTGCCGGTGTAGCGGCTGATGAGATGCAGCGAGGACACCGGCACGTAGAGCTTGTCGCCGCCGGCGTATTCCAGGTGCAGGAACTCGTTGGTCATGCCCCCCACGTCCAGGGTGGTGAGGCCGAGGTAGCGGCCGACGCCGTGGTCCTCGTGCACCACGGCGGCGCCCTCCCGCAACTCCGTGAGGTTACGCACCACCGCCTCGGCGTCCCGCGAGGGTGCGCCGCGGCGCCGGCTCTGGGCGGCGCGGGCACCGAAGAGCTGGGACTCGGTGACCACCGCCAGGGGCGGTTCCTCGATGACGACGCCCTGTTCCAGCTCGGCCACTGCGATGGCCAGGGCCATGTCGCCGGCGACGAAGGCCTGCCAGTCCGCCACCACCTCCGGGCGCAGGCCATTGTCGGCGAAGGTCTCCAGCAGGGCCTCGCGGCGTCCGGCGCTCTCGGCCGCCAGCAGGATGCGCCCGCCGAAGGTATCCCGGAAGCGCTTGAAGTGGTCGAGGGGGTCCGGGGCCCGCGCCTCCACCGGCAGGGCGACGGGGGCGCGGGTGGCGAAGTTGGCGGCCTCGGCGGCCGGGTCCTCGAAGGTGGAGAGGTCGACCCGGGGCAGGCGGTTCAGTCGTGCCTCGATGTCCTCCGGCCCCAGGAACAGGCGCGCGGGCTCGAGGAGGGGTTGCTCGCGGTCATGGCGGCGGTTCTCGTAGCGCTCCGCGGCCTCCCGCCAGAAGGCCTCCGCACCCGCTGCGGCCTCCCCGAGCACTATCGCCAGGCTGTGGTCCGGCAGGTAGTCGAACAGAGTCTGGGTGTCATCGAAAAACAGCGGCAGGTAGTACTCCACTCCCGGTGGCGCATGGCCGTTGGAGACATCCCGGTAGATGCCGCAGCTGCTGGGGTCGCCCTCGAACTCACGCCGCCAGGCCTGGCGGAAGGTGGCGATGGCGTCCTCGTCCAGGGGGAACTCCCGGGCCGGCAGCAGGCGGACGGAATCCACCCGCTCCAGTGAACGCTGAGTCTCGGGATCGAACTGGCGCAGGGTCTCGATCTCGTCGTCGAAGAGGTCGATGCGGTAGGGCGCGGAACTGCCCATGGGGAAGAGGTCGAAGATGGCGCCCCGCACGGCGAATTCCCCGTGCTCCATCACCTGGCTCACGCAGCGGTAGCCGCTCCTCTCCAGGCGCTCGCGCATGGACTCCACGTCGAAGCGCTGGCCGCGGTCCAGCACCAGGCTGTGGCCGTCGATGTGGCTGCGGGGCGGCAGGCGCACCATCAGGGTGTTCGCCGGCACCACCAGCACTCCCCGCTCCAGTCCCGCCAGGCGTACCAGCACCGACAGGCGCTCGGAGATGATGTCCTGGTGGGGCGAGAAGGGGTCGTAGGGCAGGGTCTCCCAGTCCGGAAAATGCAGCACCGGCAGGTCGTCATCGGCGTCGCCGAAGAAGCGTATCTCCGCCTCCAGGCGCGCCGCCGCCAGGGAATCCGGCGCCACCACCAGCAATGGGCCGTTGTGCTCCGCGGCGGCGCGGGCAATGGCCAGGCCGCCGGCACCGCCGTACAGCCGGCTCCAGTGGACCGGATGGCCGGCGCGGTCCGGGCTCGGGGGATAAAATGGATTCAGCACTGGATCTAGGGGCTGATAGCTGCGGGTTGCGTCAGGGCTGCAATCCCTTGTGGCTGCCGTCGCAGTAAGGTGGAGTGGCCGTCTGCTTGCAGGCGCAGTAGCCGCGCTTGCGCTGCTCGGTCACGGTGAACATCAACGGCGTGATGTCCGTGCCCGCATGGGAGCCGTCACAAAACGGTTGGTTGCGGGAGCGGCCACAGGCGCACCAGAAATAGTCGCCGGGCTCGAGTTCCAGCACGTAAGGCGTGGTGCCGGCACAACGGGGGTCGGGCATTTCATCCTCCTGTATGGCATCGCGATGGGGTCTCGAGGAGCGGGATCTTAGCAGGATGGGACGGTGGAAAGCCCCTGCCGGGAGGATGAAATGCCAATTTTTAATTTTTAATTTTTAATTGCTGTGGCGCGTCGCTGCGCTTGCGCCTCTCTTTTAAGTGAAACTGACTGATTGAACCGCTTGCCCGGACATTAAACGATGGCCTTGGGGTTCAAGGACTTGCGAGCGCCAGCGAGCGCATTAATTAAAAATTCAAAATTCGTGCAGCGTAAGGCGCTAGCGTATTTCTTCGATGGTGAAATGCTTCTCCGGTACCTGCGGGATCAGCAGCGCGTAGCCTTGCTGCTGCCAGTGGACCAGCTCGGTCATGGCGGACGGCGCCACTTCGATGAAGTCCTGGAGATCCGCCGGCGTGTAGCCGTAATCCTCCGCCGCCAGCCCGCATACTCTGAATTTGACGCCCAACTGGGCGTAGTATTTCATGCGGTCCACGATGGTCTTGTACTTGTCATAGTTCCGATTGGCAACGGTGACCAGCTCGGTGCCATGGATGACCACCACGATGTTCATGAACTCCGGCGCCATGCCGTAGGGCTCTTCCATCAGCGGGTTGATGAAGGCACGTAGCCAGTGCAGGGCACCGGCGGCCTTCTCGGGACGGTCGAAGTAGAATTCGACGACCACCTTGGGGTCTTCGTAGGGCGGTTCCACCACGGTGGCACCGCCGCCTTCCGCGCGGGCCCCGGGAAGGGCGGCCAGCAGCAGGGTGAGAACCACAAGCGAGCGCCGGAGCCAAGACGCCGCCAGTGGCGACCGCAGTGCCGCGGTGTGTCCGATGCCGGATATCTTCATGGGCGTTACTCTCCCCGAGGGCGCCGTCCGTTCGGTGTCGGGCTGAAGCCCGACCTTGTATGTTGGAGTTATCTGGCATGTTAGGTTTTTTGCCAGACACCGGGGAAGCCGTCCCGACCTGGAGGCAGGAAGTTTCTGACCTCGCGCGTAGATGGGCTCCCCGCCTCATTGCCGATTTCGAGGAGTATCGGGAAGCCAGCCTGGCTGGACTTCGTATCACAAGGTCGAACCGGCAAGAAATGCGAGGTCGGGGAACCGGTGATCAGTGTGACGCAACCGACCCCAGAAGGGAAAGGAGGAACAACGATGAGCGTTTATATCGGCATTGATGTCGCCGCACGCTCCTTCGACTTGCTCTGCCGTCGTGACGGCAAGAACAGTAAGGTCTACACCTTCCCACAGACTGCCCAAGGTCACGCCCAGGCGATCCGCAAGCTGCAGGCGCTGCAACCGGCGGGCATCGTGCTGGAGGCCACTGGCATCTACTACCTGGACCTCGCGCTGGCCCTGCACGAGGCCGGGCTGCCGGTGTCCGTGATCAACCCGCGCAGCTTCCGGCATTTCGCCGAAATTACGCTGCGCGGCAGTAAGACCGACCCGCTCGACACCGCCCTGTTGGCCGAATACGCCGAACGCATGACGCCTAGGCGCTGGACCCCGCCGCCATCGACCTATCGGGCCCTACGCGACTTCGGCCGGCATCTCAACCGCCTAATGGACGCGCGGACCCAGGCCAAGAACCACCTGCACGCCCTGAAGGCGCAACGGGGCACGCCAGCCCTGCTGATCGAGGATGCCGAGGAAAGCATCGCTCAACTGGACCAACGCATCGAACGGGTGCAACAAGCGGCCCAGGACTTGATCCAGCAGACCCCCGAGCTGGCGCAACATCAGGCCCATCTCTGTGCCGCCACCGGCCTCGCGGCAGCCAGCAGCCTGGCTCTGCTGGCCGAGCTATCCACACTGCCCAGGGACCTGAAGGCCAAACAAGTCGCTCGTCATGCTGGGCTGGACGTGCGCCTGCATGAGTCGGGCTCTAGCGTCCATCGACCCGGGCGCCTAGCCAAGACCGGCAATGCCTACCTGCGTAGCGCCCTGTACATGCCAGCGATGGTGGCGATCGTGCATGACCCGTATGCCAAGGCGTTCTATAACGCTCTGGTGGCCCGGGGCAAAAAGCGGATCCAAGCCTTGTGCGCCGTCATGCGCAAGTACCTCACCGGAATCTGGGCCTGCATGCAGCATGATCAGCCTTTCGACTCCTCCAAGCTGTTTAGCGATCAGCATCTCCAAACCGCTTGACAGGAAACGGAGTATCTACAGATACACCCCCGCCGCCTGTTCCTTCGGCACGAATGTAGGTCGGGATTCATCCCGACATTAACGCCCGCCGCGCACACCACGGGCCGGGCCGGAACCTCCCGCAGGCTGTCGGGCTGAAGCCCGACCTACAGATACACCCTCACCGCCTGTTCCTTCGGCACGGATGTAGGTCGGGATTCATCCCGACATCCCGGCCCGTAGATGCGCCCAGCGCCTGTTCCTTCGGCACGAATGTAGGTCGGGATTCATCCCGACATTAACGCCCGCCGCGCACACCACGGGCCGGGCCGGAACCTCCACCGCTGACTGTCGGGCTGAAGCCCGACCTACAAAAACGAAGCCCGACCTACAGATACACCCCCACCGCCGGTTCCTTCGGCACGAATGTAGGTCGGGATTCATCCCGACATCCGGGGGGTTAGCGATAGTAGGGCTGGCGCATCTGGTTGAACTGCTGGCGGTAGTAGCTGACCGCACTGATGCCGTTGGCCGTGACGTCGAAGACCTTCCAGCCGGAGTTGCCGCGGTAGAAGCGGAACTGCAGGCGTACCGGCTGCTCGTACATGGAACCTCGCACCAGGGCCCCCACGGCGACCTGACGGGCGTCGCGTCGCACGCGGGAACCGAAGATATCGATACGGGGCGGCGGGTTGGACAGGGCCTTGAGGTTCTTGGCCAGGGCGCTGAAGAACATGCCCTTGAGGCGCTGGGTGAACTCGCTCTTCTGACCCTCGCTCATCTGGTCATAGCCGCGCCCCAGTACCCAGCGGGACATGAGCGGAAAGTCGAAGTAGGGCGCGATCTCGTTATCCAGGAAGGCGAGCAGTTCCTGAGGGTCGAGGCTGCCCTGGGATAGGAAGCCCTGCATGCGGTCGAGTCCCTGGCGCAGTATCTGCTCGGGTGTCTCCACCTCAGAAGGGGCCTGGGCCGGGCGCGCCATGGGGGCGCCCTGGGGGGCGTAACCGGGGTGGTAGGCGCGAGCCCCGTAGGGTTGGGCCTGGGCCGCGGTTGCCGCGAACAAGAGCACTGCCGTAGCTGCCAGAAATGGCTTTTTCATGGTTTCTCCTTCCTCGTTAACGTGAAAGTCGCGAAGCACGGACTCCCCCTCTCCCTCTGGGAGAGGGATGGGGTGAGGGAACGAACATGGCGATACGCGCTCCTCTTTCATCATCTTGGGCGGCGCGTATCGCCATGAGAGTTAAGATTGCGTCGGTCGGTCGGGGACGGGGCAGGCAACGTTTCCGGCCCGCCCGCGTTCGCCGCCAAAGATGCGGCGCCCCACCATCCCCATACCTTAACCGGACACCGGCGCGATAGCCATGGTGCCGGCTCGGGGGCAGGCCGTGCGATGGGGAGCGCTCAGAGGTCGCCCACCAACTCCTCGAGTTCGAATTCGAAGACGATATCGTCGCCGTCGCTGTCGATGCGCACATGGCCGCCCTTCTCGAGCTTACCAAAGAGCAGCTCTTCGGCCAGCCCTTTCTTTATCTTCTCCTGGATGAGCCGGGCCATGGGCCGCGCACCCATGAGGGGGTCGTAGCCGTTGGCGGCCAGCCAGGCCCGCGCCTCCTCGGACACCTCGAGGGTGACGTTCTTGTCCTGGAGCTGGGCCTCCAACTCGAACACGAACTTGTCCACGACGCTGCCGATGGTGGCGGGGTCCAGGGGCTTGAAGTTGACGATGGCATCCAGGCGGTTGCGGAACTCCGGTGTGAAGGTCTTCTCAATGGCCTCCCTGGAGTCCCCGGAGTGGTCCTGCCGGGTGAAGCCAATGGAGGCCCGGCTCAGGCGCTCGGCGCCCGCGTTGGTGGTCATCACCAGGATGACGTTGCGGAAGTCCGCCTTGCGGCCGTTGTTGTCGGTGAGGGTACCGTGGTCCATGACCTGCAGCAGCAGATTGAACACGTCCGGGTGGGCCTTCTCGATCTCGTCCAGCAACAGCACCGAGTGGGGATGCTTGTTGATGGCATCGGTGAGCAGCCCGCCCTGGTCGAAGCCCACGTAGCCCGGCGGGGCACCGATGAGCCGGGATACCGTGTGGCGCTCCATGTACTCGGACATGTCGAAGCGCACCAGCTCGATGCCCATGATGCGGGCCATCTGGCGGGTCACCTCGGTCTTGCCCACGCCGGTGGGGCCGGCGAACAGGAAGGAGCCGATGGGCTTGTCCTGGTTGCCGAGGCCGGAGCGGGTCATCTTGATGGCCGTTCCGAGGGTGGAGATGGCTTCCTCCTGGCCGTAGACCACCATCTTGAGGTCACGCTCAAGGTTGCGCAGTACATCCTTGTCGTTGCGGGACACGCTCTTTTCGGGGATGCGGGCCATCTTGGCGACGATGGATTCCACCTCGCCCACGCCGATGGTCTTGCGGCGTCGCGACGGTGGTATCAGGCGCTGGCGGGCGCCGGCCTCGTCGATGATGTCGATGGCCTTGTCCGGCAGGTGGCGGTCGTTGATGTAACGGTCCGCCAGCTCGGCGGCGGTGCGCAGGGCCTGGCGGGAGTATTTCACCTGGTGGTGCTCCTCGAAGCGAGACTTGAGGCCCTCGAGGATCTTCACCGTGTCGTCCACCGATGGCTCGCTGATGTCGATCTTCTGGAAACGCCGGGCCAGGGCGCGGTCCTTCTCGAAGATGCCGCGGTATTCCTGGTAGGTGGTGGAGCCCACGCACTTGAGTTCGCCCGAGGCCAGCATGGGCTTGATGAGGTTGGAGGCGTCCATGACGCCGCCGGAAGCGGCGCCGGCACCGATGATGGTGTGGATCTCGTCGATGAACAGGATCGCTCCTTCCTCCTTGCGGAGCTGGGCCAGCAGGGCCTTGAGGCGCTTCTCGAAGTCGCCGCGGTACTTGGTGCCGGCGAGCAGGGCCCCGAGGTCGAGGCTGTAGATGACGGCATTGGAGAGGATCTCCGGCACCGCCCCGTCCACCACCATCTTGGCCAGGCCCTCGGCGATGGCGGTCTTGCCGACCCCCGCCTCGCCCACGAACAGGGGGTTGTTCTTGCGCCGCCGGCACAGGATCTGCACCGTGCGCTGGACCTCGTCGCGGCGCCCGATGAGAGGGTCTATCTTGCCCAGCAGGGCCTGCTCGTTGAGGTTGATGGCGTAGTTTTCCAGGGGGCTGTTGGAGCCGCCCTCGGCAGGCTTCTCGTCGTCGCCGGCCAGACCCGCATCCTCGCTCTCCTCGGCCCCGGATACCTTGGAGATGCCGTGGGAGAGGAACTTCACCACGTCGAGGCGGGAGATGTCCTGTTTGGACAGGAAGTATACGGCCTGGGACTCCCGCTCGCCGAAGATGGCCACCAGCACGTTGGCGCCCGTGACCTCCTTCTTGCCCGATGACTGGACGTGGAAGACCGCCCGCTGCAGCACCCGCTGAAAGCCCAGGGTGGGCTGGGTCTCGCGGTCCTCGTCCGGCCCCAGCAGGGGGGTGTTCTGGTCGACGAATTCCAGCAGCTCGGCGCGCAGGCGCTCCAGATCCGCACCGCAGGAGCGCAGCACCCTGGAGGCCGCAGGCTCGTCCACCAGGGCCAGCAGCAGGTGTTCCACCGTGACGAACTCATGGCGCTTGTCACGGGCCGCCCTGAAGGCGGAATTCAGCGTGTATTCGAGTTCTTTGCTCAACATGTGGGCGCTCCAGAGTCAGTCACCGGCTCAGGCCGGTTCCATGGTGCACAGCAGCGGATGCTGGTGTTCACGGGAATGCATATTCACCTGGTGGACCTTCGTTTCGGCGATCTCCCGCGTGTACTGCCCGCAGGTGCCCCGCCCCTCGGTGTGGATCTGCAACATGATGCGTGTCGCCTTGTCCCGTGGCAGGTTGAAGAAGGTCTCCAGGATCTCGACGACGAAATCCATGGGCGTGTAGTCGTCGTTCAACAAAATCACGTTGAACAGGGGGGGAACCTTGAGTTTTGGCCGCGCCTTTTCTACGGCGAGGTCATCGTCATTGATGCGTTCCGGTAAATCAGCCATGGGAGTTACGGTGTCTCTCTTGTCTCTGAAATTGACGGCGCGCGGCGCAGGGAGTTCCCCCCGTCGCACTCTTCCTACCGGAATAAGGATAGTAGGAGATGGGGCCGCTGCGAAGGGGGCGCCGGAAATCGGCGCAAGCGACTGGGCCTGGCGCCGGATGCCGGCGACGAACCCAGTCTAGGCAGGCCCCGGGGGGCTTTGCAGGGTCAATCCATGTGGTTAATGAGGGCGTCGCCGAAGCCGGAGCAGCTGAGGAGCGTGGCGCCCTCCATGAGGCGTTCGAAGTCGTAGGTCACGTGTTTGGCCGCGATGGCCCCGCCCATGCCCTTGACGATGAGGTCCGCGGCCTCCGTCCAGCCCATATGGCGCAGCATCATCTCGGCGGACAGAATGAGACTGCCCGGATTCACCTTGTCCTGGCCGGCGTACTTGGGGGCCGTGCCATGGGTGGCCTCGAACATCGCCGTGGTGTCGGAGATGTTGGCGCCGGGGGCGATGCCGATGCCTCCCACCTGGGCCGCCAGGGCGTCCGAGATGTAGTCGCCGTTGAGGTTCATGGTGGCGATGACGCTGTAGTCCTCGGGGCGTAGCAGGATCTGTTGCAGAAAGGCGTCGGCGATGACGTCCTTGATCACTATCTCCTTGCCCGTGCTGGGGTTTTTCAGGGTGCACCAAGGCCCGCCGTCGATGGGTTCGGCGCCGAATTCGTGGCGGGCGAGGGCGTAGCCCCAGTCCTTGAAGGCCCCCTCGGTGAATTTCATGATGTTGCCCTTGTGCACCAGGGTCACCGAGGGCCTGTCGTTGTCGATGGCGTATTGGATGGCTTTACGTACCAGCCGCTCCGTACCCTCCCGGGAAACGGGTTTGATGCCGATGCCGCTGGTCGCAGGGAAGCGGATCTTCTTGACCCCCAGATGCTCCTGCAGGAATTCGATGAGCCGGATGGCCTCGGGGCTCTCGGCGGCCCACTCGATGCCGGCGTAGATGTCCTCCGAGTTCTCGCGGAAGATCACCATGTCCGTCTTCTCCGGCGCCTTGAGGGGACTGGGGGTGCCGGGGTAGTAGCGGATGGGGCGCAAGCACACGTAGAGGTCCAGATGCTGGCGCAGGGCCACGTTGAGGGAGCGGATGCCGCCACCGACGGGGGTGGTGAGGGGCCCCTTGATGGAGACCACGCAGTCCTGCACCGCCTCGAAGGTCTCGTCGGGCAGCCAGGTGTCGTCGCCATAGAGCGCCACGGCCTTCTCGCCGGCATAGACCTCCATCCATGCGATGGCGCGCCGGCCACCGTAGGCCTTGGCTACCGCCGCATCCACCACCTTGCGCATCACCGGGGTAATGTCCACGCCGATGCCGTCACCCTCGATGAAGGGGATGATGGGACGGTCGGGGATGTGCAGGGTCTGATCGGGATTGACCTTGATGGTCTCGCCGCCGGCGGGAATCTGGATATGTTGGAAGCTCATGATTAGTCGTCCTGGAGGTCGGGATAAAGTGTGAAATTTAACCGCAGTTTAACATGGTGTCCCGGCGAGGATGCCCGAGTAATCCAGGACGGGTGGTCCCTGCGGGCGCAATGGTCACTATCCGGCTCGGGGTGATGGCGCCCTGGATACCGGGTTAACGTAAAAGTCGCGAAGCACGAACTCCCCCTCTCCCTCTGGGACAAATCCGTCGGGAACGGATTTGAACGCGCCTTGGCGCGGCCCGCAGGGCGAAGGGCAGGATGCCCGGAGTACAGGGCTGGGGTGAGGGAACGAACATGGCGATACGCGCTCCTCTTTCATCATTTCGGGTGGCGCGTATCGCCATGAGAGTTAAGCCCGGCAGGACGGTTGAGGAGGCCGGCCTGCCGGTGTAAGTGGCCAGCGCCGGATACGGAGGTGGCCGGTACGGGCTCAGGTGAGCAATTCCTCCAGTACCCGCCGGTACATCAGGGCCAGGCGGTCGAGGTCCGCGATATTCACCCGTTCGTCGACCTTGTGGATGGTGGCATTCACGGGCCCCAGTTCCACCACCTCGGCGCCGGTGGGGGCGATGAAGCGCCCGTCGGAAGTGCCACCGGCCGTGGAGAGCCGGGTCGCCATGCCCGTCACCTCTTTGGTCGCCACCTTTACCGCCTCCACCAGGGGCCCCTCGGGAGTGAGGAAGGGCTCGCCGGACAGGCGCCAGTCGATGTCATGGCTTATCCCGTGGCGCCGCAGGATGGCCGCCACGCGGTCCTTCAACTCGGCGGCGGTGACGGCGGTGGAGAAACGGAAGTTGAACCACAACTCCAGGGCGCCGGGGATGACGTTGTCGGCCCCGGTGCCACCATGGATGTTGGAGATCTGGAATGTGGTGGGCGGAAAGTGCTCGCTGCCCTCGTCCCAGAGGGTGGTGGTGAGTTCCAGCAGGGCGGGGGCGAGGGTGTGGATGGGGTTGTCGGCCAGGTGCGGATAGGCCACGTGGCCCTGGGTGCCGTGCACCGTGAGCCGCCCGCCGAGGGAGCCGCGGCGCCCGTTCTTGACCGTGTCGCCGGCCCGCTCGGTGCTGGAGGGCTCGCCCACCAGGCACCAGCGGATGGCCTCGCCCCGGGCCTCGAGGGCCTCCACAACCTTCACGGTGCCGTCCACCGACGGACCTTCCTCGTCGCTGGTGATGAGGAAGGCGATGGAGCCTTGATGGTCCGGATGGGCGGCCACGAAGGCCTCGCAGGCGGTCACCATGGCCGCCAGACTACCCTTCATGTCGGCGGCGCCCCGGCCCCACAGTTCGCCGCCGTGCACGGCCGGGGAGAAGGGCGGGTATCGCCACTGGTCGGCGGGACCCGGGGGGACCACGTCGGTGTGGCCGGCGAAGCAGAACAGGGGCTCCGTCTCGCCGCGCCGGGCCCACAGGTTGCTGACCTCGCCGAACCCCATGGGTTCGAGCTCGAAACCCATGGCCGCCAGGCGCTCCCCCAGGAGCCCCTGGCAACCGGCGTCCTCCGGGGTCACGGAGGCCCGGGAAATGAGCTCTTTGGCCAGTTCGAGGGTGGTACTCATGGGGCCTCAGTCCTCGTCCGGGGTCTTGGCCCTGATGGACAGGGCGTGGATCTCCGATTCCATGGCGTCACCCATGGCGTCGTAGACCATGCGGTGGCGCTTGATGAGGGGGATGCCTTCGAAGGCCGCGGATACCACTAGAACGTTGAAGTGGCCGCCGCCGGCCTGGGCACCGGGATGACCCGCGTGCTTGTGGCTCTCGTCCTCGACTTCCAGGCGGGTGGGCTGGAGAGCACCGGTGATGCGCTCGCGGATCATGGCGATACGGGGGTTGTCTTCACTCATGGTAGTACCCTTTTGAACGGTTTGACGGTGACTTTGTCGTAGACCCCCGCCGCGAAGTAGGGGTCCGCGTCGGCCCAGGCGCGGGCTTCTTCCAGGGAAGGGAACTCGGCGACGATGAGGCTGCCCGTGAAGCCGGCGGCGCCCGGGTCCGAGGCATCCACCGCGGGCAAGGGGCCCGCCATCAGCAGTCTCCCCTGACCCTTGAGGTGCTCCAGGCGGGCCAGGTGATCGGGACGGGCATCGATACGTGCCGCGAGGGTGCCGGGTCGGTCCTCGGCCAGGATCAGGTAGAACATGGGGGGATGGGCAACGGTGAAAAGTGAATGGTTAATGGTGAATGGTTGGGCATGGGGTGTCTAGGTGGTGGATGGCGATGGCTGGGGAATGGGGGATAGAGATGGTGGATAGAGATCATAGTGAATGGTGAATGGTGAATGGTGAATAGTGAATAGTGAATAGGGAATAGGGAATAGGGAATAGGGAATAGGGAATAGTGGATAGGGGATAGGGGATAGGGGATAGGGGATCCCGGTCTCGTCGTGGCGGCGCAGGGCGGTAGCCGGGATGGATTTCCCGGCGATTATTCAATGTATGGTGGAGTGGTTCCACTGATCGTGGTAGGCCTGTAGGAGTTCCTTCACGGCCGCGGGATAGGCCACGCGCGCCATCTCGCCCATGCCCTCGCGGAAAAAGGCGGGCATGTCCGCGGGGATGTGCCCGGCCATCCGGTCGAAGGTGCGTCTCATGAGGGCGGTGTCGTGGCTGCGGGTGGCGATGATGCCCCAGTTGAGGTTCATCACCCGCCACGGTCGCATGGGATTGGAGGCCTCGAGATCCGCCTTGACGGCCGGACTGGCACTCATCAGCACCTCTTCGAGCAGTACACAGAGTTCTGCAAGGTCGGCCGGGTCCCGGGTGCCGTTGGCCACCGCGGCGAAGGCGTTGGCCACCGGCTCCAGGTGTTCCAGGCGTGCCCCGGCCCGCGCCAGCCACACCGAGGCGCCGGCCACGGCGCGCTGGAGCATGGCCTGGTCCGCCGGCGCGCCATGGCCCTGCACACCGTCTACCACCGCCTCCATGAGGGTCAATACATGGTCACCGATGCGGTCCATGTCTTCGGTGGTGAGCCGCGTGAGGGCCTCGTCGCCGGAATCCACGTATGCCGCGATGTCCACGAACTGGCCCAGGGCATCCCCCAGGGTCCGGGTGGTCTCCCGGGTCTTTGGGTCGTCGGGGCGGGTCGCCGCGAAACGGTCCACGTTCTCCTTCAGAACCTTCCCGAAGGCCTGGATGTCCATTATCAGAATACTCATGGGGCGGGCAGTATAACGTCTTCAGCCCTGCAAACCGGGCTTTCCTGCGCGCCGGCAGCGGGGAGCGATGCGAATCCTGCAGAACATGCGGCCAAATAGGCGGTGTTATTCGGTTACAATGCCGCGTTATGTCCACCCTGTGCTATGACCTCCATTCCCACTCCACCGCTTCCGACGGCACCCTGGCGCCGCGGGATCTGGTGGAACGCGCCGCGCGCTCGGGCGTCCACGTGCTGGCCCTCACGGATCACGACACCACCGCCGGCCTCGCGGAGGCCGAGCAAGCGGCCGGGCCTCTGGGACTCGAGGTGGTGAGAGGCGTGGAGGTGTCCGTCACCTGGGGCGGGCGCACGGTGCACATCCTCGGCCTCAACGTGGCTCGCGACTGCGTCGCCCTCGAGGATGGCCTCGCGCGCCTGCGCGTCGAGCGCGAGGGGCGGGCCCGCCGTATCGCCGCTTTGCTGGAGGAGGCGGGGATCCCGGGGGCCTACGAGGGCGCCCGGGCCCTCGCCAAGGGCAGTATCCTCAGCCGCACCCACTTCGCCCACTTCCTGGTGGCCGAGGGCGTGGCGGAATCGGTACGCGACGTGTTCAAGAAGTATCTCATCAACGGCAAGCCCGGCCACGTGTCCGGCGAGTGGGCCGGTCTGGCCGAGGCGGTGGGCTGGATCCGGGCCGCCGGCGGACAGGCGGTCATCGCCCATCCGGCGCGTTACGGTTTCACGGCGGCCAAGCTCGGCCGCCTGGTGGCGGAGTTTCAGGAGGCCGGCGGGCGGGGCCTCGAGGTGGTGTCCGGCAGCCATGCCCCCGAGGATAACGACCGCATGGCCACGGTGGCACGCCGGCACGGCCTGCTGGCCTCCAGCGGCAGTGACTTTCACGGCCCCGAGAACCCGTGGCGCGAACTGGGGGCCATGCCGCGGCTGCCTGCCGATCTCCGGCCGGTGTGGGCGGATTGGGGTGGGCAGGCCGCCTGATATGGCGCAATTCTTCGTCATCCATCCCGAGAACCCCCAGGCCCGGCTGGTGAATCAGGCGGTGGCCATCATCCGCGGCGGGGGACTGGTGGTGTATCCCACGGATTCGGGCTACGCCCTGGGCTGTCACATCGGCGACAAGGCGGCCCAGGAGCGCATCCGCCGCATCCGCCGCCTCGACGACAAGCACAATTTCACCCTGGTGTGCCGGGACCTGTCGGAGATCGCAACCTACGCCCGCGTGGACAACGCGGATTACCGGGCCATGCGTAACTCGACCCCGGGGCCCTACACCTTCATCCTGCGGGCCACCGGCGAGGTGCCGCGGCGACTCCAGAACCCCAAGCGCAAGACCATCGGCATCCGTATTCCGGACAACGGTATCACCATGGCCCTGCTCGACGCCCTGGGGGAACCCCTCATGAGTTCCACCCTCATTCCCCCGGACAGTGCCCTGCCCATGACCGATCCCGACGTCATCCGCGAGGAGATGGGGGCCCACGTGGACGTGATCATCGACGGCGGTTTCTGCGGCCTCGAGCCCACCACGGTGGTCGATCTCACGCAAGACGTGCCCCAGGTGGTCCGCACCGGCCGGGGCGATCCGGAACCCTTTCTCTGATGCCCTCACCGTCACCACGACGGGGCCGCTGCCGTGGGTGAGCTGGGCCTGTTGCAGCGTATCGTCATCTGGGTGCTGCCGGTGGTGCTCGCCATCACCGTGCACGAGGTGGCCCATGGCTGGGTGGCGAAGCTGTTCGGCGATACCAGCGCCGAGCAGGCGGGTCGCCTGACCTTGAATCCCATACCCCATATCGACCCCGTGGGCACCGTGCTGGTGCCGGCCATGTTGCTGGTATCCAGCGCCCTGTTGCAGACGGGTATGTTCGTGTTCGGTTGGGCCCGGCCGGTGCCGGTGTCGTGGCAACGCCTGCGGCGCCCCAAGCAGGACATGGCCTATGTGGCGGCGGCCGGGCCGGCGGCCAACCTGGTGATGGCGTTGCTGTGGGGCCTGTTCGCGCACCTCATGGTCCGGGTGCTGGCGGGGGGCACCGAGGTGGTGGTGCCCCTGGTGCTGATGGGGGTGGCGGGGATCTTCATCAACGCCATCCTCATGGTGCTCAACATGCTGCCCCTGCTGCCCCTGGACGGCGGACGGGTGGTCACCAGCCTGCTGCCCGTCAACATGGCGGTAAGATTCGCGCGCCTGGAGCCCTACGGCCTGGTGATCCTCCTGGCCCTGTTATTTACCGGTATGCTGCAGTGGATCCTGGGTCCGCCCCTGATGTGGGTATTGGCGGCCTTGTCCGCCACCACGGGGTTGACCGGCGCCCAGTATATGGGACTGCTGCAGGTCCTGATGGGACACTAGGGATGTGCCGGCGGCATTGCTTTCCCGTATGGCAAGGGGGGCGTAGCTGCGTGCCGGGGTATCCGTCCGGCCGCCGGCGACCGATGAATTCTCGAAGGGAGGTTATATTTCCGTGACCAGCCAGCACCAGCGGGTGCTCTCGGGGATGCGTCCCACGGGGGCGTTGCACCTGGGCCACCATCATGGCGTCCTCAAGAACTGGATCAAGCTCCAGCACGAGTACGAATGCTTTTTCTTCGTGGCCGACTGGCATGCCCTCACCACCCATTACGAGGACCCGGGCGATATCGCCGGCAGCGTATGGGACATGGTGGTGGACTGGCTGGCCGCCGGCATCACCCCCGGTGAGGCACGGCTGTTCATCCAGTCGCGGGTGCCGGAGCACGCCGAGCTCCATCTGCTGCTGTCCATGTTCACCCCCTTGGGATGGCTGGAACGCGTGCCCACCTACAAGGACCAGCAGGAGAAGCTCAAGGAGCGGGACCTCGCTACCTACGGCTTCCTGGGCTATCCGCTGCTACAGTCCGCCGACATCCTCATCTACCGCGCCGGCCTGGTGCCGGTGGGGGAGGACCAGGTAGTGCACGTGGAACTGACCCGCGAGGTGGCGCGGCGTTTCAATTACCTCTACGGCCGCGAGCCCGGTTTCGAGGCCAAGGCGGAGGCGGCGGTCAAGAAGATGGGCAAGAAGGGGGCCAAGCTCTACAGCCAGCTGCGTCGCGCCTGGCAGGAGAGGGGTGACGCCGAGGCCCTGGACAAGGCCCGGGCGTTGCTGGAGGCCCAGCAGAACATCAGCATCGGCGACCAGGAGCGCTTGTTCGGCTACCTGGACGGCGGCGGCAAGGTGATCCTGCCGGAGCCCCAGCCCCTGCTCACGCCCGCACCCCGGATGCCGGGCCTGGATGGCCAGAAGATGTCCAAATCCTACGGCAATACCATCGCCCTGCGGGAGGATCCGGAATCGGTGACCCGCAAGCTGCGCACCATGCCCACCGACCCGGCGCGGGTGCGGCGCTCGGACCCGGGGACGCCGGAGAAGTGCCCGGTGTGGGAGTTCCACCGGGTCTATTCCGACGACGCCACCCGGGCCTGGGTGCAGGAGGGCTGCACCAGCGCCGGTATCGGTTGCCTCGACTGCAAGCAGCCGGTGATCGACGCCGTGCTGGCGGAGCAGGCCCCCATCCGCGATCGCGCCCACGAGTACCTGGACAGGCCCGATACGGTGCGCGCTATCGTGGCAGAAGGCATCGACGAGGCGCGCCAGGTGGCCCGGGACACCCTGGACGAGGTGCGCGAGGTCATGGGGTTGTCCTACCGATGACGGCGGAACAGCCGGTGGAGGGTGCGGTCCACGCACCCCAGCAGGAGGAGATGCCCTTCGCCATGGTGCAGGGCATGCCCTACACCGAGCTGCCCCACGACCTGTACATCCCCCCCGATGCCCTGGAGGTGTTCCTGGAGGCCTTCGAGGGGCCCCTGGATCTGCTGCTCTATCTGATCCGCCGCCAGAACCTGAATATCCTCGACATCCCCATCGCCGAGATCACCCGCCAGTACGTGGAGTACGTGGAACTCATGAAGGAATTCCGCCTGGAACTGGCGGGCGAGTATCTGGTGATGGCGGCCATGCTGGCGGAGATCAAGTCCCGCATGTTGCTGCCACGGCCGGCCGCGGCGGAGAGCGAGGAGGAGGACCCGCGGGCCGAGCTGGTGCGCCGCCTCCAGGAGTACGAGCGCTTCAAGCAGGCGGCGGAGGACCTGGACGCCCTGCCGCGGGTGGAGCGGGACATCATCCCCACCGCCGCGGTGGCCTCTCAGGTGAAGCTGGTGCGGGCCCTCCCGGAGGTGACCCTCAAGGAACTGCTGGTGGCCATGAAAGAAGTGATCTCCCGGGCCGAGATGTTCACCCACCATCATGTGCAGCGCGAGCCCCTGTCGGTGCGTGATCGCATGGCCCAGGTGCTGGGCTCCCTGGACTGCGACCGCTTCGTGGAGTTCCACACCCTGTTTCCCCACGACGAGGGCAGGATGGGGGTCGTGGTCACCTTCCTCGCCCTCATGGAGTTGCTGAAGGCCACCCTCATCGAGCTGGTGCAGAACGAGCCCTACGGTCCCATCCACGTCAAGGCTCATGCCGCCCCATGAACGACGACGAGATCAAGAACATCGTGGAGGCGGCGCTGCTGGCCTCGGGCAATCCCCTGACCCTGGACGACTTGCTGGGGCTGTTCCAGGGGGCGGACAACCCCCCCGGGCGGGACACCCTGCGCGGGGCCCTGGCGACCCTTGCCGCGGACTACGAGGGACGGGGTATCGAGGTCAAGGAGGTGGCGAGCGGCTATCGGGTCCAGGTGCGCCAGGGCTACGCGGAGCGTATCCGCGGCCTGTGGACCGAGCGTCCCGGACGTTACTCCCGCGCTTTGCTGGAGACCCTGGTACTCATCGCCTATCGTCAGCCCATCACCCGCGGCGAGATCGAGGACATCCGCGGCGTGGCGGTGAGCACCAACATCATTCGTACCCTCCAGGAACGGGATTGGGTCCGCGTCGTGGGCCACCGTGACGTGCCGGGCCACCCGGCCATGTACGGCACCACCCGCCAGTTCCTCGATTACTTCAACCTCAGGAACCTGGCCGAACTGCCGTCCCTGGCGGAGATCCGTGACATCGACGAGATCACCCGGGACCTGTTCCGGGAGCAGGGGATCGCCGTGCCCGATTCCTTCGACGGCCCGGAGCCGGAGGAGCGCGAAGCCGCTTCCGATGTGGATGACGATACCGGCGTCGCTGAGGGGGCCGCCACCCATGCCACGATGGCGGAGCCGGCGGCAGCGTCTCCCGAGGCCTCCGGTGCCCAGGACCCGCCCGATAGCGAAGCCGACGATGCTCCCCGGGATGGGAGCGCTGGATGAGGCCGCGCGACCCCAAGTTCGGCCCGGCGCCGGCGGTCTCCACCGCCACCGAGAAGGTGCAGAAGGTGCTGGCCCGCCTGGGGCTGGGCTCACGCCGTGAGGCCGAGACCTGGATCAGCGCCGGGCGCGTCAGCGTCAACGGCAGCATCGTGGGGCTGGGGGCGCGTGTCGGTGCCACGGACGTGGTGCGTCTGGACGGGCGGGTGGTGACGGAGCGCCGGCCGGTGCGCCAGGCTACCCGCGTCCTGGCTTATCACAAGCCGGTGGGGGAGGTGACCAGTCGCCAGGATCCGGAGGGCCGTCCGACGGTGTTCGCGAATCTGCCCTCGGTGGGCCGCGGGCGCTGGATCGTCGTGGGGCGGCTGGATATCACCACCGCCGGCCTGCTGTTGTTCACCAATGACGGCGAGCTGGCCCATCGGCTCATGCACCCGTCGTCCGCCATCGAGCGCGAGTACGCCGTGCGTATCCACGGCCGGCCCCAGGAGGCCATGCTGGAGGCCCTGCGCAGCGGCGTGGAACTGGAGGACGGCGTGGCCCGTTTCGAGCGCCTGGTGGATGCCGGGGGCGAGGGGGCCAACCACTGGTACCACGTGGTGCTCAAGGAGGGGCGCAATCGCGAGGTGCGGCGCCTGTGGGAGTCCCAGGGCATGGAGGTGAGCCGCCTCACCCGCATCCGCTTCGCCTCGGTCACCCTGGAGCGCAGCCTGCGACCGGGCAAGTTCCGCTTCCTGGAGCCGGCGGAACTGGACCCGTTGTGCGCCACGGTGGACTACCGCCGTATCCGCCCCACGGCACCCCGCAAGAAAGCCGTGAGGCGCCCACGCCGACGTTGACGTTAAAATTCAGAATTCGCCCGCAGGGCGTTATTCAGTTGGCGCTCGATGCGCTTCTTGTAACGCAGGTACTGGGCCGTGCGGCCGCGGCGGGGGCTGTCGGTGGCGATGATGCCGGCGAGGTCGATGTCGGTGATGTGGATGGGGTAGGGCTCGCGCTCATTCCGCCGCTGGAGGATATGGCGGGCCACCACCTCGAACAGGCGCTTGCCGTGGTCCAGGGTGGAGAACTCCCGGTCGTCGTAGTAGATGGCCAGCTCCGTTCTGTCGCCGATGCGCTCGGTGATCACCTGCAACTCGCCGCGGCCCGCGAGACCCGGTGCCGCCGGGGGCTTGACGGGCACGCGCTCGAAGCGCCCCAGGCGATGCTCCAGGCGATAGTAGCGAGTGGTCCGCTCCGGCATGCCCATGCCGGTGAAGGTGGCGCCGGCCGTCTCCCGGTAGTCGATGGCGTCGAAGAAGCGGCTGAACTGGGCGAGCAGACTGGCCTCCCGGTGCAGGGGCTGAACGTCGTGGAACAGGGCGCCTCCCTCGTCCAGCACGTAGATGTAGGCCCGGCCGCGAGCCGGAAAGTAGAGAAAGGTGATGGCGTCCCGGCGATGGCTCCTGAAGACGGCGGGCAGGGGGGAGTCGGCCTCGGCGTAACGATCGAAATACACCGGCAAGAAGTCGGGCAAGGACCTCGAGAAATAGCCCAGGAGGCTGGCATAGTCGCCGAGGTGGCGATGCATGGGCTTACCATCCTGCATGGCCAGGAGATGATAGCCGTTGCCGGCCTTGACCACGAAGCGCCCCCCGTCGCCGTCGTTGGCGAGCCGGCTGGTGATGTCCTCGTGCAGTTCCTTGAGCCGGGTGGCGGAGACCATGCCGCGGTCGGCCGAGAAGCCGAAGGTCTCCAGGGTCAGGCCGATGTGTTGTTGGGCCGCCTGGTGGTGAAGGGCCAGCAGCTGCGCCAGGCAGTCCCGCAGGCCGTCGTCGCCGGCATAGTGGAAGACGAACACCTCCTGCCAGGTGGTGACGTAGACGAGGTCGAGTTCGCGCACGAGATTGGTGCGGGCGTTGCCCGAATTGAGGGGATCGTCGCGCCCCGACTCGAGGGCATCCAGGCGCCGGGCATAGTCCTCCGGGGGCGCCACGCCGACGTTGATGAACAGACCGGCGGTCTGGGGACAGGCCGGCTGCGACAGCCGTTCCAGGGTGGGCGGGGTGAAACGTTGCTGGGGAAAGAGCCGGCGCAGGGCCGTGCGCACGGCATCCAGCTCGCGGAACTCGCCTGGACTCGAATGGAGGCCGGCGTTGACCTGGGTGGTGGTCTGGACGACGCCGTTGAAATGGCACCACGCCAGCATCTCCACCAGGGTATAGGCGCGGTGCAGCGGGGTGGCGGCATCGCCGTCGTCGGCCCCGCCGCGGTACAGCAACCAGCTCACGGTATGGTCGCCGACCACCTTCTCGATGTTGAGATGGGGCTCGTAGAGGTCCTGGACGAAGCCCTCGAAGACCCGCTGTACCTTGCCCGCCTTGCGCTCGAAGGCGGCGAACAGGCGGCGCCCCAGCACCGTCATGTCGTGCTCGCTGATGGCCATGATCTCGCGCCGTTCCCGGGCGAAGCCCGACAGAAAGCGGTAACTGGTCATGAGGGCGTTCATGAGCAGGTTGCGTTCCGCCAGCACCTGTTCGAGGCGGCGGTCGCCGCGGGCCTGGAGCCGCTTGACGTGGCCCTCGTCCCAGCCCCACTCACGGCAGACGGTGGCGAGGAAGGCGTGTTTGGCCCCGTCGTCACCCGCCGGCCGGCGCAGGTGGTGGCTGGTGCGGTGAAAGAAGGCCTGGCGTGCCAGTTCGAGGCGTTCGTGGTCACCGCCGGCGGACAGGTGTTTTTCGACCTTGCGGAAGAGCTGCACATAGGGGTCGATATCCGCGAGTCCGACTCGGCCGGCGTAGATGTTCTGCTTGTAGCGCCGGCTCAGCAGGGCCACCTCGGGGTATTCCGCGGCGTAGGTCTCCAGCAGCAGGATCTTGAGGATGGACTTGTAGGGGGAGTCCATGGCCTTGTATAGCTGCCACAGGCTGGCACCGAAGAATTCGTTGGAAGGGATGTGGTCCAGGCCGCCGAAGTCCACCGTTTCTCCCGGCTTGACGAAGCGCTGTTCCGTCAGTCGCCGGGTATAAGCCGTGTAGTCCATATCCGTGTCGGGCGGCACCAGCCACCACAGGGGATAGCGGCCGCCGGCGAGCATGGCGGTGCGGTAGAACTCGTCCAATAACAGATGGCGCTGGGCGGTGCCGCTGCTTTCGTGGCTGAGGTCCGTGAGGCGCCCGGCCCTGAAGTCGGCGGCGGTCATGACGAAGAAATAGGCCTCCAGCCCGAGTTCCCGGGCCCACGCCGAGACCAGGGCCGCCTTGTCCCGGAGTTTGCCCACGTCTTGCGCGGGCAGGTCGGGACGGTGGCACAGCCAGATATCGAAATCGCTGTGGCGGGAATAGGCGATGGTGCCGGCGCTGCCCATGAGATACACCGCCTCGATGTCGAACTGGCGCGGCGCCTTGCGCTTGTAGTCGAAGCTGCGGGCGATCCGCCGGGCGCTCGCGATGGTGGTCGCCGGCGGCGTGTACATGGCCAGTCCCATGGGGCACTCCTGGGCCGAGAAGCCGGGCAGCATGGGGTGGTTGACGTGGAACAGGAATGGCAGCAGCTCCAGGAACACCCGCTGGCGGGCGGGCAGGGCCTGCTCGGCCTGGAGCAGGCGCTGGCGGTTGACCGCCAGGAAACGGTTCCTGATGCCGGTGATGTCATCGGGCACCAATGGCTTGGGCGGCGGGTGCTGCGGCGCGCCGGCGCCCTCCATCGGGATATCCGTGGTGTTCAGGGACGGCCCCCCAGCAGGGTGAGCCGCATCACCGCGAAGCCATCGTCGAGGTTGGTGAGGGCGATGCCCGCGAAGCCCTCGCTCCAGGTGCGGTCACGGACCTCGAACAGTACCTTTTCGCCGCCGCCGCGCCAACTATCGTAGCGGCTGTCGGCTGCGGCCCCGGTGCTCCCCAGTGCCCATGCGGTCAGACAGATGGCCAGGGTTCTCGTCATGGGTTTCCTCCGTTCGGGTTGTTTGGGCAAACCCGGAAGTCTCAGGGTTTGTCTGAGGTTAGCGGCATCCGGCACGTTTCTTTTGGGGCCTGCGGCTCGCCCGGGGGGGGCAGAGGGAATGATTATAGAGGGTCGGCGCCTGGGGTCGCTGCCTCAGAAGGGCCCGCCGGAGGCGCCAGTGGCACCCGCAGGCGCGAAGCGAGCGAATTCCGCGGGTACCTCCGCGGCCGCCACCGGTTTGCCGAACAGCCAACCCTGGCCGGCGTCGCAGTGCTCCTGGCGCAGGAAGCGGCACTGGCCTTCGTTCTCCACGCCTTCGGCGATGACCTTCTTGTTGAGGTTGTGGGCCATGGCGATGGCGGCCCGCACCACATTCTGGTCATCGTGGTCCGTGGCCAGGTCATGCATGAAGCTGCGGTCCAGCTTCACCACCTCGAAGGGCAGGCGCTTGAGCAGGCTCAGAGAGGAATAGCCGGTGCCGAAGTCGTCCATGTGGAGGCTGATCCCCATCTCCCGCAGCTGATGGAGCATGGGCAGGGTGCTGTCCAGTTCCTGGATAACGGCGGTTTCCGTGAGTTCGAGGCGCAGGTAGGGCGCGGCCAGGGGATAACTGGAGAGGACGCGCTCCAGGGATCGCAACAGAGTACCGGCGGTCAGCTGGCGGGCCGATATATTGACGGCCAGGGATGGCGGTGTCTGGAAGGCCTCCACCCAACCCGACAGCTGGCGGCAGGCCTCATCCAGGATCCACTCGCCCACGGGGATGATGAGCGCGGTGTTCTCCAGCAAAGGAATGAACTGGCCGGGGTAGATGAGGCCCCGTTGGGGATGGTGCCAGCGCAGCAGGGCCTCGAAACCCAGGGGCTCCAGGCCGTCGAGGGTCACCTTGATCTGGTAGTCGAGATGGAACTGGGCCTGTTCCAGGGCCAGGCGCAGCTCGTTCTCCAGGGCCAGCTTCTCCCGGGAGGACACCTCCATCTCCGCCGAGAAGATGCTGGCGGTCACCCCCTTGTGGCGCTTGGCGTGGTACATGGCGCTGTCGGCGCGTCGTAACAGGGTCTCGGCATCCCCCCCGCTCTCGGGGTACAGACTGATGCCGATGCTGGGGGCGGGTGTCAGGCGGTGGCCATGGATGGTGAGGCTCTCACCCAGGCAGCTGTGGACCTTGTCGGCGATGAGGGTGGCCTGTTCCATGACGTCGATGCCCTCCAATAGCACCGTGAACTCGTCACCCCCCATGCGGGCCACGGTGTCGGATGCCCTCACACAGCGGGGCAGGCGTTGGGCCACGGCCTTCAGCAGCTCGTCACCCACTTCATGGCCCAGGGTGTCGTTGACGTCCTTGAAGCGGTCCAGATCCATGAACATCACCGCGGCCCGCTTGCCTGTGCGGCGCGCCCGGGAGATGGCCTGGCGCAGGCGGTCATTGAACAGTGTGCGATTGGGCAGGCCCGTGAGGGCATCGTGGAAGGCCATGTGCTGGATGCGGGCTTCGGCCTCCTTGCGTTCGGTGATGTCGTGGAGCATGACCAGGAAGGCCCGCTCGCCCCGCCACTCGGTCTCCGATACGGACATCTCGGCGATACCGTTACGGCCGTCCGCACGGATGATCTCCATCTCCTGCTGATCGCCGAGGGGCGGGGTGCCGAGGTTGGTGCCCTCGAGGTCGCTGGTGGGGTGCCCGAGGAGGCGCTTGGCGGCCGGGTTGGCAAAATGGATGTCTCCCGCCCGATTGACGATGAGAATGCCGGTGCGGTTCTTCTGCACCAGGCTGTCGAAGTGTTCGCGACTGAGTCTGAGCTGTTGCTCGAACTCATACTCACGGGTGACGTCGATGCCGGAGGCCAGCAGCCCCGAGGCGTCGCCGGAGCGGGCTCGCTCCATGGGCCGGATGTTCCAGGCGATGGCACGGGTGCCGCCGGCATGGTCCGTGAGGGAGGACTGGAATGATTCCGTGGTGTCGTCTCCGTCCGCCAGCACCTTGAGGAGTACCTGGCGGTCCCGGTTGCGGTCGGCGGCGGGGACGAATTCCTCCAGCCAGGACTTGTTGAGGATATCGTGGCGGGAAAGGCCGAGGATACGGCAGGTCTGTTCGTTCACCATGGTGACGTGCAGGTGGCTGTCCAGCAGCACCATGAGGGTGCCCGTGGTATTGAAGATATGCTCCCAGCCGGCGGCGCTCGCCACCGCCCGCGCCTCCGCCTTCCTGAGGACCCGGTTCAGCTGGCTGGTCCTGGCGGCGTAGGCCCCGAGAGCGGACAGGGCGGCGACGAACAGGATCACTGCCAGCATGTGCTCCCGCAGGAAGCCCGTCAGATTGAAGTGAGCGGTGGCCTCATAGGGCGGTTCGCCGAGTTCCTCCAGCAGTTCGTGGACGGGCTGATAGTTGGCGGGTACGGACCACCCGGCGTAGCGGCCGGCACGGGCCGCCTCGTCGGCCGGGTCCATGGCCAGCAAGGCAGCCGCCACGGCACGCTGGCGCGGCTCGGGGACGTGGGGCAGGGAGGCGATGGGCCATTCGGGGTAGAGGCGGGTGGAGCGGTACAGCGCGAACCCGTCCTGGCCGCTGCGGTCCGCCAGCACACGCAATTCACCGGGCTCGAGCTTGCCCTCGGCGTGCATGCGCTCGATGGTGTCGGTGCGCACGATGCCGGCGGCGGCACGCCCCGCCAGCACATCGGCAGCGACGCCGTCATGGGTACCGCTGAACAGCACCTTGGCGGGGGTGATGTCCTCCCGCCTGAGTTCACGCCGTGCCATGAGGTAGCCACCCAGGGAACGCGCATCCACCGCCGCCACCACCTTGCCTGCCAGATCGGCGAGGGAGAGCGGGGCACCACGGTCGCGCCGGGTGAAGATCACGGAGCCGAAATGGTCGTAGGTGCCCGTGCCGTGGCGGTTGCGCAGGGTCGCGATGCGCCGCACGCGGTAACGGCGCTCCAGGAGCACATAAAGCGCGGAGTTCACCAGCACCAAGTCCGTGCGCCCCGCCTGCACGGCGGGGATGACGTCCTCGAAGGCCAGGGGCAGGAGCCGGAAGCGGGCATCGGGCAGCCGCCGCGAGAGATAGTCGGCGGTGGCCTGCCACTGGTCCTGGGCCTGCTCGAAACCGCGCTTGGCGAGGACCCCGAACACCAGTTCGTCGGCGGCAGAAACGGCTGCCGGCGCTACGAGCAACGCCATCATCATGAGGGCCCCGACGCGGATCGCGACCCCTATGCTCCCTGTGATGTCGGCCATGTAAGCGCCTCTTCCCCCGACAATTCCCTTCGAACCCGATGATCCCGGCAACGGCGGGCAGGCCTTGGTGGAGTCGGTCGGCTCCCTACCAAGGAAAGGTATCATGCCCTGCTGCTGACAAGGATACACGGACCGGCCCGTGTTTTGCGCTAAAAGGGTCAGTGCCCTTAGAAGACCCAGGCGATGAGGAGGGTGATGATGACGAAGAAGAGGAAGAATCCCACCAGCATGAATTGGATCTCGCCGATGAGGCCGTCTCCGGCGGCGATGGCGAAGACGATGAAGAGCACCACCGTGGCCACGAAGGACCACAGGGCTGCGTCCTTGAGGCCTACACCCTCGTCGAGGGCGGTGATGCCCTCCTGCAACAACGGGGGGGCGAACAGAACGCCAGCCAGGACCAGCCCCCCCACCATGGCCAGCACCACCGCCCACATGCGCAGCTCGCTGTGCTTCTCGGTGTCCATGGGTGGCTTCAGTCCGCGCCCTGCCCCTTGATGAACTCGCGGATCTTGTCGGGGTTCGGCATCCCTTTTATCACCAGTTCCGGCTCGTCGCCGGCGGTGTAGACCTCCACGTTGCCGGCGCTGAGGATACGCTGGAGCAGGGACTGGTTGACCCGCACCGAACGCAGGGAAGACATGTTGATCTCCGTGTACTGCTTGTTGATGAGGCCGTGCTCCCAGACGATCTCGTCGGTTTTGATGGTGAGCTTGTCCGCCTTGGTGGTGAGCCACCACCACAGCAGGACCAGGATGCCGATGCCGAGGGGGATGAGCAGGATGGCCAGCACGGTACCGAAGGGGTACATGCGGATCATGGAAGGGTGGGCTTCGTAGAGGACTTCTGACATGGTGTTCCGTCTCCGCGTCTCAGGGGTTCGGGGCCGGTCTCCGGGATGGCGGGCTCCTGTGCCGGGGGTGCCTCAGGAATGGCTTTCTAAGCCATGGGCACGGCCGGCGCTCGCTCGCAGGGAGCGAAACCCCCGGCAAAGGACATGGCTATTACAGGATTGGGGCCGAGAGTGGACTGTAACCGAGGCCGGCCCCGCCGGCAACGGCGCGCGTCGAGATCCGGGGCCGGCGGCCCATGGGCCGGCACCCCCCATCACCGTGTCCAGGAGAAGCGCGTTTCGTACACCTGCCAAATCCGCGCCGCGGTGAAGGAAGTGAGGCGCTGCGCCACGGCCCTCAGGCGGGAAACATCGTTGACCTCATCGATACCGGGGGTGGTGCGGAATTTTCAGCGCTTCCAGGACTCGCGTATCCTCTCTGGTCTTAATCAAACAGCAGGGGGGCTACATGGCCGACTCGACCATCAAGACCGACGAGAAGAAGCAGCACTTCGACGACATCTACGTGGCAAAGACGCCGGTTCCGTTCAAGGAGCGCATCCTCGACGCGCTCGAGTACATCTCCGACGACTTCAACCGGCAGACCTTCGATCGGCTGATCCTCCCCTGGGTGGAGAAGCGCGCCGCCGGCTCTCCGGTTCGTTTCGTGGACCTGTGCGCCTGTTTCGGCAACACGACCATGGCCACGGTGTACGGCATGGACTATCGGGCCATCTGCAGGAACTGGCAGGACGAGACGGCGTGCATGACCATCATGGCCGACCGTCGTTTCCCCGCACACACCACGGGGATCGATATATCGGCCAACGCCATGGCCTATGGCGAGGGCCGGGGCCTGTTCGACGAGGTGATCGTGGCCGACCTCAACGCGCCGTCGCCGGAACAGCAGGAACGGGTTCGCGAGACCATGAGCCAGGCCGATATCCTCATCTCCACGGCCGCACTCGTCTATCTCGACACCCCGGCCATAGAGAACCTTCTGGATGCATTCGCGGGTACCCAGCGGGAAGGCTATGTGATGGTCAACTTCCTCAACCCCTTCGGCCTGGAGAAGGCCGACGCCACGAAGCGCCTGCTGCTCGAGCGGCTCGACTTCGTCGGCAGCACCGCGACGCGGCACCGCAAGCTCTCGCCGTTGGAACGCGAGAACTACCCCGACGAGGAATGGGCGCTGCTCGAGATCTGGGTGCTGCGAAGGAGGTAATGGGCTCCGGACCATAGGCCGTGGCCGGCTGGGAAGGGCTTCGTGGATGGAGACCTGTTTGTGGACTATATTTGGTCTCATCAAGGAGGTAATTATGAAATTCTCGAATCAGATCAAACCAATCAGTTATTTAAAAGCCCATGCCGCAGAAATCGTGCGCAATCTGTCGGGGCAGGGCGAACCCCTGGTCATTACCCAGAACGGCGAAGCCAAGGTCGTGATGCAGGACGTCGAAAGCTATGAGCAAACCCAGGAGACCATGGCGCTTTTGAAGATTCTTGCGCTCGGTACGCGGCAGGTAGAGGAAGGCAAAGTTCAGCCGGCCCGTGATGTTACTCAGCGACTGCGAGATCGGAACAAGAGTCGCTGATGGCTTTTCGGGTCTTTCTGACCGACGACGCGTGCCGGGATCTGGAAGACTTGTATGACCATATTGAATCTCACGATGCCCCGGGAAGAGCGTATTACGTTCTCGATCAAATAGAGAAGGTCTTTTCAAGCCTGTCGGAAAACCCGGAACGGGGAGTCTATCCAAAGGAACTCCTGGCCGTCGGCCTGCGTGAGTATCGGGAGATATTTTTCAAACCCTATCGTGTCATCTACCGGATCATGGACGAAAAGGTCTATGTCATGGTGATCGCCGATGGCCGCCGCGAAATGCAGACATTGTTGCAACGGCAATTACTGCAAGCCTGACCGGCATTCCGAGCGAGGTTTTCATGCGAATCGTGGTCGGACCTGGGGGGGATAGGAAAATCAATATCCTGCCGAAGGTCAGTGGGCACGAAAGGGAATCGCCGAGGGGGCTCGGTTCCTACCGGGGGACGATTTACGATGTAGGAGGCCAGCCCCCTGGCCGATTCGTCGGTGGGGTGCGATTGTCGTCGAGTGCTTCCCGCCGACCGCCTGCCGGCTCAGCGACTGATTGCCCTCGCAATCAATCCTTCGCCAGATATGCGCGTTTTTACAGCCATCTACATACGAGGCCTGGTTCATCGCCGCGGCCCAATCGCTCCAAGGGAAGCGTGGTTTCAGTTGCGATCCGATGGACGGGATCGATCCCGAGACGCCGAGGGACGCCAAGGGTTGGGTAAAGGCACGTATGGTCGGTGGTGCCTACGGCGAGAGTACCGACCAGCCCGCATTCACTGCAGTAATGGACCTGCAGGACGCTTTCGATCGAAGCCGGTCCTTTCGAAAGCTGTGTACCGAGTGGAGTCGACAGATCGAGGCCACGTGAGTCGGGGTCTGATTTTGCGCGGCCGAGTCCGGCAAATCGCGTATCGGGGCCCTACTCCCGGGAGGCCGGAACCACGGTGAGGTTGACCCGTTCGCCGTCCCGCAGCACGGTCATGGCGGTGGACTCCCCCGCCTTCAGGCCGGCCAGGGCGTTCATGAAGTCGTGGATGGTCTCGATCTCCACCCCTGCCAGCCCCACCAGCACGTCACCGCCCTGGACGCCGGCCCGTTCCGCCGGGCCGTCCTTGACGGCGCCCTGGAGGCGGACTCCCGCCACCCCCTCGTCCTGGCCGTAGGCCGGGATGGTGCCGAGGTAGGCCCGCAGGTGCCGGCGGGACAGCCCGCCGCCGTCCCGTGCCACCTCCAGGTAGTCGGGCTCCGTGGTGCTGCGGGCCAGGGAGCGGGTGATGCCGGCCATCAGCCGGGCGACATCCCGCAGGCCCTCGTAGTTGAGCTTGTCCGCGGTGTCGCGGGGGCTGGAGTAGTCCTCGTGGGCGCCGGTGAAGGCGTTCAACACCGGCACCCCCTGGAGGTAGAAGGGGGTGGAGTCGGTGGGCAGGTAAGGGTCTGCCTTGGTGCCGATAGCCAGCCCCACGGGCACATTGCGGCGCTCGATCTCCCGCGACCAGGCGGGGCTGGAGCCGGTGCCCTGGAGATACAGCTTGTCCCGCAGGTGGCCCACCATGTCCAGGTTGAGATAGGCGCTCACCCTGCCCCGCAGATCGCCGCCGGCGGCAAGCTTGCGGACGAAGTGGCCGGAGCCCAGGGTACCCAGTTCCTCGCCCGACCAGGCCGCGAACAGGATGTCCCGTCGCGCCTCGAGCCGGCCGTCGCGAGCCATGGCGGCCAGGTACTGGGCGCTCTCCAGCAATGCCGCCACCCCCGAGGCGTTATCGTCGGCCCCGGGATGGATGGCCCCGCGCTCCGCCTCCAGAGCCAGGGAGCCCTCGGCCTGGCCGCGGCCCAGATGGTCCACGTGGGCGCCCATCATCACGGGTGGCCCCGCCGGCCCATCCCCGGCCGGCAGCCGGGCGATGACGTTGCGGCCCTGGCGCTGCTGGCGGACGATGTCCAGCACCGCCGCCACCTCGACGCCTGGCAGCTCGAAGCCGGTCACCGCCTCGCCCCTGTCCAGGGTCTCCTGGAGCGCCGCCAGCTCGCGGCCGGCGGTGGCCACCAGCTCCGCGCCCAGGGCATCGCTGACTGACACACCCGCCAGGGAGGTGGGGGCGCTGGCGGCATCGGCCCGCAGATCCACCAAGCGCTCGCGGGCGTCGGCTCGCGGACCGGTGACCACGATGATGCCCAGGGCCCCGCGACGCTTGGCCACTGCGGCCTTGTAGGCGAGATCGGCGTAGTGCAGCAGGTGGCGGCGCCAGGCGGCCGGCACCTCCTCGGGCAGGAAACGGAACATCATCACCCACTTGCCGTCGACATCGAGGTCGCCATAGGCATCGTAATCGGGCACGCCATCGACGCCGGGGGCGACGATGCCGTAGCCGGCGAACACCACCCCGGCCGGCCTGGCTTCGCCGTGGCGGGACAGGGCCAGGGGCCGCCAGTCCCTGTCGAGCACCGGCGCGGCGGTCCCGCGGAGGCCCTCGATGCGCAGCCCATTGTCATCCCCGAGGTTCGCCCCGGCGGTGAAGGGGAAGTACTGGAACCAGCCGCCGTCATCCCCGGCGGGCTCCAGGCCCAGTTGCTCGAACACCGCCGCCACGTAGGCGGTGGCCCGGCGCTCGCCGGCGCTGCCGGTGAGCCGCCCGGCCATCTCCTCGGCGGTGAGGCGCTCCACGTGGAGGCGGGCGTCCGCGGCGCGGATGGCATCCGCCGTGGATTCCAGATCCACGTCCGCGGGCAGATCCACGTCCGCGGGTGGCGGTGCCTCCTCCGGCTCCTCATCGTCCAGCCCCAGCAGGCGGCGGGCCGCGGCGTCGTCCCAGCGCGCCAGGAAGATCTGGCTGTTGCCGTCGGCGGTGCGGTTGGAGGTCCAGGCCAGTCGGGTGCCGTCGGGTGAGAATACCGGCAGGCCGTCGAAGCCGTCGGTGTAGGTGACCCGCACCGGCTCGCGCCGGCCCTTGACGTCCACCATGAAGAGTTCGAAGTTGGCGAAGCCCTCGCGGTTGGAGGCGAAGATCAGGTAGTCGCCGCTGGGATGGAAGTAGGGGGCCCAGGACAGCTTGCCCATGCGGGTCACCTGGCGCTCCTCGCCGCTGGCCAGATCCATGGTGTAGATCTCGGCGGTGGCGCCGTCGGGAGAGAAGCGGCGCCAGGTGATGCGCCGGCCCTCGGGGCCGAAGAAGGGGCCGCCGTCGTAGCCGGGGGCATCGGTGAGGCGCCCCAGGTTGGAGCCATCGGCGTCCATCAGGTAGAGGTCCATCATGAAGGACTTGTCGTGCTCGAACACCGCGGCCTCGGCGGCCGTCATCTCGCCGGACCAGGCGGCGCGGTTGGAGGCGAACACGATGCGCTCGCCGTCCGGCGAGTAGGCGCCCTCGGCGTCGTAGCCAGGGGCGTCGGTCAGGTTCCTGAGGGTGCCGGTGGCCAGGTCCTGCTCATAGATGTCGAAATTCTCGTCGTAGTCCCAGCTGTAGCGCCGGGTCTTGCCGGAGGCGCGGAAGTCCAGCTCGGCCCGCATCTTGGCCCGGGCGTCGGGGTCGTGATGGGTGGAGGCGTAGAGCACCTTGCCGGCATCGGGGTGGATCCAGCCGCAGGTGGTCTTGCCGTGGCCCGGCGACAGCCGCTCCACGTCGCCGGTCTCCAGGTCCATGAGGTAGATCTGGTAGAAGGGATTGTCGGGCTCCCGCTCCGACTGGAAGATGAGTTGGGTGCCGTCGGCGCTGAAGTAGCCCTCTCCCGCGCGGCGGCCCTCGAAGGTGAGCTGGCGGGTGTCCGAGAGCAGGGCCGCCTCCCCTTCCGCTGCGCCGGTATTCGCGGCCGGGGCCATGGGGAACGACGACATTAATAGATACAGGGCGACACCGGCGCGGCGTGGGTGCACGTTGGGCCTCTTTGGGTGTGGAGTTCGGATGAGATGCTCGATTCTATGTGACAACAATTCTCATCTTCAACAAATCGTGCCGCCGATCTCAACACATGCTTGCCCATATCTGGCTATTGCCTCGCCGCTTGCTCCCGTAAGGTCAAAAAGCTAACGAGGCGACAATTATGGTGACGCGGGGGCTTGGTCTGGGGTTGGGCCCCGCCAAGGGCTGTGGCCGCGTTGTTCTAGGAATGGCCCGATTTCTATACATGTCATCCCGCACATGCATAAAAAACCAGTTTTTCTTGACATGAAGGGCATTCGTGTATAGAAAAACGTCAAGTCTTATACAGGTGCCCCGCCCAAGTGCCAGCCGTCACCCTGTCGCTACTTCCGCCAAAATCCGAGTTGGAGACCCGGGCCGTGCTCAAGCGGCTTGCGCCGGCGCACCGCTACCTTGCGGAACTGAAGGGCCTGGCCTCGACGATCCCGAACGAGCACATCCTGATCAACACCCTCGCGCTGCAGGAGGCGAAGGACAGCTCCGAGATCGAGAACATCATCACCACCCAGGACGACCTGTACAAGGCAGACCTCTTTTCCGACTACATCCGCGACCCTGCGGCGAAGGAGGTGAGCCGTTACGCCACAGCACTCAAGAAAGGCTTTGCGCTGGTTTCCCGTGACCGCCTGCTGACCACGAACCGCATCCTCGACATCCACCACGAGCTAGTACTGAACGACGCCGGTATCCGCAAGATGCCCGGCACGGCGCTGAAGAACGAGCGGACCGGCGCGACCGTTTACACGCCACCACAGGATCACGCCGAACTCGTGCGCCTGATGACGAACCTGGAGCAGTTCATCAACGACGACGCCCTGAGCGATGCCGACCCGCTGGTGAAGATGGCGGTGATCCATCACCAGTTCGAGAGCATCCATCCGTTCTACGACGGCAACGGGCGGACTGGCCGGATCATCAATATTCTCTACCTGGTCGCCAAGGGCCTGCTCAACATTCCCGTGCTGTACCTCAGCCGCTACGTCATTCGCACCAAGGCCGAGTACTACCGGTTCTTGCAGCAGACCCGTGATACCGGCGACTGGGAGCCTTGGATCCTCTACATGCTGCAGGGTGTGGAACTGACCGCGCGGCAGACCATCTGGATCATCGGCCGTATCAAGGCCCTGATGATGGACTACAAGCACCGCATCCGGGCCGAGCTGCCCAAGATCTACAGCCAGGACCTGCTGAACAACCTGTTTCGGCACCCGTACACCAAGATCGAGGCGCTGCAAAACGACCTTCAGGTGTCGCGCCTGACCGCGACCAAGTACCTCGACCGTCTGACCGACGAGGGCTTTGTCGAGAAGCACAAGATCGGGCGCTACAACTACTACGTCAACTTCCCGTTGATGCGGGTCTTCACGGAAATCCCGGACGAGCCAGAAGCATTCGACGCACCGGTGATGGAGAGCGATTGATGCCAGACAAGGAGGCGTGCCCGTGACCCCACCCGCTGGACCGAACGAGGCGTTCTCCCGTGTCGTCATCGACACCCAGCTCGAGGATGTCGGCTGGGACCTGAGCGATGGGCATAGTGTCCGCTACGAGTACCGGCTGCCGGACGGGGCCGTTGCCGACTACGTCCTCTGCGACCGCCACGGGCGAGCCGCAGCGGTGGTCGAGGCCAAGCGCGCCGCGGTCAACCTGCAGGAGGCCGCCGCCCAAGGGCGCGCCTATGCAGAACAGCTGCACGACGAGGCCTTTGCTCACGAGAAGCCCTCGCCGGAGGTGCGTTACGCCGACTTCGTCGTGTCCGGCTTCGGCAGGGAAGATACGGTGGATGGTGCCACCAAGATCAAGCGGTTCAAGAAGGAGAAGTTTCCGCAGATCCTGGTGTCGGTGAACATGCTCGATACCGGCTTCGACGCCCCCGAGGTGGTCAACCTGGTGCTGGCGCGCTTCACCCGCTCCGTGGTCCTCTACCGCCAGATGCGCGGCCGGGGCACCCGCAAGGTGCCCGGCAAGAGCCTGTTCACCCTGTTCGACTTCGTCGGCGTCACCGACTACCACGATGATGACGAGACCGTGCCCGAGGGCGGGAGGGTCCGTGAGGACAAGCCGCGGAGGTCCCATCGGCCGCGCACCCTGCTGACCCTCGACGTCGACGACCACATCGACCCCACCACCCGCGAGTGGGTCACGGTGAATGACAACGGCAACTTCGTCTTTCTCGATCCCGACGCCCGCCACGCCGCCTTGATCGGTGCCCGGTTCGAGGCCTGGATCGGGGCGCGGCCCGATCTGGACTCCGAGCAGCGGCGGTTGCTGCGCACCGTCGGCGAATACCTCAAGGCTAACGCCGGCGAGTTGGAGGAGTTCACCGTGGACCACTTCGTCGTGCCGCCCTTCGCCAACATCGGCGGCCTGCAGCGTGCCCTCCAGACCTTCGGCAGCGAGGACGCCCTGGCCAGGGTCATCGCGGACATGAATGCCGCGGTGTTCCCCGAGGCCGGCGCGGCCGCGCAGTCCGCAGACCACCCTGAACCCTGAGTGAAGCGATAACCCATGCCTCTTGGCCCTGACACCCGGCGCAAGGTCGACCAGATCCGCGACTACCTCTACGGCGGCGGTTATTAGGCGGCGTGCAATCGGTGACTAAACAACAGGAAGTCGCATCGATCATGGCGGATTTGACATTTCAGGCCGTACTAAACCAAGCCTTTACGGCTAATCTGTGACCAATGACAGAAGTCCTCCGTGAACAAACCCTCTCTCAGCCCGAGCCATAGCCCATGCTGACCCACATCACCATCCGCAACTTCAAGGGCTTCGAGGAGGTGTCATTCGAGCTCGGCGACCGCGTGGTCTTCATCGGCCCCAACAACTCGGGCAAGACCTCGGCGCTCCAGGCCCTGGCGCTGTGGGACATCGGCCTGAAGCGCTGGATCGAAAAGCGCGGCACCGGCACCGTCTCGGGCAAGCGGCCCGGCGTCACGGTGAACCGCCGCGACCTCATCACCGTGCCGGTGCCCGATGCCAACCTGCTGTGGCGCAATCTTCATGTCCGCGAGTCGACCAAAGGCAAGGGTACACAGAACATCCGCATTGACATTATCGTCAGCGGTGTCTCCGGCGGGGAGGAGTGGCAGTGCGGCCTGGAATTTGACTATGCGAACGACGAGTCGTTTTATTGCCGTCCATTGCGGCTCAGCGAGGACAAACACCCTGATCGGATGCCGGTGCCCGATCAGGCGCAGGGCATCCGGGTGGCGTACCTGCCGCCGATGTCAGGCCTGACGGCCACCGAAACCCGGCTGGACGTCGGCGCGATCAACGTCCGCCTGGGGGAGGGCCGCACTGCCGAGGTGCTGCGGAACCTCTGTCATCAGATCCTGGAAGGCGAGAACGGTAAGCAGCGCTGGGCGTTGTTGGCGGAACGCGTCTGTCATTTTTTCGGTGTCGAACTGGAGGAACCGCGTTACATCGCCGAGCGTGGCGAGATCACCTTGGCCTACAAAGACCGGGGCATTCGGCTCGATATCTCGTCATCCGGCCGCGGGCTCCAACAGACGTTGCTGTTGCTGGCCCACATGATGGTGAACCCGAAGTCGGTGCTGCTGATGGATGAGCCTGATGCGCATCTGGAGATCCTGCGTCAGCGCCAGATCTACCAGTTGCTCACCGAAACCGCCAGCGAGTACGGCAACCAGATCGTTGCCGCCAGTCATTCGGAGGTCATCCTGAACGAAGCGGCCGACCGCGATATGGTCGTCGCGTTCGTCGGCAAGCCGCATCGCATCGACGACCGTGGTTCTCAGGTGCTCAAGTCGCTTAAGGAGATCGGTTACGACCAGTACTACCAGGCCGAGGAATCTGGATGGGTCCTTTACCTTGAAGGATCGACGGATCTCGCGATCCTGAGGGCATTTGCCAAGGCATTGGATCATCCGGCACAGGAATGCCTTGAACGGCCATTTGCGCACTATGTGTCCAATCAGCCGCAAAAGGCACGGGATCACTTCTACGGGCTGCGTGAAGCGAAAGGCGATCTTGCTGGAATTGGTATCTATGACCGGCTCGATCGCGACTTACCCGCTGATCCAAACCTCCAACAGCGGATGTGGGAGCGACGCGAGATCGAAAACTATCTTTGTTCGAAGGATGTGCTCAAGAGGTGGGCGAAGAAAACTGCAGAGACGGAATCGGCCGGACCTCTGTTCGCGGGTCAATGGGAAAGCGTCATGGACGAAACGCTAACCGACTTGGAGAAGGCCCTGGAAACCTTGGCCAAACCGTCTCCGTGGAGTGCCGATATCAAGGTGACGGACGACTTTCTCGATCCGTTGTTTGAGTCGTTTTTCAAGAAGCTTGGCCTGCCAAACCTGATGCTAAAGACCGACTGCCATGTGCTCGCGAATTATGTGGATTCCGCCGAGCTCGATCGGGAAGTGACGGATGTGCTAGACGCGATTCAGCGGGTCGCGGGCTCGGTGAAGGTCTGAGACCACCGCCGGCTATCGGCTGGTCAGCCGAACTTCCGCGCCAGGTCCTCGGCCTTCAAGTGCGTATACCGCCGCCGCATGCGCAGGTCCTTATGTCCGGTGATGCTCGCGACCTCCATGATGTTCAGCCCCTTCTCGAACAGGCGGGTGGTGGTTGCCTCGTGGCGCAGGTCGTAGAAGCGGAGGTCTTCGATGCCGGCCCGTCGGATTGCGCGCATAAAGGACCGCTTCACCGCCTCGGTCGTGACACCGGGGAAGACGTCACCGTGTAGGGCTTTTTTTGTGCCTACTCCCTGGAGCCTTGCCCTGCTGCTTACATGGCGCTTACACGGGAAAGTCGGCGTTGGCGGTAGTTCTGTCTAAGTCGTTGTTTTATTTGGTGGGCGCGGCTGGGATTGAACCAGCGACCCCTGCCGTGTGAAGGCAGTGCTCTCCCGCTGAGCTACGCGCCCGTCAAGGCGGGGAATAATACGTAGGGGCGTGGGTCTGGTCAACGGGAAAGGGCCGCCGGCCGCGCGGGGACGGTCGCTGCGGGCGGAGTGGTCCGCCGCGGGGCGATCACTCCTTTACCTTGGCATGCCCCGGAGAAGGCCGGGATGGCTCCATTCAGGGCTCTCCCTCGGGGACTTGCCGGGCCTCACAGGGGCCATCGCCAGGCGTCGGCTTCGGGCAGGTCGATGCCGTGCTCGTGGGCGTAGTGGCGGCATTCGATCTGCATATTGAGCAGGCGTTCCTTCACGTGGGCGCCGGCCACGTGGAGCTTGGGGACACGGCGGATCACGTCCATGGCCAGGCTGAAGCGGTCGATTTCGTTCTCGATGGCCAGTTCCAGCGGGGTGTTGATGTTGCCTTTCTCCTTGTAGCCGCGCACATGCAGGTTGTTGTGGTTGGT
Organism: Gammaproteobacteria bacterium; assembly: GCA_034522055.1. NCBI lineage: Bacteria > Pseudomonadati > Pseudomonadota > Gammaproteobacteria > Gammaproteobacteria bacterium. The sequence continues at coordinate 399,506 of JAXHLS010000006.1, forward strand.
GCGCCGGTAGGCGAGGCGGTGGATCAGCCACGGATAGCCGTGGAAATTGAAGATGATGGGGCGGTCGAGGGTGAACAGGCTGTCGAAGTCCGCATCGGGCAGGCCATGGGGGTGTTCGCTGGGCGGCGTCATGCGGAACAGGTCCACCACGTTGATGAAGCGTACCTTGAGGTCCGGGAAGTGCTCCCGCAGCAGGGCGGTGGCGGCCAGGGCCTCCTTGGTGGGGATATCGCCGCAGCCCACCATCACCACGTCGGGCTCGCTGCCCTGGTCGTTGCTGGCCCAGTCCCAGATCCCGAGGCCCTTGGTGCAGTGCTTGATGGCCGCGTCCATGTCCAGGTATTGGAGGTGGGGCTGCTTGTCGCAGACGATGACGTTGATGTCGTCGCGGCTTCGCAGGCAGTGGTCGGCGGTGGACAGCAGGGTGTTGACGTCGGGGGGCAGATAGATGCGGGTGACCTCGGGGTTCTTGTTCACCACGACGTCGAGGAAGCCCGGGTCCTGGTGGGTGAAGCCGTTGTGGTCCTGGCGCCACACCGTGGAGGTGATGAGCAGGTTGATGGAGGAGATGCGCGCCCGCCAGGGGATATCCTCGCAGATGGCCAGCCACTTGGCATGCTGGTTGTACATGGAGTCGATGACGTGGACGAAGGCCTCGTAGGTCGCGAAGAAGCCATGGCGCCCGCTCAGCACGTAGCCCTCGTACCAGCCCTCCAGGGTGTGCTCGGACAGCATTTCCATGACCCGGCCGTCGGGCGATAGCTCGCCGCCGTCGGCATCCTCGGGCAGGTAATCGGCCAGCCACAGCTTCTTGCTCACTTCGTAGATGGCGTCCAGCTTGTTGGAGGTGTTCTCGTCCGGCCCGAAGACCCGGAAGTTGTCCATGTTGCGGGCCATGATGTCCCGCAGCATGGCCCCCAGGGGGCGGGTGTTGGGGGTAGTGGTCTTGGCCGGTTGGGGCACCGGCTGTGCATAGTCCCGGAAATCGGGCATGCGCAGGGGGCGACGCAGCAGGCCGCCGTTGGCGTGGGGGCTGGCGCTCATGCGCTGGGTGCCTTTGGGGGCCAACTCCCGCAGTTCCGGGACCAGCCGGCCGGTGCTGTCGAAGAGTTCCTGCGGTCGGTAACCCCTGAGCCAGGCCTCCAGCTGCTCCAGATGCGCCGGGTCCTCGTGGATGCCGGCCAGGGGCACCTGGTGGGCGCGCCAGGAGCCCTCCACCTTGTGACCGTCCACCTCCGCCGGGCCCGTCCACCCCTTGGGGGTGCGCAGGACGATCATGGGCCAGTGGGCGCGCCGCGCCTGGCCGCCGGAGCGGGCCGTCTGCTGGATGGCGCGGATTTCCTCCAGGCAGGTGTCCAGGGTGGCCGCCATGGCCTGGTGCATGGTTTCGGGGTCGCTGCCCGTCACGAAATGAGGCGTCCAGCCGTAGCCCTTCAGCAGGCTCGCCAGTTCCTCCTCGGGGATGCGTGACAGCAGGGTGGGGTTGTTTATCTTGTAGCCGTTGAGATGGAGAATGGGCAGCACCGCACCGTCGCGGACCGGGTTTAGGAACTTGCCGGAATGCCAGGAGGTGGCCAGGGGGCCGGTCTCGGCCTCGCCGTCACCCACCGCCACGGCCACCAGCAGCTCCGGGTTGTCGAAGGCGGCGCCGAAGGCATGGGAGATGGAGTAGCCGAGTTCGCCGCCCTCGTGGATGGACCCTGGGGTCTCGGGGGTGCAATGACTGCCGATGCCGCCGGGGAAGGAGAACTGCTTGAAGAAGCTGCGCAGCCCTTCCTCGTCCTCGCCCTTGTTGGGGTAGATCTCCGAGTAGGTTCCCTCCAGGTACACGGGTGCCAGCACCCCGGGGGCGCCGTGGCCGGGCCCGGCGAGGAAGATGGCCTCCTGGCCGTGGGTCTTGATGATGCGATTCAGATGGACATACATGAAGGCGAGTCCCGGGCTCGCCCCCCAATGGCCGAGGAGACGCTGCTTGACGTGCTCGGGTTGCAGGGGCTCTCGCAACAGCGGGTTGTCCCGCAGGTAGATCATGCCGGCCGCGAGGTAGTTACAGGCCCGCCAGTAGGCGTCCATGGCGTTCAGTTCCGTGGCGGACAGGGGGGTGGTTTGGCTGTTCATCGAAGACTCTCCTCCATGGGATTCATGCCGTGTGCCGGCAAGGGGTTCTTGCGGGCCGGGGGGCGCTCCGGCCCCATGGTGCCCATCATGACGAGCTTATGATGGGCCCATGACGTCGCGGTGACCATCAGGCGTCATGGCCTCCCGCAGGCGCGGCCCCCAGGCAGCGGGCGGTGGCCCGGGCGATGGCCAGTTCCTCGTTGGTGGGGACCACCAATACTGCCGGCGCCGCCCCATCGGGGCTGATGCAGACGTTGCCTTCGGCGTTGCGGTCCGGGTCCAGGGCGATACCCAGGAAACCGAGATTGCCGCATACGTCCCCGCGCAGGGCGGCGTCGTGCTCGCCCATGCCGCCGGTGAATACCAGGGCGTCGAGACCGCCCAGCACCGCCCCATAGGCCCCGATATACTTGCGCAGGCGATGACAGAAGATGTCGATGGCCAGGCGGGCATCCCCATCCCCGGCCTCGGCCCGCCGCCGGATGGCCCGCATGTCCGCCTCGCCGCACAGGCCCAACAGTCCCGACTGGCGATTGAGCAGTTCCTCCACATTGTCGGCGTCCATGCCGGTACGACGCTGCAGGTGACAGACGATGGCGGGGTCCACGTCACCGGAACGGCTGCCCATGACCAGGCCTTCCAGTGGGGTCATGCCCATGGAAGTATCGACACAGCGGCCCCGATCGATGGCACTGGCGCTGGCGCCGTTGCCCAGATGCAGGGTGATGAGACGCAATTCATCGAGGGGGCGTCGCAGGTGGCCCGCGGCGGCCTGGGCCACGTATTCATGGGAGATGCCGTGAAAGCCGTAGCGACGGATTCCATGGGTATCGGCCAACTCCCTGGGCAGGGCATAGCGCCAGGCCTTTTCCGGCAGGGAAGCGAAGTAGCCGGTGTCGAAGACCGCCACCTGGGGTACTCCCGGTGTCACCGCGAGGGCCGTCTCGATACCCAGCCGGCAGGCCGGGTTATGGAGTGGCGCCAGCTCATCGAGGCGCCGCAGCCGTTCGAGCACGGTGTCGTCCACCCGCACCGGCTTGCGGAACTCCCCGCCGCCATGGACCACCCGGTGGCCCACGGCCGCGATGGGGTGCCGAGCCGCCGTGGCCTCGAACACCCGGCGCAGGGCCTGCTCCCGCTGCGAGCCCGCTTCACCCGTGGGGTCCAGGTGCTCCACCGTGCCGTGATCCAGCTCCCTCTCATGGGCCATGTCGTAGAGCCGGTATTTGAGGGATGAACTGCCGGAATTGACGACGAGGATGATCATGCGGGCCTGATGGAAGTCACGGTGGTGGTCCGGGGGTGGAGCGCGCGAGTGGTGCTGAACACTTTCGGTGTCGCCCTTAAACCTTTGACAACAACCTTAGACAACTCCGGGGCAGGATCCCAGGGAAGGGAAACGGTGGGTGCCCATAGGTGAACCCTTTCCCATGCTGATAGAATCCGCCGACACCAATATTGGCTCCGGATGATCCCATGACCACCGTCAGAACCCGCTTCGCCCCCAGTCCTACCGGCTATCTCCACGTGGGCGGCGCGCGCACGGCCCTGTTCTGCTGGCTCTACGCCCGCAAGCACGGCGGCCAGTTCGTGCTGCGCATCGAGGACACGGATCTCGAGCGCTCCACCCCGGAGTCGGTGAACGCCATCCTCGAAGGCATGACCTGGCTGGGGCTGGAATACGACGAAGGGCCCTTCTACCAGACGGCCCGTTTCGATCGCTACGAGGCGGTCATCGAGGACCTGATGGCGCGCGGGCTCGCCTACCGTTGTGACTGCAGCCGGGAGCGCATCGACGCCCTGCGCGAGGAGCAGATGGCGCGCAAGGAAAAGCCCCGCTACGACGGTCACTGCCGGGAGCGGGAGGTGGCGGCGGACGCGCCCCATGTGGTCCGCTTCCGGACGCCACGGGACGGCAGCATCGTCGTCGACGACCTGGTGCAGGGCCGGGTGGCCTTCCCCAACGGTGAGCTGGATGACCTCATCATCCGCCGCACCGACGGCTCGCCCACCTACAATCTCACGGTGGTGGTGGACGACATGGACATGGAGATCACCCACGTCATCCGCGGCGACGACCACCTCAACAACACCCCGCGCCAGATGCACATTCTCCAGGCCCTCGGGCGCACCCCGCCGCGCTATGCCCACGTGCCCATGATCCTGGGGGACGACGGCTCGCGCTTGTCCAAGCGCCACGGTGCCGTGAGTGTGGTGCAGTACCGGGACATGGGCTATCTGCCGGAGGCCCTGCTCAATTACCTGGTACGCCTCGGCTGGTCCCACGGCGACCAGGAGATCTTCTCCCTGGATGAGATGATCGCCCTGTTCGATATCGACGCGGTGAACAAGTCGGCTTCCCGCTTCGACCACGAGAAGCTGATGTGGCTCAATCAGCATTATATCAAGGAGAGCGACCCGGCCCGCGTGGCCCATTTGCTGAGCCCCCACATGGGGCGTTTGGGTATAGATCCGGCCGCGGGTCCCGATTTGGTGGAGGTGGTAAAGGCGCAGCAGGAAAGGGCCCGCACCCTGGCGGAGATGGCGGAGATCAGCGCCTTCATCTACCAGGACTTCGATGACTACGACGAGACCTCGGCCAAAAAACACCTGCGCCCCGTGGCCCTGGAGGCCCTGGAGCGCATGCGCGGCGCGCTGGCGGAACTGGCCCCCTGGAGCGCCGTCGCCCTCCATGACGCCGTGGCCGGCATCAGCGAAGAACTCGGTCTCAAGATGGGCAAGGTGGCCCAGCCCCTGCGGGTGGCGGTGACGGGGCGGGCGGCCTCCCCCGGCATCGACGTGACCCTCTACCTGGTGGGCCGCGAACGCACCCTGGCCCGGGTGGACCGTGCCATCGAGTACATTCGCCGGCGCCAGGAGAACCAGTAGGTGAACGACCGTGCCCCTGTGAGAGATCAATCGCCGTTAGCGCATGAATCACAATGCCCATGAATACTGAGCCCACCCGTCCCACAAACTTCATCCGCGACATCATCGAGGCCGACCTGGCCGCCGGCCGGCATCAGGCCATCAGGACGCGCTTTCCGCCGGAGCCCAACGGCTACCTGCATATCGGCCATGCCAAGTCCATCTGGCTGAACTTCGGCGTGGCGGCGGACTACCGGGGCACCTGCAACCTGCGTTTCGACGATACCAACCCCCACAAGGAGAATCCGGAGTTCGTGGCCGCCATCCAGGAGGACGTGCGCTGGCTGGGCTACGACTGGGCGGACCGGCTCTACTTCGCCTCGGACTACTTCGAGCAGCTCTACGGCTTCGCGGTGGAACTCATCGAGAAGGGTCTTGCCTTCGTGTGCGAGCTGGATGCCGAGGCCATGCGCGCCTACCGCGGCACCCTCACCGAGCCCGGCCGCCCGAGCCCCTATCGGGAACGTCCCGTGGCGGAGAACCTGGATCTCTTCAGGCGCATGCGGGCGGGGGAGTTCCCCGATGGCTCCCGGGTGCTGCGGGCGAAGATCGACATGGCGGCGCCCAACATGAACATGCGTGACCCTGTGCTGTACCGCATCCGCCACGGCGTGGTGCACCACCAGACCGGGGCCGAGTGGTGCCTGTATCCCATGTACGACTTCACCCACCCCGTGTCCGACGCCCTCGAGGGCATCACCCACTCCCTGTGCACCCTGGAGTTCGAGGACCACCGGCCCCTCTACGACTGGGTGGTGGCGCACGTCTCGGTGCCCAGCCGGCCCCGCCAGATCGAGTTCGCACGCCTCAATCTCAAGTACACGGTGATGAGCAAGCGCCGGCTTACCCAGCTGGTGGAGCAGGGCCACGTGGCGGGCTGGGACGACCCCCGCATGCCCACCATCGCCGGCCTGCGCCGGCGCGGCGTGCCGCCGGCGGCCATCAAGGATTTCTGCCGCCGGGTGGGGGTCACCAAGGCCGATGCCATGGTGGAGATGGGGGTGCTGGAGAACTGTGTGCGCGAGGACCTGGACGCCGCGGCGCCACGGGCCATGGCGGTGTTGCGACCCCTGAAGGTGGTCATCGACAACTACCCCGCGGACACCACCGAGCTTATCGCTGCGTCCCGCCACCCCAAGGACGCGGCCATGGGCACCCGCGAACTCACCCTGGCCCGGGAGATCTACATCGACCGCGAGGACTTCCGCGAGGAGGCCAATAAGAAGTTCAAGCGCCTGGTGACGGGGGGCGAGGTGAGGCTGCGTAATGCCTATGTCATCCGTTGCGACGGGGTCGTCAAGGACCCGGGCAGCGGCGAGGTGACGGAACTGCATTGCAGCTACGATCCCGACACCCTGGGGGCCGACCCGGTGGGCCGCAAGGTGCGCGGCGTCATCCACTGGGTGCCGGCGCACCAGAGCCTGGCCGCCGAGGTGCGGCTCTACGATCGCCTGTTCACGACACCGGTGCCGGGCGCGGGGCGGGAGGACAAGGACTTCATCGCCGATCTGAACCCGGAATCCCTGGTGGTGCTGGCGGGCTGTCGGGTGGAGCCGAGCCTCGCGGCGGCGACCCCGGGCGCGCGCTTCCAGTTCGAGCGGGAAGGGTACTTCTGCCTGGATGCGGACACCGGAGAGGGCGGGGTGCCGGTGTTCAACCGTACCGTCACCCTGCGGGACAGCTGGTCGCGTACCGAGGCCGCAGGGGGACCCTAGGCGAAGCCAGGATGTCGGGCTGAAGCCCGACCTACAACAACATCACCCCCGTCTGTTCCTGTGGCACGGATGTAGGTCGGGCTTCTCGTAGGCCTTCTGCAGGTTCATCCAGTAATCGGCGCTGGTGCCGAAATAACGCGCCAGCCGTAGCGCAGTATCGGCAGTGATACCGCGTTTGTGGCGCAGGATTTCAGTAATCCGGTTTGCTGGCACGCCTAATGCCCCGGCGAAAGCCGTGGCACTCAGGCCAAGCTCATCCAGCTCTTCCTTCAGTTGTTCGCCCGGATGAATGGGGCGCATCCGATTGGTCATGCTTCAACCTTTGTCTTAGTGGTAGTCGACGATTTCCACCGCGTCCGGGCCGTCGTTGCTCCAGACAAAACAGATCCGCTACTGCTCATTGATCCGGATGCTCCATTGTCCCTTACGGTTGCCGCGCAGATGCTCCAGCCGGTTGCTGGGGAGCGCCGACAGATCAGCCAGACAGGTCGCCTGGTCCAGTCGGTTGAGACGGCGCTCTGCCTGGGCACGGATTCCGTCGAACCGCCGCACGCGGTGGCCCTCAAACAGCTTCTGTGTGTCCTTACACCTGAAGCCCTTGATCATCCGCTCATCGAGCAAGCTGTAAATAATACGAGATCCGTACAGCGTAAATTCCGGCTTCCGCGGCCGGGTCTACTCGGAACCGCTTGCGCTTATCCCGGCCATCGATTGATGGCTTTCTTTCCGTCATCCCGGCGAAGGCCGGGAACCAGATTGCCAGATGAAGACATAAGGCATGCATTGTGCTATTTTTTTTACGCATGAAGTCGATTGCCTGGAATGCGGAGAAAAACGCCCATCTCAAGGCCGAGAGAGGCATCTCGTTCGAGGATGTGGTGTTTCATATCATGGCCGATGACATCCTCGATACGGTGGACCATCCCAACCAGGAACGTTATCCCGGCCAGCAGATACATGTGATCGACATAGAGGGGTACATTTACCTCGTCCCTTTCGTCGAGACGGAAGATGAGGTTTTCCTGAAGACCATCATTCCCAGCCGAAAGGCAACCAAGAGCTATTTGGGTGGAAGCAAATGAGCAAACTCAATACCGAGGAACGCGAGATCCAGGAAGCCTTCGAAAAGGGTGAGCTGAAGCGTTCGAAAAAGGCCGCAGAAACGCAAAAGCAGCATCAGGAGTATGCGAAAGCAATGTTCAGGAAGGATGCGCGGATCAACATCCGGCTTTCTTCCAGGGATCTTCGCGGTCTGCAGAAAAAGGCACTGGCCGAAGGTATTCCGTACCAAACGCTGATTGCCAGTATTCTACATAAATATCTGGAGGGCCGGCTGCACGAAAACACCTAACCCGCCGCGTAGGGTGCGCACAGCGCATGCGCGGGTATTCTTCCGCTGGAGGTCAATATCCCCCGGCCGAACCACGTCGTTAGCTACGTTCTCTATCCGGCTTATAACAGCAGCCCCGCCCGACCTGGCACTCCTGCATCCGCGGCAGGATTTCTACACCGGCAGCTACTCCGCTTCTTCCCCTCTCCTCGGGGAGAGGGCCAGGGTGAGGGGATAACTCGAGCCTGCTCCCTTTGGCACGAATGTAGGTCGGGATTTATCCCGACAATCAAACTGACCGGTTCCCGGAAGCCGCCTATTTCGAGGTTCAGGCCGAAGAAGGGCGCATCGTCCTCGTCCCGGTGCGCTCGGAGGGGGCCGAGATGGTGCGGGAGCGGCTGGAGGCCATGGGGATCACCGATGCAGATGTGGATGCCGCCATCGCCTGGGCCCGGAGGCCCTGACGATCCGCGCTGTATTCGACACCAACGTCGTTGTATCGGCCCTGGCATTCAAGAGGGGCCGAACAACGTTATTCTGCGGGTCCGACCACGTTCACCTGGCGTAGGGCAGGTCAAGCGCAGCGGACCTGCCGGCCGCTGAGCCGACGCCCCACCGGCCCAATATCGGAACCACTGCGCTTGTCCTCCATGCCATGAGATGGGGCGAGTGCTACACTCATCACCCCAAGGAGAGCAAAGGAAGCCGCCCATGTCCGCAACCGCCGAGACCCTCGCGCGCCTGCACCGCCTGACGGTGGCGGACTACCGCCGTATGGGCGAGGCTGGGCTGTTCGCCCCCGGGGCGCGTATGGAACTCATCGAAGGAGCGATCGTCGATATGACCCCTATCGGCCCTAACCACGCGGGTGTGGTGACACAGCTGAATCAGGCACTTGCATTGGCCGTGGGGAGAAGTCTGATCGTCGCGGTGCAGAATCCGCTTCACCTGGGGAACTGGTCCGAGCCGGAGCCGGACCTGGTGCTACTGCATTCTCGCGATGATTTTTATCGGAGCCGCCACCCCCGGCCGGAGGACGTCGTGCTCCTGGTGGAAGTGGCCGACACCACCGTCGCCTTCGACCGCCACACCAAGCTCCCCCTCTATGCTCGCCATGGCATCGCCGAGGCCTGGCTGGTGGACCTGCCGGCCGGCGTCCTGGAGGTCCACCGGGAGCCGGGGGAGGGTACCTACACCCGCCTCGAGCGCCTGGGCCCCGAGGACCTCGCCGCCGTTCCCCTGCCCGGCATCCCGGACGCGACCATCGACCTCACCGGCCTCCTGTAGCCCCGTAGGGCAGGTCAAGCGCAGCGGACCTGCCGGCCGCCGGAGCAATGCCCCACCGCCCCAACCGCGGAACCCCCGCGCCTGCTCCCCCAAGCCCCTGCCAAAGGGCCCCCAATTCAGAATTCAAAATTAAAAATTCAAAATTGCCTCTCCCCAACCCGTCATGCCGGGCTTGCCCCGGCATCCAGGGCGGCGGGCGTGGCGGCCGGGGCGGAACCACTGCGCTTGTCCTCTACGCCATGAGATGGGGCGAGTGCTACACTCATCACCCCAAGGAGAGAAAAGGAACCCGCCCGTGTCAGCAACCGCCGAGACCCTCGAGCGCCTGCACCGCCTGACGGTGGCGGACTACCACCGCATGGGCGAGACCGGGGTGTTTGCCCCGGGGGCGCGCACGGAACTGATCGAAGGAGCGATTATCGACATGACGCCCATAGGAAGCCGCCATGCCGCCTGCGTCGACCGGTTGACCAGGCAGGTACTCCTCGCAGTAGGGCAGCGTGCGGTGGTGAGAGTCCAAGGGCCACTGATTCTGGCGGAGTACACTGAGCCCCAGCCCGACTTGGCGTTGCTGCGTCCGCGGGAGGACTTCTATGCCCGCGCTCACCCCCGGCCGGAGGATGTTGTGCTCCTGGTGGAAGTGGCCGACACCACCGTCGCCTTCGACCGCCACACCAAGCTGCCCCTCTACGCCCGCCATGGCATCCCCGAGGCCTGGCTGGTGGACCTGCCGGCCGGCGTCCTGGAGATCCACCGGGAGCCGGAGGAGGGGGCCTACACCCGCCTCGACCGCCTGAGCCCCAGGGACCTCGCCGCCGTGCCCCTGCCCGGCATCCCGGACACGACCATCGACCTCACCGGCCTCCTGTAGTAATGGTTTCTGACCATTTGATGTGCTTGGAAGGAGTTCCCGCCCGCCATAAAATACACAGAGAGTCACGGGAGCGAGAGGATGGATACTGCCAAAGATGAATTGAAGACCCTTCTGGAGCAACAACCGGAAGATAGCACTAGCGAAGAGCTAGTAAGGGAACTCGCCTTTCATGTAATGATTCAGCGGGGTTTGGCGGATTCTGATGCAGGACGCACCATTTCGAATGAGGAAATGGGCCGGCGTATCCGGTCGTGGCCGAAGTAAACTGGACGCTTGAGGCGCAGAAATGGCTCGAAGACATATTCGAGCACATTGCCGAGGATAATCCCAGGGCCGCTGGGGACGTTGTGGCCGGGATATACGAGCGGTCGCAAGTTTTAATAGATCATCCCGAGATCGGATACCGCTATCAATCCTCGTCCCGCCGAATCCGAATACTATTGTATGGACACTATCGGATAGCATATCTAATCAAAGATAGCGGCGATATCGATATTCTTGGGGTATTTCATGGAGCCCTCGATATCACCAAGTATTCACTATGAACGCACATAATACCGATTTCTCGGGCTTTGGTCCCAGCGCCAGTGGTGTTGTACATTTCTGTATTCCTTTTTTCTGGCTCGTCCGCAAAATCTGTGGGTAAATATTTCGGTCGCAGTGAGCAGGCTGTCGGACTGAAGCCCGATCAACACCCCTCACCGCCCATTCCTTTGGCACGAATGTAGGTCGGGATTTATCCCGACAATCAAACTGACCGGTTCCCGGAAGCCGCCTATTTCGAGGTTCAGGCCGAAGAAGGGCGCATCGTCCTCGTCCCGGTGCGCTCGGAGGGGGCCGAGATGGTGCGGGAGCGGCTGGAGGCCATGGGGATCACCGATGCAGATGTGGATGCCGCCATCGCCTGGGCCCGGAGGCCCTGACGATCCGCGCCGTATTCGACACCAACGTCAGGAGCGGGCTTGCCTGCGAACACTGACCTCTGGTCCAGCCGCCCCCTTGCTTTCCGTTGGCACTGGGCAATAATGTCTGGATGAGCATTCGACCAAACCCGGCGGCTTTGGCCGTCGAAGCAGAATGGGACCCCGAGGCTGGAGTGTGGGTGGCCACGAGCGAGGATGTGCCCGGCCTGGCAACAGAGGCGGAAACCCTTGAAAGCCTAATGGCAAAACTGCGGGTGATGGTTCCCGAGCTCCTGGAGGAGAACGGGGTCGACGTTGGCATGGCCGGCGGGAAAGATGTGCCGCTTCAGCTGGTCTCTCGAAGGGAAGAAATTCTTCACTTGCCCTGAGCATGGCCGATTTCGTACCGGCGTTACGGAAGATGCTGGAGGAGGCGGGGTGCCGTTTCGTGCGCCGCGCGAAAGGCGATCACGACCTTTGGGAGAGTCCAATCACCAACCGGAGGGTCGTGGTGGAAGGAACCATCAAGTCGCGCCACACAGCAAACGCCGTACTCAAGCAGGCCGGGCTACCCAAGGCATTCTAAGCTTTCGGCCGCGCGTACAAGCAACACACCGCTGCCGCTGATAGGACCTCCAGTGAATCCGGCCTGCCGCGCCTGCCCCCCAAACCCCAGCCAAAGGGATGACGTGATAGCATGGCCCAGCCTTGTGCGCCGAGGGTCGGCGCTTGGGGGAAGAGATATATGAACTGGCAAAACCACATCGACTCCGACGCGGCAGTACTGGCGGGCAAACCCGTCATCAAGGGGACGCGTCTGTCCGTCGATTTCCTGCTCGGTCTTCTCGCGGAAGGATGGTCGGAGAGCGAAATCCTGGAGAACTACCCGCAGTTGTCCCGGCTGTCTCTTCGAGCGGTTTTTGCCTTTTCGGCAGAGTGCATGCGCGAGGAAGCCATCTACCCGCTGCAGAGCGGCGCCGGGCATTGAAGCTGCTCGCCAATGAAAACATCCCGATTGCCAGCGTATCCGCCCTGCGGGAAGCGGGATATGACATCCTCTCCATTACCGAGGAGGCACCGGGCCTAAGTGACGAGGCCGTGCTTCGCCGCGCCCAAGTGGAGGAGCGAATCGTGCTCACTTTTGACAGGGACTACGGCGAGTTGCTCTTTCGTAAGCGGCTGCCGGCTCCAGCCGGAGTCGTGTATCTGCGCTTCCTACCGGCGCATCCAAGGGAAGCCTTCGAACATTTCCAGCGCTTGATCGCAAGCGGGATCAAGCTCGTCGGCTCCTTCACGACGGCGGATCAGGAGCGGGTCATGCAGCGCCCCTTGTAAGAGGCGCGATGGAGCATCGCCATTTCTACCCCCAAACTCGCAATTCTCCTCTCTCTCACCGACTTATCCCCACCCGTCCTGCCACCCCCACCCCAGCAATCAGGCCGCATCCCGCACAGTGGCGTGAATGACCAACTCATCGAACGGTGCCGAAAGTTGGCCCCGGGGATCCTTCTCCAGGAGTTGCAGTTCCATCAGCCGGGCCACGTCGGTATGCACATTCTTGTAATCCCGCCCCAGTTTTCCCGCCAGCATATGCGTATTCAGCCCCGGTTGTTGAGCCACGAAACGCACCAACTCCAGGCGTTTTTCCGTAATGGCGGAAAACAATTCATGCAGGCTGCCGAAGACGATGCGGGGAGGGATATCCTCTCCGGCCTGGCTGCGGCGCCATGTATCGGCAAAAGTGTCCAATGCGGCCTGGGGCTTGAGTACCTCGAACTCGATCCGGCTCATATGTCCCACCTCCATCCGGCCAGTCGTGTGCAATCCTGGCTAAAATCCGTAACCAGCCGTTCCAGGGACTGGAAATGATAGGCCTCCTCCCTGTCACCATAGTGGCGATGGTCACCCTTACCGCGTTCATTGTCGTAACGGACCAGACACTCGTCACCGCTGCCACAGTAAAGCCGGTACTTCAGGCCGTGCGGTCGATGCATGTCCGCTTGTGGCAATGCCCAGATAACCATTTCGACCAGAATTCGGCCTTGCGTGGTCTTGTAGTAAAAGAGCTTCCTTGCGCGCACGATGGTATGTTAGACCATAACTCATACAGTGTAGAAGACCATATGGCAGCGGGCCAGTCGCCCGTCATCCCGGGCTTGCCCCGGCATCCACCTCTCTCCGTCATGCCGGGCTTGCCCCGGCATCCAGGGCGGCGGGCGTGGCGGCCGGGGCGGAACCACTGCGCTTGTCCTCTACGCCACGAGATGGGGCGAGTGCTACACTCATCACCCCAAGGAAAGCAAAGGAAGCCGCCCATGTCCGCAACCGCAGAGACCCTCGAGCGCCTGCACCGCCTGACGGTGGCGGACTACCACCGCATGGGCGAGGCCGGGCTGTTTGCCCCCGGAGCCCGTACGGAACTGATCGAAGGAGCGATTGTCGACATGACGCCCATTGGAAGCCGCCACGCAGGGACCGTCCGACACCTGACAACAGTGCTGCACCGGGTCTTGCAGGACAACCTGATCATTTCCGACCAGGCGCCCCTCATCCTGGAGAGTCTCTCCGAGCCTCAGCCGGACATAGCGGTGCTCAAGCCGAGTGCGGACTACTACAAGACCCGTCATCCCGGCGCGACTGACGTGATCCTGCTGGTAGAAGTGAGCGACACCAGCGTGGATTTCGGCCGCCACACCAAACTCCCCCTGTACGCCCACCACGGCATCCCCGAGGCCTGGCTGGTGGACCTGCCCGCCGGCGTCCTGGAGATCCACCGGGAGCCGGAGGAGGGCGCCTACACCCGCCTCGACCGCCTGGGCCCCGAGGATCTCGCCGCCGTGCCCCTGCCCGGCATCCCGGACACGACCATCGACCTCACCGGCCTCCTGTAGACGCCGACACTCCACAGCCCCAGCCGCCCCTCTACGTCCGCTATCGCCTGGAGAACCCGGGCCGGCGCTGGACTCAGGAAGAGTTGGAGCGCGACCTTGGCATGGAGGATTGAGTGGGACGACGCCGCAGTCAAGGAACTGCGCGGCCTGGACCGCCAGGTGCAACGGACCATCCTGCGTTATCTCCGGGAGCGTATTGCAGGCACCGAAGATCCTCGACGATTCGGCAAGCAACTGACGCGGGACTTGGCCGGCCTGTGGCGGTACCGCATCGGGGCTTATCGTGTCGTGTGCGAGTTCGAAGACGAACGCCTCAAGGAAAAGGCCGCCGAAGAGCCCATCCCTTGTAAGTCGGACCTGTAGGTCGGGCTTCAGCCCGACAGCCAGCGGCCGGTTCCGGCCCGGCGTGGGTGAGGGCGTCGAGACTGAATGTCGGGATGAATCCCGACCTACAATCGAGCCCTGGGAAGAGGCGCCGGTGATGTTTTGTAGGTCCGACCTGTGGGTCGGACCTGTAGGTCGGGCTTCAGCCCGACACCCTCGTCATGCCGGCCCCACCCCGACACTCCCCCAACCCGTCATGCCGGGCTTGCCCCGGCATCCAGGGCGGCGGGCGTGGCGGCCGGGGCGGAACCACTGCGCTTGTCCTCTACGCCACGAGATGGGGCGAGTGCTACACTCATCACCCCAAGGAAAGCAAAGGAAGCCGCCCATGTCCGCAACCGCAGAGACCCTCGAGCGCCTGCACCGCCTGACGGTGGCGGACTACCACCGCATGGGCGAGGCCGGGCTGTTTGCCCCCGGGGCGCGTACGGAACTGATCGAAGGAGCGATTGTCGACATGACACCCATTGGAAGTCCCCATGCTGGTGCTGTTATACGCCTCAACACCGCGTTCTCTCGCGTGGAAGGGCGCATTGGGATCATCGCCGTACAAAGCCCCGTAGTCCTCGGTGACCTCTCGGAGCCCCAGCCCGACCTGGCGTTGCTGCGCCCGCGGGAGGACTTCTATGCCCGCGCTCACCCCCGGCCGGAGGACGTCGTGCTCGTGGTGGAAGTGGCCGACACCACCGTCGCCTTCGACCGCCACACCAAGCTGCCCCTCTATGCCCGCTCTCGCCTCCCCGAGGCCTGGCTGGTGGACCTGCCGGCCGGCGTCCTGGAGATCCACCGGAGGCCGGAGGCGGGGGGCTACACCCGCCTCGACTGCCTGGGCCCCGACGACCTCGCCGCCGTGCCCCTGCCCGGCATCCCGGACACGACCATCGACCTCACCGGCCTCCTGTAGCCACGTAAGGCAGGTCAAGCGCAGCGCACCTGCCGGCCGTCGGGGCAACCCCCCACCGTCCCAACCGCCGAACCCCCCGCGCCTGCTGCCCCAAGCCCCTGCCAGAGCGCCCCCAATTCAAAATTCAAAATTCAAAATTGCCCCTCCCCCCACGCGCTATCCAACCACAGCCCCCTCGGTGACTTTTTTGACGCCGTGCATATTCGTGCATACACTCACGGTCAATGGACTACGAGTGGGATTCGGCCAAGGCCACGGCAAATCGAGAGATGAGGAAAGAGTACGACTTCACCAACGGCAAACGGGGCCCCGTGGTGGCAGCGCCGCCGGGGAAGACGCGGATCACCATCCGCCTGGATCAGGACGTGCTCGAGTGGTTCAAGGCCCAGGTGGAGGCCGTAGGTGGAGGAAACTACCAGACCCTGATCAACCAGACCCTCAGGGAGTACATGACAGAGGCGCGCGAGCCCCTGGAGGACACCCTGCGCAGAGTGGTGCGCGAGGAACTGCGCCACACCGGCTGAGGGGCAACATCCGAAGCCATCTACCCGCTGCAGAGCGGCGCCAGGCATTGAAGCGTGTAGCTGCGCAGGCGATGGATAGAGATGCCGTCGTCCGTAGCGAGGACGTTAGTCGGCCAACTCGTCTTTCAATGCCGCCTCCACCAGTGCATTCAAGCTGACGCCCGCCGCTGCGGCAGCGGCTGTTGCGCGTTCATGTAATTCCGGTGGAATTCGCACGTTGAATCGGCCCGAATACTGCTTCCGGGGTTCGACGCCGTCCTCCTCGCACATTTCAAGGAACACCTTCAGCGAGGTCGCGCCTTCCCGCTTCAACCCCTGGATGTCGCGGGCGTAGAAATCGGCACTACCATTCAGGCCGATAAACTCGCCCCGGAACATCTCGATCTCCGGGTCGTACAGAATCACTGCCTTTACACCGTCGATCTCCATTAAATTCATCATGGCCTCACCCCATTTTCGCTCAACCATTCGCGAATCGCCGCCACTGCACCCTTGTCAGTATTCGGAGAAGGATGGGGCCGATGAAATACCCGCCGCTCACCGAACAGTCTCACACCAATCCGGGAACCTTCCCGCTCGGTCAGCTCGGCACCCAACTCGACCAGCAGCCCCTCAATGTCCTGCCACTTCACGTTTGCGCTGGGTGGGCGCCGATAGAGCAGTTCAAGCGTTCGCTGGTGTTTTCGCTTCATCAAATAATGGTACCGTACCGCGGTACCATTTCAAGTCCCTCGCGGATGGGCCACTCACCACCCCCGCACCGACGGCCCCGCCCCGGCACTCCCCAACCCGTCATGCCCAGTGCGACCAGCAACCTCACCGGCCTCCTGTAGTCCCGTAGGGCAGGTCAAGCGCAGCGGACCTGCCGGCCGTCGGGGCAACCCCCCACCGTCCCAACCGCCGAACCCCCGCGCCTGCCCCCCCAAGCCCCCGCAAAAGCGCCCCCAATTCAAAATTGCCCCTCCCAGCCCGTCATGCCGGGCTTGCCCCGGCATCCAGGGCGGCGGGCGTGGCGGCCGGGACGGAACCGCTGCGCCTGTCCCCGGCGCCATGAGATGGGGTGAGTGCTACACTCTTCACCCCAAGGAAAGCAAAGGAAGCCGCCCATGTCCGCAACCGCCGAGACCCTCGAGCGCCTGCACCGCCTGGGCGAATGGCTGGCCGAGCAGAGCCTGGGCAAGCCCAGTGGCTTGAGAGAAATTTATATCGATGAAGCGCATCATATGGACAGACTATTTCGAATATCGGGTAAAACTTAGAGGGTTTGATCTATCAAATATAGAAGAAGTACTCAGGTATAGTACGGAGAGATATTACGATACTGCCACAAACAGATTAGTTGTTGTCGGAAAGGATGCTGGCATTATGGTTATTATCCCGCATGAGATTGATGATGAGAACAATATCGCTCCTTTTACAGTACATGCTACAAGTCGACAGCAAATTAACTACAGAGTAAAGAGTGGGAGATATGAAAATGAATGACTCTAAAATGACCTGCTTTCAAAAGGAAGATATTTTGCATTTGGCAATATCAGATGAGAAGGAAGCTGCGAGCGTTGAAGTAAGTCCAAACATTACTGCAGAGTTAAATGGTGAAGGTGAGCTTATAGGAATAGAAATACTTGGAGCTAGTAAATTCTTGAGGGACTCTATATTGGAATCAACACAAGCCAAGCTACTACAGCTATCTAATAAAGTCGCATAACGAAAGCGTAAAATCGGACCCACCAAACCTCTTTGATTCTTTGATTCTTTGATTTCGGCTAGATCTGCCGCAACACTGTCACGGGATCAAAAAGGCGCATGGGAACAAAAAGGCGCATGGGATTATCAGTAGAGGGTTCAAAAATCCCATAGCGCTGATAAAAGCACAGTGCAGATTTATCCAGCACATCCAGTATCAAGCCTGGCTCACGGTGGGGCAGCCCATCCCTTGCAGGTCGGGCTTGTAGATCGGAGTTCAGTCCGACACCTCCCCCACTGTCATGCCGGGCTTGCCCCGGTATCCAGGGCGGCGGACGTGGCGGTCGGAGCGGTGCCACTGGTTTGGGAGGGTGCGCCAGCCCTGGATTACTCGCTGCGCTCGCCCTTCGGGCGGCCCTGCAGGCGTTTAACGCTTCGCATTGGTCCGGCCTTCGCCGGAATGACGCCGTGCTTCGCCGCTCCCAAGTGGAGGAGCGAATCGTGCTCACTTTTGACAGGGACTACGGCGAGTTGCTGTTTCGTAAGCGGCTGCCGGCCCCGCCCCCGCACCCCCCAACCCGTCATGCCAACTGCGACCATCGACCTCACCGGCCTCCTGTAGCCCCGTAGGGCAGGTCAAGCGCAGCGGACCTGCCGGCCGCCGAGGCAACGCCCCACCGCCCCAACCGCGGAACCCCCGCGCCTGCTCCCCCAAGCCCCTGCCAAAGGGCCCCCAATTCAAAATTGCCTTCCCCCCTCCCGGCTATTTGCTTCGCGGTAGATGATCGGAAAGCGTAAACTTCAGTGGATTGGGCGTAAAAACAGGCAGGAGCACCATTATGCTGCTGGATGAACTGCGAGCGAGACGTGACCAGATCGCCGAGCTGGGCGGGCGTTATGGGGCCCGCCGCATTCGAGTGTTCGGTTCTGTTGCCCGGGGCGAGGAGCGCTCAGACAGTGATGTGGATTTCCTCGTGGAGCTGCCTCGCGGGTATGACCTGTTTGGGCAACGTCTACCCCTAACCGAAGGGCTTGCGGACCTGCTCCATCGCCACGTGGAGCTGGTACCCGAACACGAACTCAACCCTCATATTCGACAGCGGGTGCTGGAGGAGGCGGTAGAGCTGTGACCAAACCATGGCGGCCGTACGCGCTGCATATCCTGGACGCCATCGCCAGGATCCGGCGCATTCAGGCGCGGGGCGACCTGACGCAGGACGAAATTCTCTACGATGCCGCCTTGCGAAATCTGCAGACCCTGTCCGAGGCAACACAGCTACTGCCAAACCATAAGAAGGCGGGCTGCCCCCCGTGCCAATATGAGTTGCGACACCTACCCCCGAGAGATCAGTGAGTAAAGAGGTAGGTATGAAGATCAACCAGCAGTCGAAGGTGCCCATGCACGCAGAGAATGTTTCTTCCGATCCGGGCGCATCGCAAGGAGCCCGTAGGGCGACTGAAGATGCGCCCGGATCGGCGCCGCCCCCGATCCCGCCCGGCAGCGATTCCGAGGTGGTGCCGCGTGCGCGTCGCCGCACCTTCACCAACGCCGGCAGGCGTGGCGGCCGGGGCGGAACCACTGTGCTTGTCCCCTACGCCATGAGATGGGGCGAGTGCTACACTCATCACCCCAAGGAGAGCAAAGGAACCCGCCCGTGTCAGCAACCGCCGAGACCCTCGAGCGCCTGCACCGCCTGACGGTGGCGGACTACCACCGCATGGGCGAGGCCGGGGTGTTTGCCCCCGGGGCGCGTACGGAACTGATCGAAGGAGCGATTATCGATATGGCACCTATCGGTTCGACCCATGCCGGGGCGCTGAAGCGGTTGAACGCGGCTATTTCCCGCGTTGTCGCAGATAAGGGTGTCTTGTCCGTACAGGATCCTGTCGTCCTCGGCGACCTCTCGGAGCCCCAGCCCGACCTGGCGCTCCTGCGCCCGCGGGAGGACTTCTATGCCCGCGCTCACCCCCGGCCGGAGGATGTTTTGCTCGTGGTGGAAGTGGCCGACACCAGCGTCGCCTTCGACCGCCACACCAAGCTCCCCCTGTACGCCCGCCACGGCATCCCCGAGGCCTGGCTGGTGGACCTGCCGGCCGGTGTCCTGGAGATCCACCGGAGGCCGGAGGAGGGCGCCTACACCCGCCTCGACCGCCTGGGCCCCGACGACCTCGCCGCCGTGCCCCTGCCCGGCATCCCGGACGCCACCATCGACCTCACCGGCCTCCTGTAGCCCCCCGTATCGTTTGGAGTAAACCTGTGGAATCAGAGAATGCCAAGCTAACCATCCGTTTGCCCAGGAAAGATTTGGAGTTTGCAAAGGCTTATTCCCGTGCCCACGGGCTCAGCGTGACGGAGTTCATCGACCGCTACTTGCGCCGGATGCGCGCCCTGGAGCAGCACACCCCCGGTCTTGAGCTGGAAGCCATTACAGGCCTGGTACCAGCCGATGTAGACGCAGAATCCGAGTATCGGCGCCACATTTCGGAGAAGCACGGCCGTTGATCCTCGTGGACCTCAATGTGCTGTTGGATGTTATCCAGCAGCGCGAGCCCCATTATCGAGCGTCCGCGGCCGTCCTGGAGGAAGTCGTCCGGCGGCGGGTGGAAGGTGGCCTCGCGGCCCATGGACTGACCACCGCGCACTATCTGGTCCGGCGCTACCAGGACGGGCCGACCGCCGATGGGGCTGTGGATTGGCTGCTTCGTTATTTCACTATCCTCGGGGTGGGGCAGGTGGAGCTGGTGCGGGCGCGGGGTTTGGGGTGGCAGGATTTCGAGGACGCAGTGGTCGCGGCCGTCGCCGAGGCCAGTGGCTGTGCGGCCATAGTCACGCGCAACGTAAAGGACTTTGCCGCCTCCCCCGTAGCGGCCTTGACGCCGGAGGAGTATCTGGCCAGCACTGTCTGAATGCTCGCCAAGGCATCCACCCCTTCTTCATCCTGCAGCCGCAGCGGCGCAACCGCCGCGCCCGTTCCCCCACGCCCCCTGTCAAAGCGCACCCAATTCAAAATTCAAAATTAAAAATTGCCTCTCCACCTGCCAACCCCCTCACAAAAACCCACAGCAATTCATGATCCGTTAATATACCCCCGCGATAATGGAGGAAACGCGGAGGAACCGGCATCCCATGGCCATACTGAACATCAAGAACTTCCCCGACGACCTCTACGAGCGCCTCAAGGAAAAGGCCGCCGGCGAGCGGCGCTCGGTGTCCCAGGAGGTCATCGTCATGCTGGAAGCCATGCTCCGTAACGAAACCTCCGAGCCGCCGCAAACCCGTTGATTGGCCTGGCATTATGACCAACACCATCAAGGGCATCATCCTCGCGGGCGGCTCCGGTACGCGGCTCTATCCCCTCACCCGGGCCATGAGCAAGCAGCTCCTGCCCGTGTACGACAAGCCCATGGTCTACTACCCCCTGTCGGTGCTGATGCTCGCCGGCATTCGGGACATCCTCATCATCTCGACGCCGGAGGACCTGCCGGGCTTCCAGCGCCTGCTCCAGGACGGCAGCCAGGTGGGCCTCAACATCACCTACGCCGAGCAGCCCCGCCCCGAAGGCCTGGCCCAGGCCTTCACCATCGGGCGGGGCTTCATCGGCCATGATCGGGCTAGCCTGATCCTGGGGGATAACATCTTCTACGGCCACGGCCTGACCGACTCCCTGGCCAGCGCCGTGGCCCAGGAGACCGGCGCCACCGTGTTCGCCTACCGCGTGCGCGACCCCGAACGCTACGGCGTGGTGGATTTCGACACCGCAGGCCGCGCCATCGCCATCGAGGAAAAACCCGCCAAACCCCGCAGCAACTACGCGGTTACCGGCCTGTACTTCTACGACAACGACGTCGTGGACATCGCCGCCGGCCTCGAGCCTTCCCCCCGCGGCGAGCTGGAGATAACCGACCTCAACGCCCACTACCTCGGGCAGGGCCGCCTGCACGTGGAGAAGCTCGGGCGCGGCATTGCGTGGCTCGATACCGGCACCCACGAATCCCTGCTCCAGGCCGGCGCCTTCATCGAGACCATCGAGGAGCGCCAGGGCCTCAAGGTGGCCTGCATCGAGGAGATCGCCTACCGCATGGGGTACATCGGCGCCGAACAGCTGGCGGCCCTCGCGGACCCCCTCACCAAGAACCAGTACGGCCACTACCTCAAAGACATATTGGCCGAGGATGGAAGGGCCGAGGATGGCGGGGCCGAGGACGGACACCCTTCATGAAAGCCGCACCCCTGGCCATCCCCGAGGTGCTCCTCATCGAACCGGACGTGTTCGGGGACAGCCGCGGCTACTTCCAGGAGACCTGGCACGCGAAGAAATACGCCGAGTTGGGGTTGCCCGCCGACTTCGTCCAGGACAACCACTCCCGCTCGACCCGCGGTGTCCTGCGCGGCCTCCATTACCAACTGGACCACCCCCAGGGCAAGCTGGTGCGGGTGGTGACGGGCGCGGTGTTCGACGTGGCGGTCGATATCCGCCGCGGCTCGCCCACCTTCGGCCACTGGGCAGGCGCCGAACTCACCGAAGAGAACTTCCACCAACTGTACGTACCGCCGGGCTTCGCCCACGGCTTCTGCGTGCTCTCGGAGACCGCGGACTTCCTTTACAAGTGCACCGACTTCTACGCCCCCGAGAGCGAGCACGGCATCATCTGGAACGACCCCGACATCGGCATCCAGTGGCCGGCCCCCGGCGGCGCGGCCGACTTCCGCATCTCCGACAAGGACCGCGCCAACCGCCGGCTCCGCGACATGGTGGACGTCCTGCCCGCCTACGAGGCCACGCCGTGAAGGTGGCCGTCACCGGCGCCGGCGGCCAGCTCGGCACCGATCTCGTCCGCCTGTTGCGCGCCGAGGGCCACGACGTGCTGCCCCTGCACACCGCCGACATCGACTTCGCCGTCCCCCAGGGCGTGGCGGACGCCATCCGCGCCACGGCGGCCCATTGGGTGGTCAATTGCGCCGCCTACACCGCCGTCGACAAGGCCGAGGAAGAGCCCGACCTGGCCCTGCGCATCAACCGCGACAGCGCTGGCGAAGTGGCCCGGGGCGTGGCCGCCGGCGGCGGCCGGCTGGTCCACATCTCCACGGACTTCATATTCGACGGCACCCAGAGCCGCCCCTATACCGAAGACGAGCCCGCCAACCCCCTCGGTGCCTACGGGCGCAGCAAATGGGAGGGCGAGCAACAAGTGCGGCGCCACCTCCCCGAGGCCGTCATCCTGCGCACCGCGTGGGTCTATGCCGCCCACGGCCGGAACTTCGCCCGCACCATCCTGCGCCTGGCCGCCGAGCGCGAGCAGCTCAAGGTGGTGGACGACCAGGTGGGCACCCCCTCCTGGACCGCCGACATCGCCCGCGCCGTCCTCGCCCTGATGCGCGCCGAGGCCACGGGCACCTACCATTTCACCAACGAGGGCGTGGCCTCCTGGTACGACTTCGCCCAGGCCATCGTGGAAGAGGCCCGCCCATTGGGCATGGAGCTGGCCCTCCGGGAACTCCTGCCCATCCCCACGGTGGATTACCCCACCCCGGCCACCCGCCCCGCCTACTCGGTCCTCAGCAAACAGAAGATCCGGCCGCTGTATGGGGAACCCATCCCCCACTGGCGCGACAGCCTGCGGGCAATGCTGAGAGAGCTGATCGAACAGGAAGCTTCTATTCCTCGGGGACAGGACTATCAGCAAACTTCCCCTCTCCCGCAAGGAAGGGGCTATCAGCAAACATCCCCTCTCCCCCCGGGAGAGGGCCATCACCAAACTTCCCCTCTCCCCCCGGGAGAGGGCCAGGGTGAGGGGAATCATGCCTAGGAACATCCTCATCACCGGCGGCGCCGGCTTCATCGGCTCCAACTTCGTCCACTACTGGCTGGCCCACCACCCCGAGGACCGCGTGGTCAACCTGGACCTGCTCACCTACGCCGGCAACCTGGCGAACCTGACCCAGGTGGAAGACCATCCCCATTACCGCTTCGTCAAGGGCGACATCTGCGACCGCGCCCTGGTGGCGCAGGTCATGGCGGAGGAGAGCATCGATACCGTGGTCAACTTCGCCGCCGAGTCCCACGTCGACCGTTCCATAACCGGGCCCGAGGAGTTCATCCGCACCAACGTCCACGGCACCTTCACCCTGCTGGACGTGGCCCGTACCCTGTGGGCGGAAGACCCCAACTGCCGTTTCCTGCATGTCTCCACCGACGAGGTCTACGGCAGCCTGGGGCCCGACGATCCGCCCTTCACCGAACGCACGCCCTACGCCCCCAACAGCCCGTACTCCGCCTCCAAGGCGGCTTCGGACCACCTGGTGCGCGCCTACCACCACACCTACGGCCTGCCGGTGGTCACCACCAACTGCTCCAACAACTACGGCCCCTACCAGTTCCCGGAAAAGCTCATCCCCCTCGTCATCCTCAACGCCCTGGAGGGCAAACCCCTGCCGGTATACGGGGACGGCAAGAACATCCGCGACTGGCTGTACGTGGAGGACCATTGCAGCGGCATCGACGCCGCGCTGCACCGGGGCCGGGTAGGGGAGACCTACAATATTGGTGGCAACAACGAGATCCACAACATCGACATCGTGCGCACCGTATGCCGCCTGCTGGACGACAAGGTGCCCGCCGACCGCCCCCGGGAGGAACTGATTACCTTCGTCAAGGACCGCCCCGGCCACGACCGCCGCTACGCCATCGACGCCACCAAGACGGCCACCGAGCTGGCCTGGGAACCCGCCCACGGCTTTACCGGAGGCATCGACAAGACCGTGGACTGGTATTTGGCCCACCGCCCCTGGTGCGAGGCCGTGCGCAACGAGACCTACCAGCGCTATTACGCCCAACAATACGGCGGCGGAGGCAACCCGGCATGATCCAAGCCCCAGCGCCGAAGGGACGCCTCCTCCCGCCCTCTCTCGCTAAACCCCCTCTCCCCCTGGGAGAGGGCCGGGGTGAGGGCCCTCCCCCATGACCACGGACGCCCAACAAGCCACCATGGCGGCCCCCCCGGAAACGCCCCAAAAGCCCCGCCGCAACCTCGCCCAGCGCCTGCTTTCCGGCGCCGCCTGGGTCTTCGCCGCCAAGATCATCGGCGTCACCAGCGGCCTCGCCATCAACGCCTTCCTGGCGCGCATGCTCCCGCCCGAAGAAATGGGGGCCTATTTCCTCATCACCAGCGTCGTCATGTTCGCAGCCATCGTCGCCCGATTCGGCCTCAAACAGACCGTAGTGCGCCTGGTGGCGGAATCCATGGCTACCGGCCAACCGGGCAGGGCCCGGGCTACCCTGCGTATCGTCTACGTCATCGTCACCCTGGGCGCCCTCATCGTCGGAGGCGGCTACTACCTGGGTTTTGGCACTTGGCTGGCCGAGGATGTCTTCTCCATCCCGGTCCTGGCCAGCGTCACCGGCCTTACTGCCCTGTGGATTGCTGTCTTAGCCTTCCAAACCCCCGTGGCCGAGACCCCCCGCGCTTGCTTCCCATGCGTTCTGCACCTGACGCGGCGCTGAACCCAGAACGGCCAGCGCTTCTAAAGCAACGCCCGGAATCTAGTGGCGACCTGTACGCTTGCGCGCAGGATTGCCCGCAGTCCAGAGTTGGGGCTGGAAGTCGGCCGGGGCATGAATGAAGGCGGCGTAAGTGGCCTCGATTCGAGCCAGGCGTCGTCAGATGGTGGCCAAAAATTGCCATCAACCGACACAATAGGGCAGGCTATCCCGAAGCTAGCCGGGCGCAGCACAAGCGCCAATTATGGCGGGCCGGGAATAACCTGACCAATGGATAAGGTTGTGATGCTGCCCAATACAGAACTGGCTGTCATCGTCGAAGAAAAAGTCCGTGATTATCTGCTGTCGGATACCCACCCCCTGGGAAGATTCAAGGCGGCAATATTCCGTGGCCTTGGTTACCGACAAAGCGAATGGAGCCGTTTGTCAGCTGACTTGAAGGGCTTTTTGTCAAAGGAAGCCAACCCTCAGGAATCGACCAAGTATGGGCAGAAGTATGAAATTCGGGGTAGGTTAACGGGGCCAAATGGAAAGTCAGTGTACTTGGTAACGGCCTGGATCGTCCTAAGGGGGGAGGATTTTCCTCGATTTATAACCGCATACCCGGGGGAACGAAAATGACCATCAAGGTGCTGGATACCGTCGTATTGAAACGAGATATCGCCGAGCATCATCTCAAGAGCGGTGATCTTGGCGCAGTAGTGGAAGCTTATGAGCCGGACGGAATCGAAGTCGAGTTCGTTATGGGGACCGGTAAGACCCATGCGTTAGTGACACTGACGACGAATGATGTACGGTCGCTGTCGGAATCAGATGTTCTATCTGTAAGGTCCGAACACGCTGCCTGAGAGAAGAATTCCGCAGCATCCGGCCCTGGCCGGGCATATAGGCCGGGACAACGGCCGCACGTCCGTTTTCGGCATCCCGGACGCGACCATCGACCTCACCGGCCTCCTGTAGCCCCGTAGGGCAGGTCAAGCGCAGCGGACCTGCCGGCCGCCCGGGCAACCCCCACCGTCCCAACCGGCCAACCCCCGCGCCTGCCCCCCCCAAGCCCCTGCCAGAGCCCCCTCAATTCAAAATTGCCTCCCCCCCTGCCAACCCCCTCACAAAACCCCACAACAATTCATGATCCGTTAATATACCCCGGCGATAATGGAGGAACTGCGGAGGAACCGGCGTCCCATGGCTATACTGAACATCAAGAACTTCCCCGACGACCTCTACGAGCGCCTCAAGGAAAAGACCGCCGAGTCCCACGTCGACCGTTCCATAACCGGGCCCGAGGAGTTCATCCGCACCAACGTCCACGGCACCTTCACCCTGCTGGACGTGGCCCGCACCCTGTGGGCGGAAGACCCCAACTGCCGTTTCCTCCATGTCTCCACCGACGAGGTCTACGGCAGCCTGGGGCCCGACGATCCGCCCTTCACCGAACGCACGCCCTACGCCCCCAACAGCCCGTACTCCGCCTCCAAGGCGGCCTCCGACCACCTGGTACGCGCCTACCACCACACCTACGGCCTGCCGGTGGTCACCACCAACTGCTCCAACAACTACGGCCCCTACCAGTTCCCGGAAAAGCTTATCCCCCTGGTCATCTTGAACGCTTTGGAGGGCAAACCCCTGCCGGTATACGGGGATGGCAAGAACATCCGCGACTGGCTGTACGTGGAGGACCATTGCAGCGGCATCGACGCCGCGTTGCACCGGGGTGGGGTAGGGGAGACCTACAACATCGGCGGCAACAACGAGATCCACAACATCGACATCGTGCGCACCGTGTGCCGCCTGCTGGACGACAAGGTACCCGCCGACCGCCCCCGGGAGGACCTCATCACCTTCGTCAAGGACCGCCCCGGCCACGACCGCCGCTACGCCATCGATGCCACCAGGACGGCCACCGAGCTGGCCTGGGAACCCGCCCACGGCTTCGCCGGGGGCATCGACAAGACCGTGGACTGGTACCTGACCCACCGCCCCTGGTGCGAGGCCGTGCGCAACGAGACCTACCAGCGCTATTACGCCCAACAATACGGCGGCGGAGCCAACCCGGCATGAGCCACGCCCCATCGCCGAACGGAGGCCTCCTCCCGTCCTCTCTCGCTAAACTCCCTCTCCCCCTGGGAGAGGGCCGGGGTGAGGGCCCTTCCCACTTACTCCCCCTCCCCCTGGGAGAGGCACTATTCTTACTCCCTCTCCCTCTGGGAGAGGGCCGGGGTGAGGGCCCATCCCCATGACCACGGACGCCCAAAAAGCCACCATGGCGCCCCCCCCGGAAACGCCCCAAAAGCCCCGCCGCAACCTGGCCCAGCGCCTGTTGTCCGGCGCCGCCTGGGCCTTCGGCGCGAAAATCATCGGCGTCACCAGCGGCCTCGCCATCAACGCCTTCCTGGCGCGCATGCTTCCCACCGATGAAATGGGGGCCTACTTCCTCATCACCAGCGTTGTCATGTTCGCGGCCATCGTTGCCCGCTTCGGCCTCAAGCAGACCGTAGTGCGCCTGGTGGCGGAATCCATGGCGACCGGCCAACCGGGCAGGGCGCGGGCCACCCTGCGTATCGTCTACGTCATCGTCACCCTGGGCGCCCTCATCGTAGGCGGCGGGTACTACCTGGGTTTCGGCACATGGCTGGCCGAGGATGTCTTCTCCATCCCGGTTCTGGCCAGCGTCACCGGCCTCACCGCCCTGTGGATTGCTGTTTTAGCCTTCCAAACCCCCGTGGCCGAGACCTTCCGGGGGCTCCACGATATCCGCCTGGCCGTTTTCCTGGACGGCATCCTGGCCAGCGCGTTGTTGGCGTCAGTCCTCGCTGTTTTCTGGTTCAATGGCCTGAAGGTGGACTTTGCTCAGGCCGTCCTGCTGTCCTTGGTGATGGCGGGGGTGAGTCTATTGTTCGGGATGCTGTTGTTTCTAAGAAGGGTCCATGTGTTTGAAGGGGAGGGGGATGTTGGAACCAAGGAAGTAGTGGCAATTTCGAGCCCACTCTTCGTAACCAATATCGCAAATCAAGCGATGACGAACTTCAGCCTATGGATTGCTGGAGCGTATCTTGTCGCCGAAGATGTAGCGCTGTACGGAGCAGCCTGGAAGTTGGTCGCGCTGGTGTCGCTTCCGTTGCTATTGATGAATATGTCAGTCCAGCCCTTCATTGCGCAACTCTATGTGACGGACAAAAAAGCACGCCTACAGAATGCGCTGCGGGGAACCGCTACGCTAGCCGGCGTGCCCGCAATGATAGTGCTCATAGCATTCATCTTGGCCGGCGCGACTATTCTAGAAGTGGTTTACGGTACTCACTATAGAGAAGCCGCGACAGTGCTTACTATTCTAAGCCTAGGCCTAATGGCAAACGTCGCTACTGGTTCATGCGGGATGGTGCTCGCCCTTACTGGGCACCAAAAAGCGCTGATGCAAGTAACCATTGCCGCAAGCCTGATCTCCGTCTCTCTAACCGTTCTAGGCGCCCAATATGGCGGGCTAGTTGGGATAGCAAGTGGTGTAGCCGTGGGCCGTGCCTTGCAGAATCTTCTGAACTGGTTAGTTACCCGCCGAAAGACAGGCCTCTGGACACACGCGACTGTTAGTCCTTCATTTGTTGGCCAAGCATGTAATCGAGTTCTTAGTCGTTCAACTTAAGAAGATACCTAGGTCTAAAGGCCATTTAGTGCAACCAAACGAGAGCCATATAATGAGTTCAACCAAACGAGACGTTGAAATTGTAAACTTCCTAGGGATCGGTGCGCCTAAAGCAGGAACCACCTGGTTATGGAAACAGCTAAATTCCCATCCGCAAATTTGGTTGCCGCCCCGTAAAGAAATACATTATTTTGACAGAAGCACGAAATATCCGACTTCTAGTCACTTAGCCTCCGATTCCGTGTTAACCCGAGCATTCGGAGTTCAAAAAAATAACCGTGAGTATCGACGACTTTTTTTAAAAGAACTAATAGGAAAATTAAGCAAACGAAAGCTTGCGGAGGCGAAATGGACAATAAACTATTTCTCGGGACCTTTCGACGATGAATGGTACCGCTCTCTCTTTTCAATAGGTCAAGGTAAGGTATGTGGCGAAATATCTCCCGGGTACTCACTTCTTGACGATCACGATGTCAAGAGAGTAAACGCCCTTCTTCCAAATGCGAAGATAATTTATATTCTTCGCGATCCAGTCGAACGAGCCTGGTCCCAAGTAAGATACGAATGGACTAGGGGCCGACGGCAGAACTCCTCAAATGTGGAAGAACTGATTCGCCGGTGTCGCGAGCATAAAGTTATTGCTCGGGGACGCTATTCTGAAATAATCGCTCGGTGGAGCGGATGCTATACACGAAATCAAGTCTTTGTCGGATTTTTTGATGAGATGATAACGGATCCGGCCAGCTTTCTCGAAAAAGTACTAAATTTTTTAGAGGTAAAAGACGGAAAAGAGCGGTATCAATGGCCAAAAGAAGCTCGAAGAGTCATCAATGCTTCAAAGCCACAAACTATGCCTGCGGCGCTTAGAAAAGCCCTCTGCGCTGATTATCAAGCAGAATTAGAGTCTTTAGCGCAACAATACGGCGATTATCCTAAAGGGTGGTTGGCCCGTTGTCGTATTGCATAAAGTAAAAATAATCGTGAATTAAATTAGATCTAGAAAAACTCTAGGTAAGTAAGGAAATGACACGCACCGAATCTCTTAGCGCTAATAAGTACCAAGCAATTGGTTTCTTGGATTGGCTTTTTTTTATATGGCTGCTGTCTTTACCGTTTCGTACCTTCAGCTTAGTCGGCGACCTATCGTTAGATAATATGTTGACGCCTTTTCTAATAATAGTATGGCTAACTCGTCATTTATTCCTTCAAGAACCCTTTCGAGCATATTTAATTCGTTTTTCTATTCCTATTTTCCTTATGCTGGCGTATTTGTCATTAATGCATCTTAGGCCAATGGGAAGTGAGGAGACCGCAGCGGCGCGATTAATTGACGAAATAAAAATTCTAACATACTTCCTAATTCCTATTTTCTACGTCACTGACCACGTTAGGTTACAGATTGCCAACGGAACGATTGTGTTTCAGGCACTAATTGGAGGCGCGTCTGCTCTAGCTGCTTCATTGGGGTTTATCGAGTTTGCCAACGTAAGATTTGAAGAATCGCGCCTAGGTATTGACGAACTTCCCAAGGCTATAGGCCTGTATGGGTCATATGGAGACCTCGCGTTACTTTACGGGTACGCGTTAGTCGTCATACTATTTGGACAAGTGCCACGCCTGCTGCCCGCCGGAAAGGCATTCCTCACTCGGGGAATTCTGAGTATTTCATTAATAATTGGCTGGCTAGGCTCCCAGTCCCGAAATGTTTTGCTTACATCATTGATAGCAATAGCCTGTTATTTGATTTTGCGAAGCTTATATCGGCAAGATTCTCACAAAAGAGCCCTCTCAGGGATAATTTTACTATCAGTCGCCTTATTTGGCGTTGGCGGTATATACTATTTTTCTGAAGCAATCTATGAATTAATCGCGACATTGGGAGGATCCGGCGCCGCTCGCACTGTTCAATCGCGTGTCGATTCATACACCGTCGCGCAAGCCTTGATTAAAGACTCACCTATCTTCGGCGTTGGAGTTGCCGAATATCAGCGATATGGTGAAATCCTAGACGGCCTTCATAATATGTGGCTGTCAATTTGGGCGCTCGGCGGAGTGGGCGCCCCGATCTGTTTGCTATTTCTATTGTTGCTGGGCGCCAAAGTGGCACACCGTTTTGCCATTCTTGAAAAGTCTAAAGAAGCAATTATGATCGTTGTATTAATTATCTGCATTCTACAGGCAACTCAGTTTTACGTCGCGAAAAATTCACAGGCCCTTTGGGTCATGATGGGGGTTTCTATGGTTTACTTCGTATACGGTCGTCGAATGCTGCCTAGACCAACTAGGTAGCGGCAAGGAATAAATTGTTTTCCCGATTGGCGAAATTAAAGAAAGGTCGGCAAATTATGTTAACGCGCGCTTTATAAGATGGAACCAGTATATATTTTTTCTTTGCCGCGCTCAGGTTCCACGCTATTACAACGCTCTCTAGCTGGACGTAGCGAAATTGCCACAGTTTCAGAACCATGGTTCTTGCTGCCTTTGATCTACTCGCTAAAGAAAGAGGGCGTCTACGCAGAATATAGTCATAGGACGTTATATTCGGCAATAGAGGACTTTTACCAACAATTGCCCGGCGGCAAAAGAGACTACATGGAAAGTATTGCGGTCTTTGCTAAAGAACTTTATGAAAAGGCTGGCGGTTCAGAGAAAATGTATTTTCTGGATAAGACGCCTCGCTACCATCTTATATGCCAAGAGATAATTGATTTATTTCCAGGTGGGAAGTTTATATTTCTGTGGCGTAATCCTTTGGCATGTTTGGCTTCAAGACTTCACAGTTATGACGGGAACTGGAGAGTGCATCGAGCGCGGGTGGACCTATATACCGGGCTGGTGAATCTTGTTAACACGGCCAAAAATAATGAGGAGCAAGTGCTTCAAGTACGGTACGAAGACTTTGTTGCTTTTCCAGAACAAGAGATGAGGCGAATTCTAGACTATCTATCGCTAAGTGACGATGTGGAAGATGGTATTCATTTTAACAATTCATCACTAAAGGGACGCATGGGCGATCAGCGTGGGGTCAGTAAGTATACTGAAGTATCAGTGAACTCCGTTGAGGAGTGGAAGAAGACGTTGGCCTCCCCTGTTCGGAAAAGTTGGGCAAAGCGCTATTTAGAATGGATTGGAGAAGAACGATTGGCATATATTGGCCATGATAAAGCGGCTCTGGTTAGCGAACTAAAGGAACTCGATTCCAACCACAAGCAAATGGCGTCGGATATAACCAGGATCGCATTTGGGGCACTAGATAGTTTGTTAGATATAGAAATTGTTCTAGAAAAAATTAAGGCAAGGCGTAAGGGTGGGATATATTTGCCACTTAGGTAAAGTGCATTACCCGGGATATGATGGGCTATGGCGAAATAAAGTTTCTGTGCGAGGGAAAAGAGTGAACGTTGCTATCTTCGCTACTTCAGATTTTCCCGATGGTACTGCAACTGCGTATAGGCTCCGCATGCTTGGAAGATGCCTTGTTGAGGAGAATGTTGGATGTTATATCTGCCTTATACACCCGTCTACAAAAGGTCGAGATGAAACATTAAGTTCTGATGATCAGAGCGTAGATGGAATTACATTTTTCTTCGCGACTGGTAGGAATAAGCGGCCGATTCAGCGAAGCGCTCGGATCATAGAGGTTTTGAAAGGATGGTTTGGTTCAGTGCGTTTTCTTTGGCGCCTCAGAAAGCGCCAGTCTATTGACGCCATTCTATTGTTTACACCGAACTTCGTTAAGGTTTGGCCGATTATCTTATATGGAGGCATCCTAAGAATTCCTCTATTTTCAGAGGTTTGTGAGATCCGGAGTTCCATGGTGGACCAGCATGTAAATGTCAGCACTATACTGAAACTCGGCAATCAAGTAACAGAAACTTTAATTCCGTTGTTAAGTAGAGGGGTGATAGCAATATCTCGGCCAATAAGAGATTTTTACGTAAGAAAAGGAGTCAAAAAAGAGGATGTTATTATCATTCCTGCTCTAGTAGAGACTTCCCAATTTTCAATAGAAAGTTCAGATAAAGTGCCGCCACTTGAAAACAGTAGATATTTTTTAAGTTCTGGATCCCTCAATGAGAAAGAGGGTTTGAGTTACCTGCTTGAAGCATTATCCAAGCTTAGGGAGACCCACGAGGACGTCAGTTTGGTGCTTACTGGCGGGATAAAGGACGCGGAGCAGCTTACAATAATAGGCATGGCCAAGGAGTATGATGTATCGAATGCGATAGTTTTTACGGGGATGCTGACAAGGGAAGAGCTCGCCTGGGCATACCAAAACGCGCAAGGTCTGCTCGCTTGTAGGGTGGATAGCAAGTTTGCACAGTACGGCTTTCCAAACAAGCTAGTAGAGTATCTGGCATCAGGTACTCCCGTTATATTAACTCCGATAGGG
Organism: Gammaproteobacteria bacterium; assembly: GCA_034522055.1. Lineage (NCBI taxonomy): Bacteria > Pseudomonadati > Pseudomonadota > Gammaproteobacteria > Gammaproteobacteria bacterium. The sequence continues at coordinate 432,581 of JAXHLS010000006.1, forward strand.
GATATCGGTGCTTACTTGAGAGATCCCTATGATGCGTACTTCGCGGAAGCGCGGAGCGGTGAAAGCATAGCGGTGAAGATGATGGAAGTACTTAGTAACCCTAATCAAGCTCGTGTTGTAGGTCGAAGTGGTCAGGAGGTCGCTTTCTCGCACTTTGAGAGGCGGATGCATTCGAGGACCTTGACTGCGTTTTTACAGGATCGACTCTAGGAAGAAACTGAGCGGTTTAGCGTTGCGAAGGGGGCCTCTAACGTTATTAGAGGCTCGATACTTTCTGATTCGTGTGCTGGATGCCGTATAGAAAGGGATGCTTTTAATGCACTTTTACTTCGTGCGTTAAACGCAAAAGTTGGCCAACCACGAATTGCCTTGACTGGTTCGCCATAGAGCGTTACGTACGAGACGATAGATAAAGATCATTAAGTAATGCAGTCTAGGGCCGTCCCGTCGAAGGGCACTAACAATTAGCAGTAGGGGAGGGTAATAGAAGTAGGGGCCCGTATGCTTTGTTATTGTTGATGATAGGTTCTTCTCAACATACTGGAAACGCGAGAGGGTACTGTGAAAAAGTTTATGATTGTTTCAGCTCAGCGGTCAGGCTCGACGTGGGTTGCGGACATGTTGGGTAGCCATCCGGAAGTCACTATGTTTTCGGAGTTATTTCTTAGGAGTGGCGAGGGATTTCCCGATTGGTCCCCAGAAGGAGGCGTTGCTTACTGGAATACGTATAAGAAAGAACGCAAATGGGCCGAAGGGGTTTTCTTACGCCCAAGGCTTGTTTGGGTATATCTGAATAGCGTATTTGCCCCGAGATCTAAGAAGTCTGCTTGTGGGTTGAAGGTTATGTACGATCAATTCATAAGATTTCCAGAAATTTTATTGTATATCCTAGTAAAGCGAGTATCCGTTATTCATTTGGTAAGAGAAGACGTTGTCGCCTCTTATATATCTGGTCGAATTAGTCATGCGAGAAAGCAACCTCACGCCAGGACAGATGAAGCCGTCAAAGATGTGTCCGTACATATTGACGTTAAGAGAATGAAGAAGAAATTGGCACGAAGTGAGGCCATGATTAAGGCGACGAGAGTGTTATTTAAGGTGCTCGGGATAAAGTATATAGAAATTGGTTATGAGGATCTGGACCATAACCGAAAAAACTTTGACAACTTGCTGCTCTTCGTTGGTGTAGAAATTCACGACTTAAAATCCTCATTAAGGAAATTGCGGGAAGCCGGGTACGGTAAGTATATAGAGAACAGGAAGGAAATTTTAGAGGCATTTTCTAATACGAAATGGAACCAATTAGCTAAAGAAGCTTTGTCATGAAGTATCCTTGTTCAAAGGGATCTCTCGAATTGGAAGAGTTTACGGCTCCCAATTTTAGTTGACGGGCAGGAGGCGGTTATATGTTCCGTAGGACTTTTTTGAAGGCGGCCGCCGGAGTTTGCTTTTCCGGAGCTTTTTCCAAAGTGGGAGCCGCGAGTTGGAGTGGCGCTAGGGGGGTTAATTGTAATTTCGCGCTTGCTGAGGAGGACTTGGTAAGATTGCGGTCCTTGAATTGTTGTCTTGTGAGGCAAAGTTTCGCGTTTAGACCGTTAATTAGTAAAGAGCCACCCTATCATTACGACGAGGAGATGTTTCGATATCTTCGTTGGCTCGTAGACAGAACGAGAGAATATGGGATAAAGATCGTATTAGATCCTCATACGAGTCCGGGTTTCAGAAAAAACACGAGTACAAAGGCAGATGATGCCTTCTGGTATGATTCCAAGTGGCATGATTATCTTATTGACCTATGGGGGCGGTTGGCAAAGGAATTTCGCGACGATGGAGACGTGTTGATTGGATACGACCTAGTAAATGAGCCGACTTTGCCGAGGCAGACCGCTCTGGCTGGGGCTTCGGATTATGGGCTATTGATCAGGCGGCTAATTGAAGAAGTTAGACGTTACGATCTAGACCAGTGGTTGATTGTTCAGATTCCAAGGATACATGGCGGGGGTACGAATGGTATTGGTCCGTTTTTCAGGGATGTTTCTGGCATGCCGCAACTTGTGGATGAACGTTTGGTTTACAGCTTTCATATGTATTGGCCATTTCGATTCACGTTTTCCGGACTTAAAGATCTTAAGGATGGTGTGACAACTTACCCTGGTCGAGTTGGTAGGATGCAGGTAGATAAGAGCACCTTACAGGAAGTCTTAGAGCCAATTCGAGAACTTGGAATCATGCAGGAACGCCCGATTTTTGTGGGGGAATTTAGTGCGGTTCGGTGGTTAGGTGATTCGGGAAATGAGTATCTGAGGGATTTGATTGATATATTTGAACAGTATAGATGGAGTTGGGCGTATCATGCTTTTCGCTCCGCGCATATGTGGGATGCGGAATTGTCGAATTTCGAGCGATCTGATAAAAGTTATGTCGGTGATACACCCAGGATTAGATTATTGAACGAGGCTTTCAAGCTGAGCAAATGTTGGTGATGTTTTATAAATGCGGAAATAGAGAAAAGTGAATTTAATCATTGCCGGGGTGAACAAAGCGGGAACGACATCCTTGTTCTCGATGTTAGCAGCGCATCCTGAAGTATGCGGGTCTCTCGTGAAAGAGACGTGTTATTTCCTTCCAATAAGATATGGAGGGCGTATTGGTCCAATTCAAGACTACGAGCGTCAGTTTCAACATTGTGGACGCCACGCATACTTGATGGAAAGCACGCCGGGTTATTTTTATGGCGGAAAGGAAATCGCTGAAGCGATTAAGGAAACGCTTGGCTCAGTAAGGGTAGTGGTTGTATTGAGAGAGCCTGTATCAAGAGCTTTTTCTTTTTTTAGATTCCAGAAGGCCATGCTTAACTTGCCGGAGGGCATGTCATTCACGGAGTATGTCACCGCTTGCGGTTCGTTTGAGTTGCAAGACTTAAGATTGCAGGAAAATAATGCATACTTTGGATTGGAGGGTGGCAATTACGGGAAGTACCTGCAGGATTGGGTGGGTATTTATGGTCAGGAGTTGAAAATTGTTTTTTTTGAGGACTTGGCTAATGCTCCACAGGACAGCCTAGGTGAATTGCTCGACTGGTTAGGGCTTGATAATTGTGTTGATGAGGAATTAACTAGGAGTAGTGAGAATGTGACGGTTGCGGTTAGGTGGCGTCAGTTTCAACGCTTTGCGTTAACGATGAATCGGCATTATGAATCTTTTTTTCGACGGCACCCAGGCGTGAAGTGGGTGCTTCGCCGCGCATACTATTCTATTAATGGAGACAAAAAGATTGAGGAGTTTCCTGAGGAAACAAGAAGGCAATTGATAGAGTACTATAGGGCGTCAAATAGGCAAGCGAGGTCTGTTTTGAGTAGTCAAGGGTACGATAATGTACCTGAGTGGCTATCAGAAGTTTAAAAGTGCTTAGCGTGAAGTATATTTCGGTGTTAGTTTCTATGCAGGTAATTCTTTTTAAGCGGGAAGTGTGACGTGATATTTATCTAGCACGTAAGACCAAGCAAAGGAGCGTCGATGTAATTGTATGCTTGCTTTTTTCATTGTTAACAAATCTTCGGAGTCTGGAGTTAGGGCAGTTAGTGCGTTAGATAGGGAATCTGCGTCAGCAAAGTAGATTGAAACTGGACCGGCGACCCAACTATTGAAGTTATTGTCATGAGCGATAATCGGATTCCCCGCGCCCAGCGCCTCGACTAGGGAGGGATTGGTCCCGCCGACTTGATGCCCGTGAATGTAAAAAGCGGCGTGGTACCGCAGCGCTTGCACATTGCGTTTGTCGTAGATCGCCCCGGGAAAAAGTACCGCGTTGTTTGCAGCATCTATTACGGCTCGATGGTATGGGTTCTGCTCATCATAGTTGCCCAGGACCACCAGCTTGTAGCCTCGCTCCTGCTGGGAGAATGCCGACACGATTTCCAGGATCGAGTTCTCGGGCTCGGGCCGAGCGATTACGAGGGCGTACTTCCCGGGTTCGATGGGCAAATCCTCATATGGTGGGGGAGGGTTCTCGTAGAGGGCGTCCGAGCCGTAAGGGATCATGGTTATCTTCTTTCGTGAGACCCGGGTCGCCAGGTGGTTCTCGATCTCCGGATGGTCGGCGATGAGATGGTTCGCCAGGTAACAGCCGGCCCATTCGTTCAGGTACAGCCAGAGACGTTCCATAGGTGACCACTTGGCCCGCTTCCACTCGATGCCATCCATATTCATGAGGTGGGGGATTCTCTTCAAGCGGTAGGGAATAGAGAAGATCGCCGTGTTGTATCCGAGGGTGAGTACGACGCCCTTTTCCTTGATGGCGTGGCGCATGGCCTTCCAGTCGAAGAGAACGGTGCCTTTCGCGCCCGGTTGGTTCACCGGGATGATCACCCGGCGTACGCCTTGCCATTCGTCTTCCCGTATCGGGCCGGTACCGTCTTCCTGGCAGTACACAGTGACCCGCCACCCCTGCTGAACCATATAAGGTGCCAGATGCTCGGCGAAGGTCTCGAAGCCGCCGTGCTGTGCGGGGACGCCGCGGGTACCTAGGATACGGAGATGCGGTTTGTCAGGGTTTCGCGGATCCGTCATCTATATATCCGAGTTTGGAAGACATATCGTCGAAGAGTGGGATGAGCTCTGGGATCAATTCCGGTTTGGGCGCCGGGACCTTGGTATACAGCACCTTGGTCGCGTAGGTCAGGACGTCGGCATCCGGGTTGAGCTGACAGTGGTGGAATAGCTTAGCCAACTCCGCTTCGGGGGCGGCGACCAGGTCTTCATAGCGAATGTGGTGGACCTGTTTCGGGTAGCGTTCGACGGCGGCGAGGCCCTCCCGCATGGTGACGATCCATTCCGTAGCGGCGCGGTTCACCTGGTCAAGGTCTGTGGGATTGAGCCCGTGGAGGGGCGCAAGCTCCGGATCGCCGCGAACCAGTTCGTCCCACAGGTAACGCCATTTGCAGTCGTTGCGGCCCCACCAATCCTCTGTTTCGTTACCGTCTGCGACGCCTTTTCGGTCAGACCAAGTGGAAATGGAACGACAGGCGTCGGCACCATTGCGCGTGATCAGTATAAAGCGCGCATCGGGGAAGAGGCTTAGGACGTAGTCTATTCGGAATACCAGTTCAGGGTACTTGTCCAGCACGCGGCTGGCGGCGACGGCACGGGCATAGCGGCTGTATAGGCGCTGCGCGGCAAGTCGCTCTTTCTCGGAGATTGTTTCCGGCACTAAACGGAACCACGCGGGCCCCTGACTGTAGTCACCGGTCACGTCATGGGCCGGGTCGATGACGGTCCACATGGCCTTCGGCTCGTTGAGGAAGCCGACATGGCGATGGAGAGAGAGGATGAGGCCTAGGATGGTCGTGCCGGAACGGCCCAGGCCAATCAAAAAGATTGGGGCCTTGGGTTGCGGGTTTCCCGGAAATGCCGCAAGGGTTCGCAGCAGCCCGAAGACTACCGGATTGAACCACTGCCCCTTGGTGGTGTGAGGACGGCCTTCGAACAGGGCGTAGCTCGCCAGGCGCCGCACAACCTTTGGCAAGCCGAAGCTTCGGTATTCCCTATCGATCTGGGCGACCATCGTCAGGCAGCCTTCCGCGAGACCAGTTCTTGGTATAGGGCGCTCATCTGTTCGAAATACCGTTCAATCGTGTAGTGGTTGGCCACGCATTCTCGGGCGGCCTTTCCCTGCTCGGTGACGGCGGGGTCCGGCAAATCGCGGTATCGGAGGAGGGTATCGGTGAGCGCGTCGGTGTCGCCAGACGGGAAGAGGGCGCCGGTGCTGCCGGGCTGGACCAGTTCGGGTATGCCACCGATGTCTGCGCCGATGACGGGTTTGCCCAAGGCATAGCTCTCCAGCACCGACATGGGCGCGTTCTCGTACCACTCCGACGGCAGTACAACAGCGCGTGCGGAACGGATGAGGTCCCACAGGGCATCGCCGCTTTGGTAGCCCAGGAATTCAATGTTCGGCGCGTCGCCGGCCAACCGGTGCAGGTCTTGCTCGATGGGGCCGGTGCCAGCGATGCGGAGTTGGATGCCCGAGTTCATGGCCGCGGCGATGAGCGTCCGCAGGCCCTTCTCGGGCGCCAGCCGGCCGAAGTATACAAACGCCTCTCCCGCGGTAAAGTCGGGCTTGTAGCTCTCCGCGTGGACGTAGTTGGGGATGTGGACGAGTTTCTCCCGCGGCCATCCCCATTCGGCGAGCTTCTCGCCGTAGAACCGGCTGGGGACGACAACACGGTCCAGGTTCCGCTTGTAGACCCCCAGGAGGTGATGAACGGCGGACTCGATGGCAATGAGGCTGCTGATTCCCGCAGAGTTGTGAATGCACCGATGGAGTGCCACGTTGAGGACGTTGCCGCCCTTGCAGCGCTCGCAGACTCCACCGCTGTTGAGCATCTTGTATGCGGGACAGGCGATCTTGAGATCGTGGGCGGTAAGCACCGTAGGGACCCCTCTTTTCTTCAGCAGGGGCAGCACCGATGGGGACAGATGGTGGTAGATGCAATGAATGTGCGCCACGTTGGCGGGGAACCGATCCAACAGCGTGCCAAGTTTGCGCTGGGCCTCGAACGAGTAAATCACCTTGGAAGCCATTTTCGCCTTGGCCAGCGGTGAGTAGCTGTGTCCGAACTCGATCTCGTCCACGAAGTACTCGCTCCATGGCGACGGATCGTTCTTGGGATGGTGCATCGCCATCATGGCCGTATCCCACCCGTTTCGGCGGAACAGGGCATCGTGTTCGAGGAACACCACGTCCGAACCACCGCGTCGGTAGTGGTAATTATTGAGAGACAGCAGTTTCAAGTGGGGCGAGACCGGTTAGATAAGAAAAATCCGGCGCGATGCTACCACAAGGATCTTTCTACTTGTTGGCGGTACGTCTCACTACGGTGACCTCGGCAAGAATCGTTTTTGGAATGAGACGGCCGAAAGGGCTGGGAGGCCGAGACCGGCCCCTGCACCGTGTCGGTGCATCCGCGGCATTTCTGCCCCACGGAGGTCGAGACCCTGCTGGGAGATCCCACCAAGGCCAAAGGGAAAGGATGCATGGCTTGCACAGTTCTCGTCTCTGACGGGTTTTGATTCTAGTTCCGGCATGTGGCCGTATAATGATACGGGCCGGTGCGTGGTTGCTCGCTCTAAGGGGTATGGCTTTAGACAGATCGTATGACAGTAGGTGTCATACCGCTGCCGTAGACTCCGCCGCCGTCAGGCCGGAAGGCCGCGGAAAGAAGCAGAGCCGGGTGATTACGCCCGTTGGGCTTAACAGAACATGCGAGGGGTGAATTAGTGATGGGTGGGAATAGAAAGAAGGCGCTGATAACGGGCGTGACGGGCCAGGACGGGGCATACCTCGCCGAGTTCCTGTTGGAGAAGGGCTACGAGGTCCATGGCATCAAGCGCCGGGCGTCGTCCTTCAATACGGACCGTATTGACCATCTCTACCAGGACCCCCACGAGACGGGGCGGCAGTTCGTGCTCCACTACGGGGACCTGACGGATTCCACCAACCTCATTCGCATCGTCCAGGAGATCCAGCCGGACGAGATCTACAACCTGGGGGCCCAGAGCCACGTGGCGGTGTCCTTCGAGAGCCCGGAGTACACGGCGGACAGCGTGGGCCTGGGGGCGTTGCGCATGCTGGAGGCCATCCGCATCGCCGGGCTAACGGACAAGGCTCGCTTCTACCAGGCCTCCACCTCGGAACTCTACGGCCTGGTGCAGGAGGTGCCCCAGAAAGAGACCACGCCCTTCTACCCGCGCTCGCCCTACGCGGCGGCCAAGCTCTATGCCTACTGGATAACGGTGAACTACCGCGAGGCCTACGGCATGTATGCCTGCAACGGCATCCTGTTCAACCACGAATCACCCGTGCGCGGCGAGACCTTCGTCACCCGCAAGATCACCCGCGCCCTGGCCCGTATCCACCTGGGGCTCCAGGACACCCTGTACCTCGGCAACATGGATGCCCTGCGGGACTGGGGCCATGCCAAGGACTACGTGGAAATGCAGTGGCTGATGCTCCAGCAGGAGGTGCCGGATGATTTCTGCATCGCCACCGGGGTGCAGTACTCGGTGCGCCAGTTCGTGGAGCGCGCCTACTCGCACCTGGGCAAGGCCATCCGCTGGGAAGGGCAGGGGGTGGACGAGAAGGGCTATGACACCGAGACGGGGGCGTGCATCGTGGCGGTGGACCCGCGCTACTTCCGCCCCACGGAGGTGGAGACCCTGCTGGGGGACCCCACCAAGGCCAAGGAGAAGCTGGGCTGGACGCCAAAGATCACCTTCGACGAGATGGTGACGGAGATGATGGAAAACGACCTGCAACTGGCCAAGCGCGATGCGCTGGTGAAGGAGGCGGGGTACCGGGCGTTTGATTATCACGAGTGAGGCGCGCCGTGCCGCGGCATGGCCGGGTCAGTTCGCGCCCAAGGGCGCCCCTACGGGTTGAGTTGATTCCATGAACAAAGACGCACGCATCTATGTAGCCGGCCACCGCGGCCTGGTGGGGTCGGCCATCGTCCGGGCTTTGGAGGCCGGGGGGTATGGCAACATCATCATCCGCACCAGCAGTGAGCTGGACCTCAAGGACCAGGCGGCGGTGCGGGCCTTCTATGCCGCCGAGGCGCCGGACTACGTGTTCGTGGCCGCGGCCAAGGTGGGGGGGATCCTGGCCAACGACACCTACCCGGCCGAGTTCCTCTACGACAACCTGATGATCGAGGCCAACCTCATCCATGGTGCCCACGAGGCCGGGGTGCAGAAGCTGCTGTTCCTGGGCAGCACCTGCATCTACCCCAAGCTGGCGCCCCAGCCCATGAACGAGGACGCCCTGCTCACGGGCCCCCTGGAACCCACCAACGAGTGGTACGCGGTGGCCAAGATCGCCGGCATCAAGCTGTGCCAGGCCTACCAGAAGCAGTACGGGTCGCGCTTCATCTCCGCCATGCCCACCAACCTCTACGGCCCCGGGGACAATTTCGATCTGGAGAAGTCCCACGTCATGCCGGCGCTCATCCGCAAGTTCCACGAGGCGAAGGTGAACGACGCCGGCGCGGTAACGGTATGGGGCACGGGCACGCCGCGGCGCGAGTTCTGCCACGTGGACGACTGCGCCGCGGCCTGCCTGTTCCTGATGGAGCACTACGACGGCTACGACTTCGTCAACATCGGCGTGGGGGAGGACATCACCATCCGCGAGCTGGTGGAGATGGTGCAACGGGCGGTGGGCTTCGCGGGCGAGGTGCTGTGGGACACCACCAAGCCCGACGGCACGCCGCGCAAGCTGGTGGACGTGGGGCGCCTCCATGCGCTGGGCTGGCGGGCGCGCATGCCCTTGGAGGAGGGGGTGCGTTCCACCTACCAGTGGTTCCTGGAGCACCAGGGGGGTTACCGGGGGTGATGGGGCTGCCGGCGGGTCCGCTGCGCTTGACCCACCCTACGGGCCTGGTCGTGTTGGGGTTCGTTCCTCACCCCAACCTACGAGCTGGAGCACCAGGGGGATTACCGGGGGTGAGGGGGCTGGGTGTCAGGATGAATCCCGACCTTGTGGGGCCTCAGGTATATGGCGAAAAAGCCATACACGCGCTATCCTCAAGTTGTTATGGATGAAACGGATTTCGAGTGGGACGACGTAAAGAGTCTTGAGAATGAGCGTAAACACGGAATTTCATTTTATGAGGCCCAGTATGCCTTTCTCGACGAGCGCCGTGTAATCGCTCAGGACTTGTCTCATAGCCAAGGCGAGTTCCGTTACTACTGCTTTGGATTGGACAGGGAGGGCACCGGGGTGCTCACGGTGCGCTTTACGTTTCGCGCCGGACGTATCCGGATCTTCGGGGCGGGATATTGGCGAAAAGGCAGAAAGGTGTATGAGCGAACGAATTCACTATAGCGACGAACCACTGGGAGAGTTCGAGGTGGTTCCGGATTTCCTGCCGTCCCCAGATGAACTCGCGCTGAAGAGCCGTCGGACCAAGGTGACTATCTCCTTGAGTGCCGAGAGCGTGGCCTATTTCAAGGACGCTGCCAGAAAGCATCACATGCAATACCAGAAGATGATCCGGCAGCTGCTGGATGAATACGTGGCTCGGCAGAAGGAGGCAGATAAGCGTAGACATCGGTGACCGGCTCGCGCTCCCGGCACATAGATGTCCAGTGGTTCCTGGAGCGCCAGGACGCCACCTGTACTTGTTTAGTGAGAGTGCTGCGGGGTGAGTCCGCCAGAAGGGCGGAGTTGTCATCTGTGAACGTCGTTAGCCTTCCTCGGCATGACCCCTGGTAGGCTGCCGCGGCTTCGCGATTTTCAGTCCTTATTAGGTTTGCATAAGATACAGGCAATATTCGCACCATATGTACCCATCCCCCTGAATTATATTGAGTATCAGATCCCTTCACTGCTGCGCTCGCGGTTCCCTGGTCAATGAGTGTAAGAAATTCCGACACCCGAAGTCGGTTTCGGGGCTCAGATTAATCGCCGTGGGGGCTCGGCTCCTACGGGTGGGTTCGATTCGCGATGCAGGAGCCAGCCCGCTGGCCGATTGGTCGGTTACGTGGACGACTGCGCCGCGGCCTGCCTGTTCCTGATGGAGCACTACGACGGCTACGACTTCGTCAACATCGGGGTGGGGGAGGACATCACCATCCGCGAGCTGGTGGCCATGGTGCAGCGGGCAGTGGGCTTCGAGGGCGAGGTGTTATGGGACACCACCAAGCCCGACGGCACGCCGCGCAAGCTGGTGGACGTGGGGCGCCTCCATGCGCTGGGCTGGCGGGCGCGCATGCCCCTGGAGGAGGGGGTGCGGGCCACCTACCAGTGGTTCCTGGAGCACCAGGGGGATTACCGGGGGTGATGGGGCTGCCGGCGGGTCCGCTGCGCTTGACCTACCCTACGGACCTGGTCATGTTGGGGTTCGTTCCTCACCCCAACCTACGAGCTGCCCTTGGCAGCCGAGGGAAACTCGGGGCTTTGCGGGCGCGGATGTCGGTTGCCAAGAGTAACCGCCCTACGGGCCGCGTCAAGGCGCGTTCAAATTCGTCCCCGACGGATTTGTCCCTCGGGGAGAGGGGGCGAGTTGTTCGCTTCTCCTCTGGCTTGCGGGAAGCAGGGGATACTCGCATTGACACAAGTGGCCCCCGCTATAAACTGACGTGCGGTCATAAAAGCAGGGGTGTCTAATGCGTACTGTTCAATTCGTCGAAGCCAAAGCCAGCTTCTCCGCGCTCCTGGCGGCCGTCGAGGCCGGCGAAGAAATTGCCATCACACGCCATGGCAAGGTCGTGGCTCGCATCGTTCCCGACACGCCCCGCATGGCCGCAGACCTTTTCCGGCCTTTCTGGGGCGGGGAGGATGTCGATCTGGAGGCTCCGGCCGACGGTCCGCCGGAGCCTGCTCCCGAATTGGACTGACATGCGCTACCTGCTGGACACCAATATCCTTATCGCTGCGATCAAGGGGGTGCCGCAGGTGCGTGAGAAGCTGGAGGCGACCCCACTTTCGGACATCGTTCTTTCGCCCATCGTCCTGGGTGAATTGGAGCATGGTGTGGAAAAGAGCCAACAGCTCCAACGCAATCGTGATCGCCTGACGAGGGTCGTCGAAGGCCTGCCGCTCATCCCACTGGATGCCCGGGCCAGTGAACACTACGGCGTCGTCCGGGCGAAGCTGGAGCGCCAGGGGATTCCCATCGGGCCAACGATTATTGGATTGCCGCCCAAGCTCTATCTTTGGGTGTGGTGTTAGTTACCGACAACGTGGGGGAGTTTTCCCGGGTGCAGGGGCTGTCGGTGGAGAACTGGCTATAGTTTCTACATTCTCGCACCTGGACAAGGCCATCCGCTGGGAAGGGCAGGGGGTGGACGAGAAGGGCTATGACAGCGAGACGGGGGCCTGCATCGTGGCGGTGGACCCGCGCTACTTCCGCCCCACGGAGGTGGAGACCCTGCTGGGGGACCCACCAAGGCCAGGGAGAAGCTAGGGTGGACGCCGCGCATCACCTTCGACGAGATGGTGGCGCCCACTGTCGGCAGAGCTGATGGAGAACGACCTGCAACTGGCCAAGCGCGATGCGCTGGTGAAGGAGGCGGGGTATCGGGCGTTTGATTATCACGAGTGAGGGGGTGGTCCCCCCCTCACCCCGGCCCTCTCCCCCCGAGGGGGGAGATGGAGTATTTGTTGGGCTCCCCCCCTCACCCTGGCCCTCTCCCCCCGAGGGGGGGAGAGGGAGTATTTGTTGTTCACGTACGGCACACAAGGTGCTACTTTAAGTGCGTGAAGACCTTCTCATGGGATTCAGCCAAAAACGATTGGCTCATGGCCGAACGGGGTGTGTCCTTCGAGCGGGTGTAGCTGGCTGTAAAAACCCGCGCATATCTGGCGAAGGATTGATTGCCAGGCCAACCAGTCGCTGAGCCGGCAGGCGTGCGGCGGCAAGCAACCGGTGACAAGAGTGCCGGAATCGGGTAGATGAAGAGGGGCCGTTGAGACAGGTGCGATACCGGGTGTAATTGACTTGGCCGTCGACCCCGGTATCGCACCCCGGGCCGTGCAGAGCACGTGCCCGCACACTATTTCTCGTTTTCCCCTGACAATCAAGTCCTCATCGGCCTGGATCGCCGATGGAGAACCCTGCACGCCTGTACAACTGCGCCCGTTGTCATCGTCAGGTGATGATTTGCAGTGGCTGTGACCGCGGCAACATCTATTGCCCTGAGGGGTGTGCGCAGGCGGCACGAAGCGCGTCTCTGCGGGCCGCCGGCTGGCGCTACCAGCAGAGCCGCAATGGCCGGCACAAGCATGCCGCGCGGCAACGCCGCTACCGGGCGAGAAGGCAGAAAGTGACGCATCAGGGTTCCCCGGCCCCGTCCCCTCATGATCCACTACCCCCGTTCCGGCGAGGCCGGCTGGCCGCCGCGGTGCGGATGGCGCGCCGATGAGGGCGCACATTCACTGCCACTTCTGCGGCCGTGAGTGCGGGCCCTTCCTGCGTACCGGCCCGCTTCATCGCGCCACCGCCGCCGCTGCGCTCGGAACAGTCACCCGACAGGGGCCACCAGGCGCCCGGGCTCAGCCCCCTTGAGCCGCCCGGCCACGAGATGAGGAGAAACACATTGGCCATCAGTAAAGAACAAGAGGCGCAGATCCTGCGCTATCACTACGTCGAGAAGTGGCGGGTGGGCACCATTGCCAGCCAGTTGGGCGTACATCACAACGTCGTCAATCGGGTGCTCTCCCAGGCCGGCATGCCGAAGGTCGAGCGGACTGCGCAGGCGTCGATGATCGATCCTTATCTGCCGTTCATCACCGACACCCTGGCCCAGTTCCCCAGGCTCACCGCCAGCCGCCTCTACGGCATGGTGCGTGAACGGGGCTACCCCGGTGGCCCCGACCACTTCCGCCACCAGCTCGCCTGTTACCGGCCACGCCCCCAGCCCGAGGCCTTTCTGCGCCTGAAGACCCTCCCTGGCGAACAGAGCCAAGTCGACTGGGGCCATTTCGGCAAGCTCACCATCGGCCGCGCAACCCATGCCCTGATGGCCTTTGTCATGGTGCTCAGCTACTCCCGGCGGATCTTTGTACGCTTCTTCCTCGGTGCCAAGATGGCCAACTTCCTGCGCGGCCACGAGGCGGCCTTCACCGCCTGGAACGGCCTGCCCAAGGTCCTGCTCTACGACAACCTCAAAAGCGCCGTGCTGGAGCGCCAGGGTGAGGCCATCCGTTTCCATCCCACCTTGCTCGAGTTCGCCGCCCACTACCGCTTCGAGCCCCGTCCGGTGGCGGTGGCCCGGGGCAACGAGAAGGGGCGGGTGGAGCGCGCCATCCGTACGGTACGCGATAACTTCTGGGCGGCGCGCCAATGGACCGATCTCGATGATCTCAACGCCCAGGCCGAGGCCTGGTGCAACGGCTGGGCCATGGACCGGCCCTGTCCGGAGGACCGTGCCCTCTCGGTGCGCCAGGCCTTTGAGCAGGAGCCCCTGCTGGCGCTGCCCCATAACCCCTATCCCACCGACGAGCGGGTCGAGGTCCACATCGGCAAGACCCCTTACGCGCGCTTCGAGCGCAACGACTACAGCGTGCCCCACACCCATGTGCGCCGCACCCTCACCGCTTCGGCCTCCCCCACCGAGGTGCGGATCCTCGACGGCGGGGACGTCATCGCCCGCCACCCGCGCAGCTACGACAAGGGCCGGCAGATCGAACAGCCGGAACACATCGAGGCGCTGGTCCAGATCAAACGCCAGGCCCGACATCATCGCGGCCAGGACCACCTGGCCCAGGCCGCACCGGCCAGCCGGCAGTTACTGGTCCAGGCCGCCGAGCGCGGCGACAACCTCGGCGCCATCACCGCAGCCCTGCTGCGCCTCCTCGATGCCTACGGCGCCCCCGAGCTGGAAGCGGCCATCCAGGAGAGCCTGGCCCAGGGGGTGGCCCACCCCAATGGCGTGCGTATCGCCCTGCAGCGTAGACGCGAGGCGAGAAACCAGCCGCCCCGGGTGGGGGTACGCATCGACCACGCGCGTGCCAGAGGGCTGGTGGTACGCACCCATGATCTGGGCGGCTACGACGCCTTGCAGTCCACCCCGCCCGAAACCGAAGACGATACCCAGGAGGAGCCCAAATGATCCCTAACGCATCCCTGAAAGAACGGGCCACGGCCCTCAAGCTCCATGGCCTGCTGAGCCATTGGGAGGAGAGCGCCGACGCTGGCTGGGTCGAGTCCCTGATCCAGTGGGAAGAGGAGGAACGCGCCCACCGCAGCCTCGAGCGGCGCATGAAAGGGGCGCGGCTGGGCCGCTTCAAACCCCTGGCCGACTTCGACTGGGGCTGGCCCAGCCGCTGCGACCGGGAACTGGTCAGTGAGCTGATGCGCCTCGACTTCCTCACCGAGGCGGTCAATATCATCCTGGTGGGACCCAACGGGGTGGGCAAATCCACCCTGGCCCGCAACATCGCCCATCAAGCGGTGCTGGCCGGCCACAGCGTCCTCTTTACCAGCGCCGGCCAGATGCTCAATGACTTGGCCGCCCAGGACGGCGACAGCGCCCTCAAGCGGCGCCTCGCCCGCTACGCCCGCCCTCAACTCCTGGTGGTCGACGAGGTGGGGTATCTCGCCTACTCCAATCGCCATGCCGATCTGCTGTTCGAGATCGTCTCCCGCCGCTACGAGGAGAAATCCACCCTGGTCACCACCAATCGGCCCTTCGCCGAATGGGGTGAAGTCTTTCCCAACGCCTCCTGCGTGGTCTCCCTCGTGGACCGGCTGGTACACCGCTCCGAGATCCTCACTATCGAAGGTGAATCCTACCGGCTCAAGGAGGCCAAGGAGCGACAGCAGCAACAGGCACAGCGGCGCCGAGCCGCCGCCAAATCCAACAAAGGGGCCCAATCATGACCCGTCCCCCGATACCGGACTACTGGACGCCAGAGCAGGCATTGGCAGTCTATGACTTTATCGACGACCTCCGCGATGCCATCTGGAGCCGATACGATCGGCAGCTGGTCGAGCTCATGCAACAAGAACGCATAACGACCTTTGAAGTCGACGACGATGACTTGACCTTCTGAGCCGACCCTTAAACCCACACCGGCGGCGTGACCTGGCTTGAGTCGAGGCGACCTATCCGCGCTGAGGCCGAGTCACGCCGCCTGAACCTGCGACTGCGACCTTCGCCATTTATGCGCGGATTTACTCAGCCGCTAACAGCGGGTGATGCAGCGTATTGAGATGGGCCAGGTGCTCGATGTGGTTCGGCACCCGAATCCGGAAAGGTATCCGCACCAGAGGATGTTTATCGTGGATATCGATGGTTACGCCTGCCTGGTTCCGTTCGTTGAATCCGGTGACGAGGTTTTTCTCAAGACGATCATCCCAAGCCGCAAGGCGACGAGACGATACCTGGGAGGACGGTGATGGCCATCCAGCTTAGCCCTGAGGAAAAGGAACTGTTGGACTCCTACGACAACGAGGAGTGGGAGTCTGTGATGTCTGTTCAGGAGTTGCGGAAGTACCAGGAGGCCGCGCGAAATACGTTCAGGAAGGACAAGCGCGTCAACATCCGGATGTCAGGCAAGGATCTGGAATTGTTCCAGGCGCGGGCCTTGCGGGAGGGCATTCCTTACCAGACCCTGATGGCGAGTGTCCTGCACAAATATGTCTCGGGAGACCTGGTCGATAAGACCCGCAACGGCTAACGGAGTAGGTCGGCTGCTCCTAGCAGCCGACGGGGCTTGGGCGCGGGGTTCCGGGGGTTTCGGGGACAGTTTACTTGGGTTCCGGGGACCAGGTGACCTACGGGCCTCTGGGAGCGATCTCGATTAGGGTCTCGCCTTCCAGGAACTGTCGCTCGATCTCCGGAAGCAGGGTTTCGAACCATCCAAGCAGTGCGCGGCGGGTGGTATTGCCCAACCGGACCCACACCAGTGCCGGGCCGTCGGGCAGGAGAGTTCTGAGGCTGACGAAGTCTTCGTCCTTGGACACAAGTACTGCTTCGCGCCGTGATGCCTCCTCCCAGATTGCGCGGTCAGGGGCGTCCGCCAAGCCGATATCATAGACGTGCGCCGCGTGGTGCCCCTGCTCGACCAACCAACCAGCGTGCGAGCGCCGGCGGTAGCTGGGCGTCAATCAGGAACCGCACCGTTCGTTAGGCTACCCGGAGCACCGGGTGGTCGGTTTGGCGTGCTGCGAAGTCCAGGGCGGCGTGAATATCAGCGGATTCGAGGTAAGGGTAGTCCACCAGAATATCCTCGGGGCTGGCGCCGGAGGCGAGCATGGCAAGAATGTCCGAGACCCTGATGCGCAGACCCCGGACGCAGGGGCGGCCACCGCAGACGGTGGGGTCGATGGTGATTCTCGGTTGCTCATTCATGGTGTTCTGCGAATTACCTCGGCGCGAACGATAGTTTAGTTGATTTCGTGATTCCGGGGCAGCTTACTTGATCCGCTGTACGGCACGCTAAGACCGGGGCCTGCATGGTGGCGGTGGACCCGCGCTACTTCCGCCCCACGGAGGTGGAGACCCTGCTGGGGGACCCCACCAAGGCCAGGGAGAAGCTGGGCTGGACGCCGCGCATCACCTTCGGCGAGATGGTGATGGAGATGATGGAAAACGACCTGCAGCTGGCCAAGTGGGATGCGCTGGTGAAGGAGGCGGGGTATCGGGCGTTTGATTAAGATGAAGGTAATAGCTCGTAGGCCACCTACCCGGTGAAGTTCCTCTACGACAACCTGATGATCGAGGCCAACCTCATCCATGGTGCCCACGAGGCCGGGGTGCAGAAGCTGCTGTTCCTGGGCAGCACCTGCATCTACCCTAAGCTGGCGCCCCAGCCCATGAACGAGAAGACATGGATCCCCTCCCGATCTCCCCCGCAAGCGGGGGAGGTGCGTTCCAAGTCTCCCTCCTGGCCTTCCCCTTGGCTGTGTTGGCGTGTTCCCGGCCAGAGGCGGCGGGGAAGCTTACGTATGGAGTTAGGGTATCGGTATGCCGTTGGTTGAGCAGGGTGGCGTCGCGATGCCAAGTTCGCTTTGTGCTTGAAGTGAAACGACCTTTTACTTAGAGTGGGACCAACTGGATGGACCATGTGGAGGGGCCATGACGATCGAAGTGAACATCAACGAGGCGAAGGCAAGGCTCTCCAACTTGGTGGCGCGGGCCGAGCGGGGCGAGGAGGTCGTCATCGCGCGGGCCAACAAGGCGGTGGTGCGGCTCGTGCCGGTGAAGGCTGGCTCCGGCGGCCGGCGCCTTGGGGAGGCCAAGGGGCTGGTGGAGATCGGCCCTGATTTCGACGACCTTCCGGACGACTTCATGGACCATTTCCGGTGAGGGTGCTGCTGGATACTCATGCATTCCTGTGGCTGGTGACTGACGACCCGAGGGTCTCTCAAGCGGCGCGTGAGATATTCCTGGATGCGGAGAACGTGATTTTTCTCAGCGGGGTGAGCGGACTGGAGATCGCCGTCAAGTACAGCCTGGGCAAGCTGAAGCTTGCGGCCCCGCCCCGGGAGTTCATCGAGGCCCGTATCGCGAATAACGACCTGCTGCCCCTGCCGGTCGCGCTGGCCCACACTTACCGGCTTGCCCACCTGCCGTTCCATCACCGCGACCCGTTCGATCGCCTCCTGGTCTCCCAGGCCATGGAGGAGGACCTGCCGATCGTCACCAGTGATGCCGCGCTGGGGGCCTACGACGTGGAGACAATGTGGTGAGCAGGGGGGGAAGCGAGGCGAAGGTGAACGACGCCGGCTCGGTGACGGTATGGGGCACCGGCACGGGCACGGCGCGCCGCGCCGGGAGGCTCCCACATGGATGAATCGCCGAGGGGGCTCGGCTCCTAGTGCGTCCGTGGAGGCGCATTTTCCGCACGGTGAGAGTCCGTGTCGGGGTAAGCCAAGGCCCCGTAGTCGAAGGTAACTGCGTCGTCGCGAGGCGGGGTGGAGAGCAACCGGAGGCGAACTGGCGGTCCGTAGGATGACGAACTCGATTCGGCGGTACGGGACGGCGAGCCCGCTAGGAGAAGGTGAAGCCTGAAAATCATCGGATGCGCTGGGATTGGCGTGGAAAGCGACATTCGGGTCCCCTCCGTGGTTGGAGACGGAACGCTGGGAAGGAAATGCGAGAGAAGCGGGGAGACCTGACCGCCGTGGTGACGGTGGGCAGGAGTCAGAGCCTTCGTAGTACTGAACGGTTCTGCTGCGGTCATGGCGAGGTGCTGCGGAAACGCGGACCCAAGAGCTGGAGGGCGTCCTCCGCCTAAAACCGTGGGTGGTGCCGGGAAAGCGCGAAGAACAGAAATCGCGCCGAGGGAAGGGAGGCAGGAAGGTGGATGGGTGAAGTCTGGAGGAGGTGAGCGCGTATGCAAAGGGTCGAGAGTGTCTCGCAAGAGGCTAAGCCAGACTCGTCCAACCCGGTGGAATGGCCGTGGGTGGACCGCACGATCTGGACGGAGCGCATGTTGGCGGCGCTGGGTAACGGCGTCCAAGGGACGAAGTGGTTCAGTCTGATCGACAAGGTGCATCGCCCCCAGACCCTGGAACGGGCGTGGCAGGATGTGCGGGCCAACCGGGGTTCAGCGGGGGTGGATGGCCAGAGTGTGCAGCGTTTTGAGGCCCATGCCGAGCGGTATCTGGCGGAGCTGGGAGAGGCGCTGGGAAGTGGACGGTACCGACCGGATGCGGTGCGTCGGGTGGAGATTCCGAAGGGGACAGGGACGCGTCCCCTGGGCATTCCGACGGTGAAGGACCGGATTGTGCAGGCGGCGATGAAGCGGGTGCTCGAGCCGATTTTCGAGCACCAGTTTTTGCCGATGAGTTACGGGTTTCGCCCGGGTCGCGGGTGCAAGGATGCGCTGCGGGAAGTGGATGGGCTGGTTCGGGAGGGCTACACCCATGTGGTGGATGCCGACCTGGCCCAGTACTTCGACACCATCCCGCACGAAGCGTTGATGGCCCGGGTCGAGGACCGGATCAGCGATGGTCGGATCCTCGACCTGCTGCGCGCCTGGTTGCGCCAGGACGTGGTGGCGGAGATAGCGCGCTGGACGCCGACCCGGGGCTCGCCCCAAGGGGCGGTGATCAGTCCGTTACTCGCGAATCTGTACCTGCACGGGCTGGATGTACACATGACCCAGCGCGGCTATCGGATGGTTCGGTATGCTGACGACCTCGTGATCCTGTGTGCCAGTCCGGACGAAGCCCAGGAGGCGCTGCAGGAGTTGCGGCACTGGGTGGAGGCCAATGGTCTGCAACTGCACCCGGAGAAGACCCGTGTGGGGGATTGCCGGCAGCCCGGGGAAGGCTTTGAGTTTCTCGGGTACCGGTTTGAAGCGGGACGGCGGTGGGTACGCAAGAAGAGCCGCAAGGCCCTTTACGACCGGGTCCGGGCCAAAACCCGGCGCAGTCGTGGGGATTCGCTGGCGCGGATTGTGGCCGACCTGAACCCGATGCTGCGTGGCTGGTTCGTGTATTTCCAGCACGCGCACCCGTGGACCTTTCCTCGCGTGGACGGTTTTGTCCGACGTCGATTACGGGCGCTGTTGCGCAAGCAGCAGAAGCGCCCGGGAGCGGGTCATTGTCAGTCCGACCATCTCCGCTGGCCGAACGCGTTCTTCGCTGCGGCTGGGCTTTTCACCATGACCGAAGCCCGGACGTTGGCGAGCCAATCCCGATGAGGTAACCACCGACTGGAGAGCCGTGTGCGGGAGAACCGCATGCACGGTTCGGAGGGCGGGGAGGGTCACTCCTTCCCGACCCCTATCGGGTGGGTTCGATTCGCTTCGTCAATATCGGCGTGGGGGAGGACATCACCATCCGCGAGTTGGTGGCGATGGTGCAGCGGGCGGTGGGCTTCGAGGGCGAGGTGCTGTGGGATACCACCAAGCCCGACGGCACCCCCCGCAAGCTGGTGGACGTGGGGCGCCTCCACGCCTTGGGCTGGCGGGCGAAGGTTCCTTTGGAGGAGGGGGTGCGGACCACCTATGAGTGGTTCCTGGAGCACCAGGGGGATTACCGGGGCTGATGGGGTTGGGTGTCGGGATGAATCCCGACCTACATTCGTGCCGTAGGAACGCGCCGTGGGGGGGTAGGTCGGGCTTCAGCCCGACATCCCGCAAACCGGGGACAGACCACGGTTAAGTGGGGTGTGAAGGCGGCCCTGCTACCCGCATAAACAATGGCGTGCCCCAGTTAAGCCGGTCCGCAAGTTCCACTTTGAGGACGTTAAGGCATGGTTGGACAAAAGAAGAAGGCGCTGATCACCGGCGTGACGGGCCAGGACGGGGCGTACCTGTCCGAGTTCCTGCTGGAGAAGGGTTACGAGGTCCATGGCATCAAGCGCCGGGCGTCGTCCTTCAATACGGACCGTATTGACCACCTGTACCAGGATCCTCACGAGACGGGTCGGCAGTTCGTGCTGCACTACGGAGACCTGACGGATTCCACCAACCTCATTCGCATCGTCCAGGAGATCCAGCCGGACGAGATCTACAACCTGGGGGCCCAGAGCCACGTGGCGGTGTCTTTCGAGAGCCCGGAGTACACGGCGGACAGCGTGGGCCTGGGGGCGTTGCGCATGCTGGAGGCCATTCGCATCGCCGGGCTCACGGACAAGACCCGTTTCTACCAGGCCTCCACCTCGGAGCTCTACGGCCTGGTGCAGGAGGTGCCCCAGAAAGAGACCACGCCCTTCTACCCGCGCTCGCCCTACGCGGCGGCCAAGCTCTATGCCTACTGGATTACGGTGAACTACCGCGAGGCCTACGGCATGTATGCCTGCAACGGCATCCTGTTCAACCACGAATCACCCGTGCGCGGCGAGACCTTCGTCACCCGCAAGATCACCCGCGCCCTGGCCCGTATCCACCTGGGGCTGCAGGACACCCTGTACCTGGGGAACATGGATGCCCTGCGGGACTGGGGCCATGCCCGGGACTACGTGGAGATGCAGTGGTTGATGCTCCAGCAGGAGGTACCGGATGATTTCTGCATCGCCACCGGGGTGCAGTACTCGGTGCGCCAGTTCGTGGAGCGCGCCTACTCGCACCTGGGCAAGGCCATCCGCTGGGAAGGGCAGGGGGTGGACGAGAAGGGCTATGACACCGAGACGGGGGCGTGCATCGTGGCGGTGGACCCGCGCTACTTCCGCCCCACGGAGGTGGAGACCCTACTGGGGGACCCCACCAAGGCCAGGGAGAAGCTGGGTTGGACGCCGCGCATCACCTTCGACGAGATGGTGACGGAGATGATGGAGAACGACCTGCAACTGGCAAAGCGCGATGCGCTGGTGAAGGAGGCGGGGTATCGGGCGTTCGATTACCACGAGTGAGGGGGTGGTCCCCCTCCGCCCCTCACCCCGGCCCTCTCCCGGCGGGAGAGGGGGAGTAATCAGAGGGTTCTCTACGGGGGGATTACCGGGGCCGATGGGGCAGCCGGTGGGTCCGCTGCGCTTGACCCACCCTACGGGCCGGAATGGGCCGGGATGTCGGGATGAATCCCGACCTACATTCGTGCCCTGGTCATGTTGGGGTTCGTTCCTCACCCCAACGAACTGCTGTCTATCCGGCCTAGAGGTCCGACTCCTCGATACCCGCAAGCTTCATCAGGTGTCGTTGCAGGCCAGCCTTTAGCGGCTGGCGTTAGCACCCACAAATCAGTAATCTGGCGGCCTTGACGGAGTAATCCATTGGATTACTATATGAGGTATGCATACAATCGTGGAACTACCGGAATTTCAGCGTCGAGCGATGGCTCTGCTCTCTGATTCCGAAAAGCAGCGAATTATCAGCTACTTGGCTGCGCATCCGCAGTCCGGTGCAGTTATGCAGAGCACTGGTGGTATCCGGAAACTTCGGTGGGCATCTGGTAGCAAAGGGAAAAGTGGTGGTGTCCGCGTCATTTACTACTACCACAACGAATCGATGCCGCTGTTCCTGTTAACCGTATTCGGCAAAAGCGAAAAGGCCAATCTTTCCAAAGCCGAACGGAATGAATTTGCCAAGTTCACGAGTATCTTGGCTAAGAATTATGGTGGAAAAAATGTCTGAAATATTCAACAGTATCAAACAGGGCTTGAAAGAGGCAGTAGCGTACTCCGAGGGAAAATTCCCTGAGGCCGTAGTGCATGAATTCTCCCCAATCGATGTAAAGAATGTCCGAGCGAAAATGGGCATGAGTCAAAACGAATTTGCGTCGGCGTTTGGCATCAGCGTCAGCACACTGAGGCACTGGGAACGTGGAGATCGCGTACCTCATGGACCGGCCTTAGTTCTACTCAACGTGGTTGAAAAAGAACCCCAGGCCGTACTTAAAGCCCTGGGCGGCTAATCGGCACAAACCGCGGACAGACCACGGTTAAGTGGGGTGTGAAGGCGGCCCTGCTACCCGCGCTCGCCCTACGCGGCGGCCAATCTCTATGCCTACTGGATAACGGTGAACTACCGCGAGGCCTACGGCATGTATGCCTGCAACGGCATTCTTTTTAATCACGAATCACCCGTGCGCGGCGAGACCTTCGTCACCCGCAAGATAACCCGCGCCCTGGCCCGTATCCACCTGGGGCTGCAGGACACCCTGTACTTGGGGAACATGGATGCCCTGCGGGACTGGGGCCATGCCCGGGACTACGTGGAGATGCAGTGGTTGATGCTCCAGCAGGAGGTACCGGATGATTTCTGCATCGCCACCGGGGTGCAGTACTCGGTGCGCCAGTTCGTGGAGCGCGCCTACTCACACCTGGGCAAGGCCATCCGCTGGGAAGGGCAGGGGGTGGACGAGAAGGGCTATGACAGCGAGACGGGGGCCTGCATCGTGGCGGTGGACCCGCGCTACTTCCGCCCCACGGAGGTGGAGACCCTGCTGGGGGACCCCACCAAGGCCAGGGAGAAGCTGGGTTGGACGCCGCGCATCACCTTCGACGAGATGGTGACGGAGATGATGGAGAACGACCTGCAACTGGCAAAGCGCGATGCGCTGGTGAAGGAGGCGGGGTATCGGGCGTTCGATTACCACGAGTGAGGGGGTGGTCCCCCTCCGCCCCTCACCCCGGCCCTCTCCCGGCGGGAGAGGGGGAGTAATCAGAGGGTTCTCTACGGGGGGATTACCGGGGCCGATGGGGCAGCCGGTGGGTCCGCTGCGCTTGACCCACCCTACGTTGCTGCGTGTTTTGGCGTCATGGGAAGGTCCCTTCTCCCTTGGGGAGAAGGACAGGATGAGGGGATGCTGGGCGGGGGGTGTAGGTCGGGCTTCAGCCCGACAGCCCGCGGGTGGGATTTCCGGCCCGGCTCATGGTGTGTGCGCCCGGGTTGGATGTCGGGATGAATCCCGACCTACATTCGTGCCCTGGTCATGTTGGGGTTCGTTCCTCACCCCAACCTACGAGCTTGTCGAACTCCCGGTAGGCCTGCCGCGGTGCTATAGACGCACCCCGGCATACGGATCATACTGATCGCATCAATCGATATGCTTGAGAGGAACTCATGATTACCGAAGTCAATGCCGTAAGTTTCCGGCAGAACCTGGGAGACATGATCAACCGGGTGCAGTACCGGAATGACAGTGTCGTCATCAACAAGGATGGCAAGCCGGTAGCGGTGCTGGTCGACGCGGAGTTGTTTGCCCGCATCCAGCGCATGCGTGCCCGCTTCGATGAACTGAGTGCGCGTATTTCGGAGGGTTACGCCGATGTGCCGGCCGAGGAGGGGCTGGCCGAGATTGAAGACGCGGTAGCTGCGGCGCGCAAACGGCGCTGATGCCCGATTTGCGTGTGGTCCTCGACACCAACGTGCTGGTGTCGGGACTGGCCTATCCGGGCAGCGTGCCGGGGCGTATCGTCGCCGCCTGGCGCCAGGGCGGCCTGGAGGTAGTGCTGTCCCATTACATACTCGACGAGCTGGCGAGGGTGCTGCCTCGGTTGTCCAGGGTCCGGATGTTGCAGGTGGAGGCCCGTGACTTGACCGATAGTCTGATGTTCCTTGCCGATATCGTCGAGGCGCGAGGTATGCCTGATGAAAACCTGCGTGACCCTGCTGATCAACCAGTGCTACTCACCCTGGTGGCGGCGCGGGCTGACTACCTCGTAACCGGCGACAAGGATTTGCTGGCCCTGGCGGCCAAGTATCCCATTGTCACACCGGGAGAGTTCTGGAGACGCCACGGAGAGTAAGCGGGTCGGTTGGGTTCCGGGCGGTTCCGGGTAGAGTAGAGAGCAGGCCCTAACGCCCGTAGGTCCGGCTTAGCGGTTCCCGCCCCTTTCGTTTGGCGGTGCCTAAATAGCCGGGCCGTAGCCACCAAGGCCAGCCCTCCCTCATCAAACCGTGCATACGGTTCTCCCGTACACGGCTTTCCGATGTGCCAAGCGCGATGCGCTGGTGAAGGAGGCGGGGTATCGGGCGGTTGATTATCATGAGTGAGGGGGTGGTCCCCCCCCCTCACCCCGGCCCTCTCCCGGAGGGAGAGGGGGAGTAATCAGAAGGTTCTCTACGGGGGGATTACCGGGGCCGATGGGGCAGCCGGTGGGTCCGCTGCGCTTGACCCACCCTACGTTGCGGTGCGCTTTGGCGTTATGGGAAGGTCCCTTCTCCCGTGGGGAGAAGGACAGGATGAGGGGATGCTGGGCGGGATGAAAAGGTTTGCCGAGGCGTTGCACTGCGTATTGCTCACGTGGGGCTCACGTGTGCGCTTGCCGGCAATTGACATAAAAATGTCTGCTTAGTATGTTTCGGCGCATGAGGACCACCGTACGATTGGACGATGAGTTGTTGAGAGAGACCAAACGTTTCGCCGCCGAGCACGGGCGGACCGTGACGAGTCTCGTCGAGGATGGGCTGCGTGAAATCCTCTCACGACGGGCAGGTCCGGCGGCGGCCGGGCCCATCAGGCTGCACACTGTCGCGGGTTCGGGACTTCGGGCCGGCGTGGATCTGGATGATTCGGTGGCGTTGCTCGAACACATGGATGAGGACGGGTGATCCTGCCGGACGTCAACGTGCTGGTCTACGCTCACCGCGAGGATGCCGGGAATCACACTGCTTACCGTGAGTGGTTGGAAGCCGAGCTGAGTTCGGAGCGCAGCTACGGCATCTGTGATCTGGTCCTGAGTGGCTTCGTCCGGATTGTCACCCATCCTAAAGTATTCAAGGAACCGTCCACTATGGAGGATGCACTGACGTTTGCGGGGCAGGTGCGGGGCCGGCCCAATTGTGTCTGTGTCGTCCCGGGACCCCGCCACTGGGGCATCTTCACCCGGCTGTGCCGTGAGCGCGGCGTCAAGGGCAATCTGGTGCCGGATGCCTACCTTGCTGCCATCGCCATCGAATCCGGCAGCGAGTGGATCACTTCGGACCGCGACTTCAGCCGCTTCACCGGGCTGCGATGGCGCCACCCGCTGAGTTGACCCGGACTCGGGCTTCGGGAAAACCGGGGACAGCAGCGGCTTGGCCATGCCCGGGACTACGTGGAGATGCAGTGGCTGATGCTCCAGCAGGAGGTGCCGGATGATTTCTGCATCGCCACCGGGGTGCAGTATTCGGTGCGCCAGTTCGTGGAGCGCGCCTACTCGCACCTGGGCAAGGCCATCCGCTGGGAAGGGCAGGGGGTGGACGAGAAGGGCTATGACACCGAGACGGGGGCCTGCATCGTGGCGGTGGACCCGCGCTACTTCCGCCCCACACGGAAGTGGAGACCCTGCTGGGGGACCCCACCAAGGCGAAGGAGAAGCTGGGTTGGACGCCAAAGATTACCTTCGATGAGATGGTGACGCCCACTGTCGGCAGACATGATGGAAAACGACCTGCAACTGGCCAAGCGGGATGCGCTGGTGAAGGAGGCGGGGTATCGGGCGTTTGATTACCACGAGTGAGGGGGTGGCCCCCCCCCCTCACCCCGGCCCTCTCCCGGAGGGAGAGGGGGAGTAATCAGAAGGTTCTCTACGGAGGGTGCGTTCCACCTACCGGTGGTTTCTGGAGCACCAGGGGGATTTCAGGGGGTGAGGGGGTGGGGTGTCGGGATGAATCCCGACCTACATTCGTGCCGTAGGAACGCGCCGTGAGGGGGGTGTAGGTCGGGCTTCAGCCCGACATCCCGCCGGTGGGATTTCCGGCCCGGCTCATGGTGTGTGCGGCCGGGTTGGATGTCGGGATAAATCCCGACCTACATCCGTGCCCTGGTCATGTTGGGGTTCGTTCCTCACCCCAACCTACGAGTTGTTCACGTACGGCACACAAGGTGCTACTTTAAGTGCGTGAAGACCTTCTCATGGGATTCAGCCAAAAACGATTGGCTCATGGCCGAACGGGGCGTGTCCTTCGAGCGGGTGATGCAGCGTATTGAGATGGGCCAGGTGCTCGATGTGGTTCGGCACCCGAATCCGGAAAGGTATCCGTACCAGAGGATGTTTATCGTGGATATCGATGGTTACGCCTGCCTGGTTCCGTTCGTTGAATCCGGTGACGAGGTTTTTCTCAAGACGATCATCCCAAGCCGCAAGGCGACGAGACGATACCTGGGAGGACGGTGATGGCCATCCAGCTTAGCCCTGAGGAAAAGGAACTGTTGGACTCCTACGACAACGAGGAGTGGGAGTCTGTGATGTCCGTTGAGGAGTTGCGGAAGTACCAGGAGGCCGCGCGGAATACGTTCAGGAAGGACAAGCGCGTCAACATTCGGATGTCAGGCAAGGATCTGGAATTGCTCCAGGCGCGGGCCTTGCGGGAGGGCATTCCTTACCAGACCCTGATGGCGAGTGTCCTGCACAAATATGTCTCGGGAGACCTGGTCGATAAGACCCGCAACGGCTAACGGAGTAGGTTGAGGTATCCCCACAATTCGGTGGTGAAAAGGTCGCGGGGACAAGTGGATAGAGGATCGACGCGCATGCAGATCGAGGAGGCCTTTCGTGACACCAAAGGGCACCGTTGGGGATTCGCGATGGCCTACGCCCGAACCCGCACAGCCGCGCGCCTGGAGCGCCCGCAACCGGGTAGAGTAGAGAGCAGGCCCTAACGCCCGTAGGTCCGGCTTAGCGGTTCCCGCCCCTTTCGTTTGGCGGTGCCTAAATAGCCGGGCCCTAGCCACCAGGGCCAGCCCTCCCTCATCAAACCGTGCATACGGTTCTCCCGTACACGGCTTTCCGATGTGCTTCACGCCAAGGCATGCGCTGAGCGCCAGCCTGCTTTATGGGATAGCTTGAGTAATCCAAGGGCGTCGTGGAGGTGGGCGTAGGGATGTAGATGGCTGTAAAAACCCGCGCATTATGTCACGCAATACATAATGCGCGGGTTTTTACAGCCAGCTACACCGCTAACACGCGACACTACAAAGGTGTACGAGCAACTCCTTTGGCGGGACTCTAACCCGCTAGTTAATCAGCCTGTTACGGCATACGGACAGACCACGGTTAATCGCGGCTTGCGGCGCGTCTGACGCGTCAATCACGAATCACCCGTGCGCGGCGAGACCTTCGTCACCCGCAAGATAACCCGCGCCCTGGCCCGTATCCACCTGGGGCTTCAGGACACCCTCTACCTCGGCAACATCAGAGTTCGATGGCGCGGGGTCGCAAAGGATACTTTTGTCACACCCGAAGCACCGGCCCGGGATAGTGGGCCAGGCGGTCGTCCGCGGTCAGGAGCGTGAAGCCCTCCGCCTCGGCCTGGGCCAGGAGCAGACGGTCGAACGGGTCGCGATGGATGGGGGGCAGGTGGTCGATGGCGACGGCATGGGCGCTGTTGACGGCCAGTTCGACGTAGCCGTTCTCGAGTAGCCCGCGGCGCAGGACCCTGGGTTGCACCCGGAAGTCCTCCCTTCCTAGCCCGCTCTTGATGGCGATTTCCCAGATGCTTGCGGCGCTGAAATGCAGGGTATTCAGGGGCTCCTCGATCAATCTGCGGGCCTCAGCGGAGAGCCGCTCGGGGTCTCCTGCGGCCCACAATAACAGGTGGGTGTCCAGCAGCAGATTCACGATTCGCCGGTGAACAGGCGCTCGATGGCTTCATCACCCATGGTATCGAAGTCATCCGGAACGGCGATTTGGCCGGCCAGGAAACCCAGGCGCCGAACGTTTCGTGGCTCGGGGGCATCGACGGCCATTACCTTGACCAGGGGTTTGCCCGCTTTGGCGATGATGAAGGGCTCGCCCTTGGCGGCTTGATCCAACAGCCGTGATAGATGGGTCTTGGCCTCGTGGACGTTGACGATGCGCATCGCTTCGTTCCTCTGCTGATGGACTAAGTTTAGTAAACTTAGGCTAATCTGTCCGGTGCTGCAACGGGTTGCGGGTAGAGTAGAGAGCAGGCCCTAACGCCCGTAGGTCCGGCTTAGCGGTTCCCGCCCCTTTCGTTTGGCGGTGCCTAAATAGCCGGGCCCTAGCCACCAGGGCCAGCCCTCCCTCATCAAACCGTGCATACGGTTCTCCCGTACACGGCTTTCCGATGTGCTTCACGCCAAGGCATGCGCTGAGCGCCAGCCTGCTTTGTGGGATAGCTTGAGTAATCCTAGGGCGTCGTGGAGGTGGGCGTAGGGAAAGCGTTCGTAACCGCGCGTGCGAGTGCGCACTTTGTGACGCCGCCGCAGTTGGGTACGCACGCGTTCCTCAGTGAACCACCGGACGCGTCCGAAAGCCTTGGTGCAGTTGCCGTAGTGGAAGTAGCCCGGCCAGCCGCGTAGCACTTGGTTCACTTCCGTGATCATACGCGGCATCGGCACCGGGGTGCGGCGCCGCGCGGTGAGTTCCTTGATGCGCGCCTTGATCCTTCGTTCGGCGCGGCGGCTCGGCTCAACGTGAGGGTAGCCGTTGCCGGTTCGTCGGCTGCGTGCCCATTTGATGCTGAAGCCAAGAAAGTCGAACGCCTGTCGGCGGGCATCCACCACGTGGGTTTTCTCCCGGTTGAGCGTCAACTCCAGGCGTGTCAGCACCGTCTCAAGCACCGCCATGGCCGGCGCGGTGTCCCCACGACACAGAATCACGGCATCGTCAGCGTAACGCACGAGGCGCGCCCCTAACCGTCGTTCCAAGTCGTGCCGTTCCCAAATCCGGTCCAGCAGATGTAGATAAAGATTGGCCAGCAGCGGGGAAACAACCCCGCCTTGCGGCGTCCCTTTCCGATTCCCTTTACCGCCACTCGGGCGTTGCTTGCCTCGCCCATCCTCTTCGATGACCGGGGCCTTGAGCCATTGCTGAATGAGGGCGAGGACGCCCCCATCGGCAAGGCGCTCGGCAACCACGGCCATGAGCTTGGCGTGCGGGATCGTATCGAAATACTTCGATAGATCCGCATCGATGATTTGGGTCTTTCCCTGAAACAGACCGTCGGTGACGGCCTTCACCGCATCATGGGCCGAACGCTGCGGGCGAAATCCATAGGAGTGCTCGCAGAAATCAGCCTCGAAGATCGGCTCCACCACCAGCTTGAGCGCCATCTGTACGATCCGATCCCGGATTGTGGGGATCCCCAATGGGCGCTCACTGCCATCCGGCTTGGGTATCCAGACCCGACGCACGCCGTCCGCGCCGTACGTCTTCTGCTCCAGTTCCCGTTGCAATTCCGCCAAGTAGGCGTCTCTTCCGACCCCCGCCTCGATGGCCTCACAGGTCACACCATCGATTCCTGGCGCGCCCCGATTGGACCTGACACGATCATAGGCGTGACCGAGAGTGTCTGCCCGATAGACCTTGTCATACAAGGCGTAGAAGCGAAACGCCGGCTCTTGCTTGGCCTTGACGTAGAGCTTCCTCTGCAGCGTCCTGATCTTTTCCGGAGTTGTTAGCGACATCGCCGCAATCTCCTGACCCTCTGCGTTTCGGTTGCGTGCACAAAGTAGGGTCCCTTCCCTCAGGTCGGGTTATGTTGTCCCAGACCCTCAATCGGTACTATGAACCCCTCCGACTCCCACGACGGTCGATGACGACTTCGGACTGGCCTTATACGCCACCGTCGGCAGTTCTCACCTGCCACCGCCGCGGGCCTCCCGCACTGGGACCAATCAACTTCCACCACATGCCACCCGTACTACCCCGGAAGACTCAGCGGGACGCTCTCGTCGTCTCCTCCCACCAACAGCGGCCTTCCCCGACTGTCCACCGGGTCGGCATCTTCACTTTGTTCACGAGGCTACATCTCGGTTCGCTTGCGCTGCGGCCTGCGGTTTTGCATCTACGTAACTTACGACCCCCGGTTACCCGGACGCCGCTCCGCGACACTACAAAGGTGTACGAGCAACTCCTTTGGCGGGACTCTAACCCGCTAGTTAATCAGCCTGTTACGGCATACGGACAGCTTACTTAATTCGCTGTGCGGCACGCCAAGAGCGGCGCCTGCATCGTGGCGGTGGACCCGCGCTACTTCCGCCCCACGGCGGTGGAGACCTTGCTGGGGGACCCGACCAGGGCGAAGGAGAAGTTGGGGTGGACGCCGCGTATCACCTTCGACGAGATGGTGACCCCCCTGTCAGCGGAGATGATGGAGAACGACCTGCAGCTGGCGAAGCGGGATGCGCTGGTGAAGGAGGCAGGGTATCGGGCGTTTGATTATCACGAGTGAGCGTGTGGCCCCCCCCCTCACCCCGGGTTTCTCCCCCCGAGGGGGAGAGGGAGTATTTGTTGGGCTTTCCCCCGTCACCCCGGCCCTCTCCCGGAGGGAGAGGGGGAGTAATCAGAGGGTTCTCTACGGGGGGATTACCGGGGTCGATGGGACAGCCGGCGGGTCCGCTGCGCTTGACCCGCCCTACGTTGCTGCGCGCTTTGGCGTCATGGGAAGGTCCCTTCTCCCATGGGGAGAAGGACAGGATGAGGGGATGCTGGGCGGGGGGTGTAGGTCGGGCTTCAGCCCGACAGCCCGCGGGTGGTTTCGACCCGGCCCGTGGTGCGTGCGGTGGGCTTTAATGTCGGGATGAATCCCGACCTCCCGGCTGTGGGTCCGCTGTGCCTGCCCCACCCTGCGGCGCTACGGCGATGGTCTCCGGGAGTCCGGAGGATGGGAATGAGGCCGTCTTCAGGGGTTGAATGGGTTCAGCGTAGCCACGCCTGTCGGTGTGAAGTGTCGGGTGTTGCGAGTCACCACGGTGAGGCCGTGCTCCAGGGCCGTTGCCGCGATCAACAGGTCGGCGCTTTGGTTACCGATGGCGGCGCTGAGTTGTCCCCAGCGGCGGGCGACGGGGATATCCACCGCAAGTACCCGATCGGCGTATAGGTCGAGCACGGTGTCGAGCCAGCGGGCGAGGGTGATGGCGAAGGCGGGGTTGCGGCCTCGTTGCTGCACAATGCCCCGCTCTATCTCGCCGATGGTGACCACGCTGAGGAACAGGTCCGGGGTCCGTTGATTCGCGATCCACGCCACCAGATGCGGATTCCGGTGCTGCTTGCGCAGTTCCGACAGGACCACGGTGTCCAGAAGGTGCATCAGAGCTCGATGGCGCGGGGTCGCAAGGGGATGCGGTCGAAGTCGAGGTCGTCCTGGGGCACGGTGAGCAGTAGTTCGCCGAAGGTGGGCGCTGCGGTTTTTCCCTGTCGTCGCAATCGCTCGTACTCATCGGCGGCGATGACCACCACAGCCGGTTTGCCTCGTCGGGTCACCCGTTGGGGGTCACCCTTGAGCGCCCTGTCAACCAGTGCACTGAAACGATTCTTGGCGTCATGTAGGGACCATTCCGGATCAGACATTTGAGATTCCTGGCTAGATAAGATGGCTAGATTAATGGACTGTTTCCGCTCTAGTCAATCGGGCACTGTCGGGGGTTCCGGGGACCGTTTACTTAATTCGCTGTACGGCACGCCAAGACTGGGCCCGCATGGTGATGGCGGACCCGCGCTACTTCCGCCCCACGGAGGTGGAGACCCTGCTGGGGGACTCCACCAAGGCCAAGGAGAAGCCGGGGTGGACGCCGCGTATCACCTTCGACGAAATGGTGGCGCCCACTGTCGGCAGAGCTGATGGAAAACGACCTGCAACTGGCCAAGCGCGATGCGCTGGTGAAAGAGGCGGGGTACCGGGCGTTTGATTATCACGAGTGAGGCGCGCCGGGCTGCACAATGACCGGGTCGGTTCGCGCCCGAGGGCGCTCCTAGGGGCGGGTGCGAGCCACCCACCAGTGGCTTCTGGAGCACCAGGGAGATTACCGCGGGTAGGGCATTCTCTTCCGGTCCTGGTGTAAAATCTGAGTCAGAAGAAAATCGCCAGCCAAGGGCCGGAGCAGAATGCCATGAGGACGCTAACGAAAGGGAAGCCCGATCCGAGGGAGATGCCTGCCTACGCTATCTCGGAAGCGGCGCATTATCTCGGAGTGCCCCAGGCAACCATCCGGTATTGGGCAACGGGTCAGAACCAGTATGGGGGGCTCATCCATGTGCCGAAACTTCGGCCCGTCCTGCTGTCCTTTCTTAACATGGTCGAGTTACATGTCCTGGCGGCCTCCGGCGCAAGCACGCGGTGACCCTGCCGAAGGTGCGGGCAGCCATCGAGTACCTCAAGGAGAACACCGAGGGGGAATCGGATCGCAGACATCCCCTGATCAGCCGACAGCTGGAGACCGATGGGCTTGACCTCTTCATCCAGCGCTACGGTCAACTGGTGAACATCAGCCGGGCGGGCCAGGTGGCCATGCGCGAGGTCATGAGTGCAGCGCTGCAACGCATCGAGCGGGATGCCAGCGGCGTTCCCGTAAAGCTCTACCCATTCACCCGTAGCCAAGTCGAAGGGGCGCCCGCGATGGTGGTGATCGATCCCGCTTTGTCCGGCGGGAGACCGGTGATCGCGGGAACCGGACTAGCGACAGACGTGATTGCGGAGCGCTACAAGGCGGGTGAATCGGTGAGCGAACTGGCCAGGGACTACGAGCGTGACGAAGCCGAGATCGAGGAAGCGATCCGCTGCGAACTCCAGGCGGCCGCCTGAAGCGCCTGTCTATTACCTCGACCGGAATCTCGGTAGGCATCGCATCGCGGATGCCCTGAGAGAGGCAGGGCTCGTGGTGGAGATCCACGACGACCACCTGCCCTAGAACGCCCCGGACGATGACTGGATTGCGTTGGTGGGAAGCCGCGGGTGGGTTGCGCCCTGACCAAGGACAAGAACATCCGTTACCGTACGGCAGAGCTTGATGCGGTGAGGCGGCATAGCGCGATGGTGATCGTCATTCGCGCCAAGGACGCGACAGCTGACGATATGGCGGCCTTGCTGATCGAGCATTCTGCGCAGATTGCGCGCTTCGTGCAGCGCACCCAGCCGCCTTTCGTCTGCGGGTTGGACCGCTCAGGGAGGCTGAAGCACTATGACTTATGAACGCACGAACGGGCAAACCAGCAAACCAGGGACACAAACCAGGTAGAGTAGAGAGCAGGCCCTAACGCCCGTAGGTCCGGCTTAGCGGTTCCCGCCCCTTTCGTTTGGCGGTGCCTAAATAGCCGGGCCGTAGCCACCAGGGCCAGCCCTCCCTCATCAAACCGTGCATACGGTTCTCCCGTACACGGCTTTCCGATGTGCTTCACGCCAAGGCATGCGCTGAGCGCCAGCCTGCTTTATGGGATAGCTTGAGTAATCCAAGGGCGTCGTGGAGGTGGGCGTAGGGAAAGCGTTCGTAACCGCGCGTGCGAGTGCGCACTTTGTGACGCCGCCGCAGTTGGGTACGCACGCGTTCCTCAGTGAACCACCGGACGCGTCCGAAAGCCTTGGTGCAGTTACCGTAGTGGAAGTAGCCCGACCAGCCGCGTAGCACTTGGTTGACTTCCGTGATCATACGCGGCAGGCGTGCGGGATCGTATCGAAATACTTCGATAGATCCGCATCGATGATTTGGGTCTTTCCCTGAAACAGGCCGTCGGTGACGGCCTTCACCGCATCATGGGCCGAGCGCTGCGGGCGAAATCCATAGGAGTGCTCGCAGAAATCAGCCTCGAAGATCGCCTCCACCACCAGCTTGAGCGCCATCTGTACGATCCGATCCCGGTTTGTGGGGATCCCCAATGGGCGCTCACTGCCATCCGGCTTGGGTATCCAGACCCGACGCACGCCGTCCGCGCCGTACGTCTTCTGCTCCAGTTCCCGTTGCAATTCCGCCAAGTAGGCGTCTCTTCCGACCCCCGCCTCGATGGCCTCACAGGTCACACCATCGATTCCTGGCGCGCCCCGATTGGACCTGACACGATCATAGGCGTGACCGAGAGTGTCTGCCCGATAGACCTCGTCATACAAGGCGTAGAAGCGAAACGCCGGCTCTTGCTTGGCCTTGACGTAGAGCTTCCTCTGCAGCGTCCTGATCTTTTCCGGAGTTGTTAGCGACATCGCCGCAATCTCCTGACCCTCTGCGTTTCGGTTGCGTGCACAAAGTAGGGTCCCTTCCCTCAGGTCGGGTTATGTTGTCCCAGACCCTCAATCGGTACTATGAACCCCTCCGACTCCCACGACGGTCGATGACGACTTCGGACTGGCCTTATACGCCACCGTCGGCAGTTCTCACCTGCCACCGCCGCGGGCCTCCCGCACTGGGACCAATCAACTTCCACCACATGCCACCCGTACTACCCCGGAAGACTCAGCGGGACGCTCTCGTCGTCTCCTCCCACCAACAGCGGCCTTCCCCGACTGTCCACCGGGTCGGCATCTTCACTTTGTTCACGAGGCTACATCTCGGTTCGCTTGCGCTGCGGCCTGCGGTTTTGCATCTACGTAACTTACGACCCCCGGTTACCCGGACGCCGCTCCGCGACACTACAAAGGTGTACGAGCAACTCCTTTGGCGGGACTCTAACCCGCTAGTTAATCAGCCTGTTACGGCATACGGACAGCTTACTTAATTCGCTGTGCGGCACGCCAAGAGCGGCGCCTGCATCGTGGCGGTGGACCCGCGCTACTTCCGCCCCACGGCGGTGGAGACCTTGCTGGGGGACCCGACCAGGGCGAAGGAGAAGTTGGGGTGGACGCCGCGTATCACCTTCGACGAAATGGTGGCGCCCACTGTCGGCAGAGCTGATGGAAAACGACCTGCAACTGGCCAAGCGCGATGCGCTGGTGAAAGAGGCGGGGTACCGGGCGTTTGATTATCACGAGTGAGGCGCGCCGGGCTGCACAATGACCGGGTCGGTTCGCGCCCAAGGGCGCTCGGCAAACGGGTTACGGTGGCGTGGCAAGGTCGGTGTGGATGAAATCCTGCCCCTTATAGAGCAGCGGGGCGCCCTCTACTTTCGCGAGGGCGTAAGCAAAGCAGTCACCGTAGTTCAGACCGGCCGGATGGCGGCCCTTGCCGAACTCCCGGTAGGCCCGCCGCGCCAGGTTGCCCTGGTCCACGTCAACGGGAATGAGTTCGATGTGGGCCTTGCTCAGGAACAGGTCGAGGTCCCGTGCCCCCTCCATGCCAAAGCGGGCTTCTATGACGATGGCGGTCTCCAGGAAGTTGGCCACCGACATGACGCACGGCGCCGCAGCCTCTATTACCGTTACGAACGTCCGGCGCTCAGGTTCGTTCATGAGGATCGCGATTAGTGCGGAGCTGTCGAGGACAATCATCGCGGGATGCCGCGGGAATCGTAGTCCAGGATCTCTTCGGGCGAACGGTCGTCCAGGACCGGCAGGTTCGCACAGTGCAGGGCGATTTCGTCCAGCTCATCTGCCAGCCGCGGCCCGGCGGGTTGGCGCTTGAGGCGCTTGAGCTGCTCGCGCAGGGCATCAGTGACTGCCCGGGTCTTCGTTTGGCCGGTAAGCCGTGCAAGCTCGTCGGCCAAGCGCTCGGCATCTGGGTTTCGAATATTTAGCGCCATGGTCTCGGTGTGTAGCTGTGTTGAAAAATGTAAGCATACTACACAGGAGGGGCCCGGGCCCAATGCAGGCTACGGGATGCGCTGGTGAAGGAGGCGGGGTATCGGGGACAGGGTATCGGGGTCAGCAGCGGCTTGGCAATGCCGCACATTCTAGCGGGTGGGAATCCCGCCCGGGTAACCGCTAGCCACGGGCCCGGTATCGAGCCTTGCAGTCAGTCCGGTGACGGGCTGGTTGATGCGTAGGTACGAAAGCAGGCGAGGTGCAAGGGTAACGGGTGAAGCCGACCTTGAAGGTGTGGAGCTCCGAAAAGTTCGTCGGTGAGTGCCGATGGGTTTGTCCCACCAGCAGGCAACAGCCGTCATGCGCCCTGGCAAGCATGACGGGCACTCCCCGGAGTCCGAGGCCGTATCGAGCCTGACATTGCGAATGTGCGGTAACCAAGGAGATCCCATCATCGGTGTGCAGGAGGTGCGCACCCGTGGACAAGCGATAACAAGCGAGGAAGCGGGCGGTGTTGATGGGAAGTCGGAGGCACCCATAGTAGCGAGGAGTCCCGGTAATCCGGGAGGAGCCAAGGGGTGTCGGCTTGAGATAACGGGAGAGGGGCAACACGGCCCTACGCTGAGAGGACTATGCCCGTGAGCACACGACTCGAACGTTTCACACAAAAGGCGCGTGCCGAGCCGCAGTTGCGGTTCACGTCCCTGATGGGGATGCTGTTCGATCCCGAGGGGCTGCACGCCAGCTTCGAGCGCCAGGACGGAAGTAAGGCGCCCGGAGTGGATGGGGTAAGGAAGGAGACGTATCTACAGGGACTGGACGAGCGGATAGCAGACCTGTCGGCCCGCCTGCGCCGGCTGGGCTACCGGCCCAAACCGGCCCGGCGAACCTACATCCCCAAAGGGGACGGTCGCTACCGCCCGCTGGGTGTCCCCAGCTTCGAGGATCGGTTGGTGCAGGACCGGCTGAGCCAAATCCTGCAAGCCATCTGGGAACCGGAATTCCGCGACTGCTCTTAGGCCACTGACGAGAATTAGCTTGTCACTCTGATAGCCGCATCGAGCTTATCCGTAGTAGTCGCCAGATCGAAAGATGGCAAGTTAATTTCGATCAGGCTCCTTACGGCTTCCGTCCGGGCCGAAGCGCCCACGACGCCCTGCGCCGGATGGCGGAAGTCATCACGAACGAGCAGACGCAAAGGGTGGTGGAGGCCGACATCAAAGGCTTCTTTGACCACGTCAGCCACGACCACCTGATGCGGTTTCTGGCCCACCGGATAGGCGATCCGAATTTTCTGCGGATCATCCGCCGATTTCTCAAGGCAGGGATCATGGAAGATGGGGTGTTCACAGCCAGCGACGAAGGCACCCCGCAAGGCGGGCTGGTGTCCCCCGTGCTGGCGAACATCTACCTCCACTATGTACTGGACCTGTGGTTCGAGGCGCGCTATGCCCGGCAGTGTCAGGGCAAGGCGTACCTCATCCGCTATGCGGACGACTATATCGCCTGCTTCCAGTACGAAGAGGACGCCAAGGGCTTTCATCAAGCGATGAAAGCGCGCTTGAGCGCATTCGACCTGGAAGTCGAGCCCAGCAAGACGGCCATCCTGCGCTTCGGCAGCACCGCCCTGCGTATCCCTGCGCGGGAGGGAGAGCCGAAGACCTTCAGCTTTCTCGGCTTCACCCACTACGTGGGCCGCAGCCGGAAAGGCCGGTTTGTCGTTGGGCGCAAGACCGACGGCAAGCGACAGCGCAAGAAGCTCAAGGCGCTCAATGCCAAGCTGAAGGCCATGCGCAGCAAAGGAGGGGCGGCGATGATTGCCTTCCTGCGGCGGCACCTACGGGGCCATATCCAGTATTACGGCGTCAGCGGCAACAGCCGGAGCGTGGCGAGCTATGTCTACTTCGCCTCCGGCTACCTGTTCAAGTGGCTGAACCGCCGTAGCCAGCGACGCTCGCTGACCTGGAAACGCTTCGGCGAGGCCATCAGTCCGTGGCTGCCGACCGCCTGCATCGTCCACATCCTCTACCCCGTGCCGAAGTGGAAGACTCAAGCTGGGAGCCGGATGGTGTAACTCTCCAAGTCCGGTTCTGCGAGGAGCCGGGGACGAACCGACGCATGGCCGAGATATTGTGGCACCGCCGGGAAACCAGGCGGCAAACAGAGAACACAAACTTCGGCCTAACCGTCGGCAAGGAACCGGCTTACTCTCCGTTTACTTAATTCGCTGTACGGCACGCCAAGACTGGGGCCTGCATGGTGGTGGCGGACCCGCGCTATTTCCATCCCACGGAGGTGCAGACCCTGCTGGGGGACCCCACCAAGGCCAGAGAGAAGTTGGGCTGGACGCCAAAGATCACCTTCGACCAGATGGTGGCGCCCACTGTCGGCAGAGATGATGGAGAACGACTTGCAACTGGCCAAGCGGGATGCGCTGGTTAAGGAAGGGGGGTATCGGGCGTTTGATTAAGATGAAGGTAACGGAGTACTTTCTGGCGACGCGTCAGCGCCGTGATAGGGCAGCGATACAGGAAGCCTGGATTCGTCGAGTCATGGAGATGCCGGAAGAGGAAGAGCGACAGGCAGATGACCGGATTCGGCGTTGGGCTCGAGTGGAGGAAGCGGATGGAAAGGTGTTGCGGGTCGTGTTGCTGGAGGACGGCGAAACAGTCCACAACGCGTTCTTCGACCGGGGGTATAAGCCATGAAGGTACAGTATTTCCAGGATACGGACACACTATACGTCGAGTTCCGAGGCGATGAGATCACCCAGACTAGGGACTTGGACGAAAACACCGTTCTTGATTTGAATGCTCTGGGGGACGTTTGTGCGTTGACCCTGGAGCATGCGAGCAAGCGGGCCGACTTGGGCCATCTCATTGTGGAAGGTATCGCTGCATAGCTCGTAGGCCACCTACCTGGTGAAGTTCCTCTACGACAACCTGATGATCGAGGTGAACCTCATCACATGGTGCCCACGAGGCCGGGGTGCAGAAGCTGCTGTTCCTGGGCAGCACTTGCATCTACCCCAAGCTGGCCCCCCAGCCCATGAACTCATTCGCAAGAATCGCCGAGGGGGCTCGGCTCCTAGTGCGTCCGTGGAGGCGCATTTTCTGCACGGTGAGAGTCCGTGTCGGGGTAAGCCAAGGCCCCGTAGTCGAAGGTAACTGCGTCGTCGCGAGGCGGGGTGGAGAGCAACCGGAGGCGAACTGGCGGTCCGTAGGATGACGAACTCGATTCGGCGGTACGGGACGGCGAGCCCGCTAGGAGAAGGTGAAGCCTGAAAATCATCGGATGCGCTGGGATTGGCGTGGAAAGCGACATTCGGGTCCCCTCCGTGGTTGGAGACGGAACGCTGGGAAGGAAATGCGAGAGAAGCGGGGAGACCTGACCGCCGTGGTGACGGTGGGCAGGAGTCAGAGCCTTCGTAGTACTGAACGGTTCTGCTGCGGTCATGGCGAGGTGCTGCGGAAACGCGGACCCAAGAGCTGGAGGGCGTCCTCCGCCTAAAACCGTGGGTGGTGCCGGGAAAGCGCGAAGAACAGAAATCGCGCCGAGGGAAGGGAGGCAGGAAGGTGGATGGGTGAAGTCCGGAGGAGGTGAGCGCGTATGCAAAGGGTCGAGAGTGTCTCGCAAGAGGCTAAGCCAGACTCGTCCAACCCGGTGGAATGGCCGTGGGTGGACCGCACGATCTGGACGGAGCGCATGTTGGCGGCGCTGGGTAACGGCGTCCAAGGGACGAAGTGGTTCAGTCTGATCGACAAGGTGCATCGCCCCCAGACCCTGGAACGGGCGTGGCAGGATGTGCGGGCCAACCGGGGTTCAGCGGGGGTGGATGGCCAGAGTGTGCAGCGTTTTGAGGCCCATGCCGAGCGGTATCTGGCGGAGTTGGGAGAGGCGCTGGGAATTGGACGGTACCGACCGGATGCGGTGCGTCGGGTGGAGATTCCGAAGGGGACAGGGACGCGTCCCCTGGGCATTCCGACGGTGAAGGACCGGATTGTGCAGGCGGCGATGAAGCGGGTGCTCGAGCCGATTTTCGAGCACCAGTTTTTGCCGATGAGTTACGGGTTTCGCCCGGGTCGCGGGTGCAAGGATGCGCTGCGGGAAGTGGATGGGCTGGTTCGGGAGGGCTACACCCATGTGGTGGATGCCGACCTGGCCCAGTACTTCGACACCATCCCGCACGAAGCGTTGATGGCCCGGGTCGAGGACCGGATCAGCGATGGTCGGATCCTCGACCTGCTGCGCGCCTGGTTGCGCCAGGACGTGGTGGCGGAGATAGCGCGCTGGACGCCGACCCGGGGCTCGCCCCAAGGGGCGGTGATCAGTCCGTTACTCGCGAATCTGTACCTGCACGGGCTGGATGTACACATGACCCAGCGCGGCTATCGGATGGTTCGGTATGCTGACGACCTCGTGATCCTGTGTGCCAGTCCGGACGAAGCCCAGGAGGCGCTGCAGGAGTTGCGGCACTGGGTGGAGGCCAATGGTCTGCAACTGCACCCGGAGAAGACCCGTGTGGGGGATTGCCGGCAGCCCGGGGAAGGCTTTGAGTTTCTCGGGTACCGGTTTGAAGCGGGACGGCGGTGGGTACGCAAGAAGAGCCGCAAGGCCCTTTACGACCGGGTCCGGGCCAAAACCCGGCGCAGTCGTGGGGATTCGCTGGCGCGGATTGTGGCCGACCTGAACCCGATGCTGCGTGGCTGGTTCGTGTATTTCCAGCACGCGCACCCGTGGACCTTTCCTCGCGTGGACGGTTTTGTCCGACGTCGATTACGGGCGCTGTTGCGCAAGCAGCAGAAGCGCCCGGGAGCGGGTCATTGTCAGTCCGACCATCTCCGCTGGCCGAACGCGTTCTTCGCTGCGGCTGGGCTTTTCACCATGACCGAAGCCCGGACGTTGGCGAGTGTTAGCGGCTGAGTAAATCCGCGCATAAATGGCGAAGGTCGCAGTCGCGGGTTCGGGCGGCGTGACTCGGCCTCGGCGCGGATAGGTCGCCTCGAGTCAAGCCCGGTCACGCCGCCGGGGTGGGCTTAAGGGTCGGCTCAGAAGGTCAAGTCATCGTCGTCGACTTCAAAGGTGGTTATGCGGTCTTGTTGCATGAGTTCGACCAGCTGCCGATCGTATCGGCTCCAGATGGCATCGCGGAGTTCGTCGATAAAGTCATAGATCGCCAATGCCTGCTCTGGCGTCCAGTCGTCCGGTATCGGGGGATGGGTCATGGTTAGGCTCCTTTGTTGGATTTGGCGGCGGCTCGGCGCCGCTGTGCCTGTTGCTGCTGTCGCTCCTTGGCCTCCTTGAGCCGGTAGGATTCACCTTCGATGGTGAGGATCTCGGAGCGGTGTACCAGCCGGTCCACGAGGGAGACCACGCAGGAGGCGTTGGGAAAGACTTCACCCCATTCGGCGAAGGGTCGGTTGGTGGTGACCAGGGTGGATTTCTCCTCGTAGCGGCGGGAGACGATCTCGAACAGCAGATCGGCATGGCGATTGGAGTAGGCGAGATACCCCACCTCGTCGACCGCTAGCAGTTGAGGGCGGGCGTAGCGGGCGAGGCGCCGCTTGAGGGCGCTGTCGCCGTCCTGGGCGGCCAAGTCATTGAGCATCTGGCCGGCGCTGGTAAAGAGGACGCTGTGGCCGGCCAGCACCGCTTGATGGGCGATGTTGCGGGCCAGGGTGGATTTGCCGACCCCGTTGGGTCCCACCAGGATGATATTGACCGCCTCGGTAAGGAAGTCGAGGCGCATCAGCTCACTGACCAGTTCCCGGTCGCAGCGGCTGGGCCAGCCCCAGTCGAAGTCGGCCAGGGGTTTGAAGCGGCCCAGCCGCGCCCCTTTCATGCGCCGCTCGAGGCTGCGGTCGGCACGTTCCTCCTCTTCCCACTGGATCAGGGACTCGACCCAGCCAGCGTCGGCGCTCTCCTCCCAATGGCTCAGCAGGCCATGGAGCTTGAGGGCCGTGGCCCGTTCTTTCAGGGATGCGTTAGGGATCATTTGAGCTCCTTTTGAGTGTCGTCTTCAGTTTCGGGCGGAGTGGACTGCAAGGCGTCGTAGCCGCCCAGATCATGGGTGCGTACCACCAACCCCCTGGCGCGCGCGTTGTCGATGCGTACCCCCACCCGGGGCGGCTGGTTTCTCGCCTCGCGCCTACGCTGCAGGGCGATGCGCACGCCGTTGGGGTGAGCCACCCCGTGGGCCAGGCTCTCCTGGATGGCCGCTTCCAGCTCGGGGGCGCCGTACGCATCGAGGAGGCGCAGCAGGGCTGCGGTGATGGCGCCGAGGTTGTCGCCGCGCTCGGCGGCCTGGATCAGCAACTGCCGGCTGGCCGGTGCGGCCTGGGCCAGGTGGTCCTGGCCGCGATGATGTCGGGCCTGGCGTTTGAGCTGGACCAGTGCCTCGATGTGTTCCGGCTGTTCGATCTGCCGGCCCTTGTCGTAGCTGCGCGGGTGGCGGGCGATGACGTCTCCGCCGTCGAGGATCCGCACCTCGGTGGGTGAGGCCGAGACGGTGAGGGTGCGCCGCACATGGGTGTGGGGCACGCTGTAGTCGTTGCCCTCGAAGCGCGCGTAGGGGTCTTGCCGATGTGGACCTCGACCCGCTCGTCGGTGGGATAGGGGTTATCGGGCAGCGCCAGCAGGGGCTCCTGCTCGAAGGCCTGGCGCACCGAGAGGGCACGGTCCTCCGGGCAGGGCCGGTCCATGGCCCAGCCGTTGCACCAGGCCTCGGCCTGGGCATTGAGGTCATCGATGTCGGTCCATTGGCGGGCCGGCCAGAAATTATCGCGTATCGTGCGGATGGCGCGCTCCACCCGCCCCTTCTCGTTGCCCCGGGCCACCGCCACCGGACGGGGCTCAAAGCGGTAGTGGGCGGCGAACTCGAGCAAGGTGGGATGGAAGCGGATGGCCTCACCCTGGCGCTCCAGCACGGCGCTTTTGAGGTTGTCGTAGAGCAGGACCTTGGGCAGGCCGTTCGAGGCAGTGAAGGCCGCCTCGTGGCCCCGCAGGAAGTTGGCCATCTTGGCACCGAGGAAGAAGCGTACAAAGATCCGCCGGGAGTAGCTGAGCACCATGACAAAGGCCATCAGGGCATGGGTTGCGCGGCCGATGGTGAGCTTGCCGAAATGGCCCCAGTCGATCTGTCCCTGGTCGCCGGGCAGGGTCTTCAGGCGCAGAAAGGCCTCGGGCCGGGGGCGTGGCCGGTAACAGGCGAGCTGATGGCGGAAGTGGTCGGGGCCGCCGGGGTAGCCCCGTTCACGCACCATGCCGTAGAGGCGGCTGGCGGTGAGCGTGGGGAACTGCGCCAGGGTGTCGGTGATGAACGGCAGATAAGGGTCGATCATCGACGGCTGCGCAGCCCGCTCGACCTTCGGCATGCCGGCCTGGGAGAGCACCCGATTGACGACGTTGTGGTGTACGCCCAACTGGCTGGCAATGGTGCCCACCCGCCACTTCTCGACGTAGTGATAGCGCAGGATCTGCGCCTCTTGTTCTTTGCTGATGGCCAATGCGTTTCTCCTCATCTCGTGGCCGGCCGGCTCAAGGGGGCTGAGCCCGGGCGCCTGGTGGCCCCTGTCGGGTGACTGTTCCAAGCGCAGCAGCGGCGGTGGCGCGATGAAGCGGGCCGGTACGCAGGAAAGGTCCGCACTCACGGCCGCAGAAGTGGCAGCGAATGGGCGCCATCATCGGCGCGCCATCCGCACCGCGGCGGCCAGCCGGCCTCGCCGGAACGGGGGGTAGTGGATCATGAGGGGGCGGGGCCGGGGAACCCTGATGCGTCACTTTCTGCCTTCTCGCCCGGTAGCGGCGTTGCCGCGCGGCATGCTTGTGCCGGCCATTGCGGCTCTGCTGGTAGCGCCAGCCGGCGGCCCGCAGAGACGCGCTTCGTGCCACCTGCGCACACCCCTCAGGGCAATAGATGTTGCCGCGGTCACAGCCACTGCAGATCATCACCTGACGATGACAACGGGCGCAGTTGTACAGGCGTGCAGAGTTCTCCATCGGCGATCCAGGCCGATGAGGACTTGATTGTCAGGGGAAAACGAGAAATAGTGTTTGGGCTCGTGCTCTGCACGGCCCGGGGTGCGATACCGGGATCGACCGCCAAGTCAATTAGACCCGGTATCGCACCTGTCTCAACGGCCCCGCTTCATCTACCCGATTCCGGCACTCTTGTCACCGGTTGCTCGCGGCCGCCCGCCAGCCGGCTCAGCGACTGGTTGGCCTGG
This sequence comes from Gammaproteobacteria bacterium, assembly GCA_034522055.1. NCBI lineage: Bacteria > Pseudomonadati > Pseudomonadota > Gammaproteobacteria > Gammaproteobacteria bacterium. The sequence goes on from JAXHLS010000006.1 coordinate 477,032, forward strand.
CAATCAATCCTTCGCCAGATATGCGCGGGTTTTTATAGCCATCTACAGCGAGCCAATCCCGATGAGGTAACCACCGACTGGAGAGCCGTGTGCGGGAGAACCGCATGCACGGTTCGGAGGGCGGGGAGGGTCACTCCTTCCCGACCCCTATCGGCGGGTTCCGGGGACAGGGTTCCGGGGTTCCGGGGTTCCGGGTAGAGTAGAGAGCAGGCCCTAACGCCCGTAGGTCCGGCTTAGCGGTTCCCGCCCCTTTCGTTTGGCGGTGCCTAAATAGCCGGGCCGTAGCCACCAGGGCCAGCCCTCCCTCATCAAACCGTGCATACGGTTCTCCCGTACACGGCTTTCCGATGTGCTTCACGCCAAGGCATGCGCTGAGCGCCAGCCTGCTTTGTGGGATAGCTTGAGTAATCCAAGGGCGTCGTGGAGGTGGGCGTAGGGAAAGCGTTCGTAACCGCGCGTGCGAGTGCGCACTTTGTGACGCCGCCGCAGTTGGGTACGCACGCGTTCCTCAGTGAACCACCGGACGCGTCCGAAAGCCTTGGTGCAGTTGCCGTAGTGGAAGTAGCCCGACCAGCCGCGTAGCACTTGGTTGACTTCCGTGATCATACGCGGCATCGGCACCGGGGTGCGGCGCCGCGCGATGAGTTCCTTGATGCGCGCCTTGATCCTTCGTTCGGCGCGGCGGCTCGGCTCAACGTGAGGGTAGCCGTTGCCGGTTCGTCGGCTGCGTGCCCATTTGATGCTGAAGCCAAGAAAGTCGAACGCCTGTCGGCGGGCATCGACCACGTGGGTTTTCTCCCGGTTGAGCGTCAACTCCAGGCGTGTCAGCACCGTCTCAAGCACCGCCATGGCCGGCGCGGTGTCCCCACGACACAGAATCACGGCATCGTCAGCGTAACGCACGAGGCGCGCCCCTAACCGCCGTTCCAAGTCGTGCCGTTCCCAAATCCGGTCCAGCAGATGTAGATAAAGATTGGCTAGCAGCGGGGAAACAACCCCGCCTTGCGGCGTCCCTTTCCGATTCCCTTTACCGCCACTCGGGCGTTGCTTGCCTCGCCCATCCTCTTCGATGACCGGGGCCTTGAGCCATTGCTGAATGAGGGCGAGGACGCCCCCATCGGCAAGGCGCTCGGCAACCACGGCCATGAGCTTGGCGTGCGGGATCGTATCGAAATACTTCGATAGATCCGCATCGATGATTTGGGTCTTTCCCTGAAACAGACCGTCGGTGACGGCCTTCACCGCATCATGGGCCGAGCGCTGCGGGCGAAATCCATAGGAGTGCTCGCAGAAATCAGCCTCGAAGATCGGCTCCACCAGCAGCTTGAGCGCCATCTGTACGATCCGATCCCGGATTGTGGGGATCCCCAATGGGCGCTCACTGCCATCCGGCTTGGGTATCCAGACCCGACGCACGCCGTCCGCGCCGTACGTCTTCTGCTCCAGTTCCCGTTGCAATTCCGCCAAGTAGGCGTCTTTTCCGACCCCCGCCTCGATGGCCTCACAGGTCACACCATCGATTCCTGGCGCGCCCCGATTGGACCTGACACGATCATAGGCGTGACCGAGAGTGTCTGCCCGATAGACCTTGTCATACAAGGCGTAGAAGCGAAACGCCGGCTCTTGCTTGGCCTTGACGTAGAGCTTCCTCTGCAGCGTCCTGATCTTTTCCGGAGTTGTTAGCGACATCGCCGCAATCTCCTGACCCTCTGCGTTTCGGTTGCGTGCACAAAGTAGGGTCCCTTCCCTCAGGTCGGGTTATGTTGTCCCAGACCCTCAATCGGTACTATGAACCCCTCCGACTCCCACGACGGTCGATGACGACTTCGGACTGGCCTTATACGCCACCGTCGGCAGTTCTCACCTGCCACCGCCGCGGGCCTCCCGCACTGGGACCAATCAACTTCCACCACATGCCACCCGTACTACCCCGGAAGACTCAGTGGGACGCTCTCGTCGTCTCCTCCCACCAACAGCGGCCTTCCCCGACTGTCCACCGGATCGGCATCTTCACTTTGTTCACGAGGCTACATCTCGGTTCGCTTGCGCTGCGGCCTGCGGTTTTGCATCTACGTAACTTACGACCCCCGGTTACCCGGACGCCGCTCCGCGACACTACAAAGGTGTACGAGCAACTCCTTTGGCGGGACTCTAACCCGCTAGTTAATCAGCCTGTTACGGCATACGGACAGTTTACCTAACCTGTCAGGGGCGGCCGAGCGAAGGGCTCGGGAGAAGCTGGGTTGGACACCGAGGATCACCTATGACGAGCGGGTGACCCGACTGTCAGCGTCCGGGTTGACGCTGTTTTCATGCATTATTCGTAATGACTCCATAGCCGTAACACCTTAACGACCCGCTCCTTTTCCAGCACTTGGTATACCAACCGATGCTGTATATTGATTCGCCTCGAATAAGCTCCAGCAAGATCGCCGACGAGCTTCTCGAAAGAGGGCGGCTTCTGAAACGGGTCTTCAGCGAGGATGGCCAATAACTCCCGTCCCTTTGGTTTCAATCCGCTTGAAGCCAGCTTCTTCGCGTCCTTTTGTGCTTGCTTCGTATAGACTAGCCGCCAACTCACCAATCCAGGTCCTTGGCGCACTCGTCAATGGGCGTTTCCATGCCTTCCCGGATCGATTCGCGCATACCAGGGACAGATAGCAGAAACAGCGTCTCTTGGATCGCCTCCCAGTCTTCCTCGGCAATTAGCACCGCTTTGTTCCGCTTTCCCGATATCAGCAACGGCTGATGTGAGGATGCGGCCTCGTCGATCAGGCGATACAAGTTAGCACGGGCTTCACTGGCCGTAATTGCGGTCATGATACCTCTCCGTTAGGGCTGTCTGGCTTCAGTGTACGTAATATCGTACGTACGTCAAGAGGTACGCCCCGGCTGCATGACGTGGATATCGATGGTTACGCTTGCCTGGTTTCGTTCGTTGAATCCTGCTTGATCCCTCGTTGCCACGCCCCCATGTTTCCGGAAAAAGAGGGCAGCATGGCCAGCACCGATCCATCCCCCTTCACCCGGTGGCGCAAGCGCCGTCAGCGGCAGGGCTTCGTGCGCGTCGAGGTTCAGGTCCGGAAGGAAGACGCCGCTCTCGTTCGGGAGGTCGCTACAGCCCTCGGCGATCCCGAGCGCGAAACCGAGACGCGCGCCATCCTCCGAGAGAAGATCGCGCTGCCCTGGACCGGCGATCTCAAGGCGCTGCTCGCCTCTGCGCCGCTCGAGGGAATCGATCTCGAACGCCCGCGCGATTTCGGGCGCGATGTCGTGCTGTGAGTTTTCTCATCGACACCAACATCGTCGCGGAGGTTCGCAAGGGCGACCGCTGCGATCCGGCCCTGGCGGCTTGGTGGGCGGGCGTCGCGGAGGACGACCTCTGGCTCAGCGCGCTGGTGCTGGGCGAGATCCGCAAGGGCGTGGAACTGGTGCGAGGGCGCGATCCCTGGATGCGGATGGGCAGCGCCTCGATATTGTGCTCATGCATCTGGGCCCGGATTTTGCGTTCGATGAGGCTCAGCAGCATCAAGGCGACGAACCATATCAGGAGCATGGCCTCGATGCGCCGGTTATTTTTGAGAAATACCGGGGCGACCTGCAAGACGGTCTTGCCGGCGCTGAAGCGCTTCTCCAGATGGGGTTGGTCCTTGTAGGCGAGGAAGACTTCCTCGGGAGACAGGTCGGTATTGTGCAGCAACGGGAACAGTCCGTCGGTGCGCCGGGCGGCGGCGATGGCGCGGTCGTTGCGCTGCCAGTGCAGCTCGAAGGTGACGTGCTCGCGGGTTTCGTACCGGCTGTTGGGGCCGGGGCGTCCCGGGCCGACTTTCACCCTTTCGGAGCGGTGGTGCTCGCTCAGCTGCGCGTCGATGTAGGGATGGGCACTGCCGAGCGCCTTGTCCACGGCCTTTTCGATGGCCTGCCGGGATTTGAGTCGATGCCGGCCGAGCTTGCCGGCCAGCTCGGTCAGCGCCTGTTCGGCCTTGTCGAGGGTCCGGTCGCGATTGCCCCGTTCCAGGGCGGCCTTGCTCTCGGAGTGGACCCACACGATGCGATGGCCCTGCCAGGGCTGCGGGGCCTGGAACAGGCGGTAGTGTTGTTCGTCGCCTTTCTTGCGCGGATTGGGGCGGCTCAGCTGCTGTTGCCAGGGGATGTCGGTGCCCTCGCGGATCTGCTCGAGGAAGGCGGTGACGGGCTTGAAGTTCCGGGGCATGATCGTGATGAACTGCCCGCCGTGTTCGGCGATGCGGTCGAGGTTGTCCTGGGCGCAGAGCTTGCTGTCGGCGACGTAGATGAAGTCGCTGCGGCCGAGCAGCTGGCGTAGCGCCTGCCAGTTGGTCTGATGGGTGGTGACATCGCTGCGGTTGCCGTCGTACCACTGCGCCAGCAGTGGCACATGGCCGTCGGCGGTGACGTTCAGGCCGAAGACGATCTGCTTGCAGTCTGGCCGGTGGTCTTTGTTGTAGCCGTGGCAAAGATAAGGAGCAGGCGCAGGCGGCCGAGCACTGGGTGTTGGAGAAGGCGCAAGCCATCCTTGAAGGACGTTCCGGCCCAGTGGCGGCCGGGATAAGGATCAAGGCCAAGCGCTGCGCGCTGTCAGCGAAGAAGCAAGAGGTCATCGCGACAGTGGCGAATTACTTGACCAACCATACTGCGATGTTGCGTTACGACCAGTTCATGCAACAGGGTTACCCGATAGCAACCGGCGTGATCGAAGGCGCGTGCCGCCATCTGATTGCTGATCGGTTCGAAATAACGGGGGCGCGTTGGTCGCTAAAAACCGCGGAGGGCATCCTTCGGCTTCGTGCGATCCGCGCCAGTGGCGACTGGGATAGGTATCAGGCATTCCACAAGAAGCAGGAGTGGAAAAGAAACCACCTTCAGCGCTTCCACGGGCCGGAAACACAAGCCATGGTTTGGGCGGAATGAGTCGTTCTAAAAGAGCCGCACCCTAAGTCTTTGTCAACTAATGTATTCCGTTGTCATAAGACTCTGAGGGTGTTGCTGAATTGGCGGCTTTGATCTAAGTTATATTTCTGAATGCCATCATAAGCATAGCTGTTAGGGTCCGCGGGCGGGGCGCTCGATCTCGCCTGCCGTCGGCAAATAGGGAAGGGGACCGTACTATGGGCCAGGAACAGCCACTCTTTTCCTTGATTTCCAGCCAACCGGAGGCGCTTGCCGCTTGGCTGAAGCCTCATCTCGAGCATCTAAAACCCGATTCCATCCGTTATCTGACCCCCGGGGCGCTGGCGACTGTGGTATTGGGGCCTCATGAGGCCTTGATAGTCGACTTTACCTCGTTCGATGCGGATCCCCGGGCAGGGATTGCATGGTCCAAGCTCAAGAACCACCCGGTGCTCGGTCTGCTTCCTGCCGAGGAGATCGAAATACCCAGTCAGCGTACCCAAGGCTGTAGTGAGGTTATAGCCTGGCCGGGAGTGCATGAGGAACTGGCGGCCAAACTTCAGCGCCTGCAGCGTCTGGCCTCGGCCGGGCGACGGATCGAACAGACATTGCTGCTCAAAATCAACCTCATTGGTGAATCCGAGGCGTTTCGTAAGGTCATGTCGGATATCGGCAAATATTGCAAATGCGATGCGCCGGTGTTGATTCTGGGCGAGACCGGCACGGGCAAGGAGATGATCGCCCGCGCTATTCACTACCAGGGGCTGGAGGATGGTAAGCCGTTCGTCGCGGTCAACTGCGGCGCCTTGCCGGATAACCTGGTGGAAAACGAACTCTTCGGTCATGCCAAGGGCGCGTATACCGATGCCCGGCAGGCGCAGTGCGGTCTGGTGGAGCAGGCCAAGGGTGGCACGTTGTTTCTGGATGAGATCGAGGCCCTCAGTGCCAAGGGCCAAGTGGCCTTGTTGCGGTTTCTGCAGGATTATGAGTTTCGGCCCTTGGGCGCGTCGCGCAGCAGACGAGCGCAGTTACGCCTGATCACCGCCAGCAACGAGCCCTTGGAGCACCTGGTAGCACAGGGCTTTTTCCGCAGGGACCTGTTTTATCGAATCAATATACTCAGGTTATGCCTGCCGCCCTTGCACGAGCGCGGTAATGATGTGGTAATGCTGGCCGAGCATTTTGTCTCCCGATATCGAGAGATTTATCAGCAGTACGACAAATATCTGGATCCCAATACGCTCAGGTGGATGGTGCACTACGACTGGCCCGGGAACGTGCGCGAACTGGAGAATCTGATCCTGCGTGAATTTTTACTGTCCGATTCGTCCTGTATCAGCATACAACCACTCTCCGCCGCTGTCGGCGAGGGGCGCAGCAATATCTGTGAACGTCGCTTTGGCGATCTCTACGACCGTAATTTCCAGGACGCCAAATCGACGGTGGTGCAGGAATTCGAGCGCAGTTATCTGCAATATGTGCTCCAGGAGGCCAACGGCAACGTGTCTCAAGCGGCGCGCCAGGCGGGCAAGGAGCGCCGCACCTTCGACAAACTGCTGGAAAAGCACGGTATTAGCAGAAAGCAATTTGTCAGCGAGTGATACCGTACCAGGCCATCCATTAAACGCTGCAATTCAATCGTCCCCTGTGCCGTGAACAGGAGGGATAGCCCTGCTGTCGCTGTGCTATGCCCGCAACATCCCCGGCGCGCCGCGGTACCGCGCCCGCTATAGGGGCAAATCTGCCCAACTCAAGGGGAAGGATGCGGGCCTTTTTACCCGAGTGGCCGCCCTCAAACGCAGGGCCCATCATTAAGGATCAAGAGGTTACCTCCCGTGATTGCTTGGCATGCTTTCTGCTCACCCCCTTAGGTAAGCAACGAGCATGAGGTCACCCATGGGTGAGAGGGAGGAGCGGGTCCGCGACGTGGCCCGAGAAATCGAACATTACTTAGAGTCTCATCCACAAGCGGCCGACTCCCTCGAGGGCATCGCCAACTGGTGGATATCGCGACAGCGCTTGCAAACCGAACTCGAAGTGGTTCGAGCGGCTTTGGAACAGTTGTCTCAAGCGGGAATTGTTTCCGCCCGGTGGGGCCGTGACAGGCAGGGCCCGATTTATCGTCTGAACAAGAAAAATCACTGAGCAGTGACCATAGGCGTTGATTAGAGACATGGCGACGATCAAGAGCATTCATTCGGTCTGTAACTCCATCGTTCAGTATCTGCATAACGCCTATGAGGCCTATCCCGTGCCCGACGGGGAGCCAAATTCCACCATGCAGGACGAGCACCCCTGCCGCTTTCGCGTACTGGCCTCTGGGGAGCTTGAACCCAATGCGGAGTTCGGGACATCCCTGACCCTCTATCTCTACCGCGTCCTGATTAACGAACACGTGCGCAGCCAGCCCTCGGTACGCGGAGGAGATAGTGACAAACTGCCACTACCAGTGGACCTGCACTTTCTGATCAGCATCTGGGCCGATAGCGCAGCGGCCGAGCAGACCATCTGTGCCTGGGTTATGAGTCAGCTGCATCAACACCCCATCATGGATGTATCGTCCCTGACGCTAGAGGGAGGCTGGCGCCAGGACGACGTGGTACAGATCATTCCGGCGGAGCTTTCCAACGAAGATCTAATGCGCATCTGGGATGCCCTGGCTCCCAACTATCGCCTGTCCCTGTCCTATATTGCCCGCGTTATTCGTATCGATCCGGACGATGCCGGAACGGGTCTGCCGGTCGTGGCGACACGTTATCAATATCAAGCGAAGGGCGAAGTCGATGCCGGTTGAGCGCATAGAACAACGGGTGTTGGGGGCGCTACGACTGGTGGACCGGGCCACCCAGTCACCCGTGATGGGTCCGATGAAGATCACATCCGATGCCGTCCGGCTGATGCGCAACCGGCGCGGCCTGTTCGTCATCACCCATGCCGACGGCCTGGAGTCTCATGCGGAAGAGTTTTTTGAGCCACCGGACAGACCGGCGCCGGCGGCCAATCAATACAGACTCGCCATCGAGGATCCGCAACGGCGGTATCTGCCACGTCTGCTGATGGTGCGCCTGCCGCGCGATCCCGACCCGGACAATGTGGCCAATCCCGACTCGCTCTTTACGCCCCAGGATGTGGCCATGTATCCGGCCAGCACCGCCAGCCTGGCCCACAACTGGAGCAGTGTTCGCGTTGCCGTGAGTCAGGGCCCTGATGCCCGGACTGCGCCGCCGCTGCGCGGCGTCTTGATCCGCATAATCGATATCGAGAACGAAGCCGTACTTGCCAGCGGCATCTCCGACTTGCGGGGCGAGGCGCTGGTGGTCGTACCCGGCGTCCCGGTAACCAAGTTCGCCGACGAGGAAGAGGAAGGTCCACCGGAAGTTGTCCCCCCGGGCGGCGGACACGAGGATGAGCCGGCGGTGCTGGTCCACGCCCTGGCGGTACGGCTCGAGTTGTCATTTGCGGCGGGCGGCGAGTGGCCCGTCAATCCGGATCTGCTGGAACGAAACCATGAAAGCAATAGGCGCGTGAGCATGGGTCTGGAACTCGTCACCGGACGAATGGAACGCCTAGCAATCAACCTGACTTCATAAAGGGAGACCGACCATGCCAGAGTATCTAGCCCCCGGCGTCTACGTGGAAGAGACCAGCTTTCGCGGTAAATCCATCGAGGGTGTCAGCACGAGTACCACCGCCTTTACGGGTCCGACGCGTAAGGGTCCGACCAGCGGTGAACCAGTGTTGATCACCAGCTTCGGCGATTTCGAGCGCATCTTCGGTGGTTTCGAGAACCTCGACTTCGGCGCGGGCGAGGTGCCCAACTATGTGGCCCATGGGGTGCGCAATTATTTCGATAACGGCGGTGCGCGACTGTTCATGGTGCGCGTTTACAGCGCAAGCGGCGGCGACGGCATTGCCCGCAGTGCCTTCGCCGGGGGTGATGCCGACGATAACAACAATATCCGCTTCATTGCCCGTTCACCGGGTCGCAGTGGCAACGGCACGCTCACCGTCTCGTTGTCCCAGACGCCGGTTACCGCCATGTCGCTCGATCGTGCGCCGTTCGGCACCTTGATGGACGATGGCGGTACGGTATTCATCCGCACCGAAGCGGGTTTCGTCGACGGCAGTGACAACGCCTTCGGTGGCGCCGGCTCGCTGGGCGGTGATGAAAACTTCATCAGCGCCAGTGTGCTGGTCAGCGATGCCGACGGTAATGAGATGTTTTATGAGAATCTCGGCCTGGCCGCCGGCCACCCGCGTTACATCGGTGACATCCTCAGCCCCAACCCGGACCGCCTGGTAGACCAACTCGAACTTCCTTTTGCCCTGGAACTGGGCGATGGGGTGGATGCCTTCCGTCTCCATGGCATTCTCGACGGCATCGACGGGACGGCACAGACCCTCGCCGGCGGGGGCGATGGCGGCGAACCCGCAGCGGGTGACTACACCGATTCCCTGATGGAACTGGGACGCGTGGATGACATTTCCATCGTCGCCGCGCCGGGCTATGCCTCGTTTGCCGACCGGGAGGGGATTCAGGGCGCCTTGATCGGCCATGCCGAGACCCGCAAGGCGTATCGATTTGCCGTGCTCGATGCCCGCCAGGGCATCCTCCCCACCGAGGCCCTTACGGATAAGAGCGTGGTCGACTCCAGTTATGCCGCCATGTATTACCCCTGGATAGTGGTTTCCAATCCGTTGGCACGTCCCGATGATGTGAGCATCCCGCGCGAGATCACACTGCCGCCCTCCGGTTTCATCTGTGGTATCTATGCCCGCAACGATATCGCTCGCAGCGTCGCGAAGTCACCGGGCAATGAGGTGGTGCGCGGTGCGCTGCGCTTCGAAAGGAACATCAGTCATGCCGAACAGGAGTTGCTCAATCCGCGAGGCGTCAACTGCCTGCGTTTCTTTTCCGGGCGCGGCTATCGGCTGTGGGGATCGCGCACAGCCAGTTCCGATCCGGAATGGAAATACATCGGTCCGCGGCGTTACTTCCTGTTTCTTGAACACTCCATCGATCGCAGTACCCAGTGGGCCGTGTTCGAGAACAACGGTCCCGAGCTATGGGCCAATGTGCGGGAGGCGGTAACCAGTTTTCTTTATAACGAATGGCGCAGCGGCAACCTGCTCGGCAATACGCCGGAAGAGGCCTTCTTCGTGCGCTGTGATCGCAGCACCATGACTCAGAACGATCTGGACAACGGCCGCCTGATTTGCCTCATCGGTGTGGCTGTGCTGAAACCGGCCGAGTTCGTGATCTTTCGAATCGGTCAGAAGACCGCAGAAGCGCGTGGCTGATAAGGACTGGAATGCTGAGACATCCCCAACCTTTCCTTGGGTGACAGCGGGCACGGGATGAATCTAAAGAAAACAGCAGCGCCGGGCTCTGCCCAATAAGAATCATTGAACCAAGGAGACAACCATTATGGCTGAACGCACCACCCCCTACGGCGCTTTCAATTTTCTGGTGAACCTTAATGGTCCGCTTGGGCCGGAGGCGCCCCTGGGCGGTTTCTCCGACGTCAGCGGACTGGGCGTCGAGATCACCATGGCTGAGTACCGCAACGGCAATGAAAAGGAGAACCACGTACGTAAGGTGGCCGGTATCCACAAGGTCTCCGACGTCACATTGAAACGCGGTATCGTCAACTCAGAAGATCTGTGGGACTGGATCAAACAGACCCAGCGCAGCGGCCCTGAGGCCAAGCGCACCGTGGTCATCACCCTGCGGGACGAGGCCGGAGAGAGCGTCGAGTCCTGGACCCTGCGCAACGTGGTGCCCATGAAGTACACCGGTCCCACCCTGGCCGCCAAGGGGGGCGGCGATGTGGCTATGGAGGAGTTGGTATTGTCTTCGGAAGGCATTGACCTGGAAGTCGCCTGAGTAGGTTAGCCGAAGCCCCGACACACCTTTCCCTCAGCACCCTGAAGAGCATGAAGGAGCGGGCTGGGGTGAGGAGATATGAAAAATTCAAACAGTGGAGGGTGGTTATCTGATCGCCCCCCCAACCCCCTCCTTGAAAGAGGGCGTGTTAAAGCAAACGCAACTAGAGGAAACAAGCAACCAGCAATGAAAGGCCTGATCTTCGAAGCCCTGAGCCCCCAAATGGCTGCGGCCTCAAACCGCACCGATGTAGCCTGCTTTATCGGCTTCGCGGCTATGCGCGAGATCGATCCGCCGGCCTCTGTGAGGCGATGGCTTCAACACGAAGGGTGGTGGTCCACGGTCACTACCAGGGGTATCCAGACCGGCGCAGAGTCACTCTACGACGTGCCCATCCCGCTCCACAACTGGGAAGAGTTTGATCAGTTGTTTGCATGGGACCAACGTGAATATGGTGATGCGGAAACATTGGGGGCGACCTATCTGGGAGCAACGGTGCGATCATTCTTCGCCCAGGGCGGGCGCAAGTGCTTCGTCATCTCTCTGGCTGACCCCGTAGCCGTTGCGGCGGACCGCGCCACGCGCGACGACTTGCTGTTGCAATTGGTACCCCACTATAAAGGCCAGCGCTCGCGCCGTAGCGAGTGGCACGGGCTCCATCATCTCTTCGGCCTTCCCGAGGTGTCGTTCGTGGCCATGCCCGACCTGGCCGAGTTGGCCTCATCGTATCGCGAGGATAGGGCAACGCCGGTTGAAGTGCGGCTGCCCGAACCCCAGTTCGTGGCGTGTTCACAGCCCAGCGTGCCTGCCGTGGAGCGGCACGTGATCCATCTCGCCGCGCCACGCTGTAGCGATTCCGAGTATGAGGTCTGGTGCACGGTGCTGCGTCGTACCGCGCAGTGGATCTCGACGTTCCGTCGCGACGTGCAGTTGCTGGCCGCCTTGCCCCTGCCCCATAAAGAGAGCAGTGCCGCGCGCGATCTGCTCGCCTTCATGCACCTGCAGGGTTGGCTGAACGGCAATCTGCAAATCGGCAACAGTCTCGCCACGGCTTTTCTGCAACTGGGGTATCCCTGGCCGCAGCAGCGTTATGCAGGCGATTTGCCAGCCACGCTGGAGCCGCCGGAAGGTGTCATGGCCGGACTGCTGGCGCGCAATGCTCTGACACGCGGCACCTTCCGCAGCGCCACTACTGTGAATATTCAGGACGTGATCGACATCGCCCCGCATCTCTCGCACGCGCAACAGTTCGCGCACAACCCGGCGGCACCGCTCCGGGCCTCGCCGGAGGCACCGTTGATCGACCGCGTCTCCCTGTTGGCACAAACGGCGGAGGGTTATCGCCTCATCTCGGATGTCACCACCAGTAACGATAGCACTTACCGCCAGGGCAATATCAATCGCACCATCGCCCTGGTGATGCGCGCCGCACGTACCATCGGCGAGGAGTACGTCTTCGAAACGTCGGGTGAACGGCTGTGGCAACAGATCGAGACCCGTCTTGGCGATGTGCTCGGCGCCATGCAGGCGGCCGGCGCGCTGGCAGGACGGCGCCCCGCGGACGCCTTCCAGGTGCGATGTGATCGTTCCACCATGAGCCAGCAGGACATCGACAGCGGCCGGATCATGGTGCTGGTGATTATCCGCCCCGCTGCCAGCATCGAGACTCTACGTATTCAGCTGGCCATCGGTGACGGCGGCAGGGTTTCCCTCTCGGCCCTGGGTATGGAGGCTGCATGAGCGATGTCTACGACTATCCGCTGCAGGGTTTCCGCTTTCAGGTGGATTTCAAGGAGCAGATGCTGGGCAATGACACTGCCGGCGGTGAAGTGGTCCTGTGCAGCGGGGCCTTCTCCGAGTGCAGCGGCCTGGAGGTGACCATGGAACCCAAGTCCATCGAGGAAGGCGGCCGCAACTGGGGTGCGGCCCAGCGTATGGGTGCCGTCAAGTTCGGCACCGTGGTGCTGAAACGCGGCCTGACGCAGACCGACGATCTGTGGGCCTGGTTCAACCTGGTGGGCGAGGGCGCCTACGCCCAGCGGCTGAATGTTTCCATCACCCTGTTCGATCAGGCTGGTAAGGGCGTCTTCACCTGGACCCTGAAACGGGCCCTGCCCACTAAGTTCAAGGCGCCGGACCTAAACGCCAGCAACAACGAAGTCGCCATCGAGGAACTGCACCTGGTCCATGAAGGTCTGGCCCGTGTCGCCGCCGCTGTGAAGCAATTATAGGAATCCTTCATGCCCGATACACCCAACATCGTCAGAGCCAACTTCAAGATTCGCGGCAGCGATGATAGCTTTGAGGTCCACTTCAATCCGGCGTCACTGCAATACACCATCAGCAACCAGATGAAGAATACCGGATCGGGCAACTCGGCTAAGCAATACGTGGACGAGAGCACCGGCAAGCTTTCCCTTGAATTGGTCTTTGACACCACAGACAGCGGCGAGGATGTGCGACTGCACTCGGTCAAGGTGGCCAAGTTGATGGAGCCGCAGGAGAGCGACAAGACACCACCCGTCGTCGAGTTCGAATGGGGCCTTTATACCTTCGCTGGCATGATGGAACAGTACAAGGAGACCATTGACTTCTTTTCCCCTGACGGCGTGCCGTTACGCGCCTCGGTGAACCTGACCCTGGCCAGCCAGGACGAAGTCTTCGAGGGCGGTTCCTCTGAACGCACTGCCAACACCACTGGTTCGCTTGCCGCCAGCACTGGCATCAACAGTGTGCAGACGCCACCGCCGCCCGACAGCGACGGTCGCGGTGTCACCCAGGTGGCCACCCAGGCGGGCAATCCTACGGCCGCGCGTGCGATTGCGGCGCAAAACGGACTTGAAAACATGCGCTTTACGGGCGGCGCCCAGTTGCAGCTCAACGCCTCGGTGTCGGCGGCCGGGGTTTCATCATTGGCCGCTGTCAGTGGCGCTGCGGGGAGCGCATTTGGCGGCTTGCATACCCAGGCGAAGGGCGCGCCCGGCGGGGCCATCAAACTGAACAGCTTCTTGCGCCCCGCCGGCACCGCCCAACTGGGCACGGAGGCTGTCGCCGCTTTCGCCGTCGGCGGCCAGGCGCGCCTCCAGGGATCGGCCAGTTTCAAGGCCGATGTGGGCACGGCGGGCGCCCTCAAGGCGCGCATGGAATTCGACGGAGGTGAATGATGAGCGTGGTATTCGACGAGGTGGTGACGCAGGTGGAGACGCCGCCGAAGCCGGCGGACAATGAACAGACGCCAAGCAACGAACAACCATCGCCGCACCAGAGGGCCCATTGCTGGCAGCAGCAACAGGCGACTTTCTGGCGCCGGAAATTGCGTCTCGAGGCGGATTGATAGCCATGCTCTGTGAAAAGAGCCCGCGCTCGTTTTGCCCGGTAGAGGGTTGGGTTGCAGGAATGGAAAACAAAACACAACCCGTGCCGACAAGCCAGAAGCCCTGTAGTTCATGAGCGTCACCGCCCTCAACCGCGCTCCCGTCTACAATGCGCGTCCCATGGTGGAGGTGGACGGCCAACGCTTCGACAAACTCAACGAGCTGTTGCTGGCCATGGAGATGCGCGAGCAGGAAGGCGGCCTGTCGGCTATGGAACTGCGCCTCAGCAACGTCGCTAGTGACCCAGACGGTAGCGCCGCTTACGCTTTCGAGGACGAACGTGAGATACGTTTCGGTTCCAGCATCACCGTGTTTGCCGGCGATGTCAGGGAACCGCAGGAGCTGTTTCGCGGCATGGTGACGGGGCTCGAGGCGGACTTTCCTGAAGGCGCGCCGCCGGAGTTGTTGGTCTTGGCGGAGGATAAGTTGCAACAGGCGCGTATGGCTCGCCGCAGCCACTCGTATCGGGACATGTCCGTGGCCGATATCGCCAACGAGATCGCCCAGCGTCTTAGCCTGCAGGCACGGGTCACCGGCCTGACCTCTCCCACCGGCACGTGGGTGCAATTCAACGAAAGCGATCTGGCCTTTTTGCGTCGACTGTTGCGTCGCATCGATGCCGACCTGCAGATCGTCGAGGATCGGCTCGAAATCGCGCCTGTCAGCGAAATGCAGCGCCAGGTGATCCAGATGGAGATGTTCCATGATCTGCGCAGTGTGCGCTTCATCGCCGACCTGGCTCATCAAGTCAGCGAGGTTACGTGCGCTGGCTGGAATCCAGTGGCCGGCCAGGCGGTCAGCGGCCGCGGCAGCGGCGTCAATCTCGGTCCCGGACAGGGACGGCGCGGTTTCGATCTGTTGCGCGACGCCGTGGGCGACCGCAGCGAGCACGTAGGCCATATTCCGGTCACCACGGATGAGGAGGCCCAGGCCCTGGCCGACACAGTGTTCGATCAGCGGGCCCGTGGCTTCGTGTGTGCCGAGGGCACGGCCGGCGGCCATCCCAATATTCGCGTTGGCAGCCATCTACAACTGGGCGGTGTGAGTGCGCGTTTCGAGAACACCTATTATGTCGTCAGCACCCATCACCGCTACGACGTGCGGTCCGGTTATCTGACCGACTTCAAGGCCGAATCCTCAGCGTTGGGGGAGGCCTCATGAGCGACCAGGCGCTGATGAGACAGCTCATCCCCATGCTTCATGGCGGCAGTTATCTTGCCCGGGTGACGGCGGTGAACGATCCCGATGGCATCGGCCGGGTGAAAATCCGCCTGTTTTGTTTCGATGCGGCCGACACTCAGGACGCGGAGATCTGGGCCCGCGTCGCCGTACCCTTCGCCGGCAACAACCGCGGCGCCTTTCTTATTCCCGATGTGGGAGACGAGGTGCTGGTGAGTTTCGTCAACAGTGATCCCCGCCAGCCTATCGTCATCGGCGGACTATGGAGCGGCAGCACCGACGTGCCCGAGACTTTGGGCGGCAGCGGTGACAGCGTCGACCGTTGGAGCATCACCGGCAAGGCCGGTACCCATATCGCCATCGTCGAGGAACAGCCATCGGATGCCACAATCAGCTTCACTACCCCGGGCGGTGTCAGCGGTGAGCTGACCGACGCGGGCGGCGGCAAGATCGAGTTCCGCATCAGCGGCACCACGGTCACTTACGAACCCCAGGGGGTGACGGTTGAAACGGGCATGAACGTCAAGGTGCAGGCCACCCAGGTGGAGGTCACCGCATCGATGGTGACGGTCAATGCCGCCATGTCGCGCTTCAGTGGGGTGGTGCAGTGCGACACCCTGATCAGCAACAGTGTTATCAGTGCGTCCTATACACCGGGGGCGGGCAACATATGGTAATGCTAAGAAGTAACGGACGCAGGCCTGACGTCAAGGTGGGATGGCTCGGCCCCCTGCCAGTCTGGGCGCGGCCCGGCCCCGCAGGCCTACGCCTGGCGGACAACGGGCGCGCCGGTCGGCCTGCCATCCTGCGTTTCGATCACGATGACTTCATGCAGGAATACATCGGGATTCTGGGGAGTGAGCCGGAACGCCTGGATGAATGGGTCGCTCAACCGGAGACTTGGCGCGCGCCCATGGCCTCACCCAACCCCCCGCAGGCCGAAACACCGGAAGTTTCCCGGGTCGCGTTCCTTTTTGACAAGACCTACCGATTGGCGTCGGCCAGGAAACTGCAGTTGCCCATGGCCATCAATCTGCAACCGGTGAAGGGCGCGTTCAGAAAACAGCATCCGGTTCCGGTCTCAACCGTTGCTGATGAACAATTGCCGCTGAAACTGTTTCAGCCGGCGCAGAAACGCCATTATCTGGTGGCCGCCTCGCTGATCTGCGAACAACCCGGTCTACCCGATTGCGTACTGCAACTGACCCGGCAGGAAAAGGTGAGCTTCGTCGTACGTCGTCTGCTGCCGCCGGAGGACAATGCTAGCGCGCCGCTGGAGCAGTGGGAGGAATACGCCTTCGTGTCCGGGCCGAAACAGAACAGCTGGCGCCGCATCGGCACGCATGACGGCGCCGTTCCTCGCCGCCTGGTGGCCGGCGAGGAGCAACTGCCCATGTTCCCCGTCAGCTTCGCCCACAAGGTGTGTGGCGACAGCCGCAAACTGTTCAACGGCACCATTCCCGTCGGTCGGCGTGAACAGTGGGTGGGGGCGGAAGTGGGCGCCGATGCGGTCGCCGACGACAGCTTGAGCGCCGGTCGCAGCGTGGCCGCGACGTTGTTGCAGGCCGATGTGGTGGCGCCGTGGAAACTGTTGCTGGAACAGGCCGAGTTCAAAAAGAACGGCGCCGATAAGAACTTTTCCAACTTCGGCGCTGATGCCACGGCCCAGGCCCGTGAGCGCAAGCGGCTGCTGCGCAGTGCGCGCGATGCGTTGCAAACCGGCGCTTGGTACGTGCTGCTCGATCTCGCCCGTTTTATCGGGCAACACCTACCCGATGTGTGGCAGGCGCTTGAGGGCGAACGGGAATTCTCCAGCCTCAACGGAGGCGAGCAGGCGCTGGTGACCACCCTCAACAACACGGCGCTCGCCGGTGAACTGGGTTGGGAGCTTGTCGCCGGCAAACCGACCGCCGAGGCCCTCACCGATGCTGAGCGCAATCTGCTCGAGTTGTTGCAAATCCTCGCCTGGTGGAATCAGGGTAATCCGGGCGCCATCGATGACGACTTGCTGGAACTGCTGTACGGCTTGGGCTGGGGTCATAACATCCCCTCAGCCGGCGCCCCTTACAAGTTCACCACGCTGAAGTGGACCTTGAGCGATGCCCTGCTTGCCGCAGCAGATGCGGAGCAGGGGCTGGAAGCCGTGGACACCACCTTTATCCGTTTCAACGAAGGCGGTGCGCCGATTTCGGTGGATGACCAGTGGCCGGATTTCATTTTCCCCCTGGCCGATCCCGACCGCGATGCCCCCATGCCGGCGGTGGCAGATTCCGAGCTGCATGGTCTCAACGGTCTGGAACGCAAACAGACGGCCGTCGATGCGTTGGCCGAGATGATCGAGGCGCTGCTGCCGCCGGGCGAGCCGGCGGACGAACTGATGGATAGGGTGCCGGTGGGTGATATGCGCGAGGCCTGGTTTGTGATCCGTTGCGTCTACGAGCGACCGCATTGCGGCCCCCTGTTTCCGGCCCTGGTGAGTGCCGCGACGCAGAAATTTCAGATGGCACCGTTCTTCGATCCCGATGCCCCGGCGCGGCCGGTGCGCATCCCCATGCCGTTGGATATCTCGCCGGCGGGTCTGCGCAAGTATCAAAAGAACACTGGCTTCGTCATCTCCGACATGCTGTGCGGCAAGATCAAGGGCATCCGCAAGATGAGCTTCGCCGATCTGGTGTTGTCGGTGCTGCCCTGGCCGTTTCACAAGGACCTGCCCGATACCGGTGGCGGTACATGCAGGGACAGCGGCGGCAACGGTTTCGGCATGATCTGTTCGCTGTCGATTCCCATCGTCACGCTCTGCGCCCTGATCCTGATGATGATCATGGTGGCGTTATTTGATCTGGTTTTCCGCTGGATGCCGTATCTGTTCACCTGCCTGCCCATTCCGGGATTAAAGGGCAAGAAGGCGTGATGAGGAGCACCCCATGACAAGTAACAGCGAAGTCATCCCCTTCAACTGGCCGTTACTCGGCGTCCCCGATGCGCGGGGCCGCCTGCGCTATCCGGGCCTGGCGGAGAGTGTGCGCCAGTCCATAAAAATAATCCTGCAGACTCGCCCCGGCGAGCGTCTCATGCGGCCCACCTTCGGCGGCGGACTGGAGCGCTATCTACACGAGCCCAACACGCTCACCACGCGGCGCCAGATCCGTGACCTGATCAATGAGTCACTGGCGCGCTGGGAGCCGCGCATCCTGTTGGACCGGGTGGACGTGTGGGAGGTGGAGGAGCGGCCGGACACGGTGCGAGTGGAGATCGTCTACCGCCTGCGCCTCACCAATCAAGCGCAACAGTTGGGCATCACACTGGAGTTGGAAGGATAGGGCTATGCCAATCACACCGCCCCGTTTGGATGATCGCCGCTACGATGATTTGGTTGAGGAACTGTTGGCCCGGGTCCCGGCCCATACACCCGAGTGGACGCCGCAGCAGATGGGTGATCCGGGCCGCACCCTGCTGGAGCTGTTCGCCTGGCTGGCCGACGCGGTGTTGTATCGCGCCAACCTGGTACCCGAGCGGCAGCGCCTGGCCTTTCTGCAACTACTGGGTATGCCTATGCAGCCGGCGCACGCCGCGCACGGCGTGGTGTCGATTGCCTTGGACGAAAAGAATCCCATCACCTCGGTCACCCTGGCCAGGGAGGCGCGCCTCATCGGCCCGGTAAATTTTGAAACGCTTTCCGAAGTCACCGTGCTGCCTGTGACAGGTGAGTGTTATTACAAACGCGCCCTCAGTGGCGATGAGAAGGATGAGCTTTCGGAGGTGATCGAAGGGCTGCGCCAGTTCCATCAGATAGAGGGCAATGTGGACGCCTATGTGACCACACCCGCCTTCGTCGATGGTATGTTAGACAAGGCGGGCCTGGACGTGGTTCAGGACACCGCTGACCGCAGTCTGTGGGTCGCGCTACTGGCCAGTCGTCCTGAGGACGTGGCGGCGGTGAAGTCGGCCCTGGCCGGTGGCGGCGACAGTGCTGAAATTCTGAACATGGGCATCGCCCCGGCTATCGAACTGCCCGCCAGTTTCGACGAAATACGCCGCATCGGTGCCCTGGAACACAGCTGGTGGATAAGCACCTCCGACCTGGTGGACGACGCGCCGGTCTACAGCAACCTGCGCCGCATCGAAGACAGCACCCGCGATTTCACCCGCCGCGGTATCGAGAAACTGGTCTTCCCCGGTGGTATAGAGGACTTCGGTGTGCTGGAAGGTGACGCGCGCAAGGAGGCCAATGCGGGGGTCGGTGATCGCCCGCCGCGTATCGACGATCCGGATCGCCTGGCACGTCTGGTGGCGTGGCTGCGGCTGCGCCCGGCGGACAAGCTGGAGACCATGCGCCTGAGCTGGGCCGGTATCAATGCGGTGGAGATCGACCAGCGCCAGAGCGTGCAAGACCGGGTCATCGGCCAAAGCGACGGCAGTGCGGATCAGCTGTTTAGGCTCCAGGCCAGCTCGGTGGATGCGACGGGTTTTGAGTTGCAAGTGGAGGAGAGCGGCCGCGGCTATGTGCAGTGGCAGGCGGTGAGTGATCTGGCCCTGAGCGGTCGCGATGACGGCGTCTTCGTGCTCGACAGCGAGGCGGGAACGGTAAAATTCGGCAATGGCATATACGGCCGCATCCCCGAGGCCGGGCGGCGCATCCGCGTGGCCCGGATGCGCGCCGGCGGCGGTGCGGCTGGCAACCTGGCGGCGGGTACCCTGCAGGAGATCGAGGCCCGAGGCGTGGACGGCGCCGCCATCGCCCGCAAACTGAAGGTCATTCAAGGCATCAACACCGGCGGCGGCAGCGCGGCCGAGACCCTGGACCAGGCCGAGCGACGTATCCCGGCGCGGCTGCGCCATCGCAATCGGGCCGTCACCGAGGATGATTATCGTTCCCTGGTGGCCGAAACCCCCGGCGCCAACATCGGCCGGGTGGAGGTATTGCCGCGCTTCATGCCGCGGCAACGGCGTTTCAACGTGCCCGGCGTGGTCTCGGTGATGGTGCTGCCGCGCAAGCAGATGCAGGAGCCGCCCAATCCGCGCCCGGACCAACCCCTGATCCAGAAGGTGCACGACTACCTGTCGGTGCGTCGGCCGCTGGCCACGGAGTTGTATGTGATCGGCTGTGAATACATCCCCGTGGCCTTGACCGCGGGTATCACCGTCAAGGCTGGTTTCGGTCATGAGCAGATCAGCCACGACGTGCGTCAGGCCCTGCAGCACCATCTCTGGAGTCTGTCGCCGTATGGTCCCCAGAGTGAGGGCTGGCCCCTGGGCCGCAGTGTGCGCGACCGCGAACTGGAGGTGGTGGTGGCGCGGGTCCAGGGCGTGGCTACGGTCAACGGTGTCAACCTGTTCCGGCGTCAGAACAAACAGTGGCAACAGGTGCAACGCGTGCAGCAGTGCGAAGCCATCGAGATCGGCCTCGCGCAGTGGCAGTTGCCCGAATTGCTGGCCGTTGCCGTGAGCACCGACGGTGTCACACCGGAAGAGGTGGTCGGCGCCACTGCCGGTGGTGGTGCCGGCACGGCCGGCGAAGGCGGTGGTGTGGCCTTACCCGTCGTCCCCGAAGTCTGCTGATGGACGCCAACGGTCTCAAATTCTGGTTATTGGCCGACGAGGCCCACTGGCACCTGCCGGGGGAGCCGCCGGCGTTGGAGTATGACGCCCAGCGCCGTAGCCTGCGGCTGGCGCGGCAGCGCCGTGAGCAGACTCTGGCCGAGGATCGGGAGGCCTCCGAAACACGCCTGGAGACGGTGCCCCAAGCGCGCGACGAGCACGGCAACCGGGCCTGGTGGGATGCCGAATGGCAGCGCATCCTGGCCGTAGGCGTAAATGACACACCGCGGATCATCTACAGCTTTACTGAAGAAGTGACACTCACCGATATGGCCCTGGCCGACGACGGTGTGCTCTATATGGCGGTGGACGGCACCGTGATCATGCACGACCGACGTCAACGTTGGCGCGATGCGGTGGTGAGCGCGGACGACTTCAGCGCCTGGCATCTCAGTCCCGTGCCGGGCGGCGGCTGCTGGGTCCTGGATCGGGATGATGGCAAGCTGGCACGCCTGACCGGCTATCCCATCTCCGACCGCGCCCACAAACCCTATACCCCCGAGACGGTACGCCCCTGTCATGAGAATGCCGACCCGCCGCGCCTGATGGTGCTGGATAAGGTGGCGTGGCCCGCGACAGAGGCGCCGGTGGCCCTGGCCTGCAGTCTTCATGGCAAACTGGTCGTGCTGAGCTGGGTAAGCGATAGCGAGGCGGTGTTGCGCCAACTTACGGAAGCCTTCGAACTCAGTTCACCCATGACGCTGCTGGGCACGCACACGCCGTACAGTCTGGCCTGGATCGCCAGGGGTCGGGTCGCGGTGCTGGTGGGCGGCGAGACCACGGATGAAACCCCGCCCCGGGCCAGGAGCGAGGCGCGGGTGTACAGGGTCGATGCCGATGTGTCGGCACAGTTTCCCTCCGGTGACCTGTACCCCCTGAAGCGCGACTACGACTTCGGTCCCTTTATCCACGGCCTGGACTATCCGCCCCATTATCCGGCCTTCACCACCAGTCATCCGCTGCATCGTCTGTCGTTTCCGTTCTTCACCCGGCAGGGTGAGGCCTATAACACGGGCCTGCACATGCAGCTGGACAGCACCGGGGTGGATTCGGTATGGCATCGTCTCTACATCGAGGCCTCCATCCCGACGGCTTGTGGCGTGCGTATCTGGCTGGCGGCCAGCAACGAGGTGAAGGACCATATCCGCGACACGGAATTGCAATGGTTCGAACACCGCTTCGGCGAACGCTATCAACAGGGTGCGCCCAGTGATGTCCCTGTGGGCAGCTGGATGCCGCAGGCCTCCGAACTCCCCCACCACCCCGGTCTGCTGCCGTGTGACAGTGAAGCCGGGCGCAAGGGGCTGTTCACGGCGTTGATTCAGCGCGCCGGCCTGCAAGTGCGCAACCTGCGCGGCCGTTATCTCTACGTCAAGGTGGAACTCTGCGGCCCGGGCAACGCCACGCCCGAACTGTTCGCCGCGCGTGCCTACGCCAGTCGTTTCTCCTATGTTGAACACTACCTGCCCAGGCTCTATCGCGAACAGACTTTCGCCCCGGAGGCCGACGAGACCGGCACGGCCACGCCGGCGGATTTTCTCGAACGCTATCTCAATAACATCGAAGGTCTGTTCACTATGATCGAGGACAGGGTCGCCTACAGCGACCTGGTGACGCGGCCGCAGACCGTGCCGTCGGAGGCACTGGAGTGGTTGTCCGACTGGATCGGTTTTCAGTTTGAGGCAGCCTGGTCCGAGGCGCAGCGGCGGCGTTTTCTGGAAAACGCCGCTGAGCTGTATCGCTGGCACGGCACCCTGCGCGGCTTGAACCTGGCTCTGGAGATCGCCACGGCCGGCGGCGTCAACGGCGGCGAGATCGTAGTGTTGGAGGATTACCGGCTGCGCCGTACCTTCGCCACCATCATCGGTGCCGATCTGGATGACGATCGGGACCCCCTCACCCTGGGCGGCATCGAGACCGGCAATTCATTCGTGGGCGACACCCTGTTCATCGGCGATGAGCAGCGGCGTGAGTTTCTGGCGCTGTTTTGTGCCGATCTGGAAGTGAGTGGGGCGGAGCAGTCTGCCATCGATACCTTCTTCGATCGGCTCGCCTTTCGCGTCACCATTCTTGTTCATCAGAATGTCGCCCCGCAGGACCTGGGCATGATCCAGCGCATGGCCGAGCGCGAGGTGCCGGCCCATGTGCAGTTTCGCATCCTCACCACCAGCGCGCCCCTGCTGGCGGGGATTACGTCATTGGTGGGCGTGGACACCTATCTCAGCTCAAGGCCCGAGCCCGGCCCGGCGCGCATCAACCGCAGCCATGTGGGCCATGGCGATTACGTCATGGGGCCGGCCACCCTCGATTCACGTCTTGAAGGTATCGGTGCCGGCGTGCCGCAGCAACGACCCATCGCCCGTGCCGAGGACGTGACGGCCGCCTTCGGCGATGATTTCACCCTGGACGGCTCCGACTCGGAGGCGCCCCCGGGCCGCAGCCTGGTTGGCTACCGCTGGTCTTTTTTAGACCGTGATAACAACGGAGGAGACAACACATGACCACCAAGACTCTGGAAGACATCAGAGCCAATGACATCGAGACCACCGACGCCACGCTCACCATCACCATGCCCAATGAAAAACTCAAGGTGGGCAGCCATAGTTTTCAACTAGAGGTGAAGGATGACTCGGGCAATGTCTCGGCCCCGGCCAGAGTGATGCTGGTGGTCCTGGACACCCAGGCGCCCACGGCGGTGCTGACCGTCCACGACGAAGAGGGTCGGCCGCTGGAAAACAACGCCATCGGCTTCGGGCGGACATTCATGCTCAATGGCAAGAAGTCGGTGGACGTGGGGGGTGGCAGCATCGTCAGCTATACCTGGTCCCTGGTTGATTAAGGGATTTTATTCCGGATATGGCCGACTTCAGGCGCCAAAAGCAGTTCGAGACGCGCGAGCCGCAGCTCAAGGTGGAGGGCGGCCTGCCGGCGGGCACCTATGTCTTTCAGCTGGAAGTAGAGGATGACAGCGGCAATCGCAGTCGTGCCGCCCGGGTGCGGGTAAGGATTCTGGATCCGCGCAACCCGGTGACGCCCATTGATCCTGGTGACCTGCGCATCGAACGCCCGGTGATCGACCGCGATTCCATCGTCATCCGCCGGCCGGACGATTTATAGCAAGGAGAGAGAAAATGGCAAAAGGCGAAGATTCATTGCCCCTACCGGAAGGCCCGGACCGGGTTCACTACGCCACCGGCGTGTTGCTGGGGGCGGAGGACTTCCGGGCCGAGCAGGACTATCACCGCAGCCGCCTGGCGCGCGCGCTGGCCTATGCCATGGGCCACGGCACCTTGGCCGGGCTTGAGGTGGTGCACCAACCGGAAAAGCCGGCCGATCCCATTAATCCCGCCCGCTCGGAACGCCTGTTTCTGGAACCCGGCCTGGCCATCGACCGGCTCGGGCGCATGATCGAGGTGGTCAAGCCGCGTTGCCTGAAACTGGCCGAGTGGTACCAGGCCCAGTCGCCGCAACTGCTGCGTCAAGCTTGGCACGACAGCGGTAATCTCTGGCCCGGTTCGACCGCCGGCATCGCGGCCGACCTGTTCATTCGCTTCGTTGTGTGCGAGCGCGGCAAGACACCGGCCTTCGCCAGTGATGCCTTCGACAGTTTCGATAGCGTCACCGCCGCGCGCCTGCGTGACGGTTTTGAAGTAAACTTGATCCTGCGTCAGGAGACCGATCCGGCCCTGCCCCAAACTCAGTGGCCCGATTTCGGCGACGACGCCGCTACCCTGCGCGAGGCCATCTTCGAGGGTTGGCGCGCGGGCAGTGCCTACAGCAGCCTGCAAGGGTTGGATCCACTGCCCGAGCACGTACCGGGACAGGACACCAGTTCGTTGTTTCTGGCGCGTGTGCTGCTGCCGGCGGATCAGGCGCCGGCGGGACAGCGGCCTGAACGTCGTACCGCCGAGGATGTGGTGGTACGTAATGAGTGGCGGCCGTTCGTGGTGACCGCGAATGCCTTGGCGCGCTGGCTCGATATTCAAGTGACGGCAAGCGTTTGATTAGCCCGAATCATTCAGGGAGACCCGCAATGAACAAACTCACCACCGGCCCGGCACGCGAAAAGATCGACCTGGCCGAGTTGCAGAAATCGCAACGACAGGGCACCGTCATCACGGATGATCGGCGCCGCCGCCCCCTGTGGTTCGACGGCCGGTTTCTCGATGCCCAGGCCCTGAATGCGGAGCAGAACTATTTTCTGGCGCGCCAGAGCGATTACGGCCGTGCGGCCGGCTTCGGTGTCATCAGCGGCCTCGGGGTACGCGCCCACAGCGAAAAGGCGGGCACGGTGCTCATCGATGCCGGCCACGGTCTGACCCCATCGGGCAGTCAGGTGGTGTTGCCGCAACCGCTCACGGTCGACCTGGCCAGTGTAGCCGAGGGCCAGCGTCTGGATGCCAGCTTCGGCCTCGCCGCCATCCCCAAGGCCTCGCCCTTCAACCGCAGTGGGCTGTATATCGTCGCCCTGCGCACGGTGGAGTACACCGGCAATTCCACCGCCGCCTATCCCACCCATGTGGATGCGCCGCGCACGGTGCACGACGGCTCGGTGATCGAGGCCACGGCGGTGAGCTTGATTCCGTATCCCGATCCGGGCGCAGCCACCGAGCTGCAGCAGCGCCGCAGTCATGTGGCGCGCGAGATCTTTTTCGAGGAGAGCCTGAAAGGTCAGCCCGAGGACGTGCTGCCCCTGGCCATGCTGGCGCTGGACCACGGCATCATCCGCTGGCTGGACATGTTCATGGTGCGGCGTGAGATCGCACAGCGCGAGCGCAATGTCTGGGGCCTGGGTATCTCGCCACGGCCGCTGCGAGCTTCTCATCTGCGCCAGTACAGCATCCAGCTCAACGCGTTGCAGGCACAACTGGGCAGCGCGGCACGCCTCGTCGCCAGCGAACACTTCAGTGTGCTGCCGCCGGCCGGGCCCATGCCCGCCAGCGGTGTCAACGGTGCGGATTTCAGCCACAGCTTCTTCCCCGCCGAGATGGATGTGGAACTCTCCATCGTGCCGGACGATGAATTGCCGGCGCTGCTGGAGGATTCCATGCTGTTGCCGCCGCTGGATCTGGAACTGAGCGGCGAGGCCCAGGAGTCCACCTCGGTGCTGGTGGTGATGCCGGTGCCGCGGCATCGGTTCCGCGCTCTGAGTCAAAACCTCCCTACCCTGAGCCGCGAACTGCCGGCGGCTCAGCCCGGCATGATCGCGCGGCGCAAACCGATCACGGCCCTGAATCAGTTGCTGTCGCGGCGCATGCCGGCGATGCCGGAGCCGGCTCAGCAGAGCGCCGATAGCTTGTGGCGCAGCGAGTTGAGCCAGCAGGACCAGCTCTGGTATCTGCGCCGCCGTAACCTGCATTACAAGGCCGAGGTCACCTCCTGGTCGGTGGAGATCCGTAGCGCCGAACGGGAGTCTGACGAGCGGGTCACCGAGCGCATCAACAGTCTGAATCTCAAGACCCGTTACCATGCCCTGCTGTCGCGCAGCACCACCACGGCGGTGGCGGAGCTGACCTCGTTTCTGGGCTCACCGATGATGCTGGGCGGCTCCGATGCCACGGTACGGGCGGCAGTGAACGAACTGGAAAAGGCGGAAGCGGTGGACAGCCGCGAGGTGATGAAGGTAGCCGAACGTTTCAGCGAACCGGGTTTCGGGGAAGGTCTGGCGCGACTCGAAGGCGTCAGTGAAAGCTTCAGCGGCAACACCCGGGTGATGGAGAACCTGGCCAAGTCGGGCAAGCTGCCCGAACTGGACCGGCTCAGCCGCAGCCTGCCGGAGGCCGAGTTCAAGGCTCTGGCCGAGGAGCTGGCCGCGGCCGGCGGCGGCGCTGACGTCGCGGCGGTTGAAAAGGTCACCAGAATAGTAGAGGAGAAGGCCGGAGCCGCCGGGCTGCGCCGCGGGCCGGTGGTCAGCCAGCCGATCTCTACGCAGCCGCGTATCGGCGGCAACATCAGCGGCGGTATAACCAGGAGGTGAGGGACATATGAAGGTCTTTCCCATCGATGATCCGGTCCGCGGCGAACAGCTGCTGGCGGTCGAGCCCGCCATCGAGCGCTACCCCGATGCCGACTGGCGCCAGCGGCTGGAATACTTCACCGGCCGCGCCCTGACCCACACCGCCCTGCGCCTGGAGCAGCAAAGCCGCGCCGGGCATCTGGCCACGCTGGGTCAGGCGGTTTCTCCCGGCGTGGTGACGGGACTGGAAGCCGATGCGGCTCAGGGCGGTGACGGCGTGGTGATCGAGATCGCCGCCGGCATGGGCATCGCCGCCAGCGGCGAGATGGTCCATATCAATCGCAATCGGCAGCTGATGCTGGAGGATATCCGCGTCTATGCCCCGGCCTCCCTACTGGCAGGCGAGGGTGACGAGGGCGCCTATCGGCTGGGGGATACCCTGGGCGAATTGCGCGCCGCGGGCGTGGCCCTGCCGCAGGCCATGGTGCTGCTGTTGCAGCCGGTGGCGGTGGAGCACTTCGGTCAGCCGGATTCGAGTGATCCTTGCGACTACGATCCCACCGACGAGGCTTTCGAGAACTGGCAGTGGCTGGATGGTTGTCGCCTGGTGTTGTATACGTGGGATGTGCGACTCGGGCCCTTGCCGGTAGTCGGATACTGGCGCCGCAATCGCATCGCCTATGCCATATTCGAGTATGAGCGGACCTTAAGCGAGGGCGAATACCTGCCCTGGCTTTCCGTCGGCGTGCCCATCGCTCTGATCGGTCTGGATAATGCCCTGGCGTTTGAATTTATGGATCGCAATGCCGTGGTTCGTCGCGGCGGCGAGGCCAGGGGCGACGACCTGCCCATCACGCCGGGGGGCAATCGCTTTTTGTGGCAGGCGCGCTTCGAGCAGTTCAACGAGCAACTGGTGGGCTGGCTGATGAATACCCCCGGCCTGGCGCCTGCGGATATAGAGGCCGGCGCCGAGTTTCGTTATCTGCCGCCGGCGGGGGTGCTGCCCAAGGAGGCGGTCGCCTCGCGCCAACAGTTGCAGCACTTCTTTCCGCCCGCCTATGCCGTGCGCGCCCTGGCCATCCCCTATGAGCAACTGGACCTGGCCATGGAGGAGAGCGCCAGTCTGCTGCCCTATGATCTCAACACCCCCGATCATGTCGAGGTGCTGGTGCCCGTTCCGCAGCGGCACTACGATCCCAAGTTGCTGGTGGTGGAGGTGATCGATCCCATCTTCGAACAGACTATTGCCCGTTACACCACCCTGCGGAATCATTGGCTGGGACGACGCCTGGTGGTGCGCAACAAGGCCTCGACCCTGTTTCAGGCCATCAAGGGCAGGCCCTTGCTTTATCCCACCGACGACCCCATGGCCATCGATTCCCTGGAGCAGGCCGCCGAATTCGAACAACAACTCGTCAAAAGCGGCGACAGTTGTCGCTATTTCAAGGGTCAGACCGCGCCCCCCAGCAACTGGTTCCAGAATGGCTTCGACGATGCCGATTGGGCCCCGGGGATAACCCGCATCGGTTATGGCACCCCCGGTCTGGGTACTGCCCTGGCAGACATGCCGGGCACTTACGTGACCGTGTTTTTCCGTCACCAATTTAGGTTGGACTCCATCGAAGAGGCGCATCGTTACACCCTCAGCGTCACCACCAGCGGCGGATTCTACGCCTGGCTGAACGGCCGCGCCCTCAGTTCGGCCAATGTGACGCGGCCTTTGCATAACGCCCCGGCGACACAATCCCAAGAGCTGCAAGAGCGCCTCTATGAATTGGGTGAGTTGAAGGGACGTCTGCTCACCGGTGAAAACGTGCTCGCCATCCAGGCCCACAACAGCAGCCTGCAGGAAGAAGCGTTCAGCATCGGTGTCGAGCTGCTGGACACCGAGGACCGTTTCGGCACGCGGGAGGTGATTCCCGGCAAGCTCCAACCGCCCTTCGGTCACGAGCAATACCAGGTCGAGACGCTGGCGGAACTGCGTGGTTACCTCGATACCACCACGCCTCTTTCCGATGGGGAGGTGGCTCAGCTGGACGAGATCGGCCTCGAGGCCTACATCGACCTTCTGCAGCAGAAGATCAATAAGGCCGACGATCGCGTCGAGTTCGGTTTCCTGCGCCTGCGTGCCGACATGTATCGTGTGCGCCAGTCCATGCTGGGCAATGAGGTGGGGACCAAGCTGGCCACTTCGCCGGCGCTGGCCGAGATCGCCAAGGGTGAGTCGGCGGTGGCGACGAAGATTGAGCTGTCGCAATTTTATCAGCGTATCAAACAGGCGCCCGGAACCGATGGCGGCGATGGCGGTGGCGGTGGGACCGATGTCCCGGTCACGCCCGTGCCCACCGGCGGCGGGGAGGCCACGAGCGCCGGCGTGCGTCATATTGACGTGGCCAGCGGGAATGCCCTCGTTTCCGGAGAGTTGAGTGGCGCCGATGGCTTTGGCGGCGCGTCAATGGAGAACGCCGTGCTGCGAGACATGGCACTGCGCAACCGCAACATCGGCATCGCCGGTGTGGAAGGCGTGGAACTGAAGGCGGCCAACCTGTTCCGGGCCGAGAGCAGCAGCGCTGCACTGTTTAATGTTGCCACCGCCCGCGAGGTGGGCGAACAGAACCCCATCGTCGGCATGGTGCAGAACTTCAACCACGCCACCGTGGGCGAGCGGTTGGAGGAATCCAACGCCAATGTATCCTACATGGCCGGGGTGGCGGTTAAAGGGGAGTTGCTGGGTGAACTGCTGGACACCGACATCAATATCGACGATCTGAGCGTGCCCGGGGTGACGTCTGATGGCGAGCCGGTCTCCTTCGCCGCCATGCGTGCCGACAACTCCATCCTGGACGGGGTTATAAGGGGCAACTATGACCCGGTAGGCCGTGACGACGAGGCGGGTTATTTCGATGCCGGCATCAAGGCGCTGGAAAACGTGGTCGGGGTGTTGCGCCTGATCGAAGGGCGGGTTCAGGCTTATCGCCGCGCCATCGCTCGCTGCAAGGATACTTTGGCCGAGATCCGGGGCGAATTGAACAAGGCCGACCGACGTCTCAAGACCATCGCTGACGAACTGGCCGAGGCGCGTCACGATGTCTCGGTGGCGCGTGCCTTGAAGTTCGAGGAGCAGGCGCGAATCGACGCGCTGAACGCGAAGCGCGACAAGCTGCTGGCCACCCAGGTGCCGTTCCTGCTGTTCCGCCGGCCACGCACGCTTGATGCGCGCCTGGATGCACCCCTGCACTACCTCAATCCGGACCTTTCCCATCAGCCCCTGCCCCTATGCGATCTGTCGGAAGTGGAGACGCCCGGGGCGGTGGCCGCGATGCTGGAGGTGGTGCGTGACGCGCCCATGAAATGGTTTGTGGCGGTCAACTGGATCCTGCCGCAACTGAGCCACCTGGCCGACCTCCATGTGACCCTGGCCAATGCGAAGCAGCGTGCCACATCCAGTATCAGCATCCATCCGTTCATGAAAACGAATTTCCAGGTGCCGGACAGGCTGCTCCAGGGCCTGGGCGCCGCGTTGACCCAGTCGCAGCAACGGGTCCGGATAGAACGCAAGAAGACGGCGCAGCTGGATCTGGCCGCCTTCCAGCGTTTCGGCTGGCAGGAATCCATCAAGCGCGTGCCCGAGGTGGTATCGCTGGGCGATCTCATCGACGGTAGTCACGGTCGTATGGGGGCGAGCCAGCGTGCCGCTCAGGAGATGGAGACGATCTCGAAGGTGGTCACCTGTCTGTATGTCAGGTTCTCGGAAATACCGGCCGGGATCCGCCTCGACTGGGCCGAACGCCTGAGCCAGTTCGACCGCCCGGTGAGTCTGCGCAATCTCTACAGCCTGCCGCGCTTCTTCGAGCTGGATTTCAGCGACCGCCACGACATGCAACGCCTGGTGGATTGGCTCTATGGCCGCGTGTTCAGCAGATACAGCGAGGCCCAGCACATGATCAGTGACCTGATCCGCATCGCCCTGCTGTCCGCCAGTCATGCCCCGGTGAACCAGCTGATCGCCGGTTATATCCCGGCGCCCATCGTGGTGCGGCCGGGGAGCTTGGTCACGGTGGTCGCCGACCTGACGCGGGTCAGGGTGGGTATGGCGGTCTCCATGGTGTCCGGCGGCGCCACCCTGGTGCGCGGCAGGGTGGCGGACATCGCCGGGGGGCAGGTGAGCGCGGAGGTGCATACGGTGCTGGGGGAGAGCGCGCAATTCGAGTCCGGGGCGCGGGTGCAGATAGGCGAGCGTCTTGGCATGACGTTTTAGCGCCGTGTTCTGAGATGCCGGCAAGCCCATTTGCTTTTTAATAGATCGGGGTAGGAGGGCGTCATGCGCCAGCCGGAACGCCGGGTCCGCAAGCTCACCCTCAGGGGTGGGGGGCATGTCCAACTGCTGCAGGCGCGCTATGTCGTGGAAGAGGCGCTGCGCACCGCCAGCCTGCCCGGCGTGCCGCTCCACGCGGACGTGTTGGTGCGGCATCTGGACCTGGGAACCCTGCACCCGAATCTGCCGTTTACTGTGTTGGCTCATAAAATCACCGCCTTGTTGCGTCACCTGGCCGCCGCTGCGGTCTGTGTGGACGAACAGTCCAGTCCTGACGCCGAGGTGGTCTGGTTCAGCGATCCCGTGCAAGTCTATGTGACCCTGTTGACGCGCTTGCTGGATGGAAAGGCCGTCAACGAATGGTATTGGCGCAGTTTGTTTCCCGGTCAGGACCTTTCCTTGCAGCCGGCGACGATCGAATGGCTGTTACTGGCGTCGCGTCAGACAGCGTTACAGGAATTGGCGCCCGCACATGTCCTCCAAGCCGTTGTGGAGGCGCGATCCTGGCCACGCCTGCTCGCCTTCATCACTCCCACGTTGGCGCGACGCATGTTACATGGGGCAGGCCTGTCGCCGGTGGCGGCGGTTAAGCATAACGGGGCGCGTGCCTATGGCCCGAAAGCCATCCAGCCAGCCCCGTTGAATGCAGACTGGCGCGAGGCCCTGAGGCTGGCGGTCGAGACATGGGGTGACGCGGATGTGCGCAGCCAGTGGCTGGCCTGGCACGCATTGGTGTTGCATCGGCCGGCGTGGCTGGAATGCCGGGATTGTCTGCAGCGGCTGGATTTAGTCCGCTGGATGGCGGACGCATCTGATGGTCGGCGCCCGGTTCAGGGAGATGATCCCGCGCCTCATTCCGCTTTAGGAAAAGCCCAGAATACAACGGCGGCTGCGGATTATCAGCGCAGCAATATCCTTCGCTCAGCGCCGCCGGATCCCGGTGCTTCGGCGGCGGCCGTGCAGGATCCGCCGTCCTCACCCGCCACCGGGCACAGGCAATACCCGGCGGGCGTCGACGCTGGGCGGGATTTAAGGCCCGATCCCGCAAGGCATCCGCAAGGCCGCGGCAAGGGAGCTGCCGCGCTCACCCGTTTCACTTCCCAGGCCGGATTCGCCTTCGTCGTCCCGCTGCTGCAACGCCTCGCCCTGGCCGAGCTGCTGCAGCAAGATCAGAGACTGATACAGCTCGATTTTGCACGCCAGCTGCTATGGTCCATGGCCAGACGTTTTGGAATCCAGAAGCACGATCCGATTTGGTCCCTGTTCGAGGACTTCGAGCCTCAATCCGATGTCGCGTTAGCGGACATTCCTATCCCGCGTCTGTGGTTACGCCTTAGCGGTAAGCACGTATCGAGCACATCACTCCATGCGCTGATCAATACCATACAGCTGACCGCAGAGGCCTATCTGCGGCGTTACTGCCAGCTGTCATTAGGCAGCCTGCTCAACCGCCCCGGCCGGGTATCGATTACCGCCACCCACTGGGACGTGCACTTCGACATTAATCAGACCGAACTGCGGCTGCGCCGTGTGGCGCTGGATACAGATCCGGGCTGGACACCGTGGCTGGGCCGGGTGCTGCAGTTTCACTACGACCATGAAGGATAGAGCCATGTATAGCCGGACCCCACAAGGGAGTGGGAGCGAGTCCCTGCACCGGAGCCAACCCACAAATCTGTTGCTGCGCCATGTGGCGCTGGCCTGTGTAGGCCGCCTGCTGTTCGCCGAACCCGAGGTGGAGCCCCTGGGGGCGGAGCAGGTCTATCTCTACAAGCATTACGATCCCTTGCGCGACGTCACCGACGTGAGACAAGTGTTGACGGAGTTACTGGCCCATCCGGCCCCGGCGGACCGACACATCGTGCGACTGGCGCGGCACTTGAATCTCACCTCGGTCGAAGTCATCGCCCTGGTGCTGGCGCTGATGGTTGAAGAGGAGCCCATGGTGGGCCGGGTGTTGGCCCATATCCAGGCGCCGGTGGGCGGCTCGCGGCCGGCCCTGGGTATGTTGGAGGCGGCCCTCGCGCCCCTGGCGAGGGACGCCTGGATTAGCGGAACCATGCTGGCGGGAGCCGCCATCACCTGCGGCGCCTTGCAACTGCTCAATCAACAGGCGCCCTTGCCGGAACAGACCGTGAAGATCCCCATGGGGTTGGCCTTGCTGTTGCGGGGCAAGTCCTTGGTGTGGCCAGGCTGCGGCGACATCTGCGATGAAGAACAGATGCATCTACCCTTATCCACGGTGAAGACCGCGGCGCGTCAGGCCGCGGCCCTGACCCGCGATGAGGACAGTATCCTGGTGATCCGCTCCGCGTCCAAACTAGAGGCGCGCGCGGTGGCGGTCGAGGTGGCGGGGCAAATGCAGCGCGACGCCTTGTTCATCCGGACGGCGAATGAGGCCCTGGAGGGTCTGGGTGTGGCCTGTCTCATGGATGAACGCCTGCCGGTATTCGAATACGTGCTGGGCGCGGAGGGCCAGGCCCGGGTGCCTGAGCTGGCCGGCTATCACGGGCCCCGATTGGTATTGACCGGGCCCGACGGCCAGGTGAACAGCGCTCGCGGTTCGATCCAGCAATGGAATCTGGTTCCTCCGCCGCAGCATGAACGACAACAGTTGTGGCTGGCCTATCTGGATCAGGATGCACTGGCGCAGCGACTGGCCAGGGAACATATACACTCCAGCGGTCGCATTGCCGAGCTGGCCCGCCTGGCGCAGCGGCAGGCGCGCCTGCAACGGCGCGAACGTCCAGATATCAACGACATCCGGCGCGCCGCCTGGGATGCCGAGGCCGGCACCCTGGGTAGTCTGGCCCAGGCAATCAACGCCGACATCCCGGATGTGGCGCTGGTGTTGTCGAAATCAGTGCGCCAGGAACTTCAGCAGCTGCTGGCCCGCTGCCGCGCCCGCGAACACCTGGATGCGTCCCTGGGTGTGACCATCAAGGTGCGTTACCAGGCTGGTGTGCGCTGCCTGATGACCGGACCCTCGGGCACCGGCAAGACCCTGGCGGTGAGCTGGCTGGCCACTCAGCTGGGCCTGCCCCTGTATCGCGTCGATTTGGCCGGGGTAGTGAGCAAGTATATCGGCGAAACGGAAAAGAACCTGGCCGCGCTGTTGGCGCGCGCGGAGCACAGCGAGATCGTGCTGCTCTTCGACGAGGCCGATTCACTGTTCGGCAAGCGCACCGACATCAAGGACTCCAACGACCGCTTCGCGAATTCCCAGACCAATTACCTGCTGCAGCGCATCGAGTTCTATCGCGGCATCGTGCTGCTGACCAGCAACAGCCGCGACCGTTTCGACGCCGCCTTCACGCGCCGGCTGGACAAGATCATCGAGTTTCCCCTACCCAATCCGCAGGAGCGTCGCGCCCTGTGGCAGAGTCATCTGGGCCAGGCCCCGCAGCTGAGCGTCAAACAAATCAATCAGCTGGCCGTGGCCAGTGACCTGGCCGGTGGTCATATCCGCAATGCCGTATTGAGCGCGGCGGTGTCGGCCGATGCCGCTGGACGCGCCATCGCGTTTGAGGACGTGGTGCTGGGCCTGGCCGGTGAGTATCGCAAGCTGGGGCGGCAGTTTCCGGCGGAGTTGCGGCGTTATGAAAAGAGATGAGGAGGTGAACTGATGAGAGTGTTGAGACACCGATTGCAAATGGATGGGAACGCCGTCCCCTTCGCCCAGTCGCCCAACGTAGGGGGGGTATTGGAGCCCAAATACCTGGTGATCCATTTTACCGCGGGCAGCAGCGCCCAGGGGTCTATCAACTGGCTGAGGAACCGGGCCGCCCGGGCATCGGCGCACCTGGTGATCGCGAGAAACGGGGAGGTGACCCAGCTGGTGCCCTTCAATCGGGTCGCGTGGCACGCCGGCGCCAGTGAGTGGGAAGGCCTGCGCGGCATGAATCGGCATTCCATTGGCATCGAACTCGACAACGGCGGCCGTCTCGAGCGCAAGGGAAATCGTTGGTGTTCCTGGTTCAGCGCAGTCTATCCCGAGGAAGAGGTCATGCTGGCAAGCCATCGCCACGAGACCGAGGCCTGTGGATGGCATGTCTATACCTCGGAACAGCTGGAGATGACGATGGAGGTCTGCCAGGTGATCATCGGCAAGTATGGCCTGCACGGCATTGCAGGCCACGACGAGATCGCCCCCGGCAGAAAGTCCGATCCGGGGCCGGCGTTTCCGATGGCCAATTTTCGTGCCCGGCTGTTCGGGCGCGCAGAAGACGACTTCCCCGTGTTTCGCACGCGAACGGCGCTGAATATCCGTACCGGCGCGGGCATTGAATACGAGCGTCTGCCTGACAGCCCGCTCCAGCCCGACACCCGGGTGGAGGTGTTGGAGGAGGGGGACGTCTGGCGCTTCGTCAATGTCCTGAATATGGATCCCCACCACGGTGAGATTCAGGGCTGGGTCCATGGAAAATATCTGGAGCGTGTGGAGTGATGTGCCACCGTTTAGGCGACGGGTTCGTCCGCTTCCATGCGGCCTTTCCTTCGCTCTTGGAGGCCGCCACCCGACAGCCAGGAAAGCTCGATACCTGGGGGCGTGACAGCACCGGGCTGTCGTTCGACGGTACCCGCTCCGCCTTCGCCGGGCGCTTCATAGTGGCGCTGGTGAACGCGCGCCATCCGGGCGATCGGTCGGGGCTCACCATGACACTTGCCTACGCGGTGGGTATCGACTGGCCGGCGCGGGTCTCGGCCGGCGCCGGCATCGATTATTCGGGCGAGGCCGCCGTGTTCGTGCTGGGGGCCATCGGGGCCCTGGTCGGCATCAGCGCCCTGGCGCCGGGCAAGGGTAAATAGGCCATGGCGCACCGCAATGATGGCGGCCGGACGCGGCGCTGAACGGGGCTGAACATGGAAGCCGCCGTACAATCCAAGGAGGACGAGTCGTCCGCCAAGGCGACCCAGCAGGCCACGCCCGAGCCCCAGGCCGCTGAAACAGCAGCGACCGGGATCACGGCGGGTATGCCGCTGTACCTCGGTGGCGGCACTTGCTCGACCTCGCCACTGCCGCCGGGAACGAACACGGCCCGAGCCATCCAGTGCCGAGTGGAAGCAGAAGAGCAGGATGAAGAGGAACTGCTGCAGGCGAAGTGCTGCGTCGGCACGACTACAAGTCAGCCGCAAGATGAGGAATCGTTCCAGCCCGCACGGCCAAGCCCGTCTTATGCTCAGGCCAAGCTCACGCTCGGCCCCCCCGATGACGAATACGAGGACGAAGCGAATCAGGTGGCCGACATGGTGATGCGCATGCCGCAAGGCGAGGCGCTGCAGTCGGGACCAAAGGCCGTTCAGACTCATATCGACACACCCCGCTATTTACAATATTCATCCGCAGCGGCTGTTGCGGCAGCGCCGCCACACTCCCAATCCGGGATCGGTCCCTCGACGGTAACCTCCGCCAAGCTGGCTCGGGCCATCGAGTCGCCGGCTGGCGGTCGGCCGTTGCTCCCCGAGGTTCAGGCACGCGTGGGCCGAGTGCTGGGCCATGATCTGAGCCATGTGCGGGTTCATTCCGATACCCAGGCCGGGCAGGCGGCGCAAGCCATTAACGCCAAGGCCTTTACCCATAAATCCCATGTCTACCTGGGCGATGGACAAAGCGAGCACGAACTCGGCTTGATGGCCCATGAGGCCACTCATGTGGTACAGCAGGGAGCTGGTCAGGGAGCCATGGTGCAACGCAATCCCAATGATGATGAAGCCGAAGACGCAGCGGGCGAGGCGCCGTCGGTTGTGTCACCGGCGCGCCGTCGGGAGGCGAATGTCGGGACCTTCTTTAGCCAGTTGCCGGAACGTTCAGCGCAACAACAGGCCAGCCTGGACACTATTTTGGATGCCTATGAACTGTATCGCTTGATCGAACAAAAAGAAGCGATGGAGCGGCGCTTTGCTTATCAAGAGCGCCGCGGGATGGGGATAGTGCGTTTCACTTCCCACAATATGCAATTAATGCAGCGTATCCAGAGTGAAATCGACAGCGAGTGTCAGCGCTTGGGGCTGGCCAATGAGATGGTTGCCAAAACACTGATAAGGCAGCATATGCCGGTGATGGTGCTGCGGCGTGCCAAGCAGGCGGCCATCGCGTTGTTGAATAAAAACGAGGCAATGGCGCGCGCGGAAATGGAGCGCTATTCAGAACTGGTGTGCAGCCCGGATATTGACGGGCTGCTGGATGCGGATGGTGAACTGGCGGCGCGACGCAATGAAATACAAATGACTCAATATGAGATAGAGCGCGCCTCCATGTACATATCCGCGGTCCCGGCCGGCGTGCCTACAACGGCCGAGGAGTATGGCATACCGCCTAGCGAAGCATCGATAATGTATGTTATTTCCCGTATCGATGAGTATCGAGAACGTCTGAGCAATCAGCAGCAAGAGTATGAGCAAATGCGCGCACGTTTCGGTCAGGCGTTTCCCATACTGCTAACCGAAGGTTATGAGCCCGGGCGTTTTTCGTCGGCACCACCCGAACAGTTGGCACAGCTCACCGCCGAACCGCTGCAAGAGATCATCGAGAATATCCATGACGTCAAAGAGGCGGTGCGTGAAGATGAGATGAAAGTCTGGAATATGCAGCAGGTAATCGATATTGCGATAACGGACATGGGGATCGCTGCGATTCCGGAATACGTGGAGATCGTAACCAGGCATATCGAACGTCAACTGCATGATAGCGCTTTTATGGAACTGGTTAAATCCGCGTTGGCGATTACGACCACGGTTATTGCAGGCCTGATCGGCGGACCACTGGGGGCGGGACTGGTGGGTGGTGCATGGGGCGGCTATTTCCTCAGTGAGAGTGCCGGTCGATACATGATGGAGTCAGCGGCGGAGAATGTCGCCATGGATCCGGCAGTGCGGGATATTTCAGTCAACGAGCCGGAGTTGATTTGGGTTGTGGTCGATGTGGTCGGGCTGGGGTTGGAAGTAGGCCCATTGGTGCGGACGATTCGACCCTTGGCGCGGAGCGCGCTACGGACACGACGTATCGCCGAATTCGCCCGCGCGGTCAGGCGTATTGCACCCGACGCGGCGGAGCGTTTGATCGGCAGTCTGCGGCGCCGCTTGGGGCGAGAGGCGGTTGATGAAGGTGCCGACGCCGCCAGAGCGGCACATGCCCTGGGCGAAGGGCGTAACCTGGATGAGTATTTGCAGGCACTCCGCGCCGAACGCCATGAAGCCGGCACGGTCGGTCGTAGTTGGGACTATGACCATCATCCCCAGGGCCTGCCGGATAGTCGCTGGCAGCCCGGCGATCCCATCGATATGCCCAATACCCAGGGAACGTACCCCGCCTACGACAGGGCCCGGGGACGATATTGGCGCAACCGTGCCCACTTCGAATTAGAGGCCAGGGCACGGGGAGGAGCGGCGCGCCGTCCCGGTGTGACCACTGATCCCGTTTCAGGCTTGAGCGATGACGAACTGCGCCGTATGCGGGACAGTGGGCGGGCGCCGGAATATGCCTTTGGTAATCGCGCCGGACAGACCTGGGAACTGGAGCACCACGGAGTACCGCAACGGGTGGGCGGTTGGTTGCGTGAATTGGGATTTGATAGCCCCGGCGAGGCCAGCCGTCTTATCGAGGCGTCCCGCCCCGGTTCATTGATGGAGGTCACACCGCTCGAACACGCCTTCTTCGACGTGGAAGCACATGGCTTTGGACGCTTAAGGGCCGATGTCAGCGGTGTCCGCTGGGGTGGTACCGCCGCGGCCGATGTACGGGGCGCACGGCCACTGTATCATATGTCTGATGACACGATTCGCGAGATCGTTGCGCGTGCTGCCAACGAGGGAATGGACTTTTCAAAGAGCGCGGCGACACGGCAATTGCGCGATGCGCTGGAATCGGAAATCAGTTCAAGGGGCTTGGGTCTTTCGCTGCATTAGGGGGACTAAGCGGCTCCATTCGGGGAGGGGTTGAAGTGAATAGCCAACTTGAATCAAACACCGAAGGGCGCAGTTATCGTACCCCTGCACCGCTTGATGAAACGCATGAATCGGACGTGGGCTTGCCGCGCTATATGCGCGAGGCCGAAGCCGATGCCGGCGCGCCCGATGCAGGGGTGGGACAGACTGACGCCGGCGTACCGTTGCCCGGCGGGGTGCCTGAGGCCGAAGCAGCGGCGCCGACCGGGCCCAACGCCTGTGCCACGCAAGAAGAGGAAGAACGTAAAGAGCGTTTTCGCCGGCGCAGTCTTTCGGCAACGGACTTCCGCCCCGCGGCGGGCTACGGCAAGTTCGATGCTTATTATTGGCCCTTCATGTCGCTGATGTCGGCCATCGTCAAGATGAAATTCAACTTTCTCGAGGCCGAAGACACGCCGGACATCCCGACCCTGTTCTCCATGGTCCTGGCTGGGCAGGACATCAGCGTCTATTTCTGGACCGACGGCGAGAAGCGCCAGTATGAACGGGACTATGTACAGACGGTGTCGCAGCAATGGTCGTTCCAACACACCTTCCGTTCCACCAAGCCCTGCTGGCCCTTCATCGCCGTACCCTATGTGACGCCACACATCGTCAATGATGCCAGCGACGCTCACTTCAACGTCTCGGTGTTCAAGATGTCCAGCGCTACGGGCAAGCGCACCTCTTCGTTCAGGGCGCGCAACCCCGGCACTGCTGGCTGGCAGGGCACAGGCGAGTTGGACGAGAATGATGTCATCGAGGAACAGGACAAACGCAGTCGCGACGTGGCGCGTTCGGAACGCCGGCGCCTGGAACGGGCCATCGCTGCCGCTGGCGCCTCGCCGGTGTTGTTTTCCCATAATCGCTCCGATATCCAGCCGCCCTTCGGTGCGCGTCTCACCGCCCTGGCAGAGGCCATGAAGGCCAAGAACCCCTCCGACCCGGCCATCCCCCTCATCCTGCGGGGCTTCGCCAGCGCCGAAGGCCCGCGCGCGCGCAACGACCGGTTGTCACGCGAGCGCGCCGAGGCCACCGCCGAAGAGCTGCGCCGTACCGGCGTGCCGCAATCCTTGATCGTGGATCCCCAGGGTCCGGTCGGTGCGCCCAATGATGCCACCAACCGCAAGGTGGAACTCGTTCCCGACAGCGGCTTCGAGACCGGCTACACGGGCAACCGCTTCTCGCCCGCCGCGCACGAATTCGGCCACGCCATCGGCCTGCCCGATGAGTACGTCAACCGCACCACGGGCAACCTCGGTGCCAAACAAACCGCCTTTGTCAACCTGGCGCGGCAGGCCGGCGTCTCACCACCCGACCGCTGGGGCGATCGCACCGCCAGCGTGATGTCGGTGGGTGTGGACGTGTTGCCGCGGCACTACCTCACCATATGGGAGGCGCTGGGGCAGATGACCTCGCCGGATATC
This sequence comes from Gammaproteobacteria bacterium, assembly GCA_034522055.1. Classification (NCBI taxonomy): domain Bacteria; kingdom Pseudomonadati; phylum Pseudomonadota; class Gammaproteobacteria; species Gammaproteobacteria bacterium. The sequence goes on from JAXHLS010000006.1 coordinate 517,599, forward strand.
GTGCGCAACGAATGGAGCCTCGGCTGAAGGGACGGCGTGATGACAGCACCAGCCCATCGTGGAACACCCCCTGTGAAAGCCCCCGAGTCGGAGGTGTCGAGGCGGCCGCCTTAGCCATCCCATACTGGTTTTTCCGATCAATTCCAACTATATAAGCCAGATAAGCGGCCACCGCAGAACGCTTCCCCATGGAATCGACCCTCACCCTTGCTGCCGGTGCCCTGACCCGACTCGTCGCCCTCGGCATCGGAGCCTTCCTCTGTTACCTCGGCTTTCGGTTGTTCTCGGAGGTGCCCGTTCCGGCGGAGGGGGAGGCGGAGTTATCCGGGGTGCGCGGTATGACCATCAAGCTGACCCGCGTCGGTCCTGGGGTGTTCTTCGCCCTGTTCGGGACGGTGGTGGTCGTCTGGAGCCTCAGCCGCCCATTGGAGTACGCCGAAACGCGCCTGGCCGCGGCGGGGGATGTGCTGGAACGCCGCGCCGGGGCCATGAATCCTCCTGCTGGAGGGCAAGGGCACGAGGACGCCGGCAGCCGGCGCAATGTCGTCGCTCAGGAGGTGCAGTGGCTGAACCAAGTCGCCTTGGGCCTTTCGGGGCGGCCGGACTCCGAACTGGTTCACGACCCGGAGTACATGGTGCCACGCATCAAGCAGGTGTTGATGGAATCGGTCTGGGACGAGACCGTGTGGGGCAGTCCCACGGCCTTCCGTCAGTGGCTTGAACGCACCGGCGGCCTCACCCCTCCCGCCGATCCCGCCACCGCCCAGGCGGCCGCCTTCTACCAGGCTTTGCCGGAGGGCGACCATTGAGTTCGCGCCGCAGTGGGCAGATCCTCCTGGCGGTGCTGCTCGGGTTATGCATCGCCACGGCCGCGGCCCAAGTCCGCTACAGCGACGCCGAACTCAGCGAGCGCCTCCCAAATTACCGTGATGACCTCGGGGTCAACTACCGGGAAGTGATGCTGCCCCGCATCACCCCCCGGGAGCGTGCCGCCCTCGAGAATGCCCGCATCCAATTCCCCTTGCGGATGGAGGGTGACGGTCTGTTCGGCTACTACTCAGCCTACGGTACCGACGGCCCCAAGATCGTCATGCCGGTGAGTTCCCTGCGCTTCCTGAGCGATCTGTGCGTCGCCACCGCCTGGCTGTGGGCCAACGGGTACAGCCAGAGTACCCTTCACGACTACCTCGGCATGCTGAAGTACCGGCGCCCCCAGGACCTCGGCCTCATCGCCATGCCCCAACCCCTGCCGGCCCTGGGCGTGCCGGATAACGCCACCGACGAACCGGCCGTCGAGCGGGTCCGCAGCCAGTGCTTCTCCACCGCGGTGGTCTTTGTTCTCGCCCACGAGATGGGCCACCTGATCCTCGGCCACCGGGGCTACGAGGGCGTGACTCCAGAGCAGGCCCAGGCCAATGAGGCGGCGGCGGACGATTTCGCGCTTGACCTGATGAGCCGGCTGGGTGACCTGCCGTTCGGAGTGCTGTTCTTTTTCACCTATGCGGCCTACATCGAGCCCCATCGGGGCGACTTCGGCGGGGACGATGCCTGGCGCACCCACGTGGCGGGGAAGACCCACCCCCTCTCCGCCGGGCGCATCCTTGCCCTCGCCGACGGTATCGAGCAGCGCGCCGGACGCTTTGCGGCCGGGACCATGCAGGCCCGCAGCTTGGCGGCGGACCTGCGCGTGGTGGGTGAGACCCTGGCCGACCCTGATATCCAGCAGCTTTTGCGCCTCCAGGGCCAGAGCGTACGACCCTACATGCTTGCCTCCCGGAAGGGTGACGTGTGGGAGGTCAGCCCACCGCCGGAGCCCCTGCCGGATGGACCCTTCAGCGGGTTCTTCACCGGCTGGATGGGATCCGGCCCGGAAGACGGTATAGAGGTTAGTCTCGTCCTGTTCCGGCAGGGCGACCGGGTGCACGGACGCTACAGCTATGCCGGCATCGCCGGCACGGTGCGCGGCCGGGTAGAGAACGGGGTGCTCGACTACGAGTTCGTGGAGCCCGGAAGCAGCGGGATTGGGCGCCTGGAAATGATTGGCGAGGGCGCCATTAGTGGCCGCTGGCGCTCCCGCAGTGGACGGGAGGGCGCCCTGGGCGCCGAGCGCGGGGGCTGAGGAAATCCCGACGGAAGGACATTAGCGGCGGTGCTCTCCTTCGACGACGACCAAGAGGCGGTGTACCGGCAACCGCCGCCGCTGGTGATCATCGGCTCGGCGGGCAGCGGCAAGACGGCCCTCACCCTGGAGAAGATGAAGGAGGCGATGGGCGATGTGCTCTACGTCACCCGCTCGCCTTTCCTGGTCCAGAACGCGCGGGATCTCTACTTCGTGCGGGTTTCGATTACCATCGACAGAGCCCCATTATCCCGGATGAGACCCCACTCATGAAGACCGTCTACCTGCCCTATCTCGCCCTCGGACTGGGCCTGTTCCTGCTGGCCGTGGTCATACTTGGCAGCCAGCCGGTCGCCGAAGGGCAGAGTGTACTGCCCTTGTTGACGCGGCTCGTGATCAGCGAATTCGGCTTCTTTCTCACCGCCATCGGGGCCTGGATCGGAGTGCGTCACGCCTTGGTCGAGGCCCCGCGTCCGTTCTATCTCGTCGCCACCGGGGGCTGTGTGTTGTTGGCGCTCGGTTTCGCGACATGGGGGATAAGGCTGTGGCCGACATGAAGCCGCCTGCCAGCGGACCGGTTGGGCATTTAATCTAAATTTCGCAATGCGCCGCGCCGGGTTCCGCCCCGGGTGGTCAGCCAGTCGGCGAGCGCCGGAATGATCTCTCCGAGCACGGCTTCGAAACCTTGGAGTATGGCGGCCGGTTGCGCAGCGCTGACCGGCTGCCGGCCCTCGAAGAGTTCGCGCGCCATCAAGTCGGCCGTGCTGCTGTCATACAGGCGGGCCTCGAAGCCGATTTCCACCTGCAGGCGAGCTTCACCGGTTTCGGCCAGTTCGAACCGACGCAGGTCCAGCACCAGGGTACGCTCCATACCGGCTGCGCTGGCGTTGATCTGGGCGATTGTTCCGGCATCGCGAAGGTGGCGAACGAGTAGGGTGCGCAACAGTTCGGGCCCCGCGGCGATCCAGCGGGCGCTGGCATGGGCCTGCAGTTGACCTTCGCCGGTTCGCACCAGCACCCGCGTCGAATCTCGGATGGGGTCGGAGTCGGGCCGCGTGATGTTCAGCGTCCAGGATGTGTCTCGCCCGGACGGCGAGGGCGCGGGCAGTCGCGGGTCCAGCAATTGCACTGGCGCGCTTTCGGGAAGAATGGAGCAGGCGCTGGTCGCGAGCAGCAGTATCGTGACGGCCAGCGCAATGTTGCGTGGTTTTTTCATCGGGACGGGTACTCTGCCGGTCGTTCCCCGTCAAGCAGGAAGCGCATCGGTTCGTTCTGTATGCGGCGCACCAGGCTCGAGAGATCGCGCACCAGGCGGCGTATTTCCTCGAGACCGCCCGACATCTGGCGCATGCCAACTCCGCCCAGTTGGCTGAGTTCGTCCTGATTGTGCGCCACGATGTTATCGATACGGACTGAAAAGGATTCGAGATTGGCCAGCGTGCTTCCCAGCCGGGCCTTGAGTTCGGGCAGGTCCTGGATTAGGCCCCTATCAACGTCCACTACGAGTGCATCGAACCTTTGGGTCGTTGCGCTGAGTTGAGCCAGCAATACGAGCAGCGATTCGCTGGCCAGCGAGGTGTTGTTCAGTAGCCGATTCAATGCGCCGTCGGGATCGGCTAGCGCTCCGCTCATGTGCTCCAGAGATGCCAGCGTGGCGCCGACGTGCTTGAGATTGCGGTCGCTGAGCAGCGTGTCGAGCTGGTTGAGTACCTCGTTGGCGGTGATCACAATTTGTTCGGAAGACGCCAGCAGGCGATTGAGCGGTGATGAGATGGACTGGATGCGCGGAGGAACTCCGTCGTGTGCTTGCAACAGCGAACTATCGGGGCTGCCACCGCTGAGCTGGATGGCGGAAGTACCGGTCAGGCCGGTCAGCCGAATGCTGGCTACGGTGTCCTGGCGAATGGGCACCTCGGCCTCGATGTCAACCGTGACCAGTACTTCCCGCACGTCTTTCGGGTTGAGGTCCAGTGCGGTCACGCGTCCCACGTTGACGCCGTTGTACAGCACCGGACTACCATCGGACAGGCCGATGACGGACTCGTTGAACAGGATCTGGTAAGTATTCCAGGCGCTGTCAGTGGCGTAGCGCGCGGCAAACAGCCCGAACACCATTGCCCCTATGGCCACTGCGAACGTGAACGCACCGATGATGACATAGTTGGCCTTCGTTTCCATTCCGTATCTCTCAGCCCGGCGCTTGCTGCTGATGCCGGGCGGCGCGTGCGCGTGGCCCGTGAAAATAATCTCTGATCCACTCGTGATCGATCTGTTCGATCTCACGCAGTGGCGCCACCGCCAGAATCTTGCGCTCGGCAATGATCGCCACGCGGTCGCATATCGCATAGAGCGTATCGAGATCATGGGTGATCAGGAACACCGTAAGCCCCAGTGCTCGCTGCAGCGTACGCAGCAAGTTGTCGAACTCTGCTGCACCGATGGGATCCAGTCCGGCGGTTGGTTCGTCTAGAAACATTAATTCGGGTTCCAGTGCCAAGGCGCGTGCCAGTGCCACGCGCTTGCGCATGCCGCCGGAAAGATCCGACGGCATCTTGGGGCTGGTGGGCGCGGGCAGTCCCGATAATTGGATCTTGGATCGGGCGAGGTCGCGCCGCAACTGCTTCGAGAGTTCGGGTACATGGGTTTTAAGCGGAAGCTCTACGTTCTCCAGTACGGTTAGCGATGAAAACAGTGCTCCATCCTGAAAAAGCACGCCGGTGCGACGGGACATGAGCCGTTGTGCATCTGCGTTATCATTCAACGACTGCCCAAAGACCTCGATAGTGCCCGCCGTAGGACGCAGCAGGCCGAGAATCGAGCGCATGAGTACCGATTTGCCACTGCCCGATCCGCCAACCACGCCCAGGATCTCGCCGCGTTGGACGTCCAGGTCGAGTCCCTGGTGAACGATGTCCGAACCAAAGTGATTGTCCAGACCCCGTATCCGTATTACTGGGTCGTCGGGGCCTGGTTCGCCACTCATGTCATCGTTCGTGCTCACCATCCGATTTCCATGAAGTAGACCGCGGCCAGTGCGTCGATGACGATAACCATAGTCAGGCTGCGCACCACGGCGGTGGTGGTGTGTTCGCCTACGGACTGGGCGGTGCCACTCACCCGGAGCCCTTCAAGGCAGCCGATAAGGGCAATGATGACGGCGAACATCGGCGCCTTGACCATGCCGACCAAGTAATGTTTGAGGGCCACCGTCTGCCCCACGCGATCCAGGAACAGGGTCAGGTTGATATCCAGCGACCAGACCGAGACCATCAGTCCGCCGACCAGGCCGGCAATGGTGGCGATGAACGCAAGCAACGGCAGGGTGATCAGCAACGCGATGAGGCGTGGCAGAACCAGCACCTCGATCTCATCGAGCCCCAACGTGCGGATGGCATCGAGTTCTTCGCGGGTCTTCATCATGCCAATCTGGGCGCAGAAGGCGCTCGCAGTCCGGCCGGCCAGCAGGATGGCCGTCAGCAAGACGCCGAATTCTCGCAGGAAGGCAAAGGTCACCAGGTCGATCACGAACAACTCGGCGCCGAAGTTTCGCAGCACGGTTGCGCCAAGAAACGCGACCACCGCGCCGACCAGGCCGGCGAGGAGGATCGATAGCGGCACCGCATCCAGACCGGTCTGCTCTATGTGGTAGACCGTCGATGTCAACCGCAGCCGCTGCGGCCTCACCACAGTTCGGCCGAGGCGCAGCATGGTGAGGCCCATGAAATTGAGCAGTTCACGTGTGCTTTGCGTGACTTCGACGGTGGTTCTGCCGATTTGCGCCAGGATCTGCCGCCACTGCGGTTCGGTTTCCGGTTCGGGCTCATGCTTGACGTCACACGCCGAATCAACCGCCTCGAACAGTTTGCGCCACTGGTCGGTCAGACCGGCCGCCGCCGCATCCTGCCCGGTGCGGGCGAACAGGCGTTCCAGTAGTACCGCACCCGAGGCATCCAGTCGCGAGATACCGCTGACGTCCAACCTGGAGGCGCGCCCCGCAAGGGCATCGACTCTTTGGTTGAGCACTTCGACGTTATCCAGGATCCAGTCCCCGCGGGCCACCAATAGTCCCTCGGCCCCGGCTTCCCATACCAGGTCGGTGCTTGCATTGGATGTCTTGTTCGCGTTCATCGTGGTACTGGACCGTAAAGGACCGGGTAGTAGGGCAGGCGGCGTGGCATCCGGGCTATGCCAATGGGGCTGCGGACCACGGGTCAATCGAGGCCGGAGTTGTATTGGCCGGTTCCCGGCGTATAGGCAGTGGTACGCCGGGTGTCGTTCGCTGAGCTAGTGTAATCCGTCCGTATTCACACTCCAATTCAAAACTCGGATGCTCCGGACCACGGGATGATTGCAATTGTTCAAGAACTCTTGTAGCGTCGCGACATGGATCAGACCCGCGCGATCGCCGTTCTTGAATCTTTGGCCTCCGGGCTGCGGCTGGAGGTGTTCCGCCTGCTGATGCGCCAGAGCACGCAGGGTATGGTGGCCGGTGAGATCTCCAGTACCTTGAATATCCCCCCGACCAATCTCTCTTTCCATCTCAAGAACCTGACCCACGCGGGACTGGTGGTGGTCGAGCAAGAGGGCCGGTTTCAGCGTTACCGCGCGAACATGCCTCTGATGCTCGACCTGGTCGCCTACCTCACCGAGGAATGCTGTGGGGGTGACGCCGGACAGTGTCGGGACCTGCCTGGGGGATCCACGGGCTATGCGGGCATCGTCTCCGCGCATAGCCCCCCGTGTGCCGGAGCAGGCTCCTGAGGAATGCCGGTTATTCCATGACTCAAAAGCATTTATTCAACATTTCAACCATTCATGGAGTATCGTAATGATTAACATACAGGTGTTCGACCCCTCCCTGTGCTGTAGCACCGGCGTTTGCGGTGTCGACGTGGACCAGCGACTGGTCGACTTCTCCGCCGATATGGACTGGGCGAAGCGTAACGGTCTGGCCATCGAGCGCCTCAATCTTTCCCAGCAGCCGGTCGCCTTTGCCGAGAATGGGGCGGTACGCGGGATCCTGGAACGTGCGGGTGAGGCCGCCTTGCCGGTCATCCTCGTCGATGGTCAGGTGGCACTGACCGGTCGATATCCCACCCGGGACGAGTTGGCGCGCTGGGCCGGTCTGCCGGAACCGGCCGAGGGGTTCAACATCGCGGCAGCGCCTGCGTGCTGTGGTGGTGGGACCAAGTGCTGAGCATGGGCGACGCAAACCTGAACTTTCTGGCCGACCCGCCGCGTTTCCTGTTCTTCACCGGCAAGGGCGGAGTGGGCAAGACCTCCATCGCCTGCGCGACGTCCATTCATCTGGCGGAAGCTGGCCGGCGCGTGCTGCTGGTCAGCACCGACCCGGCATCGAACGTCGGCCAGGTCTTTGGCATCGACATCGGCAACCACATCACCCCGGTTGAGGCGGTTGCGGGGCTGGCGGCGCTGGAGATCGACCCCCAGGCCGCGGCCCAAGGCTATCGTGACCGCATCGTGGGTCCGGTCCGCGGGGTGCTGCCCGAAGCCGTGGTGGCGGGCATCGAGGAGCAGCTTTCGGGCGCCTGCACCACCGAGATTGCGGCCTTCGACGAGTTCACGGCCCTGCTGACCGACTCCGAACTCCTCGACGGTTACGACCACATCGTTTTCGACACGGCGCCGACCGGCCACACCATCCGCCTGTTGCAGTTGCCGGGCGCCTGGAGCGGGTTTCTCGAGACCGGCAAGGGCGATGCCTCCTGCCTGGGGCCGTTGGCCGGATTGGAAAAGCAACGGGAGCGCTACGGCGCCGCGGTGGCGGCGCTGGCAGATCCCGAGCGCACTCGTCTGATCCTGGTGGCCCGCCCGCAGCGGGGCAGCCTGACTGAGGTGGCACGCACCCATGCCGAGCTTGCGGCCATCGGACTGCGGCGCCAGCACCTGGTGGTCAACGGCGTATTGCCCGCCAGCGAGGCCGCTGCGGATGGGCTGGCCGCCGCCATTCACGAACGCGAGAGCCGGGCGATGGCCGATCTGCCGGCGACCCTGGCCGACCTGCCGCGCGATCGGCTGCCGCTGAAGGCCTTCAACCTGGTGGGCGTGGAGGCCCTGGGACGATTGTTCCAGGATGACGATAGCGCGGCAGAGGCCGGCGACCGGGCCGGGCCGACCCAGGGCGCACCTGATGCTCGGCCCCTGGCGGATCTGGTGGATGCCATCGCCGCGGATCGACATGGCCTGGTGTTGTTGATGGGCAAGGGCGGGGTCGGCAAGACCACGGTGGCGGCGGCCATCGCGGTGGCCCTGGCCGAACGGGATCTGCCGGTGCATCTGACCACCTCCGATCCGGCCGCTCACCTCTCGGACACCCTGGCCGAGGATCTCGACGGGCTGACGGTCAGCCGCATCGATCCGCGGGTGGAGACCGAACGCTACCGCCAGCACGTGTTGGAGACCAAGGGCCGCAAGCTCGACGCCGAGGGCCGCGCCCTCCTCGAGGAAGATCTGCGTTCGCCCTGCACCGAGGAGATCGCCGTGTTTCAGGCCTTCTCGCGGATCATTCGCGAGGCCGGCCGTAAATTCGTGGTGATGGATACCGCCCCGACCGGACACACCCTGCTGCTGCTCGATGCCACGGGTGCTTACCATCGCGAGGTGAGCCGCCAGATGGATGGTTCCGGTGTCGGCTACACCACGCCCATGATGCAGTTGCAGGATCCGGCGAGAACCAAGGTGTTGATCGTGACCCTGCCGGAAACGACCCCGGTGCTGGAGGCGGCGAACCTCCAGGTCGATCTGCGCCGGGCGGGCATCGAGCCCTGGGCCTGGGTGGTCAACCAGAGCATTGCGGCCACCCAGACGCATTCGCCGTTGCTGCGCCGCCGTGCGCGTGCCGAATTGCCGCGCATCGCCGAGGTGGCGGACCACTATGCCCGACGCCATGCGGTGGTCCCGGCCTTACGGGACGAACCCGTCGGGACGAAGCGCCTGCTGAAGCTGCTCGATGCGGTGCCAGCGGCGTCCGAACTGGCTGGCGGCCGGCATTGACCGCGGCCGTGAAAGCCGGGGAGCGGGCGTGGACCCATACACAGACACGGTCCGCTCCAATCCCGGCCACCCATTGTACGCCGCCCGAGGCCTCACCATGGAGCCGCGGCGCAACAACCCCTGGGGGAAACCATGAATGTGAATGACTTGATGACCCGGGACCCGGTGACTGTGCGGCCGGAGCTTCCGGTCGAGGCCATCGTGGACCTGCTCGTGGACCGTGGCATCAACGGCGTACCGGTGGTGGATGACAAGGGCGCACTGCTGGGCATGGTGACCACGGGTGATCTCATCCACCGTGTCGCCGATGAGCGCCTCGATGACCCGGGCCCCATCTGGCGAGAGTCCTTTTACAAATCGGTCTTTAGCGGGACCGAGGCGGAACCGAACCCCGCGCAAGGCACCACGGCCGCGGAGGTGATGACCCCCGATCCCGCCTATGTGGCACCATCCGACGACATGGCCGTGGCCGCGCGTCTGCTGATCGAGCATCGTGTGAACTCGCTGCCCGTGCTCGACGCCGGCCGGGTGGTGGGCCTGGTGTCCCGCCTCGATCTGCTGCGCTGCCTGCGGGGGCATCCCGATTGCTGCAATCCCTTCAAGCGGCATGACTGATGCCCCTCTACCCTCCGGTTTTTCCCTCCAATCCAATTAAGGATCCGTCATGCTTCTGACCGCCCTGGTTATCTTCGTGGCCACCATCGCCCTGGTGATCTGGCAGCCCAGGGGGCTGGGGATCGGCTGGTCCGCCCTGGGCGGCGCCGCCATCGCCCTGGCCACCGGCGTGGTGAGTTTGTCGGATGTCCCCATCGTGGTGGACATCGTCTGGAACGCGACCCTGACCTTCGTGTTTATCATCATCATCTCACTGCTGCTGGACGAGGCCGGATTCTTCGAATGGGCGGCGTTGCACGTGGCCCGCTGGGGTCAGGGCAACGGCCTGCGGCTGTATGGATTCATCGTGCTGCTGGGGGCAGCAGTGGCGGCCATGTTCGCCAACGATGGCGCCGCGCTGATGCTGACCCCCATCGTACTGGAGATCGTGCGGGCCCTGGGGTTCGGTCCGGTGGCGGCCGTGGCCTTCGTGGTGGCGGCGGGTTTCATCGCCGACACCGCCAGCCTGCCCCTGGTGATCTCCAATCTGGTGAATATCGTGTCGGCAGACTTCTTCGGCATCGGCTTCGTCGAGTACGCGACCGTGATGGTGGTGGTGAATGTGGTGTCGGTAGCGGCTTCACTGGTGGTCCTGATGCTGTTCTTCCGCAAGCAGATTCCGCTGCGCTATGACTACACCCAGTTGCGCCGGCCGCACGAGGTCATCAAGGATCCGGCCGTATTCCGTACCGGCTGGTGGGTGCTCGGCCTGCTGCTGTTCAGCTTCCTGGTGCTCGAGCCCCAGGGTGTGCCCATCTCGGCCATCGTCGGCGTGGGCGCGGCCATACTCCTGGCCGTAGCGGCGCGCGGCCACGCCATTTCCACCAGACGCGTCATCAAGACCGCGCCCTGGCAGATCGTGATCTTCTCCATCGGCATGTACCTGGTGGTCTACGGACTGCGCAACGCCGGGGTCACTGCCGACATCGCGCGGATGCTCGATGGGGTCGGCGATTACGGCGTAACCACGGCGGCGCTGGCGACCGGCTTCATCGCCGCGTTCCTGTCCTCGGTGATGAACAACATGCCGGCGGTGATGGTGGTGGCCCTGTCCATCGACGACGCGAACGTGAGCGGCCTGATAAAGGAGGCCATGATCTACGCCAACATCATCGGCTCCGACCTGGGTCCGAAGATCACCCCTATCGGCAGCCTGGCGACCCTGCTGTGGCTGCACGTGCTGGCACGCAAGGGCATCGTCATCACCTGGAAGCAGTATTTCCTCATCGGCATCGTGATCACACCCCCGGTACTCCTGGTGACGCTGCTGGGCCTGTCCGGCTGGCTGCAATTCCTGAGGTGATCGCTGTGGGGATTACCCCAGGGCTGGACCGCGGGTGCGCCGCGCCTGATCCGCTCTATGGGGCATCATGTACATTCCGACAATGCCTTGAGGAATCCTCGGTGAATTGATTCAGGGCTCGTTGGGGGGCAAAGTGGACACCGAGGCTCTATGCCTCCCGACAGGTCTGGTTGGAGCCTGGATATGACAGCGTCCCAGAATTCACGCCCACCGACACCGACCGGGGCATTGGAAACCGAGGAGTATTTGCGCGCGGCCAATCATTCGAGCTGTGGCGTGGGGGTACTGGCGGATCTCGATGGCAAACCCAGCCATGGACTGGTGCTTAACGGCCTGGAGTGCCTGCGAAACCTCGACCATCGAGGGGCACGCGGTGCCGAGGAGAACACCGGCGATGGCGCCGGCATGCTGCTGCAGAAGCCCCATCGCTTCTTCCGGGAGGTGGTGCCCGGGCTGGATGAGTGCGACGGCTATGGGATCGGCCAGGTATTCATGCCCCGCGACGCCGATCAACGGGCCGCCCTGCGGGCCCTCGTGGCGGACCGCTGCCGCGCCAGGGGCTTCGACCTGGTCGCCTGGCGCGAGGTGCCCACGGATAACCATGGCCTGGGGCAGACGGCCCGCGACAGCGAGCCGGTGACTCAGCAGTTCTTCGTCCGGCCGCGGGAGCCCCTCGAGCCCTCAGAGCTGGATATCAGGCTCTACGTCCTGCGGCGCGAGATCGAGAACGAGGCCCTCTACCGGAGGCTGGTGGGCTTCGGTGGGGAGGTCTTCTACGTCTGCTCCCTGTCGCGCACCACGGTGGTCTACAAGGGTCTGCTGACCTGCCCGCAGCTCGAGGCCTATTATCCGGACCTGACGGATCGGCGGGTCACCTCGGCCCTGGTCCTGGTTCATGCGCGTTTCTCCACCAACACCCTGGGCGCCTGGGACCTCGCCCATCCCTACCGCCACCTCGTGCACAACGGGGAGATCAATACCCTGCGCGGCAACCAGAACTGGATGCGGGCCCGCGAGGCGACCCTCGCCTCGCCCCGTTTTGGCGCCGACATCGAACGCATCAAGCCTTTCACCGGGGAAGGACTCAGCGACAGCGCCCAACTGGATAACGTGCTGGAGCTGCTGGTGGTTGGCGGTCGCAGCCTGCCCCATGCCCTGCGCATGCTCATCCCCGAGGCGTGGGAACAGGACCCTCACATGGACCCGGCGCGCCGTGCCTTCTATGCCTATCACGGCGCCCTGATGGAACCCTGGGACGGGCCCGCCCTGGTGGTGGCCACGGACGGCGAACGCGTCGCGGCCGCCCTGGATCGCAATGGACTCAGGCCCTGCCGCTACAGCATCACCCGCGATCGGCGCCTCATCATGGCGAGCGAGAGCGGCGTGGTGGATGTGCCCGCCTGCGATGTGCTCCAGAGGGGCCGGCTGAAACCGGGGGCACTGTTCGTTCTGGACCCCGCACGCGGCGGCATCGTTGCCGAAGACCACGTATTCGCGGAGCTGGCCCGGCGTCCCTACGGGGCCTGGCTCGAGGGCCAGCGGCTGTCCCTGGCGGACCTGGTCGACCCGTTGGCGGCGGACATCCACCTGCCGCCCCTCGAGCGCCCCCTGGACGAATACCAGCGGGCCTGCGGTCACACCCTGGAGGACCTGCGGGTCCTGGTACAGGCCATGGCCGCCAACGGCAAGGATCCCATCGGGGCCATGGGCAACGATACCCCGCCGGCGGTGCTGTCATCCCGGCGACGCCCCCTCAGCCATTACTTCCTGCAGCAGTTCGCCCAGGTCTCGAATCCACCCCTGGACTACATCCGCGAGGCTCTGGTGACGTCCCTCGCCGATGCCATCGGCCCCCGGGAGAATCTGCTGGCGGAAACCCCCGGCCACTGCCGGCAGCTGTACCTCGAGTCGCCGATCCTCAGCGGCCCGCAGCTGCGGGCCATCGAGCACATGGACCACGATGGTCTGCGCAGCCGCCCCATCGACATCACCTGCCCCCGGGGCCAACCCATGGTCACAGCCATCCTGACGATGCGCCGCGCCGTCGTTCAGGCCATCGGCGAGGGCTGCGGGATCCTGTTGCTGAGGGACCACGCCATCGGTCCGGGGCGCGTCGCCATCCCGAGCCTGCTGGCGGTGTCGGCCCTGCACCATCATCTCATTCGCCAGGGCCTGAGGACCCGTGCCGCCCTCGTGATCGATGCCGGCGAGCCCCATACGGTGCACGATTTCTGCACCCTCATCGGTTACGGGGTGGATGCGGTGCACCCCTGGCTGGCCTACGGGGGCATTGCCGACATGGTGGCCAGGGGCCTCATCGCGGGCGCTACCGGCCAGGCCCTGGCCCAGTATCGCCGGGCCCTCGAGGGCGGCATCCTCAAGGTGATGTCGAAGATGGGCATCTCGACCCTGCAGGGTTACAAAGGGGCGCAGATCTTCGAGTCGATGGGGCTGGACCACGAGTTCGTCGACGCATACTTCAGCGGCACGACGGCTCATGTTCCGGGGGTGGGCCTTAACGAGGTTGAACAGCAAACCCTGGACACCCATGCGATCGCGTTCGGTACCCGCGTCCCCGGCAATCTGCCCCTCGACCCGGGTGGTCAGTTCTACTGGCGTCGCGACGGGGAACGGCATCACTGGAACCCCTACACCATCGGCAAGCTGCAGCAGGCGGCGCGCGGCAACGATGCCAGCGCCTATGAAGACTTCACCCGCTATGCCAGCCAGGTGGATGGTGGGCTGCAGAACCTGCGGGGCCTGCTGGAGTTCGTCACCCCGGACGCCGCGGCCATTCCCCTCGATACGGTGGAGCCGGTGGAGTCCATCATGACACGTTTCTCCACCGGCTCCATGTCCTTCGGCGCCCTGAGCCAGGAGGCCCATGAGGCCCTCGCCATCGCCATGCACCGCATCGGTGGCAAGTCCGGGACGGGAGAAGGCGGCGAGCAGGCCGAACGCTTCGGCACGGAGCGCGAGTGCTCCATGAAGCAGGTGGCGAGCGGCCGCTTCGGCGTCACCGCCCATTACCTGGCGCGGGCCCGCCAGATCGAGATCAAGATGGCCCAGGGGTCCAAGCCCGGAGAGGGCGGCGAGCTCCCCGGCGACAAGGTGGACGAAGGCATCGCCCGGGTTCGCTTCACGGTGCCCGGGGTCGGCCTGATCTCGCCGCCGCCCCATCACGACATCTATTCCATCGAGGACCTGCAGCAGCTCATCCACGACCTGAAGTGTGCCAATCCGAGCGCGGAGATCCACGTCAAGCTGGTGGCCAAGGCCAATGTCGGCACCATCGCCGCCGGCGTCGCCAAGGCACGTGCCGACGCGGTACTGATCAGCGGTGATTCCGGAGGCACGGGGGCCTCGCTGAAGACCTCCATCAAGCACGCCGGCGCGCCCTGGGAATTCGGGCTGGCGGAGACCCAGCGGGTGCTGCTGGCCAACCGCCTGCGCTCCCGTATCACGGTGCGTGCCGACGGGGGCCTGCTGACCGGTCGCGACGTGGTGATCGCGGCCCTGCTGGGGGCGGAGGAGTACGGCTTCGGCACGGCGCCGCTGGTGGCCCTCGGCTGCATCATGCTGCGCAAGTGTCACTGCAATACCTGCTCGGTGGGCATCGCCACCCAGGACCCGCGCCTGCGGGAACGCTTCCAGGGCCGCGCCGAGCATGTGGTCAACTACCTGCGCTTCGTCGCCGGCGAGGTGCGTGAACACATGGCGGCCCTCGGCTTTCGCCGCATGGACGACATGAGCGGGCGGGTGGACAGGCTGCGGGCGAAGCGGGTTGCTCATCCCAAGGGCATCCATCCTGATGTGTCCGAACTGCTACGGCGCATGAAGTCCGAGGATGCGCCGCGCCGCACCCGCGCCCAGGATCACGGCCTGGACCGGAAGATCGATCACCGGATCATCGCGCAGGCGCGGCCGGCCCTGGAGGAGCGCCGGCCGGTGGAGATCGCGGTCGAACTGTGCAACCGCGACCGCACCTTCGGTACGCTCCTGAGCCACGAGGTCACCCGCCGCCACGGCGCCGAGGGCCTGCCGCCGGGGACCATCAACCTGCGCTGCACGGGCACCGCCGGACAGAGTCTGGGGGCCTTCCTGTGCCGCGGCATCGGGCTGCACCTCGAGGGCGACGCGAACGACTACGCCGGCAAGGGGCTCTCGGGCGGGCTGCTCAGCGTCCGCACACCGGCGGACGCCGGATACGCGGCGGCGGAAAACACCATCGTCGGCAACGTCGTCCTGTTCGGCGCCACCGCCGGTGAGGCCTATTTCAACGGCCGCGGTGCGGAACGCTTCTGCGTGCGCAACTCCGGGGCGCTCGGCGTCGTCGAAGGGGTGGGCGACCATGGCTGTGAATACATGACCGGGGGGGTTGCCGTGATCCTGGGGCCCATAGGCAGGAACTTCGGCGCCGGCATGAGCGGCGGCGAGGCCTATATCTTCGATGAGGAGAGGCTGGCGGAACGGCATCTGAACGCGGATGGGAGACGCATCGAGCCCCTGCAGGACTCGCGGGATCAGGAACTCGTGCGGCGCCTGCTGGAGAACCATGTCGGCTATACGGGCAGCAGCAAGGCGGCGCGGATCCTGGAGGATTGGGAAGGCTCCCTCGGGACTTTCGTAAAAGTGGTAGCCGACGCCTACGCCGATGCCGTCGCCCGCCACCTGGCCAGCGGCCAGGATATCCGCATCAAGCCGCCACGGCGGGCCGCCTGAGGACCACCATCATGTCCGAGAATCACCCCGACGGATTCCTGCGTCACCGGCGCCGACCCATCGGCTACCGCGAGGTCCAATCGCGCCTGCGCGACCACCGCCAGATCTACCGCTTCGAGTGGAATGAGGCGGAGCTGCGCACCCAGGGACAGCGCTGCATGGACTGCGGCGTGCCTACCTGCATGGGCGGCTGTCCCATCGGCAACATCATTCCCGAGTGGAACGACCTCGTCTACCAGGGTCAGTGGGAGGAGGCCCTGGCGCGGCTGCATGCCACCAACAACTTTCCCGAGTTCACCGGCTACACCTGCCCTGCCCCCTGCGAGCCGGCCTGCACCCTCGCGTACAACGACGCCGCCGTGACCATCAAGGACATCGAGCGGGCCATCGTCGACATGGGTTGGAAAAAAGGCTGGATCATCCCTTGTCCGCCGGCCGTGCGGACCGGGAAGCGGGTGGCCATCGTGGGCAGCGGGCCGGCGGGCCTGGCCGCCGCCCAGCAACTCAACCGCGCCGGTCACGCCGTCACGGTGTTCGAGCGCGACGACACCATCGGCGGACTGATGGTCTACGGCATCCCCGACTTCAAGTTCGAGAAGCCCATGGTCGCCAGGCGGGTGCGGCAGCTGCAGGAGGAAGGCATCGAGTTCCACACGGGCGTCAACGTCGGGGTGGACGTGTCCCTGGCGGATCTGCAGTCCCGCTTCGATGCCGTGTGCCTCGCCATTGGCGCCCTGCGCCAGCGCGACGTGCCGGTGCCGGGGCGTGATTTGATGGGTGTGGTGTACGGCATGGCGTATCTCACCGCCGAGAACCGGCGCCAGGCCGGGCGGCCCGTGAACGGCGCCGCCCATGCCCGCGGCAAGCGTGTGGTGGTGCTCGGCGGGGGCGACACCGGCGCCGACTGCGTCGCCACGGCTCACCGACAGGGCGCGCGGGAGGTACTCCAGTTGAGCATCAATCCGCGCCCCCCGGAGGAACGGCCGGCGGACAACCCGTGGCCGCAGCAACCCCAGACCTATCGGCATACCTACGCCCTGGAGGAAGGCGGGGAAGAGGCCTTCAGCCTCAACGTCGCCGGCTTCATCGACAGCGACGGGGATGGCCGAGTAAACCACATCGAGGCCGAGCGGGTCGACTGGAAGCGCGACCGGCACGGCCGGCGCATCGAAAAGATCGTGCAGGAGAGCGGCATCGAGATCCCGGCCGATCTGGTGCTCATCGCCATCGGCTTCGAAGGTCCGGAGGTGGAACTCCTCCGGGAGGCGCGCCTGACCCTGAGCGGGGACGAGGCCCTGGAGACCGATGCCCGGAAGATGTCGGCCATCCCCGGGGTGTTCGTGGCCGGCGATGCCCGGCGCGGTCAGTCCATCGTCGTGTGGGCCATCGGCGAGGGACGCGATGTGGCCCGGCATATCGATGTCTGGCTGATGGGGAAATCCCGCCTGCCGCCCAGCCTGGAGACCCCCAACCCCCCCAGCCCGCCGCGCGGTCTGTGATGCCCCACGCCGTTGGGCGGCCATCACGGCCTGGCAGGAGGCCGCGGTCGTGACGCGGCAGCGCCGGGCCGCCAGGGAATCTTACATCTCGTTATATGTTAGTTAATGTGAAAGTCGCGAAGCACGAACTCCCCCTCTCCCACTGGGACAAATCCGTCGGGAACGGATTTGAACGCGCCTTGGCGCGGCCCGCAGGGCGCAGGGCAGGATGCCCGGAGTACAGGGATGGGGTGAGGGAACGAACATGGCGATACGCGCTCCTCTTTCATCATCTTGGGTGGCGCGTATCGCCATGAGAGTTAACGCCGGTATAACTCCATACGATTCCCCAAATGCCTTTATGTATTTCCTTCACTCCTGAGGGAGGGTACGGCTGCCTATGAAGACTGCTGTGGATGGCCCGTTCTGGCTCAACGTCGAGGGCCGGGGCTTTCTCGGCACGGGACGTATCGAGTTACTGGAGCATATCGCTGAGATGGGTTCCATTGCAGCCGCGGCGCAGGCGGCGGACTCCAGCGTGCTGAACTGCCTGCCGGCCCGGGTGCTCGAGGTCAACGGCGATCCCCACCCCGGGCATGTGCTGGTGCGTCTGGGGCTCCGGGATCAGATCCTCCTGGCGCGCATCACCCGCCGATCGGTGGAACACCTCGGGCTCGCTCCGGGTATGGCGGTTCATGCCCTGGTCAAGGGCGTGGCAATTACCTGAGGGGGGGGCGTGGGGTGAGCCGGGTTGTCGGGATGAATCCCGACCTACAAAAGCGTAACCGCGAAAGACGCGAGTGACGCGAAAAGGGAGAAGGTCAGGGAGGAGTGGCAGCTTGAAAAGGCGCAGCGGATCCACCGTTTCGGCGTCAGCAGAGCCGACGCACGGGTGGTAATCTTTTCCCATTTCCCATTTCCCCTTTCCCCTTTCCCATTTCCCCTTTCCCCTTTCCCACTTCCCCTGGGGAGAAGGACAGAGGCGTAGGTCGGCTGCTCCTGGCAGCCGACGGGATCCCGGCGGGTAGCGGGCGGGATGTCGGTTGCCAGGAGCAACCGACCTACATCCGTGCCGCGGGAACGTGCGGTGGCGGCGTATCTGGCCGGGATGTCGGGATGAATCCCGACCTACATTCGTGCCCCGGGAACCGGCGGTGGCGATGTGTCTGTGGGTCGGGCTGTAGGTCGGGCTTTAGCCCGACATCCGGCCGGGCCTTGATTAAGCCTGTTGAAAAATATACACTTCGCGGCTACTTGGGAATCGCTGCCTAAGGGTAGATCAACGAAGGTCCGAAGGCAGGCGATAAGCGTTCCGCCGGTCAGGAGAAACCCCTCGTCGGGGTTTTTTTTTGCCGGCCCCGTGGTGAATGCCTTTGCAATGACGTTCACCTGGGGCCGCGATGCCGGTGGGTCATGAGCCCGCCTGGTCGTGCACTACCCGAAAAGGGTCGGTGGGCGGATCGGGTAGGGGTTTGCAGTGGGCCTAGGGCCCATTTTTTTTTACTGATGGCTAGCAGACTGAACAGATTGAGCGAGTTGGTTGCGTCGGGTGTCGAGGCCCTCGGCTACGAGTTCGTGGGCGTCGAACTGGATACCGGCGGTGGCCGGCGGGTGCTCAGGGTCTACATCGATCACCCGGACGGCATCACCCTGGGGGACTGCGAGCGGGTGAGTCATCAGGTGAGCGGGGTGCTGGACGTGGAGGATCCTATCCAGGGGAACTACCTTTTGGAGGTGTCCTCCCCTGGAGTGGAGCGGCCGCTTTTCGAGGCCGAGCACTATGAGCGGTTCATAGGCGCCAGGGTGCGGGTGAAGCTGCACGATCCGTTGCACGGACGGCGCAAGATCAAGGGTGTAATCGTGGCGTGCGGCCAGGGTATGGTCACCCTGGATGAGGACGGCGAAGTGTGGGAGATCCCCCTCGCCGACATTTCCAGGGCAAACCTGGTTGCCGAAGTGTAGGCCTTGTGAGGTATAGGCGTTATGGGGAATGGGGTCGTTAAATGACTAAAGAGATCCTGCTGGTAGCAGAAGCGGTTTCGAACGAGAAGGGGGTGTCCAAGGACATCATCTTCGAGGCCATCGAAGCCGCGTTGGCCACGGCCACCAAGAAAAAGAATGGTGGTGAGATCGACGTGCGCGTGAGTATCGACCGCGCGACGGGTGAGCACAGCACCTTCCGCCGCTGGTTGGTGGTGCCCGACGATGTGGAGGCCCGGCTGCCCGAATCGGCGGAGACCACGATGGCATTGGAGGCGGACGAGGAGGACTCCCTCGAGTTCTCTCGCGAGCGCCATATCCGCCTGGCCGAGGCCCGGGAGCATGACCCGCAACTGCAGGTGGGGGACTATATCGAGGAGCCCATCGAGTCGGTGGAGTTCGGGCGCATCGCCGCTCAGACCGCCAAGCAGGTTATCGTGCAGAAGGTGCGGGAGGCGGAGCGCGCCCAAGTGGTGGAGGCCTACCAGGGGCGTCGCGGTGAGCTGGTGACGGGTATCGTCAAGCGCCTGGAGCGGGGCAACATCATCATCGACCTCGGCGGCAACGCCGAGGCGGTCATCCTCAGGGAGGAGATGATCCCGCGGGAGGCCATCCGCACCAGCGACCGCGTTCGGGGTTATCTGCGGGATGTGCGCCTGGAGGCCCGGGGACCCCAACTCTTCGTCAGCCGCACGGCACCGGAGCTGGTCATCGAATTGTTCAAGCTGGAGGTGCCGGAGATCGGCGAAGGCCTCATCGAGATCAAGGCGGCCGCTCGCGACCCGGGCTCGCGGGCCAAGATCGCGGTGCTTACCCGCGAGCCGCGCATCGACCCCGTGGGGGCGTGCGTGGGCATGCGCGGCTCCCGCGTCCAGGCGGTATCCAACGAACTCGCGGGCGAGCGCGTGGACATCGTGTTGTGGGACGACAACCCGGCACGCTTCGTGGTCAACGCGATGTCGCCCGCCGAGGTGGTGTCCATCGTGGTGGACGAGGATGCCCACAGCATGGATGTGGCGGTCAACGAGGATATGCTGTCCCAGGCCATCGGCCGCGGTGGGCAGAACGTGCGGCTGGCGAGCGAACTCACGGGCTGGACCCTCAACGTCATGTCCGAGGAGCAGGCCGACGAGAAGAGCGAGGCCGAGGCCGGGAAGCTCCAGGCCATGTTCATGGAGCAACTCGATGTGGACGAGGAAGTGGCCGCCATCCTGGTGGCGGAGGGCTTCACTTCCATAGAGGAACTGGCCTATGTGCCGGCCCAGGAGATGGTGCAGATCGAGGAGTTCGACGAGGACATGGTGGAGGAGCTGCGCTCGCGTGCCGCCGATGTCCTGCTGACCCGCGCCATCGTCTCCGAAGAGCGGGCCGAAGGCGGTGCCAGCCAGGACCTCATGAGCCTGGACGGCATGTCGGCCGAACTCGCGGCATCGCTGCGCGAGCAGGGTATCGATACGGTGGATGACCTGGCGGAGTATGCCGTGGATGAACTGCTCGAAGTCGCCGAAGTGGATCCCGGTCTCGCCGGGGACCTGATCATGGCTGCGCGGGCCTCATGGTTTGAAGAAGAACAGCAGGACGACGCGTCCAGCTGAGCGAAGGTCGAAGAGGCAAGTTATGGCAGAGGTTACCCTGAGACAATTCGCCGACGTCCTTGGCGTACCGGTCGATCGGCTCCTGACTCAGTTGCAGGAGGCGGGCGTCGGCACCAAGACGCCGGAGGATTCCATCGATGATGTGGAGAAGAAGAAGCTTCTGACCCATCTGCGGGAGCGTCATGGCAAAGGCGATGCGCCGGCCGCGACGCCCGAGAAGCGAATCTCCCTGAAGCGCAAGACCGTCAGCGAGCTGTCCCTGTCGGCGGAAAAGAAGGGTCGTGGCACCACCGGCCCGCGCAAGACCGTCACCGTGGAGGTCCGTAAGCGCCGTAGCTACGCCAAGCCCGGGGAAGAGGGCGGCGGCGCGGTGGACGACGCGGAGTTAAAGGCCCAGCAGGAGGTCAACAAACAGGCTCTGCTGGAAGAGGCCAAGCGCCGCCAGAAGGACCTGGGTGAGAAGCTGCGTATCGAGGAGGAGGCCCGTCGTGAGGCCGAGGAGCGCGAGCGCAAAGAGCGCGAGGAGAAGCGCCGTCAGGACGAGGTGAAGCGCCTGCAGGAGGAAGAGGAGGCCAAGCGCCGGGAAGCGGATGACGCGGTGCGCCGCGAGGCCGAGGAGAGCGCCCGCCTGGCCAAGGAGTCGGAGGAGCAGCGTGCGAAGGTGGAGGCGGAGCAGGCCGCCCCCAAGCGCGCCAAGGAGAAGACCGCCCACGACAAGACCAAGAAGGAAAAGGACAAGGAGAAGGGGCCCACCCGCTATGGCCGCGAGCAGATCCACGTGGCCACCGACAAGCGCGGCAAGCGCAAGACCCGTGGCAGGCCGCGGGCGGGTCAGGGGGCCATGGCCGCCTCCGGCCAGCACGGCTTCGCCAAGCCCACGGCGCCCATCGTCCGCGAGGTGAGCATCCCCGAGACCATCTCCGTCGCGGAGTTGGCCCAGAAGATGTCCGTCAAGGCCACGGAGGTCATCAAGACCATGATGGGCATGGGCAGCATGGTGACCATCAATCAGGTGATCGACCAGGAGACCGCCACGGTGGTGGTGGAAGAGATGGGGCACAAACCCAAGCTCATCAAGGAGAACGCGCTGGAGGAGGAGGTGTTGCAGGCGGCCCAGCCCGAGGATAGGGAATCCACTACCCGGCCCCCGGTGGTGACCATCATGGGGCATGTGGACCATGGCAAGACGTCCTTGCTGGACCATATACGCAAGGCCACCGTGGCCGCCGGCGAGGCGGGCGGTATCACCCAGCACATCGGCGCCTATCATGTCACCACGCCGCGGGGCACCATCAGCTTTCTGGACACCCCCGGTCACGCGGCCTTCACCGCCATGCGGGCCCGCGGTGCCAAGGTCACCGACATCGTCATCCTGGTGGTGGCGGCAGACGACGGGGTGATGCCCCAGACCATTGAGGCCGTTCAGCACGCCAAGGCGGCGGGGGTACCCCTCATCGTGGCGGTGAACAAGATCGACCGCGAGGACGCCGACCCGGATCGGGTCAAGCAGGAACTCACCGTCCACGAGGTGATACCCGAGGAGTGGGGCGGCGAGAACATCTTCGTGCACGTGTCGGCCATCACCGGCGAGGGCATCGACGACCTGCTGGACGCCATCCTGCTGCAGAGCGAGGTAATGGAACTCACCGCCCCTACGGAAGGGGCGGCCGTGGGCGCGGTCATCGAATCGCGCCTCGACAAGGGCCGTGGCCCGGTGGCCACCATCCTGGTGCGCGAGGGCACCCTGCGCAAGGGCGACATCCTGTTGTGTGGTCAGGAGTACGGTCGCGTGCGCATGCTCGTCGACGAACGCGGCGAGGAGGTGGAAAGCGCCGGGCCGTCCATTCCGGTCGAGATGCTCGGCCTCTCCGGTACCCCCAACGCCGGCGACGAGGCGGTGGTGGTGCCCGATGAGCGCAAGGCCCGGGAGATCGCCCTGTTCCGCCAGGGCAAGTATCGCGAGGTGCGGTTGGCCAAGCAGCAGGCGGCGAAGCTGGAGAATGTCTTCTCTCAGATGGAGGAGGGCGAGACCTCCAGCGTCAACCTGGTGATCAAGGCCGATGTGCAGGGTTCCGCGGAGGCCCTGCAGGAGGCCCTGGAGAAGCTCTCCTTCGAAGAGGTGAAGGTCAAGATCCTGGGCGCCGGCGTGGGCGGCATCAACGAGACGGACGTCAACCTGGCCATCGCCTCCGACGCCGTCATCATCGCCTTCAACGTGCGGGCCGATGCCACGGCCCGCCGCCTCATCGAGTCCGAGGGCGTGGACGTCCACTACTACAGCGTCATCTACGATGTCATCGACGACGTCAAGAAGGCCATCAGCGGCAAGCTGGCGCCGGAGTTCAAGGAGGAATTCGTCGGCCTCGCCGAGGTGAGAGACGTATTCCGTTCGCCGAAGCTGGGCGCCATCGCCGGGTGCATGGTCATCAATGGCGTGGTGCGCCGCAACAACCCGATCCGCGTGTTGCGGGACAACGTGGTGATCTTCGAGGGCGAGTTGGAATCCCTGCGGCGCTTCAAGGATGACGTCAGCGAGGTGAAGGCCGGGATGGAATGCGGTATCGGCGTCAAGAACTACAACGACGTCAAGCCGGGGGATCAGATCGAGGTCTACCAGACCATCCAGGTGGAGCGCACCCTTTGATGCCCATGTGGGGCGGGAAGTACGGGTAATGCCGCGGGAGTTCGGCCGTACCGACCGTATGGCGGATCAGATCCAGCGCGAACTCGCGGATCTGCTGCAGCGCGAGGTCCATGATCCCCGTCTCCACGGCATCACGGTGTCCGGGGTGAAGGTGTCCCGGGATATGGCCGTGGCCAAGGTCCACGTCTCCAGCGTGCTGGAGGAGCACGATCCCAAGGAGCTGATGGCCGCCCTCGGGCGCGCCGGCGGGTTCCTGCGTTCCGGCCTCGCCAAGCGCCTGCGTACCCGCACCGTCCCCGAGCTGCGTTTCCTGTATGACGACTCGGTGGAAAAGGGCCACCGTCTGGCATCCCTCATCCAGCAGGCGGTGGACAGCGACCGTGCCAACGAACAATCACGAGAGGAAGACTGATCATGGGTCGAAGGCGCCAGCACGGGCGCAACGTCACGGGGATCCTGCTGCTCAACAAGGCCGCCGGACTGAGCTCCAACGAGGCCCTGCAACAGGTGAAACGGTTGTTCCGTGCCCGCAAGGCGGGGCATACCGGCAGCCTGGACAAGCTGGCCACGGGGTTGCTGCCCATCTGCTTCGGCGAGGCCACCAAGATGTCGGGCTTCCTGCTGAACTCGGACAAGCACTACCGTGCCACCTTCAAGCTCGGCGAGAAGACCCGCACCGGCGACACCGAGGGCGAGGTCATCGAGCGTCGTCCCGTGCCGCCCCTGACGGTGGCCGAACTCGAAGAGGCCATGGCCCGTTTCCGGGGCGAGATACAGCAGATCCCGCCCATGCATTCAGCCATCAAGCAGGGGGGGCAGCCCCTGTACAAGCTCGCCCATCAGGGGCTGGAGGTGGCGCGGGAGCCACGCACCGTGACCATTCACGGCTTCGAACTCATCGCCCACCGGGATGACGAGCTGGATGTGGACGTGAGGTGCTCCAAGGGCACCTACATCCGCACCCTGGCGGAGGACCTCGGGGAATACCTGGGCTGCGGCGCCCATGTCTCCGCGCTCCACCGTATCGGGGCCGGTCCCTTCGGCGCCGAACAGATGGTGACGGTGGAGGAACTGGAGCACATCGCCGCGGAGGGTACCCACCACCTGGACAAGCTTCTGCTGCCTGCCGATGCGGCGGTGGAACAATGGCCGGAGATCCGGCTGTCCCAGGACCTGTCCTTCTACATGCACCAGGGGCAGGCGGTCATGGTGCCGCGGGCCCCCACCTCGGGCTGGGTGCGCCTCTACGATGTGGACAAGGGCTTCATCGGCGCGGGGGAGGTGCTGGAGGACGGACGCATCGCGCCGCGGCGGCTGTTGGCGGGTCACGGATAGGCAGTCCGGTCCTTGTTACGACAAAGGGTTAGGGATTAACATACACGGTTTTTGAGACACGAGATCCTTGTGGGAGTCCATCTTCAATGTCACTGAATGCACAAAGCAAAAGCGAAATAGTCAAGCAATATCAACGGGGTGCGTCGGACACGGGCTCGCCGGAGGTGCAGGTGGCCCTGTTGACCGCCGAGATCACGCATCTCGCGGGCCACTTCAAGACCCATATCCATGACCACCATTCCCGCCAGGGCCTGCTGCGCAAGGTCAGTCAGCGGCGCAATCTGCTGGATTACCTGAAGAGAAAGGACCTCGATCGCTATCGCGAGCTGATCAGCCGTCTCGGCCTGCGGCGCTGATGGCGCGGCGCTGATGACAAGGGGCCGGCGGGACTCGGGTCCCGCCAGCCGCTGTATCGAGGACCCTTCTCAATCGCACACGCTTCAGGAAACGCCATGACTCCCATTACCAAATCCATCCAATACGGCAAACACACCCTGACCCTGGAGACCGGCAAGGTCGCCCGCCAGGCCACGGGGGCGGTCATCGCCTCCCTCGGAGACACCAAGGTTCTGGCCACGGTGGTGGCCGAGAAGAAGGCCAGAGAGGGGCGCGATTTCTTTCCCCTCACCGTCGACTACCAGGAACGCACCTACGCCGCCGGCAAGATCCCCGGCGGTTTTTTTCGTCGTGAGGGCCGGCCCAGCGAGAAGGAAACCCTCACCTGCCGCCTTATCGATCGGCCCATCCGGCCGTTGTTTCCGAAAGGGTTCACCAACGAGGTGCAGGTGGTGCTCACGGTCATCGACCTCGACCCGGATATCGACCCCGATATCCCGTCGTTGATTGGTACCTCCGCCGCCATGGCCATCTCCGGGTTGCCTTTCAACGGCCCGGTGGGCGCGGCCCGGGTAGGTTACCGCGACGGCGAATTCCTGCTCAATCCCGGCCTCGCCGATCTCGTGGATTCGCAGCTCGACCTGGTGGTATCGGGTACCGAGCACGCCGTCCTGATGGTGGAGTCGGAGGCCAAGGGGCTGCCCGAGAAGGTGATGCTGGATGCGGTGCTCTATGGTCACGAGCAGCAGCAGAAGGTCATCGGGCTCATCAAGGAGTTGAAGGCCGAGGCGGGCAAGCCGGAGTGGGAGGTCGCTCTACCCACGGTGGACGAGGAACTGGCGGCAGCGGTGGAGGCCGCCGCGGCCGATGCCATCCGCGAGGGCTACGCCATCGCCGACAAGATGGAGCGTTACGGTCGCCTCAACGAGGTGCGCAGCGCCGTGGTGGCGGAACTCACCGCCGGCGACGAGCCGCGCTGGAGCGAGGGCGAAGTGGCCGGCGCCATCGGCAAGCTGGAGAAGAAGATCGTGCGCAGCCAGGTGCTGGCCGGGCAGCCCCGCATCGATGGCCGCGACACCCGCACCGTGCGCCCCATCGCCGTGGAGGTGGGGATCCTCAAACGCACCCATGGCTCGGCCCTGTTCACCCGCGGCGAGACCCAGGCCCTGGTGGTGGCCACCCTTGGCACCGAGCGGGATGCCCAGATCATCGACGCCATCGAGGGCGAGCGCCGCGAGCCCTTCATGCTCCATTACAACTTCCCACCCTACTGCGTGGGCGAGACGGGTCGCGTGGGCACCCCCAAGCGCCGGGAGATCGGCCACGGCCGGTTGGCCAAGCGCGGCATCCAGGCCGTCATGCCCACCCTGGCGGAATTCCCCTACGTCATCCGCGTGGTGTCCGAGATCACCGAGTCCAACGGCTCCAGTTCCATGGCCTCGGTATGCGGCACCAGCCTGGCCCTGATGGACGCCGGCGTGCCCATCGAGGCGCCGGTGGCCGGCATCGCCATGGGGCTCATCAAGGAGGGCGAACAGTTCCAGGTGTTGTCGGACATCATGGGCGATGAGGACCATCTGGGCGACATGGACTTCAAGGTGGCCGGGACCGCCGACGGCGTCAACGCCCTGCAGATGGATATCAAGATCGACGGCATCACCCGCGAGATCATGGAGGCGGCCCTCGACCAGGCCAAGGAGGGACGCATGCACATCCTCGGCGAGATGGCCAAGGTCATCGACCGGCCGCGGGAAGACATGTCGACCTTTGCGCCGCGCATCATGACCATCAAGATCAACCCCGACAAGATCCGTGACGTCATCGGCAAGGGTGGCGCGACCATCCGCGCCCTCACGGAAGAGACGGGTGCCACCATCAACGTCACGGACGACGGCACCGTATCCATCGCCTCGGTGGACAGTGCCGCCGGAGAGGAGGCCAAGCGGCGCATCGAACAGCTCACCACCGACGTGCAGGTGGGGGTGATCTACGAGGGCCGGGTGGCCCGCCTCATGGATTTCGGCGCCTTCGTCACCATCCTGCCGGGCAAGGACGGCCTGGTGCACATCTCCCAGATCTCCGATGAGCGGGTGGAGAAGGTCAGCGACAAGCTGTCCGAGGGCGATACCATCAGGGTGAAGGTGCTGGAGGTGGACAAGCAGGGCCGCATCCGCCTGTCCATGAAAGCGGTGACCGAGGGCGAGTCGGCGGCGGTCTGAGCCCGCCGGCAGCACCGGAATACGAAGGGGCCGCAAGGCCCCTTTTTAATGAGAGCCCTCCGCGGGTGCAATGCGCGGCCGAAATCCGCCGTCTTGATTGAAAGGCCGGAATAACAATGCTCTCCACCCTGAGTTCCCTGCTGATACGGCGCTTCCCCTATATCGCCATCGCCTTGTGCGCCGTGGCGGTGGCGATACCCGAGTTCTTCATCCCCGCGCGCGTGGCCATCGTACCTCTGCTGGGGCTGGTGATGTTCGGCATGGGTATGACCCTGCGCCTCGAGGACTTCAAGGCGGTGGCCCGCCGGCCCCGGGTGGTGGGACTGGGGGTGCTGCTGCAGTTCACCATCATGCCCTTCGCCGCCTGGCTGGTGGCGCTGGCCTTCGGGTTGCCGCCCCAACTGGCGGCGGGCATGGTGCTGGTGGGGGCGGGTCCCGGTGGTACTGCCTCGAACGTCATCTGTTATCTGGCCCGCGGTGACGTGGCCCTGTCCATCACCCTCACCGCCGTATCCACGGTGATGGCCATCGCCCTGACCCCCTTCCTCACCTGGCTCTACGTGGGCCAGACGGTGCCGGTGCCGGTCACGGACATGCTGTGGGATATCGCGAGGATAGTGCTCCTTCCCGTGTTCGCCGGCGTCGCCTTCAATACCTGGCTGGGGCATCGGCTGGGGGCGGTGCGGGAGCT
Organism: Gammaproteobacteria bacterium; assembly: GCA_034522055.1. NCBI lineage: Bacteria > Pseudomonadati > Pseudomonadota > Gammaproteobacteria > Gammaproteobacteria bacterium. The sequence continues at coordinate 545,689 of JAXHLS010000006.1, forward strand.
GTTCCCTGCCGTCTCGGTGCTGGCCATCGTGGCCATCATCGCCATCATCGTGGCCCTCAATGCCCACCAACTGGGGAGCATCGGACTGGCCGTGGTGGGGGCGGTCATGGTGCACAATCTGCTGGGGCTGGGGGGCGGGTACTGGGTGCCGCGCCTGCTGGGCCACGACGCCCGCACCAGTCGCACCCTCGCCATCGAGGTGGGCATGCAGAATTCCGGGCTGGGGGTGGCCCTGGCCATCAAGCACTTCTCGCCCCTGGCCGCCCTGCCGGGGGCGGTATTCAGCATCTGGCACAACCTCTCGGGGGCCGCCCTGGCCGCCCACTGGGCCCGGCGCCCCGCGCCCTAGGGCTCCCTGCCCGGAGGCAACGCCGGTCCGCAGGGCCTGCGGGGCGCAAGGGGGCGGCGTTTGGGTATAGACTCGTACCTCTGCTTTGGTACGGTTACGAGCCTCGAACATGTCATCAGACACGCCTCCCCGCGTCCTCGAAAACTTCTGGATCACCATGGCCGACGGCTGCTCCCTGGCCGCCAAGATCTGGCTGCCACCTGATGCGGAGCAGAATCCCGTGCCCGCCATCCTGGAGTACATTCCCTACCGCAAGCGCGACCACAAGGCAGTGCGGGACGCGGAGATCCACGGCTTCTTCGCCCGTCACGGCTACGCCGGCGTGCGCGTGGACCTGCGGGGCAGCGGGGATTCGGAGGGGATCCTGCGGGACGAGTACCTGCAGCAGGAACTGGATGACGGCCTGGAGATCCTGCGCTGGCTCGCGGCCCAGCCCTGGTGCTCCGGCAAGGTGGGCCTGTTCGGCCTGTCCTGGGGGGGATTCAACGGCCTGCAACTGGCGGCCCTCGGGCCGCCGGAACTGGGAGCGGTGATCTCCGTATGTTCGTCCGACGACCGCTACGCCGACGACGTCCACTACATGGGTGGGTGCCTGCTCACCGACAACCTCTCCTGGGCCTCCACCATGTTCGGCTTCAACTCCTGCCCGCCCGATCCCCGGTTAGTGGGTGAGCGGTGGCGCGATATGTGGCTGGAGCGCCTCGAGGGCAGCGGTCTGTGGATCAAGAACTGGCTGGAGCATCAGCGCCGCGACGACTACTGGCGACATGCCTCGGTGTGCGAGGACTACGATGCCATCCAGGTGCCGGTGATGGCGGTGAGTGGCTGGGCCGATGGCTACTCCAACACCGTGTTCAGGTTGCTGCGCCATCTCAAGGTGCCTCGGCGGGGTTTGGTGGGGCCGTGGGGACACAAGTATCCCCACATGGGTGGGCCCGGACCCACCATCGACTTCCTCGGTGAGTGTGTGCGGTGGTGGGACCAGTGGCTGAAGGGCATCGACCGCGGGGTGGACAAGGACCCCATGCTGCGGGCCTGGATGCTGGACCGCCGCGATCCGCTGCAACCGGAGATCACGGGTCATTGGGTGGGCGAGGAGCAGTGGCCCAGCCCTCGCGTCCACCCCCGCAGCTTCGCCATCGACCGCCGTGGCCTGCTGCCAGAGGACCACGACACGGCCATGGAGGGAGACGAACTCACCATACAGAGCCCCCTTCACGTAGGCCTGTTCGCCGGCAAGTGGTGCTCTTATGCGGAGGTCATGGATCTGCCTTCGGACCAGCGCCTGGAGGATGGCGGCTCGCTGGTCTTCGACACCCTGCCCTTGGAGGATGATCTAGAGATGTTAGGGGCGGCGGAGGTGGAGCTGGATCTCAGCGCCGACAAGCCCGTGGCGATGGTGGCGGTACGCCTGTCCGATGTGGCGCCCAACGACCGCTCCACGCGAGTTACCTTCGGCGTGCTCAATCTCACCCATCGCAACGGCCATCATGAGCCTGTCGAACTCCACCCCGGCCACCGCTATCGGGTGCGGGTCCAGCTCAATGAGATCGCCCAGCGCTTCTGGGCCGGCCACCGCATCCGGCTCGCCATCTCGAGTTCCTACTGGCCACTGGCCTGGCCCGCCCCGGAACCGGTACGCCTGACCCTTTACACCGAGGGCTGCCGCCTGCACCTGCCGCAGCGCCGGTTGCGGCCAGAGGATAGCGACCTGCGGGATCTCGGCCAGCCGCGCCAGGCCCCTGCACCGGCCACCACCCTGCTGGCGCCGGCCCAGCGTCAATGGACGGTGCGCCACAACCTCGCCACCAACGAGGTGGTGCTCGACGTAGTCAACAACGATGCCCGGCTGCGCCTCGACGACCTCGGCCTGGCTTTCGGTCGCAATGTTGAGGAGCATTACAGCTATCGCAACGAGCGTTACGATACGGTGCGTGGCGAGGTCACCCACGAGCGGAGCTTCGAGCGGGGCGACTGGCAGGTGCGCACGGTCACCCGCACCGTGCTTGTCTCTACCCGCACCCATTTCGTGATTCGAGCCACCCTGGACGCCTACGAGGGCGATGTCCGCGTCTTCAGCAAGAGCTGGGACGAGTCCGTGGCACGGGACTACATCTGATAAGGCTGGATACCCATGACCAAGAAAAACGTCTTCATCATCGGCCTGGACTCCTTCAACCTCGACAAGCTGAAGCGCCTGCCCCAGGCCGGGGAGTGCGCCTTCCACGCGGCCCTGGACGTAAGCGACATCCGCAACATCGATGCCTTCGACGTGCCGGCCCTCATCGACAAGGCGACGGCGACCATGGAGGCCTTCGACGGCACCGTCGATGCCGTGGCCAGCTACTGGGACTTTCCCGGTACCCTGATGGTGGCGATCCTGGCGGAGCGCTTTGGCGTGCCCGGCCCGTCCCTGGCCGCCATGTTCAAGTGCGAGCATAAATACTGGAGTCGCCTCGAGCAGCAGAAGGCCATCCCGGCCAATATCCCGCCCTTTCGTGCCTTCGACCCCCACGATGACAACGCCTACGGCAAACTGCAGCTCATGCCCCCGTTCTGGATCAAGCCCATCAAGTCCTACCGCTCATTCCTTGCCTTCGAGATCAGCGACGAGCACCAGTTCCATGCCGTGATGGAGATCTGCCGGGAGCGTCAGGGCTTCATCGTCGAGCCCTTCCGGGAGCTGTTGAAGGCCTACGACATGCCCGATGAGATCGCCGGGATGAGCGAGACCTTCGTGGCCGAATCCCCCATCGGTGGCGCCCAGTGCACCCTGGAGGGCTACGTCCACGAGGGTAACGTGGTGGTCTACGGCGTGGTGGACTCCATCCGTACCCCCGACAGCTCGTCCTTTTCCCGCTACGAGTATCCTTCGTCCCTGCCTCTGGAGATCCAGCATCGAATGATCGACGTGGCACGGCTTGCCGTGGGCCAAATCGGGCTCGACAACTGCCCCTTCAACGTGGAGTTCTTCTACGACCAGACGGCCGACAAGGTCTGGTTGTTGGAGATCAACCCGCGGGTATCCCAGGCCCATACCGACATGTTCGAGAAGGTGGTCGGCATCTCCCACCTGTCGGTGATGGTGGACCTTGCCCTCGGGCGCAAGCCCAAGCCCCTGGAGCGTGGTGGCCAGTTCAATGTGGCCGCCCACTTCATGTTGCGCACCGTGGACAGCGGCTGCGTGACGCGCATACCCAGCGACGAGGCCATCGCTCGCCTGGCTCAGCGCCAGCCGGGCACCCGGGTCAAGATCGCGGTCAGGCCGGGCCAACATCTCAAAGAGTTGCAGGGCCAGGACATGTACAGCTTCGAGTTGGCCCAGGTCTTCATCGGCGGGCGCGATCAGATGGATTTGCTGGACAAGTACGACGAGGCCCTCACGGCCCTGCAGTTCGATATCGAGAAGGACCCCGATGTAGTCGTGTCCTGAGCCATGGGCGAGGGGTGGTGACCTGCCCGCCGGCCTCCGGGCCGCCGGCGGTCCTCAAGGCCGGGGTAGGGTGCCGGGGAATCTCCTCGGGCCTTGCCGCGGGCGATGCCTACCGGATAGGCCGGGGAGGCCGTGAATGCACCTGTGGCCGCAGGTGTAGCATCATTCGGAGCCGGTACTCAGCGCTCGGATTCGGCGAGACCATCCAGGGCATCGGGGACGGCGGCGGTGCGGAATTGTACGAGGGTGGTGGTGCCATCGGCACTGTCGATGCGCAGGCCCTGATGGGCATCGCCGATGCGCCGGCTGTATAGGGCCACCACATCGTCCACCACAAGGGATACCCCATCGTCCCCGTCCCCCGCCGTCACCACCACGGCGGTGCGCCCGCCGCTGGTTTGGGTCGTGACCCCGGTGAGGGGACGGTAGCCCGCCATCAGCGGTGTGGCCTCGGCGCCCTCGTCGGCGGCCTCGCGCGTCGCCAGACGACTAACCTCCACCAGCCAGCCATGGTGCTGGTCGCCGAATCGGGCGCAGAAGGCAGCCCATTCCCGGGGTGGTATCTCGATGTTATCCATGGCGCTCTCCGGATTCCTGTGTCGAAGGCCCGCGTAGGTCAACCTGGACATCGTGCACCCGCACCCACCGCCCTCGTCGGTGCCCTACTGTCAAAATATAGCCCATAGTACGGCAGGCCGAGTGGCATATCGCAGAGTTGGATGCCGCCGAGAGGTAACAAAACCGGGCTCGTCAGCAGAATTCGTGGGTGTAGTAGAGAAGAATTTTCTCTCGCCAAGACGCCAAGAACGCCAAGAAATCAGCAGTCTCTTCTAACCAACCGATGAACGATGCGGGTAATCCCGTGCTTCAAGAGCGCCTCGCCGTTGTGAGCAAGTACCCGAGTCTCCTATCAACGATCGGCCTCCCAACCGCGTCTTGCGTCATGTACCCAATTCCTTGGCGCTCTTGGCGCTCTTGGCGAGAGCCTGTGGTTCGTTGCGCAAAAACCAACTCGAACGTGGAGCCCGCCACCACTATTTGTCCATACGCACCATATACATGGCGCTCGCCGCGAAAGCCGGTGCGCTATGACTTTCTCGACTTCAGCACCGTGGAGGCGCGGCGGCGCGATTGCGAACGCGAGGTGCGGCTCAACCGGCGCCTCGCGGGTGGCATCTATCTGGGCATGGTGGCACACCGATGATCACACCGTCCACGACCACGACAAATGGCGCGTCCGCGCCCGCGACTACATCGAACTGGGCCTCCGTCATGGGCCCTGAGGCGGCCGGTTTCGACGTTCTCCTCGGGTGCCATACTATGGGTGAGGGGAGCGGGTGGGAACCGCATCAACGGCCGAACCATCCGCTTTTGACATCACCACAGTCTCAGGGGAGGCCCCATGCGGATCGTCACCCGCTTTCCCAACAACATCATCGAGATCGAAAACGCCTGGATCCCCATGGCCGACGGCAAGCGGCTGGCGGCCCGGCTGTGGCTGCCCGCAGGCGCCGAGGAGGAGCCGGTACCGGCGGTGCTCGAATATATCCCCTACCGCAAACGCGATTCCATGCGTGCGCGGGATAGTCAGATCTATCCTTATTTCGCCGGCCATGGCTATGCCGGTGTGCGCGTGGATCTGCGTGGCAGCGGGGATTCGGACGGCGTACTGCGGGACGAATACCTGCAGCAGGAACTCGATGACGGTATCGCCATACTCCAATGGCTGGAGCAGCAGCCGTGGTGCAACGGGCGAGTCGGCATGATGGGCATTTCCTGGGGTGGCTTCAACGGCTTGCAGCTCGCCGCCATGCGCCCCCCGCAGCTGCATGCCATCATCACCGCCTCCTCGACCGATGACCGTTATGCCGACGATGTCCATCACATGGGGGGCTGCCTGCTGGGCGACAACCTGTCCTGGGCCTCCACCATGTTCTCCTACAACTCCTGTCCACCGGATCCCGCCATCGTCGGCGAGGGTTGGCGGTCGATGTGGTTCGAGCGCCTGCGGGAGAGCGGCCTGTGGCTGGAGAAATGGCTGCGTCATCAACGCCGCGATGGGTACTGGAAGCACGGTTCGATCTGCGAGGACTACGATGCCGTGCAGTGTCCGGTGATGGCCGTCAGTGGCTGGGCCGATGGCTATTCGAACGCGGTCTTCCGGCTGCTGGAGCATCTCACGGTGCCGCGCCAGGGCCTGATCGGACCCTGGGGGCACAAATACCCGCACATCGGTCAACCTGGTCCGGCCATCGGTTTTCTGCAGGAGGCGCTGCGCTGGTGGGACCACTGGCTCAAAGACATGGAGAACGGGGTCATGGACGAACCCATGCTGCGCGTGTGGATGCAGGACAGCGCCCCCCCACTCCCCGTTACGCCATGCGCCCCGGGCGCTGGGTGGGGAGAGCAGCTGGCCGTCGTCCCACATCGAGACGCGGGAATTGCGGCTCGCGCCCGCCCGCATGCTGGTCACACAGCAGGAGGCCGTGTCGTCGGAAGCACGTAATCTGCAATCCCCGCTGGGCCTCGGACTCTTCGCCGGTAAATGGTGTTCCTATGCCGCCGCGCCGGATCTCCCCCATGATCAGCGCCAGGAGGACGGGGGGGCACTGGTCTATGACAGTGAACCCTTGAGCGCCCCCCTGGAAATACTCGGTGCGCCCGTCGTGGAACTGGAGATCGAGGCCGATCAGCCGGTCGCCATGCTGGCGGTGCGGTTGTCCGACATCGCGCCGGACAACAAGGCCACACGCGTGACCTACGGCCTGCTGAACCTGACCCACCGCAACAGTTTCGAGCAGCCGGAGCCCCTGGTGCCGGGCCAGCGCTACCTGGTGCGGATCCCCCTCAACCATATTGCGCAGGCCTTCCCCCGCGGCCACCAGTTGCGGCTGGCGGTGTCGACCTCTTACTGGCCCCTGGCCTGGCCGGCGCCCCGTTCAACCCGGGTCAAGGTGTTCACGGGCAAGAGCCGGATGTTGCTCCCCGTGCGGGCACCGCGCGCGGACGATGGGCAACTTGCCGCGTTCGGGCCGCCCGAGGCCGCCAGCCCCCTACAGACCCGGGTCATCACGCCGGAGCACCACAACTGGCGTGTCATTCGCGATCTGGCGGACGATATTTCCACTCTCGAGGTCATCAACGACCACGGTGTCGTCCATATCGACGAGATCGGCCTTGAGATGGGCCGTAAGGCCATCGAGTGGTACACCTATCAGGACGACGACTTCAATTCAGTCAAGGGCGAGACGCTCTGGGAGACCCGCCTGGCACGCGAGGAATGGTGCGTCATGACCCGCACCCGCACCGTCCTTACCTCGACCGCAACCGAGTTCCATCTGCGCGCCGAACTCGACGCCTATGAAGGTGACAAGCGGGTTTTTTCCGAAAACTGGGACCATGTCATTGAACGCGATCTGGTATGAAGGCGTTCGAGTCGGAGACATGGGCCCGAAATATCTAATGCGACAGATAAGGATGGTTTGATGGGCAAGAACGTATTCGTCGTGGGCGCGGACGCCTTCAACATGCGCAAGGTCCGGGCCCTCGATATCCAGGTCGATCACCGGATCCATGAACTGCTCAGTTTCGAGGAGGTGAAAGACGGCGGCCGCTATCCGGTGGAGGCGTGTCTCCGATTGGCCGAAGAACGCCTTGAGGCATTCGACGGGACCATTGACGCCATCGTGGGCTATTGGGACTTTCCCGTCACCGCGCTGGTGGCCATCCTGTGCCGGCGTCACGAGCTTCCCTTGCCGTCCCTGGAGAGTGTGCTGCGCTGCGAACACAAATACTGGAGCCGTGTCGAACAACGAAGGGTGCTGCCGGACCTGACGCCGCGTTTCTCCGAGGTAGATCCCTTCGACGATGCGGCCGTCGATGCCATCGATGTGCCCTATCCGTTGTGGATAAAACCCATCAAGGGGACCGACTCCCTGCTGGCCTTCAAGGTCAGGAGCGATGCCGAGCTGTATTGATCGAAGTCAAGGTCAAGCAGGGCATGCGCCTCGCCGACCTGCTGGAACAGGACAGCTACAGCTACGATATCGCCCATGTCCATACGGGGGCCAGAAACCGGCAGGCCCTGCTCGAGAAATACAATCGCATCCTCGAGGCCCTGCATTTCGATTTCGCACCCGTGGAGGAGAACCAGGAGGTCGCTCCAGACGTTGTCGGAATAACAGAAAAGAGTGATCTGGAGAATTGATGGGTATGAAAACCCTGTGGGGGCACGTCATGTCCCCTCAAGGGAGTCGTCGTGTCGGGGCTGGGGGGTGGTCGCCGGCGTCCTGTCCGATCACTCCATCCCCATCAGTTTCTGGATGGAACCGCCTTCGTGGACGCGGCCTACGGCGTGCGCCAGCATGGGGGCGACATCCAGTACCGCCAGCTTGTCTCGAGCCGCGGTGCCGTCCAGGCGAAAGGGGGGGATGCTATCGGTGACCACCAACGCGTCGAGGGCCGGATCGTTGAGGGTGGTGGCGGCATCGCCCGTGAACAGCCCGTGGGTGGCGGCGGCGTAGATCCGCGCCGCGCCATGGTCACGGCAGGCGCGGGCGGCCCGCACCAGGGTGCCGCCGCTGCTCACCATATCGTCAATGACGATGACCGTACGGCCTTCCATCTCCCCCACCACCGCTTGGCCTGTGACCTCGCCGCCGCTGCGGTACTTCTCCAGGAAGGCACTGCCGGGTTCGCTCCCCAGCCGCCGCCCCAGCAGTTGGCGGAAGGCCTCGGCGCGTTTGGCACCGCCCACATCCGGTGATACCACCACCGGCGGCTCCTTCAGCAATGGAGCAAAATGTTCCACGAACAGGGTGCGGGCGGTCAGGTGATAGGCCGTGCGCCGGAAGGCGTTCTCGAATGCGGCCGGGTTGTGGACATCCAGGGCCAGTATCCGGTCCGTGCCTACCGCCTCGATGAGTTGGGCGATGTAGCGGGTGGCGAGGGGGTCGCGGGACTTGGTGCGCCGGTCCTTGCGGGCATAGCACAGGTAGGGCAGCACAGCGGTGATCCGGGCCGCCGCGGCGTCCTTGAGGCTGCCGAGGAAGAACAGCAGGCGGACCAGCTTGTCATTGACGCTTAAGTTGTCATCGCCATACAGGGACTGCACCACGAAGACATCGCGGTTACTCACGTTCTCCAGGGGACGGGCCTTGTGCTCGCCGTCGTCGAAGGAGCGCTCTTCGTGGTCGGCCAGGGTGATGCCCAGGTGGCTCGCCATGCGCGTGCCGAGATCCCCGGACTCACTCAAGGCAAAAAGACGCAGGTCAGGGTTGCCCACTATTCCTGCCATGCCCGCGCCAGGTAGCCCCTGACCTCGTCGTCGCTGAGTTGGGGGAAAGACTGGTACCGATGATCATGACATCCAGGGGTGCGTCGATGCGGCGTGCCACCTCGTAGGCCACCGGTAGCCCGCCACGGGGCAGGGCCAGCACCAGCACGTCGTCGCGCCCGGCGTAGTCCGTGAGGGCCTCGCCGAGGGACTGGCCAGCGGTCGTGCGGTCGGCGATGGGCAGCTCCATGGTCAGGTCGCCTATAACACGGTGTAGGTGACGCAGACGGCGCCGTCGCCATCGCGGCCCACGAACACGTGGGCGGCCGTGCACTCGAGGTCATTGTTGAAGACGCAATCCCGTACCTTGCAGGCACCGACCCCGGCGATGTTCATTTCATCGGGTTCGATGTCACCCTGGACCATGGTGTCGCAGGCGGGGCTCACGCCATTGCCTATGGTGATGGCCTTGGCATGGCAGGTATCGTCGGAATTGTAGGCACAATCGCTGACCTCACAGCCCGCGATGACCGGCACGTTAAGGGTGATTTCCATCGTGTTACCTCCCGGCTGATGTCTCGGTACGATGTGAAAGGGCCGTTTCCCGGCCTTCCATAGGGCCGACTGTGGATTACGGTGGCCCGGTCTTCATTACGGTATATCAATTCACCGCGGCTCGATTCACCCGGGCGCTCGAGTGCGCCGCAAGGCCGCCACCGCCTTTAGTATCTCCGGGCGCAGCAGGAAGCGGTTTAGTACGGCCTCGCGCAACTCGGCGTCACTACCTTCCAGCCCCGTGCGCCAGCGCATCAGGCGCCAGAAGTCGGCCTCGCCGCCCGTGCCGGTGACATAGCCGGAATCATGGAGGGCACGCCGGCCTTCCAGAGTCACCGTGCCGGGGTCCAGTCCCTGGCGGCGGGCCAGCGCCTCCAGAGCGGCGCGGAAACCCTCTTCCACCAGTACGCCACCGAAGTCGAGGAGCATGACGCGACTCACCGCCCGACGGGCGGCGACGTCGTGGGCCGGGATGTCAGGCCTTTTCACCGGCTTCATGGCATCTTCCGGCCGGAGGCGACTGGCATCGGCCGGGGCGGACCGAAGCCCACGGGGTGGGAGGACATGAATGCCGACGACACGACGCTGGCCGTGGGGGCGGCGATGGGGGGGGGTGACGGACTTCATGGCGGTCCTTTCCTCGCTGGTGGATAACAGACGTTCTGGCCGATATGCCTGCCCGGCGCTTTCTCGCTTGTGCCCCAACCACTCTAAGCATCCTGGGGGTCGCGCGCGTTGAAATTTCACAATCTCGCCGGGGGAAGAGCTGGGTCAGGGGTGTCGTGACCCCGTGGCGCTATATGGCTGGGGCGTGGGGCTGACATGGGGGCGGCAACGCGACCGCGCATTGAGATCCTTCAATGCCGGCGCCGGTGCTTCGAGGCAATTTGTCACCGGCGCGTCGGCCGTCGCCCCGGCCATCGTTCCCGGTCGGCCCGGCATGTAGACTATCTAGAGCAGATTCTTTTGCGGAGCGGCGGGCAACGGCGATTTGCCGGTGGCCTGCCGGAGGGTGAGGGTTATCCCTGACCGTGCCTGGAGGGCACGATAAGGGGATGCCGGGAGGGGATAACTCATGAGCGAGTCGGAAAGGGAGCGGCAGCGTAGCGTGCTGCGTGAACGGGCCGCAGAAGTCTTGCAGTTGCACCCGCAGGAGACGCCCACCATCGCCACGGCGGACGTCCAGGAACTGCTCCATGAGCTGCATGTCCACGAGGTGGAGCTGGGGCTCCAGAATGAGTTTCTGCGCGAGGCCCAGATGGACCTGGCCCACGCCCACGACCGCTATGCCGACCTGTACGATTTTGCGCCCGTGGGCTACCTCACCCTGGAGGAGGATGGCGCCATTGCGGAGGCCAACCTGACCATGGCCATGATGCTGCACGTGGACCGCAAGACCCTGCGGACCAGCAGGTTGAGCCACTTCCTCACGCAGGATTCTCAGGACACCTTTTATCGCCACTGCCAGGCAGTCTTCGGCGGCGACAACCGGGAGGTCTGCGAGGTAGGGCTGGTGTGTGGCGATGGCCAACGGATAACAGTACAGATGGAGAGTTTGCCCTTCGCCCCTGGCCGGGGGCGGCGCTGCCGCTCGGCCCTGATGGACGTCACGGCGCGCAAGCAGGCCGAGACCGCCCTGCAACGGCTCGCCGGCACCCTGGAGGACAAGGTGGCGGCGCGTACCGCCCAACTGGAACGGGAACGGGCCTTCTCCGACTCCATCCTCGAGAACCAGCCGGCGCCGGTGCTGGTGCTGGACGACACGGGAGCCGTGCTGCGCTACAACCGCGCCTGTGCCGCCGCTGCGGGCAACGATTTTAGCGCTTACCAGGGCACCCGCGGATGGCTGGGGCTGGTGCCGGCAGAGGAGCGCCCCGCGGTGGAGCGGATGCTGGCGCGGCTGGAAGGGGGTGAGGCACCCCTGTCCCAGGAAAGCCGCTGGTCCCATGCCGATGGCACGCGGCGTCTCTTCAGTTGGAATTACGACGTGGTTTCCGATCCGGACGACGGCAGCCGTTACATCATCGCCACGGGCGTGGATATCACCGCCCTGCGGGCCGCGGAGCAGGACGCCAGCAGGCGGCTGGCGGAGGCGGCCCGCATGCAAAGGCTGTACACCGCCGCCGAACTCGGTTCGGCCCTGGCCCACGAACTCAAGCAGCCCCTGGGGGCCATCGCCCTGTTCGCGGCCGCCGCCCGCAAGCAGTTGGAAGAAGAACCCCTGTCCCGGGACAGGCTCATCCGCAACCTGGAGCAGATTGCCGAGAGCGCCCACTTCGGGGACGAAGTGGTGCGCCGCATGCGGGATTTCCTGCGCGTGGGCTGCGACCTCGAGCCCGCACCCTTCGACCTCAGCGCCACCGTGGAGCGCGCCGCCGGCCTACTGGCGATGCGCATGGAGGCCGCGGGATTCCAATTACGGGTAGAACCGGCGGAGGGGATCCCCCCGGTCCACGGTGCGGCGGTGCATGTGGAGCAGGTGCTGCTCAACCTCCTCGGCAACGCCATCGAGGCCATGGATGGCGGTGGCGGGGAGATAGCCGTGGCGGTGCGCCGCGATGGGGAGATGGTACGGGTCAGCGTGCGGGATGGCGGACCCGGGGTGGAGGCAGAGGTGGCGGAGCATTTGTTCGAGGCCCTGTACAGCACCAAGGACCAGGGGCTGGGGGTGGGCCTGGGGATCAGCCGCGACCTGGTACGGGCCTATGGCGGGCAGCTGTGGGTGGAGCCCCGCTCACCCGGGGGCGTGTTCCACTTTACGCTGCCGGTGGCGGCCGGGGAGGCCCCGCCGTGAGGAAGGTGGCCCCCCGGGATGCGCAGGGGCCTGGCCTCCCCGACGCGGCGGTGTCCGCGGCCCTCCATCTGCCACTGCTGGTGCTGGCGGCGGACCTGTCGGTGCGCTATGCCAATCCGGCCTTCTGCGAACTCTTCGGGGTGACCGCGTCGGAGGTTGAGGGGGCCCCCCTGTCCGCGCTGGCCGGTGGGCCCTGGGACTCTCCGGCCCTGCGCCAGGGGCTCCTCGACGCGTCGTCCGGTGAAGGCGGGGGCGTGGATCAGCGCCTGGCGTGGACCCACCCCGACGCGGGCGGGCGCTCCCTGCGGTTGCGCGCGCGGCGCCTGGAGGGCAGTGACGGCCAGCTGTTGTTGACCATCGACGACGTCACCGAGGGCGAGCGCCTGCAGCATGAACTCGCGGCACGCCACGAGTTTGCCGAGAAGCTCATCGACAGCCTGCGCGAGGCGGTGCTCGTGCTGACCTCGCAGTTGCGCGTACACACCGCCAATCAGCCCTTCTATACCCTGTTCGAGGTGATGCCGGCGGAGACCGTCGGTGTCTACGTCTATGAACTCGGCGATGGCCAGTGGGCCATTCCGAGCCTGGAGCGGCTGCTGGAGGAGATCCTGCCGGCGGAGCGCGCCTTCGATGACTACATCGTGGAACAGACCTTCCCGAAGGTGGGATGGCGGCGTATGAGCCTAAACGCCCGCCGCCTGGACCACGAGCCCCTGATCCTGTTGACCATCCGCGACCTCACGGGAGACGTTCTCGGCCAGCAGCGGCTGGCAGCCAGCGAGGAGCGCTTCCGGGTGCTGGTGGAATCCACCTCCCAGGCCGTATGGGAGACGGATGCGGCCGGCCGGGTGGTCGTGGACTCACCCAGTTGGCATGCCTTCACCGGCCAGGGCCCGGAAGAGTGGCATGGTGATGGCTGGCTGGAGATGATACACCCCGACGACCGTGACCACGCCGCCGCCCAGTGGCGCGCGGCCCTGGCCGCGGGCCGGCCGCTGGATGTCGAATATCGGCTGCGTGGTGCGGGCGGGGAGTGGTACTGGAGCAACGCCCGGGCCACGCCGCTGGGGGATGGCCAGGGCCACATCCGTGGCTGGTTGGGCATGAACCTCGATATCACCGCACGCAAGGCGACGGAGGCGGCGCTGCGCAAGAGCGAGGCGCGTTTCCGCGTCATGGCCGATGGCCTGCCCCTCATGATCTGGGTGCATGATGCCGCGGGCCGTCTGGAGTTCGTCAACCGCACCTATCTCGAGTTCTTCGGCACCACCGCCGCCGATGTCGCAGGCGATGGCTGGCGACTCTTGATGCACCCGGACGATGGCGGAGCCTACTGCGATGCCCTCATGTCCTGCACCCGTGAGGAACAGCCCTTCCACGGCGAGGCGCGGGTGCGCGATGCTACCGGCGAGTGGCGCTGGCTGGAGTCCTGGGGCAGTCCGCGCTTCTCCGCCGGCGGCAGCTTCCAGGGCATGGTGGGTACCAGCGCCGATATTACGGAGCGCAAGGGTATGCAGCAGGAACTGCTGGACATGAAGGCCGCGCTGGAGGAGCGGGTGGCCGAGCGTACCGCCTCCTTGGTCCAGGAGCGCAGCTTCCGCGACAGTATCCTCGACACGGCCAGTGCCCTCATCGTCACCGTGGACCCCGCCGGGCGGGTGGTGGATTTCAACCGGGCCTGCGAGGAGATGACGGGCTACGATGCCGCCGGGGTGGCGGCGGGCATGGCGGTGATGGATCTGGTGCCGGCCCGTGAACGCCAGCGGGTGCGGCGCATCCATGAGCGGGTATGGGCCGGGGAGCCGCGGGTCGGCGTGGAGCACGGCTGGTGTCGGCGGGACGGCACCTGCTTCCCCGTGAGCTGGAACTATACCCTGCTGAGGGCTGCCGACGGCAGCCCGCAATACATCATCGGCAGCGGCGTTGACTTCAGCGAGCAGCGTGCCGCCGAGGAGCAGGCACGCCGCCACCTCGAGGAGGCGGCGCGCCTGCTGCGCATGCACACCGTCACCCAGGTGGCCACGGTGGTGGCCCACGAACTCAATCAGCCCCTCGGCGCCATAGCCATGTTCGCCGATTCCAGCCGCGCGCTGCTGGAGCGGGCGCCGGAGGAACGGGTGCGCCTGTTGAGGAACCTCGAGCGCATCAGCGGCCAGGCGCTGCGCGGGGGCGAGATCATCCAGCGTTTGCGCTCCTTAATTAAGCAGGGCAGGATCGAACCCCAGCCGATGGACGTCAACATCGGGGTGCGTGACGTCTGCACCCTGCTCGCGGGCAAGGCCGATGACTTCGGTATAAGCATCGATATGGAACTGGCGGCGGATCTGCCGCCGCTGCGGGGGTGGCCGTGCATATCGAACAGGTGGTCTTCAATCTAATCAACAATGCCATAGAGGCAATCCACGATGCCGCGATGGAGGGTGGCCACATCGAGGTCGAAACGGCCTGTGACGGCGCCATGGGACGGGTGAGCGTGCGCGATTCCGGTCCCGGCATCGACGTTGCGGCGGCCGACACGCTGTTCGACCCCCTCACCGGCACCAAGGGCTACGGCCTCGGCGTGGGGCTGGCGGTGAGCCGCAGCCTCATGGAGTCCCAGGGCGGGCGGCTGTGGGTGGAGCCCCGAAGGCCGGGAGGGGCCTTCCATTTCACCCTGCCCCTGGCGCCATGAATCCCGCCGACGCCACCGGGGCCGGCCGGCCCACGGTATTCGTCGTCGACGACGACGAGCCCATGCGCGAGGCCCTGGAGCAGTACCTTGAGAGTGCCGGGTTCACCACCCTCTGCTTCGCCGATGGCCCCACCTTCCTGGCGGCGGTGGATGACGGTGCGGCGGGCTGTGCCCTGCTGGACGTGGCCATGCCGGGTATGAGTGGTCACGAGGTCCACAGTGCCCTCAAGGCACGGGAGGTGGGCCTCACGGTGATGTTCCTCACCGGCCATGGCGACGTGCCGGGGGCCGTGAACGCGGTGCGTAACGGTGCCGTGGACTTCCTGGAGAAACCGGTGAGGGCGCAGGACCTGCTCGAAGCGGTAACCAAGGCCCTGGAGGTGGATGAGGTACGCCGCCAGGCACGGGCCTACGCCGAGGATGTCCGCCACCGCTACGGCCGCCTCAGCCCGCGGGAGCGCGAGATCATGGTGCTGGTGGTGGATGGCCTGACGAACAAGGAGATCGCCCGCAGCCTGGGCCTCAGCCCGCGTACCGTGGAGGCCCATCGCACCCACGTCATGAACAAGATGGCGGCGGACGGCCTGACCGACCTGGTGCGCATGGCGGCCTGCTGCAGAGCGGCGGAGCCGCCGCCCGCCTGACCGGCTGGCCCCGGCGCTCCGGCCGGTTGCCCGGGGCGTGCGGGCTCCTTGGAGCCCGAATACCCTGAATCCCGTTTCCCCCTCATCCCGCACTGCTCCCTCCCTGGGTATTTCTACTCAGGGTTCGCCCCAATAACCGCGAAAAGTGTGAAGTAGTATGCTTTTCATGAATCACCAAAACCCTTCGGGGGCCTCCTGAACGCCCCGGGAACCAGCAATCATTCCACGGAGAACCATGATGAAGACGCAAATTCCGAGTCCGCCGCCGGCCGATGCGGTGGCGGTGTCCGACAGTCAAAGCCCGAGTACGGCGGATGAGCGCCAACGCGACATCGCCACCGCCGCCTATTACCGCAGCAAGGCCCGTCATCAGGTTCCCGGCTTTGTTCCCGGCAACGAACTCGAGGACTGGCTCGAGGCGGAACGCGACATGGAAGCCCTGTGGGCCGGCAGGCGATGAGCCGCGCTGTAGCGGCCGTTCTCGGCGTCACGGCCCGAAGGCCCCTGTAGACTCGCGACGGCCCTAGAGCGATTAAATTTGTTCATATCCCCCATGGGATGACGTGGAGGTGGAACGATGTATGAACCGACCCCGGCGATGGATGCCGCAGACCGTCAGACGATATCGCCCGCAGTACGCGCAGGCGCCGATGGCGACGCCCCCTGGCCTCGAACGGCCCTGGCCGCCAGCCATCGTCGCACCTTCCAGTCGCAGGATCTCATCTATCATCAGGGCGGTGCCGTCCAGGGCGTCTACCTGATCCGCAGTGGCATGGTGAAGCTGCTGAGCTACCTGCCCCACGGCCGGGCCCGCATCGTGCGCTTGCACGTCCCGGGGGACAGCCTTGGTCTGGAGGGGCTGCTGGGCCAGCCCTATATCCACACCGCCATGGCGACCGGAAGCGTGGAGGTCGAGTGTCTCTCCATGCCGGTATTGCGGCGGCTTCAACACGAGGACCCCGGTGTGCTGATGGGGGTGCTGCGTCAGTGGCATGAATACCTGGCCCAGGCCGACCGCTGGATCGCCGATTTTTCCACCGGCGGCATCAAGCCCCGCCTGGCGCGGCTGCTGAAGTTCCTCGCCGAGGTCGAGTACGGCTCTCCCGCCGATCAGGTGAAGCTGCTTTCCGGCCCGGAGATGGCGGATATTCTCGGCGTGACTCCCGAGAGCATCAGCCGCGTCCTCGCCGGCTTCAAACGCAGCCAGATGCTGCAGAAGTGCCATGGCCTGCGGCGGGAAATCTATCGTGTCGATAACGGCAAGTTGCAGGAGGCGGCCTGCCAGTAGGATGGGCGGGCAGCGGTCTGGCGGCCCGTCATGGGCCGCCGGCCGGTAGGGTAGGGTGTCTCCTCACAGTTCGAGTTCCCGTACCTCCCCGGGTCTCACCTCGTGGACCTCGGTGCGCACCGTAGCGCTCCCGATAGGCCGCCCAGTCGAACTCCTCCAGGTCCTCGTAGCCCGCGAACTGGCTGATGATGCCGTCGCCGTGGAAAGGGACCAGCATGTGACGGCTCACGTTGTCCCACAACTCCAGCTCGGCGGTGGACAGTTCGAGGCTGCGGCACAACTCATCGAAACGCCTGCGGGGCAGGACCTCCCGCAGTTCCAGGGCCCTTACCAGCACCCACACCGCCATCAGGTTGGTATAGGCGTTGTTGTCGAGGCCGGGGTGGTCGGCCCCCGGGTAGGCCTCGTGGTACTCGTCGGGGCCCATCACGCCGCGGATCTCGTAGCGCCCCGACGCCTCCTCGTAGCGGGCCACGCTGGCCCAGAAGCGGGCCACCTCTAGGTGCAATCGCAGCACCCGCTCCGTGGCTTCGCCCTGCTCCGGGTCGTCGTGCTCGATGGCGAGGTCGAAGCGCTGCCACAGCTGGCTCCAGGCCCTGACATGGCGCACGGCGAGGGTGGCGTAGCCCGGCGCGTCGGTCATCGCCTTGCGGGCCTCCAGGGCCGGCTCGCTGATGGCATCGTCCCGCGAGGTGTAGATGGCGGCCACCTTCTCCATTCGCAGAGGACGCTCCGGGCCGACTTCGAGGCGGTAGTGATGGGCGACGTAGGCGTCGTCGCGCTCGACCCCGGGTTGCGGGGCCAGTTCCTCGCCGGCGCTCCAGAAACGGGTGGTGGCGGTCTCGGCGATGCGAATCTGGGACTGGCGAGTCATGACCGTCAAGGCCATGGCTTCGGCATTCAGGGAGGCCCCGCCCAGGCCCACCAGGTGGTCACCCCGCAGGTCGCGGTAGCGGGCCACGCCGCTGTTGGTGACACGGCCGTCCAGGGCGCTGCAGACCTCCACCATGCCGGACCAGTCCTCCGCCACCAGGGTGGTTTCCAGGGCGGCGAGGTGGGGATCGTGCATGGATACCAGCCGCTGCTGCTCGAGGCGGGTGTGACGGCCGGCGGCATCGCGAACTCCGCCGTGCCGAAAGGGGCATTGAAGATCATCAACGGCCCCGTTGGGGATCTCAGTCATGCTGGCATCGGGGACAGTGCCAGGCGAGGCGGCCGCCGTCGGTGAATTCCATCAGGCAGCGGCTGAGTGCCCCGCCCTCCAGGCGACGGCGATAGACCTCCACGTCGGGGAGTTCGGGCATCTCACTTGAAGCGTTCCAAGGCGCGGTCGGCGGCGGATCGCATGTCTTCCCAGGCGGCATCCAGCCCGGCCTTGACCTCCTGCCAGGCGTCCGCGCCGGCATCCTGGAGTTCCTTCATCCGCTCGCGAACCTGCTGCTGTTTGGCCCGCACGGATTCTATCTCCTCCTGGTATTCGAGCTTCTGGTCCGCTTGTGCCTTGTCGGCCTTGGCCTTGAGCACGTCGATCCTGGCCTGCCACTCACGCAGCTCGGCCTCCATCCGTTCCTGATAGGCCTTTTTGCTCTCCATGGTGTCACCTCCTGCTCTAATTGGAATCGTGTGGATGGCGCCGGTGTGCTGTGGGCCGGGGGGAGGGCGTCCCACATCAGGATCATGGGCTCAATCCAGCTCTAATATGATTTTGCCGTTGATGCGATAGACGGTGACGCGGTTGTCTTCCACCTTGGCCTCATGAAAAGTCTAGGGGCCGGGCGGCCCCTGTCATTGTCGGATTTCAATGAGGGTCGCCATCATGAGTTTTTGTTGAAGTGTCCTTCGGATCCATCGTTTCGTGCAGGCGCAGGGCTCAGGACACCATGTCCAGGAGCCGGGCCGCATTGGCGGCGGCGTAACCGGCCTCGTCGTTGTCGAAGAAACAGTAGACCCTGCATCCGGCCGCTGCCCAGCTGTGGAAGGCACCGGCCCAACCGGCGAGGGTGGCGGTGTCATAGCACCCTCGGTAGGGGCCGCCGGGGCCGTGCAGGCGTACGTAGATAAAATCCGCGGTCACCTCTTTGGGGGAGGTGAAACCGGCCAGGTCGTAGATGCACAAGGCCGCGCCATGGCGTGACAGCAGCTCGTAGGTATGGTCATTCAGCCAGCTGTGGTCGCGCAGTTCGAAGGCATATTCAAAATCCCTATCGAGGGGGAGATTGCTGCCGAGGGCCTCGAGGAAGGCATCGAGACGCGCGGCGTCGAAGCGCCAGTGGGGCGGCAGTTGGAACAGAATGGGACCCAGCCGGTCCCCCAGCACGGTTATCCGTTCCAGAAAGGTGGTGAGGCCATGGCCGGGATCCTTGAGCTTCTTCATGTGGGTGACGTAGCGACTGGCTTTGGCCGTGAAGACGAAGCCGTCGGGTACCTTCTCCCGCCAGTTTTCCAGGGTATGGGCCGCCGGCAGTTGGTAGAAGGAGTTATTGATCTCGACGCCGGGAAAGCGGGCACCGTAGTAGGCCAGGTACTCCGTCTTGGGCAGGTCGCGCGGGAAGAAGGGGCCGCGCCAGTGGTCGTAAGACCAGCCGGAGGTGCCGACCACGATGGCGGGGTGGCCGTCGTTCACCGCGGGTGGCCGCCCATGGGCTCAGGCCCCGAACTTGCGCAGGCGCCCGGCGTATGCATCCGTGATGATGCCCCGAGGATCCCCATATGGTTAAACTTAGCGCGAGGCCGGGTACTGGACATTACGATCCTTCAATCCCGCAGAGTCTATTGCGTTATCGCAATGCCGGTCGGGCGGGTTGCTCCTAACTTGTAACCATTCCGGGCGGATACGGCCAGGCCATGGCCAGAAGCATCTTCGGAGGCTATGTATCCGACGTGCAGATGGCATGGCCTGAGCCCCGTGACGACGCAATGAGGCGGCGCCCCGCAGTCTCGTGTTGCTGCGTTATCCGCGACACGGTTGAGGTATTCGGCAATCACGACGAGGAGAGCATCATGGCAAAAGTGGCAATGGCAGTGGGAGAGGGCTTCGAGGACGTGGAGCTGGAGACGCCGCGGTCGCGACTGGTGGAGGCCGGCCATGACGTGACCCTGCTCGGTGTGGAGCGTGGCGCCACGGTCCATGGCAAGCGTGGCCGGGCGGCGGTGACCATCGATCATCGTGCCGACGAGGTGAGTGCAGCAGACTTCGACGCCCTGGTGATCCCCGGTGGTTACGGCCCCGACCATCTGCGCCTGGACACGGCCCTGGTGGCCTTCGTGCGTGAGTTCCACGCCAGCGGACGGCCGGTCGCCGCCATCTGCCATGGGCCGCAGTTGCTCATCGAGGCGGGCGTAGTGGAAGGCCGGACCATGACATCCTGGCCCTCGGTGCGCACGGATCTGGTCAACGCCGGCGCCCGCTGGGTCGATGAGCCGGTGGTGGAGGACGGGAACCTCATCACCTCCCGCAAGCCGGACGATCTCGAGGCCTTCTGCACCGCGCTTCTACGGCGGCTTTAGCTTTCCGGGCGGACGAATGAGCCCATGGCGCGCGAATGGTCTCCACCGGACTCGGCATCGTGGCCTCTCGAGGCGGACGACATCGCCGCAGGCATAGTCTACCTCGCCTCCGGCGGGGCGAAGTTCGTAACCGGCAGCGAACTGGTGATCGACGGTGGCTACACGGCCAGGTAGAGGAGTGATCCGATGGCCGCAGCAGGTGCAGGGAACCGGGGGCAAAGAATGGGCAGCGAAGAGATGAAAGAGCGGCCCTGGCATGCCATGGCGGTGGAAGAGGCCGTGGCCATCCTGGAGTCGGATGCCGAGAAGGGCCTCAGGAACGAGGCGGTCGAGGAGCGGCGGGCGAGATCCGGCAAGAATCGGCTGACACCTCGTTCCCGGCGCACGGCGCTCGGGCGTTTCTTCAGCCAGTTCAAAAATCTCTTCATCTACCTGTTGCTGGCGGCCACCGTGGTCACGGCGCTGCTCGGCCAATGGCTCGACAGCGGGGTGATCTTCGGCGTCGTGCTGATCATCGTCATCATCGGCTTCATTAGCGAGCCGAGGAGATGGCCGGGCGTGGCCAGCGGCTGTTGGCCGCGGCGCGCAAGGAGGCCGGCCAGCGTGATGAGCTGACCGAGGAGGACGTCGAAAAGGACCTGGTCCTGCTCGGTCTCTTCGGTCTCATCGATCCCCCGCGCCAGGAGGCCATCAATGCGCTGGTGATGAGCCAGATCTTCTATCTCCTGAACGTGCGGGTCTATCGCCAGCCGGCCTATACCCTCGAGGGCCTGTTCGGCAGCCGGGTCGTGCTTTTGGCGATGGCGGCTTGCGCCGTCCTCCAGGTCCTCTTCACCCATCTCCCCTTCATGAATGCGCTGTTCGGCACCGCTCCCCTCGACGCCTGGGCCTGGGCCCAGTGCATCGCCGTCGGAGTCGGCATCTTCATCATCGTCGAGATCGAAAAGGCCATCCGGCGCCACAGCTCGATGCTGGCGGCAGAAGGCCTGCGCGCCCGGGGTGGTTGAACATGAATAAACCATGAATCATTGATCCGCGGCGGCCATAGCGCCGCTCTCCAAGTCGAGATCGTCGCAGGCGCTGTCGAAAGCGTTGGCGGAAGCCGCGGATGCCGCAGAGGCCCATGCAGCTCTCGTGGCGGAGGCTGGTCTTGATACCCCAGCGGCTCGAGGCTGCCCCGGCGCCGCAGGTCAGGGAAGGAGCCTCCGCAACGGGACCGTTCATTTCCGGGCGCCATGGCCGATATCACCCACCCGGGCGAGAGTCCAACGGGTCATCACTGGCCCCGTCACTTCGAAGAACACCGTGGCGCCGAGGACCACCGGCAGGATCACATCCTTGAACTCGGGGAAGCGCTGGCTCGCGAGCAGGGCCATGCCGATGGCAACCCCCGCCTGTGGCAGCAGTGCCAGTCCGATCCAGCGACGGATGGTGGGATCGGCGCCGCTCAGGCGGCCGCCGAGGCGAGTGCCAAGGAGCCGGCCGGCCACCCGCAGGCCGATGTAGCCGGCTGCCAGCAGTCCCGCCTGGGCCAGCGCCTGCACATGCAGGGCGGCGCCGGCCAGCAGGAAGAACAGGATCAGGAACGGCCACTCGATACCCTCGATGGCGCGAAAAGGCCGCTGGTGATGCCGGGCAAGGTTGGCCACCGTCAGCCCCATCACCATGGCTGTCAGGATGTAGGACACTTGCAGCCACTCGGCGATGCCGGCGGCCAGCAGCACCAGCCCCAGGGCCTCGGCCTGGGTGGGTTCACCGGGGCGCACGCGACCGGTGAGGTAGGCCATAGGCAGGCCGAGGGCCACTCCGAGCAGGACCGCGCCGCCGATCTCACGGGCCCCGTACAGGATACTGTCCAGCGTGCCCCCCTGGCCGGTGAGGGCCTGGGCGGTGGCCAGCAGCAGGCTGAAGGCCAGCAGTCCCCAGGCGTCATCGATGGAGACGATGCCGAGCAGGGTATCGGTGAAACGCCCTCGGGCCCGGTACTCGTGGACGACGTCGATGGTGGCCGCCGGGGCGGTGGCGGGGGCGATGCCGGCGAGTAGCAGGGCCACCTCCAGGGATACTCCGAACAAGGCAAGCACCGAGAATACCAGCAGCACGGTCATGGTGACCTCACCGAGGGACATGGCGATCACCGGGCGGCCGAGTTCGTGGATACGCTTGCGGGTCATGTTCTGGCCCAGCAGGAAGCCGATCATGGCCAGTGCGATGTCGGTGAGGACCGGAAACCACTGCTCGGTAAATGGTGGCAGCCAGTCCAGCACGGAAGGTCCGATGACGAAGCCCGCCACCAGCAGCAGGGTAACCCGCGGCAGCGGGGTGCGGCGCCCCGCGATGTCAGCCAGCAGGCCGAGCATGAACAGGCCACCAAAGGTGATGAGGATCTGGGGGATGGAGCCCGGCTCAGCCATTACGGCGCTCCTGGTACGCCTGACACGAGGGGGCGAAACCACACACGATGCCATGCCCCGGAGGGTGGTGCTGCAGGCTCTCCCGGTAACACGTGATGGTGGAAATGTGTGGGTATTCGCCGGGGTCGACGGTCATAGCTGGGTTCGGTTCGTGGAGAGGGGATGGCTGGATGGAAACAGTATGGCTACGTGTGGCGGCAGGGCGCCTTGAACCAGGGGCTTACGGTGACGGCCCCATGGTCTCATTTTGGCGGATCTCAATGCCACCCGCGTCCCGATCGCATCTAATGGAAACATGAATCCCCGGTTTGGGAAATACCGCAGGCGGGGCCCTTCCATACCGTTCATTACGGTAGGACGAGAAGAGGTGGAACGATGATGGCATATACGACCTGGGTCGTGAGCACGGATGGCGAGCGGGCCCGCATATTCGAACTCAAGGAGCGCTCGGATGCCCTGCGGGAGCTGGCGGCGCTGGAGGACGACCATACGCCAACAGGCGGGCCCGATGGCCAACCGCCGGCCTCGACGGGTCTCAGGGACGGGGGAGGGGGCAGGCGGGATGTGCGCATTGCCGCTGGCGGCAGGGGCCGAAGGCTGGCCGAGAGCCTCGGCAGCCACCTCGAACGTCAGCAGCGAAAGGGCGGCTACGACCGGCTGGTGATGATCGCCCCCCATGACGTGATGCCCAAGGTCATCGGCAGCCTGAGTCCCGAGGTGCGCGGGGTCATGGTGGCGGAGATGGAGGCCGACATCATCGACGGCAGCATCAACGGCATTCGAGCAATTCTGCCGTTTTGATTTTTCTGTAGGCCGGGCTTCAGCCCGACACCCAACGTTGGCGGGTGGTACCCACCCGGCGCGAGGTATGCGCGGCGGGCTTGAATGTCGGGATGAATCCCGACCTACATCCGTGCCGCTGGAACGGGCGGTGGTGGGGTTTCCGTCCGCTGCCAGGACCAGCCGACCTCCGCCTCTGTCCTTCTCCCCCCGGGGAAATGGGAAAGGGGAAATGGGAAAGGGGTAAGGGGAAAAGATTACTACCCGTGCGTCCGCTCTGCTGACGCCGAAACAGTGGATCCGCTGCGCCTTTTCAAACTGCCACTCTCTCTGACCTTCCCCCTTTTCGCGTCATTTCGTGTCTTTCGTGGTTACGCTTTTAGTAGGTCGGGCTTCAGCCCGACAGCCTGCTTCGCCCGTGATTCCCGTGGCAGCGGCATGGGCTACGGCGAGTGAGGCGGCGTCTCAGACGGGCACCAGCAGGGCGGCCGGGAAGGTGGCGAACAGTTCGGCGGCGGCCAATCCGGCTCCGTCCGGAGTCTGCCGCACCCCTATCTTCTCGCCGCTGAGCACGTTGCGGTATGCACTGACCGCCGCCTCCGGGCAGGCCACGGTGGTGTCGCGCCAGGCCCTCGTTCCCAGACAGCCCTTCTCCGTGCCGCCGTCGAGCCGTGCCAGCCAGCGCGGGACGGCCACCACCACGTGGTCGTCCTGGCGGTGGCGGGCGAAGGCGGCCAGGTGGGTGGCGGCGGTTCCCCACGTCGCCAGGCCGGCATAGCCGCCGTCGCGGAAGAGTTCGGGCAGGCCCTGGCGCAGGCGCAGGGCCTGGCGTATGACGTGGAGCTTGGCGCGCCCATCCTCGAGGGCGGCCATCAGCTCGCGCGCCAGGGCAGGGGTGGCGTCGCCCTCGGCGGAAAGAGTCTCCAGCAGCCTACGGCGTCGCTCGTAGTCCACCGGGCGGCGGTTGTCGGGGTCCACGAGGCTGAAGTTCCACAGCTCGGTGCCCTGGTAGATGTCCGGTACGCCGGGCACGGTCAGCTTGAGCAGGGTCTGGGACAGGCTGTTCAGCAGCCCGTAACGCAGGATGCTCTGCTGGAAGGGGATGAAGTCCGCCAGAAAGGGATTGCGTTCCGGGTCGTCGAGCAGTGCCGTCACGAAGGCCCGGGTGGCCTCCAGGTACTCGTCGTCGGGGTTGATCCATGAGCTGTGGGTCTTGGCCTCGTTCACCACCTTCTCCATGTACGTGGCGGTGCGCTCGCGGAAGGCAGCGAGGGCCTCGTGGGTGGAGCACTCCATCGGCCAGGCACCTGCCAGGGTCTGGTACAGAAGGTACTCGTCCTCCGGCGACGGGGCGGGTGTGTCGTGCACCTGCCGTTTCCTGATGCGGTTGAGCTGCCGCCAACGGGCGAGGTGCCGGCCCCAGGCGCGAGGGGCCTCCGACAGTACCGCGGTGCGCGCCCGCACGTCCTCACTGCGCTTGCTGTCATGGGTCGAGGTGGTTACGAGACCGTGGGGATGGTGTTCCACACGTTGCCCCATGCCGTGGTGAAAGGCCTTGACGGAGACGCCGAAGACCCGCGGATCGAAGCCCACGTCGTTGAGTGCCGTCAGGCGGTTGTAGACGTAGAAGGCGGTATCCTCCATGCCCTTGGCCATCACCGGCGCGGTGTACTGCTGGAAGCGCAGGGCGAGGCGCACCACCAGGCGGCGGGCGGCGGCGTCGCGGCGGTTCTGGTTTGCCAGGCCGAGCAGTCCTTCCAGGAAGTCGTAGACCTGGAGGTCGGCGGCGGGATTGCGGCGCTTGGCCTGGGCAATGGCCCAGCGGATATGGCGGTGGTCGGCCTCGGCGGCACGGACGGCGGTGAGGTAGGTGCGGTAGACCGGGAAGCATGCCGCGGTCTCCGCCAGGGCGTCCCGCAGGCGGTGATAGGTGAAGTCGCGGGTGTGGCGGTCGGTGCGGGCGATGGCGCTCGCCATGTTGGCCAGTACCGCCAGCTCGCTGGCCAGGACGCTGTTGATGATGAGTTTCCTGCTGTGGTAGAGGATCTCGTCGAATTGCTCACGGCGGCCGGTGAAGCCTTGGTAGAGGCGGGTCAGATCGCGCTCTGCGCTCGGATCCACCAACAGGCCGTTGATCAAGTGGGCGGTTTCGTAGCCGGTGGTGCCGGCCACCGCCCAGTCGGCCGGCAGGTGCTCGTGGTCGGCCAGCACCTTTTCCGCCAGCAGGTAGAAGCCTTCACCCGCAGCGCCGGCCGCGGCGGAGGTCAGGGTCTGAAGGTTGCCGAAGTAGCCCTGGGGGTCCCACAGGCCGTCCGGGTGATCGACGCGCAGGCCCTGGACGTGCCCATCGGCCACCAGCCGAAGCACCAGCCGGTGGGTAGCCGTGAACACATCGGCGTCTTCCACGCGGATGCCGGCGAGGTCGTTGATGTCGAAGAAGCGCCTATAGTTGATCTCGTCGGCGGCCACCAGCCAGTAAGCGAGGCGGTAGGCCTGGGCCTCCAGCAGGCGGTGGAGACGGTCGAAGCTGGCCGACTCGCCGGGGGTGCCATTGAGGGCCGTGGCGGCCGCGTGGAGGCGCTTCTCTACCGCGGGGTGATCACGGCACAGGGCGGCCAGGCGCTCCTTGCAGCCGGCGCCGGCGCGGCGGCGTTCCCGGCGCCGGGCGGCACCGGTCGCGGAGCGCCGCGGCAGGGCGCGGCAGGCCGCCGCTACGGCCTCCAGCCCGTCGCGGGCGGCGCTGTCCAGGGTGGGCTCGCCGGCGGGGTCGAGGGCGTGCCCCAGGACGGCGGGATAGCTGCGCGGATCGATGGGGAACAGGTGCTCGTAGTAGCGCACGTCGAAGGCGCCGCGCGTGGCATCGAAGCCGAGCACCAGGCCGCCGTCCTCGAGCACGGCGCCGTAGTGGTCCCCCAGGAAGGGCAGCAGCACCTTGTGGCGCAGTGCCGGGCTCGCCGGGCGCCAGTCGATGTCGAAGTAGTCGGCGTAGGGCGAGGCCTCGCCGTGCTCCAGCACATCGAGCCACCAGCCGTTGTCGCCACCTCCCACCCCCATGTGGTTGGGGACGATGTCCATCACCAGGCCCATGCCGTGGCGGTGCAGGCTGTCGGTGAAGGCGGTGAGGTCGGCCTCGTTGCCGATCTCCGGGTTGAGGGCGTCGTGATCCACGATGTCGTAGCCGTGGCTGCTGCCGGCCCGGGCCTTCAAAAAGGGTGAGGCGTAGACGTGACTGATGCCGAGTGCCTGCAAGTAGGGGACGATGCCGCGGGCGTCGGCGAAGGTGAAGTCGCGGTTGAGTTGCAGCCGGTAGGTGGCGATAGGGACGCCGTCGGCGCTCATGGCCCATGCCCCGCGCCGTCATCCAGATACCGATACCACCGACCACGGCGGCAAACGGATGGCAGCGGCTGCCGTATCCGCCGGGTGGGTGGTGTACAGCACGCGTCCCCCGGGCAGGCTGACTCCGTCGACGGGGGCCTCCCCGAGGTTGGCCGTCACTGCCAGCCGGGAACCGTCGCCGAGGGTCCATGCGGCGGTGAGGGCGGTGGCGCCGTGCAGCTGTCCGCCCCTGTCGTGCACCGGGCCGCGCAGCCGTGGCACCAGCTCGCGGTGGCGCAGGGCCAGCAGCTGGCGGTGGATGTTCAGCCAGCGCGAGTGTGCGGGACGCGCCGGGGCGTCCCAGTCCAGCACGGCGGCGGCGAAGGTGGCATCAGCCATGGGGTCGGGGATGCGTTCCCGTGCCGCGGGGTCGCGGAATTCGGGAAAGTCCGCGAATTCCTCGCGCCGCCCCGCCACCACCCGCTCCGCGAGATCGGGACCGAAATCGCAGAAAAAGGGGAAGGGGCGGGCGCAGCCCCATTCCTGGCCCATGAACAGCAGGGGCGGTTCCGGTGCCAGCAGCAGCAGGGCGGTGGCGGCATGCACCGCCTCGTCCGCGGCCAGGGCGGCGATGCGCTCGCCGAAGGCGCGGTTGCCCACCTGGTCGTGGTTCTGCAAAAAACCCACGAAGGCGGTGGGTGGCAGGTGCCCGCTGGGCTCACCAGGGGGGTGCCGCCGCGATAGGGGGAGGGTTCGCCCTGGTAGGCGAAGCCCTCCGTGAGGCAGCGCAGCAGGTGGCCGGCCGGTGCCGGCGCGTAGTCCTGGTAGTAGCCCGCCGTCTCACCGGTGAGCAGCACGTGTAATGCGTGGTGGAGATCGTCGTTCCACTGGGCGCGGTAGCCATTGGGGCGCGCCTGCCCCCGGGCGTCCAGATAGCGGGCGGCGTTGTGGTCGTTCTCCAGCACCAGGTGAACGGTGCGGCCCTCGCCGATGCGGTCCCGCACCTCGCGGGCCAGCGAGGTCAGGATGTGGGGCTCGGAGTCGTCGAGAATGGCGTGCACGGCATCGAGGCGCAGGCCGTCCAGGTGGTACTCGGTGAGCCAGTACAGGGCGTTTTCGATGAAGAAGCGACGCACCCAGGCATTGCGATGGCCGTCGAAGTTGATGCCGTCGCCCCAGGGTGTCGGATGACGGTCGGTGAAGAAGTCGGGGGCATAGAGGTGGAGATAATTGCCCTCGGGGCCGAAGTGGTTGTAGACCACGTCCAGGAATACCATCAGGCCGTGCTCGTGGGCGGCCTCCACCAGTGCCTTGAGGTCCTCGGGGCGGCCGTAGGTGCTGTCAGGGGCGAAGGGGTAGGCGCCGTCGTAGCCCCAGTTGCGGCTACCGGGAAAGTCGGCCACCGGCATCAGCTCCAGGGCGGTGATGCCGAGTCCGGCGAGGTGGTCGAGGCGCCGGCCATGGCGGCGAAGTCGCCGCCCGCGGTGAAGGTGCCTACGTGGGCCTCGTAGATGACCGCCTCCTCCCAGGGCCGGCCGGTCCAGCCGTCGTCCCGCCATTGCCAGGCCGCCGGGTCGATGACCTCGCTGGGTGCATGGACGTCGGCGGGCTGGAAGCGCGACGCCGGGTCCGGCACCGCGGTGCCGCCGTCGATGCGAAAGCGGTAGTGGCTGCCGGGGCCGGCCAGCTCGGTGGTGCAGGCGAACTCAGCCCTCCGGCTCTGCGGTCATGGGTAGGATGGCGTCCGGTGCACCGCCGCCATCCTCCGTCGCGTACAGGCACAGATCCACGCGCCCGGCCGCCGGTGCCCATAGCCGGAAGAGCACGCCGCCGCCTGCCAGTACCGTGGCGCCGAAGGGCATCACGTGGCACCGCGAGGCCCCTTCTGTCACGGCTGGCCGAGCTCGATGCGGTCGGTGGCACCGTGGAGCAGGGCCACCATCAGGGTGAGATACTCCCTCAGGTGGCGGGTGAGAAGAAAATTCTCGCGCACGAAGCGGCGTGCCTTGTCGCCCATCTCCCGCCTCCTGTCCGGCTGGTGGAGGAGATAGCGGATGCGCAGGGCCGCTCCCTCCGGGGTGCTGACCAGGAAGCCGGTGTGGTGGTTCACCACCTGCAGGCGGATGCCGCCCACGTCACCGCCGATCACCGGCTTGCCCTTCCACAGGCCTTCGGTGACGGTGAGGCCGAAGCCCTCGCGCAGGGATTTCTGCAGCACGATGTCCGCGGCCCGCTGCAGGGCGTTGATCTCCGTGTGGGCGTCGTTGGGCAGCAGTAGGGTGTGGATGTTGGGGTCGTCACCTGCGGCGGCCTCCACCTCCTGCAGTACCACCTCGCCTTCGGGGTCGTCGGTGGCCCCGCCGCCGGCCAGCACCAGTTGCAGGTGGGGTGTGAAGCGCCGCGCCAGCTGGTAGGCGCGGATGACACCGACGGGATCCTTGAAGCGATCGAAACGCGACACCTGGATGACCATGGGCAGCGCCGGGTCGAGGCCATGGTGCTCGCACACCCGGGCGATCTCCGTTTCTTGCAGTTCCATGTTCTTGTCGCTCAGGGGATCGATGCTGGGTGGCACCAGGTACTGGGGATGGGGCAGGTCCTGGGCGAAGGCCGCCAGGGAGAAGATGCTGGCGTCGTAGGGTGCCACCATGGGATAGAGATACTTCCACACCGGGCGGTAGGGGTGGCTGGCGTCGATGTGGCAGCGCCAGATCCACTTGCCCCTGCGTTCGGGGAAGTGTCCGAGCAGCGGCGCCGGCTGGGGGTCGTGGATGAATACGAAGTCGGCGTCCGCCAGCACCGGCCTCAGCTCCTCGGCCTTGGCGGCATTGGTCTCCTCGTAGACCCGCAGCAGGTGAGAGCCGAGGGCCACGCGGTTGCCCTGGAGGGCGTTGTGCATGCCCTTGGTGCACTCATAGAACTCGCTCTCGCCGGAGATGACCTCCCAGTGAGTCTCCAGCCCCAGTTCTTCCATGAAGGGCACCAGCTTGGTGAGGAGTCTGGCGACGCCGCCGCCCACCCGGGTGGAGTTGACGTGTACCACGCGGGCCCCGGCCAGGGGCGCGGCCAGCTGCCTGAGGTGGGCGATGACCTCGGGCCCGGCGACCTGGGCGTAGTCCTCCAGGGTGCTCATGGTGAAACCTCCGGGAAGTGGATGGCGAACAGCCCGGCCAGTTCGTCGCGCAGGGCATGGAGGCCGCCGAAGTAAGGGTCCACGGCCGCCAGCTGCTCCCGCAGGGGTTCCACCTCGGACCCGAAGATCGCCAGCCAGTCGCTGAAGTCGTCCCGCCCGTCGGCAGTGCGCCGGCGGGCATCCACGAAGTGGTAGAAGATACTGCCGGTGGTGAGGTCGGGGATGCTGGCGGTGAGTTCGCGGGGATGCGCCAGGCGCCGGCCGGTATCGAATACCACGATCTGAGAGCGAGCGAGTTCGAACTGGATGGTGGCCGGCGCGAAGGCGTGGTGGCCGGCCTCGTCGAGGCGCGTGTCGATGAGTTCTACCATCTCCCGGCGCAGGGCCTCCAGGTCGGGATAGTTGGTGGGGGAGAGGGCGGCCAGGCGTTCGGCCAGGGTGGGGTCGTGGACGCCATGGCGCACCCATTCGGCGAAGTCGTTATTGTACTCGCGCTCCTCGAGGCGAGGCTGGAGCAGGCTGCCCCAGAAGTGGTGGTAGATGCTGGCGGTGTCGGCGTGGCTGACTTCGCTGCGTAACTCCTGGAGCAGGCGCGCCTTGCGGCCGGTGGCCAGTACCACCAGGGCGCAATCCTTGATGCCGAATGCGGTGCTCTTTGCGTCGGCCTGCGGGACGGCATCGGCCATGGCGTGACTCCTCTGGTTTTAACGTGAAAGTCGCGAAGCACGAACTCCCCTCTTCCTTCGGGACAAATCCGTCGGGAACGGATTCGAACGCGCCTTGGCGCGGCCCGCAGGGCGAAGGGCAGGACGCCCTGGAGTATAGGGATGGGGTGAGGGAACGAACATGGCGATACGCGCTCTTCTTTCATCATCTCGGGCGGCGTGTATCGCCATGAGAGTTAGGGCCGGACCGTGTCCAACGAGATTCATAAATAGCATGGAGTTACGTCATGCCCATTGAGATACATCAATGGGACCGTGCCCGGCCGCCGGTGCCGGTGTGTTCACGGGCAAGCGCGCGCAGGGCATAATCCCGCCCACCACACCGAGGGCATCAAGCGTCACCCGGTGCCGGCTTGGGCGGCGGGTTTGGATGTCGGGATGAATCCCGACAGGGGGAGGGTGAGGCCGTGGGGAATGTTTCAGACCCCCATGTTGGACCGGGCATAATCACCGGACCGATGGGGGCCATTGTCCCCCCAGGCCGACCCATCCCACAGGCAGAAGACGTTGAATACCGAATTCCCCCAGACCTCAGGCTCAAGCTGCGCAACCTCACCGCCGGGGACATCCCCGAACTCGAGGCCCTCATGGAACGGGTCTATCCGGACATCGGGGGGGCGTGGCCGCGGGATTCCCTGCTGGCGCTGTTCAAGGACTTCCCCGAGGGGCAAATCGCCATCGAGGACAATGGCCGCGTGATCGCGGTGGCCCTGACGGTGCGTTGCAGCTACGAGCGCTTCAGCCGCGCTCATACCTATGATGACCTCATCGGCCGCCGCGAGCGCATCCGCCACGACCCCAAGGGAGATGCCCTCTACGGCATGGACCTGTTCGTGGACCCGGACTACCGCGGCCTGCGCCTGGGACGGCGCCTCTATGACGCCCGTAAGGAATTGTGTCGCAACCTCAACCTGCGCGCCATCCTGGCGGGCGGGCGCATCGTGCGCTATCACGAGTACGCCGGGGATCTGGCTCCGGAGGATTACATCGACGGGGTGCGACGCAAGGCGATCCACGACCCCATCCTTAGCTTCCAGCTCGCCAACGACTTCGAGGTCAAGCGCATCATGAAGGGCTATCTGCCCGAGGATGCCAAGTCCCGGGGCTTCGCCACCCTGCTGGAATGGAGCAACATCCTCTACGAGCCCGAGGGCATCGCGGTGGACTTGATCCGCAAGGTGGTGGTACGGGTGGGCATCGTGCAGTGGCAGATGCGACCTTCCAACTCCTTCCAGAGCTGGCTGGACCAGGTGGAGTACTTCGTGGACTCCATGGCCGACTACCAGGCCGATTTCGTCATGTTCCCCGAGTTCTTCAACGCCCCTCTGATGGGCCTGGGGGAGCAGGAGACTCAGTACGAGGCGGTGCGCTTCCTGGCCGGCTTCGCCGAACGTACCCTGGAGGCCCTGACGCATTTTGCCGTCACCTACAACATCAACATCATCGCCGGCAGCCTGCCGGTGATGGAGGGCGACGTGCTGTTCAACTACGCTTACCTGTGCCGCCGGGACGGCACGGTGGAGACTCAGCCCAAGCTCCACATCACGCCCCACGAGCGCCGCGACTGGGTGATCCAGGGTGGTGATTCTCTGCGGGTGTTCGACACCGATGCCGGGCGCATCGGCATCCTCATCTGCTACGACGTGGAGTTCCCGGAGTTGGCGCGGCTGCTGGCGGAGCAGGGCATGGACATCCTCTTCGTGCCCTTCTGGACCGACACCAAGAACGGCTTCCTGCGGGTGCAGCGCTGCGCCCAGGCGCGGGCCATCGAGAACGAATGCTACGTGGCCATCGGCGGCAGTGTGGGTAACCTGCCCCAGGTGGACAACGTGGACATCCAGTACGCCCAATCGGCAGTCTATTCACCCTCGGACTTCGCTTTTCCCCACGACGCCATCATGGCGGAGAGCACTCCGAACACGGAGATGGCGCTGATCGCCGATCTGGACCTCGACCGCCTGGCCCAGATCCGCCACGAGGGCTCCGTCACCAACCGCAAGGATCGGCGCCGGGATCTCTATACGGTGGAATGGCTCGGCGGCGATGGGGCTTGAACGGCGCCCTGTCGGTTGCTCCCGGCAATCGAACGCCGCTCAGACCTCCACCATCTCGAACATGGCCTTCTCCACCTGGCATTCGGGGCATTGCCAGTCCTCGGGGATGTCTTCCCACGGCGTGCCGGGGGGGATGCCCTCGTCGGGCAGGCCCTCGGCCTCGTCGTAGATGAATCCGCAAATGGTGCATTGCCAGGTCTTCATGGTTTACCTCGGGTATCTTGGGAAAAGCTGAACGAGCCGCCCTGGCCTTGTTCGGCCACGGCGACGCGGGTCTCGTGGGGACGCGTGGCAAGCGCGCCTCGTCCAGCGCTTGGCCTAGTGTTTGCCCACGCTTGAGCCGTCCACCCCCAGGCGCTCGTGCATGGCGGGGCTGGTGGTGGTGTATTGGAGGAACTGCTTTTTCTCCGGGTCGATGAAGTGCTGAACGGCGAAGGCGGCCAGGGCGGCCTCGTGGAAGCCGCTCAGGATGAGCTTCTTCTTGCCCGGATAGAAATTGATGTCGCCCACGGCGAAAATGCCGGGCACACTGGTCTGGAACATGGCGGTGTCCACCACGATCTGGTTCTTGTTGAGCTTGAGGCCCCATTCCTTGATGGGCCCGAGGTTGGGGGACAGGCCGTAGAACACCAGGACCTCGTCGCCTTCCACCGTGCGTACCTCGCCGTGGGCATCCTTTACCTCGAGACCGGCCAGGCGGCCGTCCCTCTCCACCAGGGCGGCGGTCTTGCCGGTGACCAGGTCCATGCGCCCCTGCTCCACCAGCTCCTTCATGTGATTGACGGAGGCGGGGGCGGCGCGGAAGCCTTCGCGCCGGTGCACCAGGGTGAGGCGGTCGGCCACGTTCACCAGGTCCAGGGTCCAGTCCAGGGCCGAGTCGCCGCCGCCCAGGATGATCAGGTGCTTGCCCGCGTACCTGTCGCGGTCCCGGACGGCGTAGTTGATGGTGTCCCCGGCGTATCTCTCCGCTCCTTCCACCCGCAGGGGGCGCGGCTGGAAGGAGCCGACGCCGCCGGCGATGATGACGGTGCGGGCATGAAACTCGGTACCCCTGGAGGTCGCCACGTGGAAGCGTCCGTCCTCCATGAGGGCGCACTGGACCACCTCCTGGGCCAGGTGAAAGGTGGGGCTGAAGGGGGCGATCTGCTTCTCCAGCCGTTCCACCAGCTCCCGAGCCCCGCACACGGGCAGGGCGGGGATGTCGTAGATGGGCTTGTCGGGATACAGATGGGTGCACTGGCCGCCGGTGTAGGGCAGGGAGTCCACCACGTTGGCATGGATGCCGAGCAGACCCAGTTCGAACACCTGGAACAGGCCGCAGGGCCCGGCGCCGACGATGACACAGTCAGTTTCAGTACTCATGGCAGAAGGTCCGTTTTTTCAACCGCTTAGTATGGTGAAGGTGGCAAGGATTAACACCCCGTCGATGAAAGTGTTTGGGAATCGTCGGCAAGGCATTGTTTTTGTTGCTCGTCGCGGTCGAGATTGCCACGCTCGTTCCCTCACCCCATCCCTGTACGCCGGGCATCCTGTCCTTCGCCCTTCGCCCTTCGCCCTTCGCCCTTCGCCCTGGGGACCGCGCCAAGGCGCGTTCGAATCCGTTCCCGACGGATTTGTCCCAGAGGGAGAGGGGGAGTTCGTGCTTCGCGACTTTCACGTTCACGAGTATCGCAGCAGGAGCCCATTGTATCGTGAATCGAGGATCTTTCAGGCCGGCATGGTGGTTGCCTTCGCCCCATCTGCAGACCCTGTGGCCGAGTTTTTTCCGGACCCGGTTGGCTCTTGAGGGCCGGTGGGAGCGAGTGGAACTGGCGGACGGGGATTTCATCGACCTGGTGTGGTATAGACAGGGGGATCGGCCCCTGGTGCTGGTCATCCATGGTCTCGAGGGCTCCCTGAGGTCCCACTACGTCACGCCTACCCTGGCCGCCCTCGACCGTCACGGCTTCGATACGGTGTTCATGCACCTGAGGGGCTGCAGCGGCGAGCCCAACCGGCTGGCCCGCGGCTATCACTCCGGCGCCACCGAGGACTTGGCGGAGGTCCTCGGACACTTGGACAGCCACGGCCGTCGCCCGGCCGCCGCCGTGGGGTTCTCACTGGGCGGCAACCTGTTACTGAAATACCTGGGGGAGGAAGGGGAAGGGGCCTTGCTTAGGGCGGCGGTGGCGGTATCGGTGCCCTTTCGCCTGTGGCGCGCGGCGGCGCGGCTGGAGCAGGGCGCGTCGCGCCTCTATGGCCGCCACCTGCTGGTTGGGCTCAAGCGCTCCTACCGCCGCAAGGCTGCCGTGGTGGAGATGCCGTTCACGGTGGACCTTCACCGGCTGACCACCCTATACGAGTTCGATGATGCCATCACCGCCCCGCTGCACGGCTTCGCCGGTGCCGACGACTACTACCATCGCTGTAGCAGTTGCCACTTTATCCCGCGGGTCGTGATACCCACCCGCATCATCCACGCCCTGGACGACCCCTTCATGTACCCCGAGGACGTGCCCGGTGAAAAGGATCTCGGGCCGGGGGTGGGGCTCGAGCTGGCCCGCCACGGCGGCCACGTGGGCTTCGTAACCGGCTCCGCATCCGGCGCCGCGCGCTACTGGCTGGACGCGGCCATTCCGCGGGCGGTGACCGACCTGCTCGCTGCCGGCGGGAACGAACCTTTCCGGTCAGGCTGATGGCCGCCTGACAACGGGCCTTGCCGATCCGGATCAGGTCTCGAAATCGTGGTTACGCATCGTTCCATCCCAACAACTACACTCCTGACCATTCACCATTCACCATTCACCATTCACCATTCACCATTCACCATTCACCATTCACCATTCACCATTCACCATGTTTGTGGATTACCGTGTTCGGGCCCGGTATTTCCCGGTCCCCCATTGGGCCACCATGGTGATATGAACGAGACCCTGAATCACTATCACGAACTTTCAAAACATCACCCCCAACGTATGGCGCCGGGACCGGGGCGCCTCGACTGGGTCAACCAGCCCGACCCCTTCCGTCACTACGAGGGCGCGCCCCGGGTGGAACTGCCGCTGCTCGCAGGCGAGCTGCCGGTGGCCTATGACGATCTGTTCCGGCCGCAGACCGTGGCGGCACGACCCTTCACCCGCGACAACCTGGCCCACCTGCTGGAGTTGGCCTTGGGCCTCGCCGACTGGAAGTCCTTCCGCGGCAACCGCTGGGCCCTGCGCTGCAATCCGTCCAGCGGCAATCTCCATCCTACGGAAGGATATCTCATCACTTCCGCCGTGGCCGGCCTGGACGCCGGGGTATACCACTATCGGCCCCACGACCATGGCCTGGAACGGCGCGCCGGTGCCCCGTTTTCCTGGCCGGATGGGGTATTGGTGGCCCTCACCGGCATCCATTGGCGCGAGGCCTGGAAGTACGGCATGCGGGCCTTCCGTTACTGCCAGCACGACTGCGGCCATGCCCTGGCCGCTCTCGGTTATGGGGCCGCCGCCCTGGGTTGGCCGACGCGCCTGCTGGACCATTGGGGAGACGAGGCCATCGCCGCTCTCACGGGTGTGGACCGGGCGGGAGATTCCCCCCCGGGGGACCACGAGACCCCTGAGGCCTTGCTGTGGATAGGAGCGGGCGAACCTCCCGCGATGGACGAGGTGCTGGGCGCTCTGGCGGGGGTGCCGTGGCAGGGCCGGGCCAACGCACTGAGCCGCGAACACCGCGAGTGGCGGGATATCCCGGCGGTGGCGGCGGCTACGGTCAAGCCTGCGGAGCGGGCCGCCACCCCGGCACCATGGCCAGCCCTGCCGCCCCTTCCGCCCGTGTCGTCCCTGGCCGTGTCCCACCTGGTGCGCCGCCGGCGCTCGGCCCAGGCCTTCGATGGCGTGAGCGGCATCGATGCTCGGGCCTTTTTCCGCATGGTGGATGCCCTGATGCCGCGGCCCGTGCCGCCCTGGACTCTCACCCGGGACGCCCCCGCGGTGCATCCGGTGTTCTTCGTGCACCGGGTGGCGGGGTTGGAGCCCGGGGTGTATGGCCTGGTGCGGGATGCCGGCGAACGTGACCGCCTCGCGGCTGCCATGGCTCCCGACTGGCAGTGGTCTGCGGTGCCCGGTTGTCCGGCCCATTTGCCCCTGTTTCTGCTGGGGCTTGGGGATACCCGCGGTTTCGCGGCCACGGTGTCCTGCCAGCAGGACATCGCCGCCGATTCCGCCTTCTCCCTGGCCATGCTGGCCCGCTTCGATGACATCCAGGGTCAGCCCTGGCGCTACCGGCGACGCTTCTGGGAGGCAGGCCTCATGGGTCAGGTCCTTTACCTCGAGGCCGAGGCCGCCGGCGTCCAGGGCACCGGCATCGGCTGCTACTTCGATGACCTGGTGCACGAGGCCCTCGGGCTCGATACGACACGCTATCAGGATCTGTACCACTTCACCGTAGGCACGGCGGTGCTGGACTCCCGGCTGGAGAGCGAGCCGCCCTATGGCCATCTCGCGGATCGGCCGCGGGTACCCGCTGTTCCCGAGGGGCCCAGGGACGCGGCGGGGATTGAAGGGGCCACGGCGCGAGACCCGGATGGCCGCCGGTGACGGGCGCATAAACCCACCGGGCCGGGTGCCTTATTAGCAAAACGTGGTGAAGTGGAGCCCACGGCGGGCCGGGTTTAGACTCCGGGGCATCCCTTGAACCCCAGCCGCCGGTCCGAACTAGCACTATAATGCGTCCTCACCATCCCCTCCTGGCCATGGCCGTGCTGCTGCTGATCCTGGTGGGCATGAAGGGCCCGATGGCCGAGGATACCGAGGCTGCCGGTGGCGCGTCCCGGGGTGAGGACCTGCCGCATATCATGGACCGCGGGCGGTTGCGCATCCTCGTGCCCCCCAACTACGAGGGCAATCGCTATCTGCCCCGGGCCGGCTCTCCAGTGGACGCGCAGGAGCGGCTCGCCGCCACCTTCGCGGCCACCCTCGGGCTGGAAGCGGAGGTGGTGCCCGTCGCCGGCATTGCCAACCTGCTGGAGGCCCTGGAGGCTGGGGAAGGCGACGTCATCGCCGCCAACCTGACGGTCACCGAGGCCCGCAAGGAGCGCATCGGCTTCTCCGTACCCGTGGACCACGTGGTGGAGCAGTTGGTGGTGAGCAGCCGCAACAACACCATCAAGGGCCCTGCCGATCTGGTGGGCCGGACCGTGCTGGTGGAGCGCGGCAGCAGCTTCTGGGACACCATGACCGCCCTCAAGGACGAATACCCGGGTATCGTCCTCACCGCCGCCCCCCAGGGTCTGCGGGACGAGGATGTCATCGACCTGGTGGCCGGCGGCCGGGTCGCCGCAACGGTGCGCGACAGCAACGTGGTACAGATGTATCTGGGCTACCGCGATGATATCCGGGCCGCCTTCGACCTCTCCGAGGAGCGTGCCATCGCCTGGGGGATCCGCAAGGATGCCGAGGAACTGCGCCGGGCGCTGGATGATTTCCTTCATACCAAGGCCCTCACCCATTTCGGCTACGACGAGTACAAGGAGGACCTGCCGGGCCTCAAGAAACGCCGCCGCATCCGCGTCCTGCTGCGTAACAATGCGGCCTCCTATTTCCTGTGGCGGGGCGAACTCGTGGGCTTCGAGTACGAGATGGCCCGAGCCTTCGCCAAGGATCTGGGAGTGCGCCTGGAGGTGGTGGTGCCGCCCTCTCACGAGGCCATGTATCGGTGGTTGAAGGAGGGGCGCGGCGACATGGCGGCGGGATTCCTGGTGCCCCAGGAACGTCATGAGCACGACGGCCTGGCCTACACGCGGCCCTACCACTACGCCCCCCTGCACGTGGTCAAGCGGGCGGACGACCCGCTGTCCGATGTGACGGGACTGGATGGCCGGACCTTCGTGGTGCGGCAATCCAGTGGCCAATGGAACCAGCTCATGGGGCTGCGCCGACTGGGCGTGGAGATCACACTGCATCCCGCTCCAGAGGACATGGAGACCGAGGAAATCATCGGCCGCGTGGCCAGTGGTGACTACGACCTCACCCTGGCCGACGCGCACCTGCTGGATATCGAGCTGGCCAACGGCGTGCACGTGGCCTCCGCCTTCACCCTCGGCCTGGAGCGCCCCCACGCGGTGGCGGTGCGGGCGGAGGACGAGGAACTGCTGGCCGCCCTCAACGCCTTCATCAAGAAATCCTTCAAGGGCGTGCTCTACAACGTCCTCTACAAGAAGTACTTCACCAACGAAAAGCAGGTCCGGCGCCTGGCCCTCGGCCGGGTGGAACTGCTGGAGCAGGGCCGGCTCTCCCCCTACGACGACTTCATCAAAAAATACGCCCGCCAGTATGGCTTCGACTGGCGGCTGGTGGTGGCCCAGATGTACCAGGAGAGCCGCTTCAGACCCGACGCCGAGTCCCTGGCGGGGGCGCGGGGGCTGATGCAGATCGTACCGCGCACCGCCGAGCAGTTGGGCTTCAAGGATCTGGATGATCCCGAGGCCTCTATCCACGCCGGTATCAAGTACCTGGACTGGCTGCGGGAACGCTTCGATGCCGAGCTGCCGGTGGCGGATCGCACCTGGTTCGCCCTGGCCTCCTACAATGCCGGTCACGGCCACGTCTATGACGCCCGCCGCCTGGCGGCGGAGAAGGGCTGGGACCCCAACCGCTGGTTCGACAACGTCGAGCAGGCCATACGCCTGCTGTCCAAGGAGAAGTATGCGGGGAAGGCCCGCCATGGCTGGGTGCGGGGCGGCGAGACCGCCCATTACGTGCGCAGCATCAAGCAGCGCTTCGAGGCCTACGTGACGGCCACCGAGGCGGGCCCGCCCGATGCGGAGACCCTGTCCCTGCTGCTGGGCGGAGCAAGCGGTTCGGCGGTGGACCGAGGCCGGGCACAGGGATTGTCCCGAAATCCCGAGGTGTTTCAGGACGTCCAAGGCGGCTAGGATCCGGCCCCATCATTGGAGCAGAGCGGCACAGGACCCGAGGACATGAAGGCATTGCTACTGGTGGCCCACGGCAGTCGGCGTAAGGCCTCCAACGAGGAGGTGACGGCCCTGGCCCGGCGCCTCGACGAGGCTCTCGGCGAGAGCTTCGATATCATCGAGACCGCCTTCCTGGAACTGACGGCGCCCTCCATTCCCGACGGCATCCGCTGCTGCATCAACCAGGGTGCGCGCTCGGTGGTGGTGGTGCCTTATTTCCTGGCCGCGGGTACCCACGTGGTGAACGACATCCCGCGGCTGGTGGAGGAGGCGGGCCGGGCCCATCCCGAGGCGGATATCAGCGTCACCCCCCACATCGGGGCCTCGCCCCTGATGGCGGACCTCATCCGCGGTTGCGCCGCGGTCTGAGGCCAGGGCGGCGGGCCAGAGCGGCGGGCCATGGCGGCCCGGCCCCAGGCCTCAGTCGCCCCGCGCCGCTTCCCGTCCCAACTCGCGGATGGCGTGCTCCCGGCGGGCGTCCTCGATGGACAGGCGCACGCCGGCGACGTCGGCCACGTGTTCATCGAAGTGGAAGCGGCCCGTGAGGATGGTCTCGGGCACCAGGGTGCCCTTTTCATAGAGGGCCCACATCTCCTCGCCGTATTGAGTGTCGCCAAGCTCCGGCGCGAAGCGGGCGAGGCTGTCGCGCAGGTTGTGGACGTCCCGTAGTAACATTTCCCGGGCCGCGTTGTTGCCCGAGGCGCTGACCATCTGGGGCAGGTCGATGATCACTGGCCCGTCGCCGCTCATCAGCACGTTGTATTCCGACAGGTCGCCGTGGATCAGCCCCAGGCATAGCATGGCCACCACATCCCGCACCAGACAATCATAAGCCGCCACGGCCTCCCCGGGGCTGAGATGGCAATCCACCAGGCGCGGTGCCGGATTGATGGTGCCCGTCTCGCCGGTGATCAGGGCCATCAGCAACACACCCTGGAAATAGCCATGGGGCTCGGGTACCCGCACCCCGGCCGCGGCCAGACGATAGAGGGCATCGGCCTCGGTGGTCTTCCACTCGGCCTCCTGCTGGCGCCGGCCGTAGCGGGTGGCGTGTTCCATGGCCCGGGCCTGGCGACTGCCGCGGGACTTGCGCCCCTCCTGGTAGCGGGACCGCGCCTGGAAGCTGCGCTGCTCCATGTCCTTGTAGACCTTGGCGCACAGCACTCGCTGGCCTGCGCGCACGGTATACACGGAGGCCTCCTTGCCGCTCTTGAGGGCACACAGCACCTCATCGATGATGCCATCCTCGATGAGGGGTAAAAGTTCCTTGGGTATCTTCATCTGTATCGTGTAGGTCAGGCCTTGGAGAATTCACTATTGTGCCTGATCCCGGCCGCCACGGCTCCCGCGGGGACCGGGCGGCTGCCGGGGATATGGGTGTTGGCGGGATGTCGGTTGCCGGGAGCAACCGACCAGCGCGCCGATCGATCCGAATAGCAGGGCAGGCCAGGTGCTCTCGGCAGCCGACGGGGCGCTTCAGCTTTATCTTCCCTCTACCGTTAAGAGAGGCAGCGATCCCGCTGCCCTCGTCATGGGGTTCGCGGCGACTCGCTGCGGCGGCCGACCGGCCGACCGGTCGTTGGCGCGACACGGCCCCTGGATCGGAGCGGACTGTCAAATAACCGACGGCCGACCCGAGCGGATAGCGTTACCTTATGATTCTTATGTGGTTTTTTTGCTGGCACATGCCTTGCTATTGATGTTCTAACTCGTTGGAGATTGCCATGGCTGAAGTACCGGAACAGGAAGAAGAACTGGAACTGGCGGAGAGCGGCGGCGGTGGCCGTAAGCGACTCGTCATCGTCATTGGCATCGTACTGGTGCTGGTGCTCGCCGGTGGTGGGGCGGGCATCTACTTCAGCGGCATGCTGTCCGGCGGTGACGAAACGGCGGCGACGGGCGAGGAGGGTGCGACGGCCAAGCCGCCCAGACCCGCCATCTACGTGACTCTCGACCCGCCGTTCACGGTGAATCTCAAGGGCGAGAGCCGGGCCAAGTACCTGCAGATCGCCATGCAGGTGTTGACCCGGGACCCGGCGGTGGAGCAGGCCATCAAGAACCATGGGCCGGTGATCCGCAACAATCTGGTGTTGTTGCTGGGGGATAAGACTTCCCAGGACCTCGCGGACCGTAAGGGCAAGGAACGCCTGCAACAGGAAATAGTGAACAGCATCCGCGGTGTGGTGGAGGAGGCCACCGGCAAGGCCGGGGTCGAAGACGTGCTCTTCACCACTTTCGTCATGCAGTAAAGGGCCGGGAGATGAGTACCACCGACATCCTGTCCCAGGCCGAGATCGACGCCCTGCTCTACGGCGTCGACGATGGCGACGTGGATACCGAAGGCGACGAGGCCGCCGAGGGGGAGGCCCAGTCCTACAACTTCACCAGCCAGGATCGCATCGTCCGGGGACGGTTGCCTACCCTGGAGATGATCAACGAGCGCTTCGCGCGCCTGTTCCGGGTGAGTCTGTTCAACTTCCTGCGCCGTTCGCCCGAGATCTCCGTGGGCACCATGCAAATGCTGAAGTTCGGCGAGTATGTCCACAGTCTGTTCATGCCCGCCCATATGAATCTGGTGAAAATCAGGCCGCTGCGGGGCACTTCACTGTTCGTGTTCGATCCCAAGCTGGTGTTCCTGCTGGTGGAGAATTTCTTCGGTGGTACGGGGCGCTTCCATACCAAGATCGAGGGACGGGATTTCACACCCACCGAGCGCCGCGTCGTGCAGATGGTGTTGGACCTGGTGTTCAAGGATCTGACCAATGCCTGGTCACCGGTGCTGGCCATCGACCTCGACTATCAGAACTCCGAGGTGAACCCGCT
Organism: Gammaproteobacteria bacterium; assembly: GCA_034522055.1. Lineage (NCBI taxonomy): Bacteria > Pseudomonadati > Pseudomonadota > Gammaproteobacteria > Gammaproteobacteria bacterium. Next base: position 588,386 of record JAXHLS010000006.1, read on the forward strand.
GTTCGCCAATATCGTTAGTCCCAGCGAAGTAGTGGTGACCTCGTCCTTTCACGTCGAGCTGGATGGTGGAGGCGGCGACCTCCATATCACCATCCCTTACTCGACCATCGAGCCCATCAAGGACCAGCTCGACACCGGCGTGCAGAGTGACCGCAGCGATCAGGATGCGCGCTGGGCCAATGCCCTGAAAGAGGAGATATTCACCGCCAATGTCGACCTCAAGGCCTCCCTGGCGGAAGCGCAACTGACTCTGCGTCAGGTGGCCGATCTCAGGAAGGGCGACATCATCCCCATCGATTTTCCCGATACGGTGCTCGCCAGCGTGGAGGACATCCCCATATTCCGTGCCCGTCCGGGGGTCCACAACGGCAGCCTGGCGTTGCAGGTGGAGACGGCCCTGCACTTGCCCAAGGAGGTCTCGTCGCCGGAGGTCTCCGCCGCCACCGCCAGAGGTAACAGACCATGAGCGAGCAGGACAAGAAAACCGACGACGAGGATCTGGCGGCCGAATGGGAGAGCGCCCTGGATGAGCAGGGCACCAATGGGGCCGGCAAGAGCAAGTCGGAGGATCTGGACCGGGCGGCGCATGCGGGATTCTCCGATCTGCAAGAGCCGGCCAAGCCCGGCCAGGCGGCGAGCGAGATCAACCTGGAGTCGGTGCTCGACATTCCGGTGACTCTGTCCATGGAGATCGGGCGCACCCGCTTGAGCATCCGCAATCTGCTGCAACTCAATCAGGGCTCGGTGGTGGAACTGGATCGCCTCGCGGGCGAGCCCATGGACGTGATGGTGAACGGTACCCTCATCGCCCATGGCGAGGTGGTGGTGGTGAACGACAAGTTCGGCGTACGGCTCACGGATGTCATGAGCGCCCAGGAACGGATCAAGAAACTGCGCTAGAGGCTGCCATGGGAATCCATCACCTGACATCATCCCGGATCATGGCCTGCGGCCTGTCCGCGTCCTGGCCGCTGCTGGCGGGCGCCGCCGAGGTCCCCCAGGCCGGGGCGGGCTTGCCCGGCCACATGGTGCAAACGGTGATGGGTCTCGCGGCCATCGTGCTGCTGATCTTCGGCCTGGCCTGGCTGTTGCGCCAGGTGTTCCGGCTGCAACCCACCATGAACGGCCGCATGAGGGTCCTCGGGGGGCTCTCCCTCGGGCCGCGGGAACGCATCGTGTTAATCAAGGTGGGAGACACCCAGCTGGTAGTGGGCACGACGCCCGGCCGCATCCAGACCCTGCACGTGCTCGACAAACCCCTGCCCGAGGACGAGGCGCCGTCCGCCCCCGGTCGGGGACCCTTTGCGCACCAACTGGCCGAGGCCCTCGGGCGCCGCAAGACACGGGAGAAGGGTGGTGTATAGCAGGCTGCTGGTGGCGGGGGTATTGCTGGCCCTACCGGTGGTGGCCGCGGCCCAGCCCGGGCTGCCCGCTCTCGCGGTGACCAGCAGCGGCGACGGCGGGCAGACCTACTCCATCAGCATCCAGATCCTGCTCTTGATGACGGTGCTGACCCTGTTGCCGGCCGCCGTCATCATGATGACGTCGTTCACCCGCATCGTCGTGGTGCTGGCCATCCTGCGCCAGGCCCTGGGTACCGCCCAGACCCCGTCCAGTCAGGTGCTGGTGGGGCTGGCCCTGTTCCTCACCCTGTTCATCATGATGCCGGTGTTCGAGGCCATCCACGACGACGCCTTCCAGCCCTACATGGCCGAGGAGATCGGGTTCCAGGAGGCAGCTCAGCGGGCCGCCGGCCCCCTGCGCCGGTTCATGCTGGCCCAGACCCGGGAGACGGATCTGAAACTGTTCGCCGACATCGCGGGCCATGAGCCACTGTTGGACCGGGACGACGTGCCTTTCTCCCTGCTCATGCCGGCTTTCGTCACCAGCGAACTCAAGACCGCGTTCCAGATCGGTTTTCTGATGTTCCTGCCGTTCCTGGTCATCGATCTGGTGGTGGCCAGTGTCCTCATGTCCATGGGCATGGTGATGCTGTCGCCCCTCATCATCTCGTTTCCGTTCAAGATCATGCTTTTCGTGCTGGTGGACGGCTGGGCCCTGGTGATGGGGACCCTGGCAACCAGTTTCTACGTATGAGTCGCCCGTGCTCAGGAGGAAGCCCATGACCCCGGAACTGGTAATGGAGGCGGGCCAGCAGACCCTGTTGGTGACCTCGGTGCTCATCCTCATCGTACTGGTGCCCTCGTTGATGGTAGGGCTGCTGATCAGCATGTTTCAGGCCGCCACCCAGATCAACGAACAGACCCTGAGCTTTCTTCCCAAGCTGCTGATAGCGCTGGCGGTAATGGCGACGGCGGGCCCGTGGATGCTGGACTATGTCATGGATTTCACCCTGCGCCAGTACCACAGCATACCCTACGTGATCGGTTGAGCGGGCAGACGACATCACGGTCGGAGAGGCGATATGCCGATGCAGTTCTCCCTCGCGGAGCTGACGCCCCTCATCATGGGTTTCATGTGGCCCCTGGTGAGGATCAGCGCCATGTTCGCCGTGATGCCGGTGATCAGCGCCGTTCATGTGCCCCCACGGGTGCGGGCGGGGCTCGCCCTGGTGCTGACCCTGCTGGTGGCGCCGCTGCTGCCGCCCCCTCCGGACGTGTCGGCCGTTTCCGCGGCGGGGCTGGTGATCACCTTTCATCAGGTGGTGGTGGGGCTCGCCATGGGTTTCGCCATCCGCCTCATATTCGTGGTGTTCGAGCTGGTGGGGCAGGTCATCGCCCAGCACATGGCACTCCACTTCGCCTCCCTGGTGGACCCCAACAGCGGGGTGCAGATGCCCATGCTGGGGCAGTTCTACATCATCCTGGCCACCCTGGTGTTCCTGGCCATCAACGGCCACCTGGTGGCCATCGAGATCCTGGTGGAGAGTTTCCGGGTGTTGCCGGTGGGGCAGCAGGGGCTGGGGGCCGACGGCCTGTGGGCCCTGGTGGCCCAGATGGGCTGGGTGTTCACTTCGGCGGTGATGTTCGCCCTGCCGGCCATCGCCGCGCTCCTGGTGGTGAATCTGTCCTTCGGCGTCATGACCCGGGCCGCCCCCCAGCTCAATATCTTCTCCGTGGGCTTTCCCATCACCCTGATGATGGGCCTGGGTGTCGTTTTCTTTACTTTGCCGCTCTTCGTGAGACAGATGGAACCCTTGATTGAGAGCGCCCTCGAGTTCCTCGATGCCCTGATTGGAGCCGGTTGATCATGGCGGAACAGGAGGACTCACAGGAAAAGACCGAAGAACCCACGCCGCGGCAATTATTAAAGGCCCGCGAGAAGGGCCAGGTGGCGCGCTCGAAGGAACTGGACACCACCGGTGTGCTGATGGCGGGGGCGGCCATGCTGTTCCTCGCCGGCGGCGGTATTGTGGAGGGGCTCGCCGATGTCATGAGTGGTGGGCTCGCCCTGGAGCGCGCCGATACCCGGGACGTGAGTCGCCTCGGCGTCTATCTGGGGGCCAGCGTGAGGGTTGCCATCGAAGTCATGGCACCCCTGATGCTGGCCGTCCTGGTGGCGGCCCTGTTGTTACCGTCCATGTTGGGCGGCATCGCCTTTTCCCTGGATCCCTTGAGCTGGAAGTGGTCGAAGATGGATCCGGCCAAGGGGCTGGCTCGCATGTTTGGCCCCAAGGGCCTCATGGAACTGGTCAAGGCCCTCGCGAAGTTCGTGGTGGTGCTGGTGGTGGCCGTCGCCCTCCTGTGGTCTGAGGTGTGGGAATTCATGGCTCTCGGCCAACTGGATGACAAAGCGGCCATGGCCGACGCGGTCGGGCTCATCGGCTGGAATCTGCTGGTGCTCAGCGCCGCCATGATCATCATCGCGGCGGTGGACGTGCCGTTCCAGATCTGGAACCACAATCGTGAACTACGCATGACCAAACAGCAGGTGAAGGACGAGAACAAGGACACGGAAGGCAAGCCCGAGATCAAGCAGAAGATCCGCCAGTTGCAGTTGGAGGCGGCCACGCGGCGCATGATGGGCGAGGTGCCCAAGGCGGACGTCATCGTCACCAATCCCACCCATTATGCAGTGGCCCTGCGCTACGACGCCGAACGTATGGCCGCCCCCCGCCTGGTAGCCAAGGGTCAGGACCTCATGGCCATGAGGATACGGGAGGTGGCCGTGGAGCACGGCATCCCGCTGGTGAGCGCGCCTTCCCTGGCCCGTGCCATCTACCACACCACGGAGCTAGAGCAGGAGATCCCGGCGCGTTTGTACAAGGCGGTGGCCCAGGTGCTGGCCTACGTCTTCCAGTTGCGCCGTTATCGAAAACAGGGCGGACCGCCGCCGGCGCCGTTGAATCCTGCGGACCTGCCGCTGCCGGATGATAACAGTGGCGGTCGCGGCGGCGCCCGCGGAAGAAGAGACTGAGGAGGACCGAGGTCCCATGAATCCGGAACAGTGGTTGGGCCAACTGCGTCATCTGCTCGGCAACGGGCTGGGTACGCCGATCCTCATCGTGGTCATGCTGTCCATGATGGTGGTGCCCCTGGCTCCCGTGATGCTGGATGCCTTGTTCACCTTCAACATCTCCCTGGCCCTGCTGGTGCTGCTGGCGGCGGTATACAACAGACGTCCCCTGGACTTCTCCTCCTTTCCCACCCTGCTGCTGGTAGCCACCCTGTTGCGGTTGTCCCTCAACGTGGCCTCCACCCGCATCGTCCTCCTCGACGGTCACACCGGCCCCGGCGCGGCGGGCACGGTCATCGAGTCCTTCGGCGGCTTCGTCATCGGCGGCAACTACGCCGTGGGCTTCGTCGTGTTCATCATCCTCATCATCATCAACTTCATGGTCGTGACCAAGGGCGCGGGGCGCGTCTCTGAGGTGAGCGCCCGTTTCACCCTGGATGCCATGCCGGGCAAGCAGATGGCCATCGACGCCGATCTCAATGCCGGCATCCTCGACCAGGAGGAGGCGCGATTACGGCGCGCCGAGGTGGCCCAGGAGGCCGATTTCTACGGTTCCATGGATGGCGCCAGCAAATTCGTCCGCGGCGACGCCATCGCGGGTATCCTGATCCTCATCATCAATCTGATCGGCGGCGTGGTCATCGGCACCATGCGCCATGACCTGTCCATTGGCGAGGCCTTCCAGGTCTATGGCCTGCTGACCATCGGCGATGGCCTGGCGGCCCAGATCCCGTCCCTGTTGTTGGCCTCGTCGGCGGCCATCATGGTTACCCGGGTCTCTACCACCCACGACGTCAGCCACCAGATCATCGAAAACCTGTTCCAGAATCCGCGGGGGCTGGCGGTCACGGCCACGGTCCTGGGGGCCATGGGCGTGGTGCCGGGCATGCCCAACGTGGCCTTCCTCAGTCTCGCCATACTCGCCGGCTACGGGGCCTGGCGTATCACCGAGCGCAACAAGGCGGCCGAACAGGCCGAGGCGGTACCGCCGGCCGCGGTGGAGGAACCCTCATCCCGGGACCTGGGCTGGGAAGACGTGGGGGCGGTGGACCCCTTGGGACTGGAGATCGGTTACCGGCTGATCCCCCTGGTGGACAAGAAGCAGGGCGGCGAATTGATGGGGCGCATCAAGGGGGTGCGCAAGAAGCTCTCGCAGGACCTCGGCTTTCTCATCCCGCCGGTGCATATCCGCGATAATCTCGACCTGGCGCCCAACGCCTACCGTATCACCCTGATGGGTGTCACCGTGGGCCAGGCCGAAGTACTGCCCGACCGCGAGATGGCCATCAATCCGGGCCAGGTGTTCGGCAGCCTGGAAGGGCAGAAGACGACGGATCCGGTGTTCGGCCTGGAGGCGGTGTGGATCACCGGGGAACAGCGGGACCAGGCCCAGACCTACGGCTATACGGTTGTGGATGCCGCCACGGTCATCGCCACCCACATCAACCAGATCCTGCTCGACCAGTCCCAGGAACTGCTGGGCTATGACGAGACCCAGCAACTGCTGGATCGACTGGCCAAAGCGGCGCCCAAGCTGGTGGAGGACCTGGTGCCCAAGACCCTGCCCCTGGGGGTGGTGGTGAAGGTGCTGAAGAACCTCCTGGCGGAGAACATCCCCATCCGCGATATCCGCACCATCGCCGAGACTCTGGCGGCCGTGGGAGCGAAGAGTCAGGATCCGGGCGAACTCACCGCCACTGTACGGCAAGCGCTCGGCAGGATGATAGTGAGTGAGATCAGTGGCATAAGCGATGAACTTGATGTCATTACTATAAATCCATCCTTGGAACAATTGTTGCAACAAGCAGTGCAGAACGCCAATCAGAACGGCGTGGGCCTGGAGCCGGGGCTGACGGAGAACCTCCAGCAGGCCATCGGCCAGGTGGTGAGCCAGCAGGAGGCCCAGGGCCGCACCCCGGTGCTGCTGGTGGCCCAGGCCCTGCGACCGCTGCTGGCGGGTTTTGCGCGCCAGATCGCGCCGGCCCTGAAGGTGCTGTCCTACAACGAGGTGCCGGATGATCGGCGGGTGAAGATCGTCGCCACCATCGGCGGTGAAGCGGCACTGACGGCCTGAGGGCGTGAGTGACCAGCAGCGGAGTCCGGGATTGATACGCCAATGAAGATTAGACGCTACTTCGCCGAGGATATGCGCCAGGCCATCCGCAAGGTGCGCGAGGCCCAGGGTCCCGATGCGGTGATCCTGTCCAACCGCAAGGTGGACGGGGGCATCGAGGTGGTGGCCGCAGTGGACTACGACGAGGCGCTGCTGTGGCACGAAGACAAGGCCCCGCGGGCGGAAGACGCCGCGGAATCGCCGTCGCTCGAGCAGGCCCCGGCACGGCAGGAATCGGCCGGGCGGGAGACGGCTGCCGCGGCCGTGGAATGGAGCCAGGACCCGTCCATATCCGCTCTGCGCGAAGAGGTGCACTCCATCCGCGACATGTTGCAGAATCAACTGGCGGCCCTGGCCTGGGGCGACCTGGGGCGGCGCCGGCCCAGCCGCGCGGCGTTGCTGCGGCGGCTGTTGCAGATGGACTTGAGCCCCGAGCTCGCGCGCCGCGTGGCGGTGGAGACCGGGGAGGAGGATGGGGACGCGTCGCGACAGTGGAAGCGCGCCCTGGCCCTCATCGCCCAGCGCATTCGTACCAGCGGCGACAGCCTCGTGGACCGCGGCGGGGTGGCCGCCCTCATCGGTCCCACCGGCGTGGGCAAGACCACCACCGTGGCCAAGCTGGCGGCCCGTTACGCGCTCGCCAACGGACCGGACCAGGTGGGCCTCATCACCATGGACACCCACCGCGTGGGGGCCGCCGAACAACTGCGCAGCTATGGGCGCCTCATGGGTATCCCGGTGCGGGTGGCGCGTAATCGGGAAGAACTGGAGACCGCCATCAACGATCTCTACGAACGCCGTCTGGTGCTCATCGACACCGCCGGCATGGGCCAGCGTGATGCCCGGGTACGGGATCAACTGGCGGCACATTTCGAGGGTCTGGGTATGGTGCAGACATTGATGGTGCTGGCCGCCAGCAGCCAGTTGGCCGCCCTCAGGGAGAGCGTGAAGGCCTTCGGCGTGGCGCACCCCGAGGCCTGTATCGTGACCAAGCTGGACGAGGCCGTGTCCCTCGGGCCGGTGATCTCGACGCTGGCGGAGTACCAGCTGCCGGTGGCCTATTTCAGCGACGGCCAGCGTGTCCCCGAGGACATCCAGCCGGCCCGGGCCCACAATCTGGTGACGCGGGCGGTGGTGAGGATGAAGCAGTCCCTGCCCGCCTTTTCCGACGAGATGGCGGAGCTGGCCATGGCCGGGGGGACCGTCGATGGACGCGCCTGAGTTGGTCGCCGGCCAAGCGGCGGGCCTCGAGGGCTTCGGTGAACGGCGGCCGGTACGGGTTATCGCCGTCACCGGCGCCAAGGGCGGTGTGGGCAAGACCAACGTGTCGGTGAACCTGGCGGTGGCCATGGCGCGGGCCGGCAAGCGGGTCATGCTCATGGATGCCGACCTCGGCCTGGCCAACGTGGATGTGCTGCTGGGTCTGCAGGTGAGGCGCAACCTGTCCCATGTGATGGACGGCGAGTGCACCCTCGAGGAGATCATGGTGGAGGGGCCGGCCGGGGTGCAGATCCTGCCGGCGGCCTCGGGGGTGAAACGGATGGTGTCCCTGTCCACCCTCGAACATGCCGGGCTCATCAACGCCTTCAGCACGCTGCCCGCGGTACCCGACGTGTTCATCGTGGATACCGCGGCCGGTATCTCCGACAGCGTCATCCGCTTCACCGTGGCCGCCCAGGATGTGCTGGTGGTGGTGTGTGACGAGCCGGCCTCCATTACCGACGCCTACGCCCTGATCAAGGTGTTGAACCGCGACCATGGCCAGGACCACTTCCATATCCTCGCCAACATGGTGCGCTCCAATCAGGAGGGCCTGCAGCTGTTCCAGAAGCTGGTGCGGGTGACGGAACGCTTTCTCGACGTGACCCTGGATTTCGCCGGCAGCGTTCCCTATGACGACAACCTGCGCCGGGCGGTACAGAAACAGCTCGCCGTGATGGAGGCCTTCCCCCGTAGCCCTGCCGCCAAGGCCTTCGAGCAGGTGGCGGGCACCGTCGAACGCTGGCGGCGGCCCCAGCGATCTCAGGGACACCTGGAATTCTTCGTGGAACGCCTCGTACAATCAGGGGGATTTTAATTCACCGAGGCGGGCGGCATGAGCGGTTTGGCTATGTACACGGAGGCCCAGGCGGGTTCCCATGATGAGCTGGTAACCAAGTACGCGCCTCTGGTGAAGCGCATCGCCTATCACCTCATGAGCCGGCTGCCGCCCAGCGTCCAGGCGGATGATCTCATCCAGGCCGGCATGATCGGCCTGCTCGAGGCCTCCCGTAATTACGATGCCACCCAGGGGGCGAGTTTCGAGACCTATGCCGGCATTCGGATCCGCGGCAGCATGCTCGACGAGATCCGCAAGAGCGACTGGACCCCCCGCTCCCTGCACCGCAAGGTGCGTCAGGTCAGCGAGGCCATTCGCAGCATCGAGGGCGAGGCGGGGCGGGACGCCCGGGACACGGAGGTAGCCGAGCGCCTCGGCATCTCCATCAGCGATTACCATCACATCCTGCAGGACGCCTCGGGCCACAAGATATTCAGCTTCGAGGATCTCACCGTGGGCGAAGAGTCCATCACCGAGGGCCTGGGGAGTCGGACCGTGGGCCCGGCGGAGTCGGTGGAAATGGACAGTTTCAAGGAATGCCTGGCGGATAACATCTCCTCCCTGCCGGAACGCGAACGCCTGGTGATGTCCATGTACTACGACGAAGAACTCAACCTGCGGGAGATCGGCGCGGTGCTGGGGGTCAGCGAATCCCGGGTGTGTCAGATCCACGGCCAGGCCCTGATGCGCCTCAAGGCCCGCATGAGCGACTGGCGGGAGGCCTGACGTCGCCGGCGGGCGGTTGGATGGTCGTGACGGGGAGGCGCCGGGGGGCCGAACCGTGTCCACCGTCCGCACCCCATCCCTGTCCTTCAGGGCCGCCTTCCCGTTCCTGGCCGCGCGCCCATACATCGGTGGCCCATGCCACTGCCAGTTAACGTGAAAGACGCGAAGCACGAACTCCCCCTCTCCCTCTGGGACAAATCCGTCGGGAACGGATTTGAACGCGCCTCGGCGCGGCCCCGAAGGGGCGAAGGGCAGGATGCCCGAAGTACAGGGATGGGGTGAGGGAACGAACATGGCGATACGCGCTCCTCTTTCATCATCTTGGGTGGCGCGTATCGCCATGAGAGTTAACCGCAGTCACAACCCTTGCCTTCAGTTTCGGCGATTGCCGCCGTTCTCCTGGTTAGCTTCGTGGTCTTGCGGGGACGGTTTTTTGACGGTCTGCGGGAACACCCCGGTGCCGGGGCGCCCCCGATCTCTCTCATCCGTGCCAAAGGCGGCGGGAAATCACCAGGTCGCTTCTGGGAAGCTTATGTGAATCAGAGGCATAGCATAAAATCGGCGGTCAAGGCGGGCGCGGCGCCGGCGCCGTGGGCGAAGGACATGAACGACACTGGCGCAGATTTTGCCCTGATTCTGCCAGTTTTCCCCTCGGGGGTGGCGGGCGTTGCATCGCGCGGCCTGCGGCGCTCCCGCCGGCGACCCGGCAAGCAGACGAAAGACAAGGGATAAGGTGGACTTTTTAAGCATATTCGGGCTGGCGCTCGGCATCGGGGCCATCATTTTCGGCCAGGCCCTGGAGGGCGGGCATCTCCATACCCTGCTCAACGGCCCCGCCCTGGTCATCGTCTTCGGCGGCACCTTCGGCGCCATCATGCTGCAGGCGCCGGCGCCCACCTTCATGCGCGCCCTCAAGATCCTGCCGTGGGTGTTCAAACCGCCGGCGGTGGCGGCCCAGGAGACCATCGAGAAGATCGTCTCCTGGAGCCAGGTGGCCAGAAAGGAGGGACTGCTCGGCCTCGAGGGCATGAGCGAGGACGAGCCGGACATCTTCGCCCGCAAGGCGCTGCAACTCATGGTGGATGGCAACGAGCCGGATACCATCCGAGCCACCATGGAGGTCGAGATGTATACCACCGAGGACCGGGATATCGCCGCCGCCAAGCTCTACGAGGGTATGGGTGGTTACAGCCCCACCATCGGCATCATCGGTGCCGTGGTGGGCCTCATTCACGTGATGGGCAATCTCGCCGATCCGAGCGCCCTGGGGTCGGGGATCGCGGCGGCCTTCGTGGCCACCATCTACGGCGTGGGGCTCGCGAATCTGCTATTTCTCCCCATCGGCAGCAAGCTCAAGAGTTACATCCAGAAACAGAGCCAATATCGCCAGATGATTATCGAGGGGGTGATCGCCATCGCCGAGGGTGAGAACCCCATGAATATCGAACTCAGGCTGCGGAGTTACATGATATGAAGGGCCGCGGACGACGCCCGGAGGAGCACGAGAACCACGAACGGTGGCTGGTCTCCTATGCGGACTTCATCACCCTGCTGTTCGCCTTCTTCGTGGTGATGTATGCCACATCGTCCGTTAACGAGGGCAAGTACCGGGTGCTGTCCGATTCCCTCATTGCAGCATTCTCCGGCGATACCCGTTCCCTGTCCCCCATCCAGATCGGTGAGGAGGTGCGGGTGCCGGTATCCGAGGGTCAGGCACCGCCCACCGCGGTGGTCAGCCTCGATGCCTCGGTCTCGAATGTCGCGGGCCACGGTCCCGCGGAGGATGGCAACGAGCGGTTCAAGCGCGATGGGGATCAGGTGGATGAGAGTGTGGATCCCCAGGGCCCCGGGGCCGAGATGGAGGCCGTGGAGGATCTAGGTGAACGCATGCGGGAGGCGTTGTCGCCCCTCATCGACGATGATCTGGTCATCGTCCGCGAGATGGACGACTGGCTTGAGTTGGAGATCAAGACCAGCATCCTGTTCGACAGCGGCAGCGCCCGTCTCAAGGGCGAGGCGGTGGACGTGCTGGGCGAGGTGGCGACCCTGCTGAAGCAGTTTCCCAATCCCATCCAGGTGGAAGGGTTCACCGACGATGTGCCCATCAACACACCGGCCTATCCTTCCAACTGGGAACTCTCGGCGGCCCGCGCCGCCAGCGTGGTGCACCTGTTCATGAAATACGACGTGAGGCCGGACCGCATGATGGCCATCGGCTATGGTGAGTATCGGCCCATCGCCGATAATGAGACCGCCGATGGACGGGCCAGGAACCGGCGCGTGGTGATCGTCATCCCCGCCGACGAGGACACCCGCAAGGCCCTCGATCTGCGGCGACTGGAGAATCTGCGCCAGGGCGGCGATGGCGGTCCGGCACCAGGCGCTCCGCCCGCCGCCCCGGGATGACGGGCAACGGGGGCTGCCGCCAAGAACCGTCGTCGCCACGAATCCCTGTCTAATGAGCCGCTCCAGTCGCTGCCCCTGGCATGTTCTATGCTTTGACCATAGGGTAAAGCGAGGGTCGCCAGAATGTTGGCGTTGCGGGAGAGGGCCAAGGGGATTGCGTGCCACGGGATGATCGTGGGGTGGGTCCGGTTGATGGCCAGGGTGCGGGCAACCGTTGCCGGCGGGACCCGTGGCTGAATCCCGGGACATCCATCCCCTGGGCACGGTTTATCCGGTGGTGCCCATCCACAAGGATACGGACCGTTCCCGCGGCGTACCGGAGGAGGGGCGGCGCCGGAGGCATCGACGCCCGCCGGCTCACCGGCAGGCACCGCCGCCCCCCGATGACGGCCATGACGATGACGGCGACAAGGGCGGTCATGTGGACGAGTACGCCTGAGGAGAGAAGACGCATGGTGATTGATCTGCCCGATGCGGTAGCACTGACAGGATTGCTGGTGATGGTCATCGCCCTGCTCGTCACCGCTCACCGCTTGCGCCGTCTGACGCGCAGGGTGGCGGAGCAGGGCCGTCATATCCGGGATCAGGAACGCACCCTGCAGGCCCTGTGTGCCGGAGCGCGGGGATTGGGGGACAGCCTGCGGGCCATGGAGCAGCGTATGAGGGGGGCCCAGCATCGCCTGGATGATCTCGACGGCGTCGAACCCCAGGGCCGGCTCTATCGCCAGGCCATCGAGAGAGCCCGTAACGGCGCGGATCAGAAGGAACTGGTCGATACCTTCGGCCTCGAGCCCGGGGAGGCGGAGCTGTTGAGGCGCCTTCACACCCCCGCGGGACGACATCTCAACTGACCCTTGATCGCGCGGCGCTGACGGCCGCCGCCCCGGCCAAGGGTCCGCCGGCTCCGGCCGTATGAAACCCCCAGAGAATAACCGCCCGCCGGCCCCGGCACCGCTGGTAGAATACGGCGGTTATGGCGAAGTCCCGGACAAAAAGACGCTCCCCTCGCAAGGGTCGGCGGCCCGCGGCCCGGCGTTTTCCCTGGATCAAGCTCACCAGCGCCGTGACGGTGCTGGTGGGCGTCGGCCTGATGCTCCAGCTGGCCTGGCTGGACAGCCGCATACGCAGTGAATTCGAGGGCCGGCGCTGGGCCCTGCCGGCGCGCATCTATGCCCAGCCGGTGGAACTCTATGCCGGCCGGGCCATGGCCCCGGCCCATATGGAGCGACTGTTGCGCGATCTGGGCTATCAGGACGTGTCCCGGGCACGGCGGCCGGGTCAGTTCGAGCGTAGCGGCAGCCGCTTCACCATCTACACCCGGGAGTTCGATTTCTGGGACGGCCGCCAGGCGCCAGGCCGCCTCACCCTGGAGCTGGACGGCGACCGTATAGCCCGCCTCACCGGCGACGGGGGGCGCCCGGTGGCGGTGGCCCGCCTCGAGCCGCGGGAGATCGGGCGTATCTATCCGGCCCATCACGAGGACCGGGTGCTGGTGCGTCTCGAGGAGGTGCCCGAGATACTGGTGGCGGGGATCCAGGCGGTGGAGGACCGCAAGTTCGCCCGCCATCACGGCATCGACCCCTTTGGCATCGCCCGCGCCCTGTGGGCCAACCTGCGTGCCGGCCGCACGGTACAGGGTGGCAGCACCCTGACCCAGCAGCTGGTGAAGAACTATTTTCTCAGCCGCGAGCGCACCCTGACGCGCAAGGTCAACGAGATGTTCATGGCCCTGTTGCTGGAGCTGCGCTACGACAAGGACGAGATCCTCGAGGCCTATTTTAACGAGGTGTTCCTGGGCCAGCAGGGGCGGCGTGCCATCCACGGCTTCGGCCTGGCGGCGCGTTTCTATTTCGGTCGTCCTCTTGAGGAACTGGAGCTGGCCCACCATGCCTTGCTCATCGGCATGGTGCGCGGGCCCAGTTACTACGACCCGCGACGCCATCCCGAGCGGGCCCGGGACAAGCGCGATCAGATCCTGGGCATCCTGGCGCGCGAGGGCGTGGTGGAGGCGACTGCTGCCGCACGGGCGGCCGCACGTCCCCTGGGGCTTGCCGATGGCAGCCGCCTCCAGGATTCGCCCCATCCCGCCTTCATCGACCTGGTGCGCCGCCAGTTGCGCCGCGACTACCGCGACGAGGACCTCAAGAGCGCGGGCCTGCGCATCTTCACGACCCTGGATACCACGGTACAGGCGCGGGCGGAGGAGGCGTTGAGCCGGGGCCTGCCGCGTCTGGAGCAGGCCTACGGGCTGGCGGACGAGGTCTTGCAGGGTGCGGTGGTGGTCACCCATCCGGGCAGCGGCGAGGTGCTGGCGATGGTGGGGGGGCGGGATCCGGAGATGGCGGCCTTCAACCGCGCCCTGGATGCCCGGCGCCCCATCGGCTCCCTGGTCAAGCCGGGCGTCTATCTCGCTGCTCTCGAGCGCAACGGCGGCTATCATGTCCTGAGCCCCCTGGACGACACGCGGGTGGAGATCACGGCCCCCCGGGGCGAGGTGTGGCAGCCTCGCAACTACGACCAGAAGGAACACGGCACCGTGGCGCTCGCCGAGGCCCTCATCCACTCTTACAACCTCGCCACCGTGAACCTGGGCATGGCCCTGGGCCTGCCCAAGGTGGCGCGGGCCCTGGAGCGCCTGGGCCTGGAGCAGGAGATCCCCCTGTACCCTTCGCTGTTGCTGGGGGCGGTGGACATGGCGCCGGTGGATGTGGCTCACCTCTACCATACCCTGGCCAGCGGCGGTTTCCGCATGCCCCTGCGGGCGATCCGAGAGATCACGGACGCCGAGGGCCGGGCCCTTAACCGTTATCGGCTGTCCGTGGAAAAGGCCTTCGAGCCGGGCCCCGTGTATATCGTGAATAGTCTCCTGGCGGCGGTGGTGGAACGCGGCACGGCCCATTCCGCCGCGGCGCGCCTCGGCCCCGGCCGGCGTCTGGTGGGCAAGACGGGAACCACCAACGACCTGCGGGACGGCTGGTTCGCCGGTTTCGGCGACGACCTCCAGGCGGTGGTGTGGGTGGGACGGGACGACAACAAGCCGGCCCGCCTCACCGGCGCCCAGGGGGCGTTGTGGATCTGGAGTGGGCTCATGGCCCGCCTGGATGCCGCCTCCTGGCCGGGGGCGACGCCGGAGGATGTGGCCTGGCACGCCGTTGACATGGACCGGCGGGTCCGGCTTCCGGCAGCGTGTGGCGGTGATGAACGCTTGCCGTTTCTCGCCGCATTGCGCCCGCCGGCCGCGCCCTGCCCGGGCGGGGAGGAGGACTCATGGTGGCCGTGAACCCTCCGATACGAACCTGGTAATTTAAATGAGATAAACGAAATAAGACCATGTATATAAAACAAAATAAAGGTTTGGTCGCAGGCCTCGGTTGCGGCATTCTGATGGCCGTGTTGGGGATGGGGGGGTGCGGCGTGACGCCTACGGCCCCCGTGCCGGTGGAGGACCGCGGCGGCGGTGGCCGTCCCTCGACAGCCACCGGCGCAGCCGAGCCCGCGCCACCGGCGGAGGTGGAGGAGCGGGGCATGCCGGCCGAGCGGACGGGCGCCGCTGGAGACCGCTTCCCCGCCCCCCAGCCGGCGGCACCCACCTCACCGGCGGTGGTCGCCCTGCTGGAGCAGGCCCGTGACGCCGAGGGTCAGGGACGGCTCGACCTGTCGGAGGCCAATCTGGAGCGCGCCGTGCGCATCGAGTCCAGGAACCCCATGATCTGGCACCGCCTGGCCCTCATCAAGCTGTTCCGCCAGCAATACCCCGAGGCGGTGGCCATGGCCCAGCGCTCCAACGCCCTGGCGGCGGGACGGCCCGGGCTGCAGCGGGACAACTGGCGCCTCATCGCCCAGGCGGAGGAGGCGCGGGGCAGGATCCCCCAGGCCGAGGAGGCCGCGGCGCGGGCCCGGCGAGTCGCGCCCTGAAACCGGGGTTTCCCGGGGAGGGCGCCATTACCTCTATGACCCCTGTCGACACTCTCGTGCCGGGAGACCACTCGGCAACGGAGCCTTCGTAGGACATTTGTAATCTGTCATAAATCAGTTACTGGCGCCGAATCGCCCCGGGTGTGAAGCACGTCAAAAGCCGGAACAGATGTACTATGCTCGGACGCACGGAAACATTGGAGCCAGCAATGCTGCAAACCATCGAAGTCGAAATCGACAGCACAGGGCATATTCAACCGGTCGAGCCGATGTCGCGCCTTCCGGTTGGGCGGGCATTGCTAACCTTGCTGACGCCTCCCACCGACGAAACGGCCTTGCTGGCCGAAGCCGCGTTGGCCGAGGATTGGCTCAAATCGGAAGAGGAAGAAGCATGGATGCATTTGCAGCCGGACAAGTAGTCGTTCTGCCATTTCCCTTTTCGGATCTCAGTCGCAGCAAATTTCGCCCGGCACTCCTGATCGCCGATGCCGTCAGTTGTCGGCACGCGGCGGCGGCTCCCGGCCCGACAGGCGATAGGCGAAGGCGATGACCTGGGCCACGGCCACATACAGCTCCCGGGGCACCTCGTCACCCAGTTCCACCTGGGCCAGGAGCAGCGTCAACTCGGGGTCCTCCTGCACGGGGACGCCGGCCTCGGCCGCCAACTCCAGGATATGCTCCGCCACCTTGCCACGGCCCTTGGCCGTGACCCGCGGCGCCGCCCGGCCGTCGTACTGAAGGGCGACGGCCGACGGCAGTCCCTTGCGCTTTTCGGTCATGCGGTGATGCTCAGCAGGCGGGCGGGGCCGTGACCGCCATCGGGGGTGGTCCCGGGAGGACGGCCGGCGAAGATGCCGAGGCGGGCCACATCCAGGCCGGCGCCTTCCAGTTCCGCCTGCAACTCGCCGAGGTGGGACTGGATGGTGCCGGCGGTGGTGGCTTCTTCCGCCCACAGGACGGCGGAGAGGCGCCCCCCCCGCAGGGTCAGGCGCGCGCTGAGGGCACCGAGTTCCTCCAGTTCGAAGCCGATCTCCACCGTCCAGGCTTCGGTGTCGCCATCATCCCCCGCTCCGGCCTGGTCGCGGCCGATGCGCAGGGAGAAGATGTCGGTGCCGTCATCACGGCGCACGGGCACTTCCATGGACCAGTTGAGGCGCGCCCCATCCTCTGCCGGCAGACTGTTCAGCTGATGGATCTGCAGCCGGTGGATGGCGCTCTCCGTCTGTTGGCGTAGCTCGCTGGTTACCCGCTCGGACGTCGAGTTCGCCGTGAGGGAGGGCTGGGCAGGGGGCTGGGGTGGCGGAGTCTGGCCTCGCATGGGAGGCGGGCCCGGATCGGTTCGGGTAGGCGTAGGGGCTGCAGTTTCCGGGCGGCCGCGCGGCGTGCCCTCGGGCCGTGGCGGCTGCGGTTCCGCCGCCGTCCGGGTGGTGGGCGGTGTGCCCTGGGCCGCCGGGCGCCCCTCCGTCCCCCCTCGGGCCGGGGGCGTTGCCGGCTGGGCGGCACGGGTGAGGATGGCCAGCAGGCGCAACAGCTGTCCCTTGAGGTCCCGCTGGGTAGCCGGTGGTACGCCCTCTGCGGCATGGCGCAGCCCGGCCTCGAAGAAGGTGCCGCTGTGTCGCAAGGCCTCCCGGACGCCCTCGGCGCTGGTCATCTGGCGCGGCCCGGGCAGGGATTGGAGTAACTGGCTGGCGGCATCGGCCACCAGGGGATTGGCCGGTGGGCGAGGGATCCCCGGTGTCGCAGTGGCCACGGTCTGAAGGTTGGCCAGCAACGGGGCCATGGCCGCTTGGCGGGGCAGCGAGCTACGTAAGGCACGGCGTTCCACCTCGGCCTGGCCCCGGGCCTCGGGCAGCACCTTGAGCACTACCGGATTGCGGGCCCGTTCCACCTGGAGTTCGATGGCCTGGCCCTGGCGCAGGGCAACGTCGGTGGCGGCCCCGAGGCGCTGGCCGTTGAGATCCAGGACGGCCCGGCCGCCACCTGCAGACACCACCATGGCCTGGAGGATCTGTCCTACCTGGAAGCGCTGGACGACCGCCCGGGCGGACGCCAGGAGGATGGCGTTGCCTCTATTGACTGGATTGGCGATATCCACCCGAGGCTAGCCCAAGATCGAGGGTTTAGGGGAAGGGTCGACCAGCGGCATAGGGGGCTCCTGCGGGGCATCCCGGGACGTTGCCGTGAAGTGCGGGCGGCGCGATGATGGAGCCCGCGCGTCGTTTACGGCCCATACTAACATTGGGAGAGAGATCACTTGGCAGTTTCATTACATACCTCAACCATTACCCTGACTACGCTATCGTCAATGCGCCCCCATGGCTGAATCGAATTCCAACCCGGCTACCCTCTGGTACGTGCGCCGCGGTACCACCGTGAAGGGACCGTTTCCCGCCTCCCAGATTGCCAAATATGTCGTGCTCGGTCGCGTCCACCCGAGCGACGAGGTAAGCCAGGACCAGCAGAAGTGGCACAAGGTGGCAGAATTTCCGAGCCTGGTGCCCCCGGCGGTGAAGGAGAGTGCCACCAGCACAGAGCAGCGCATGCTGCGCCAGCGCGAGGACGAGCGCAGCGGCCACGACCGGCGGCATATCGAAGAGTCCCTCGCCGAGGGCGTGGAGCAGCGCCGGCCCGGCCGGCCGGAGCGCCGCGGCGAGGAGCCCGAGACGGTGATCCGCCACCGGCGCCAGAAGGCCGCCCTGCTGGATACCCTGCGGTCGGGCTCGGAGATGGAGCGCAGGAGTTGGCGCTGGATCGCGCCCGCCGCCGTGATCCTGGTCGCCGGCCTGGTGGCCCTGGGCTTCCTGCTGGGCCCTGCGACCGTCAAGGATACGCCCGACTGCGGCGCGCCACCCGCACCCGGGGTCAACTGGAACAACTGCACCATGGACGGGCTCGAGGCCCGTGATGCGGAACTGGAGGGCGCCCGTATCCGCAACGCCAGGCTGCGCGACGCGGACCTCCTCAACGCGAATCTGCGGGCCGCCGATCTGGCGTACACCGATTTCGCCAAGGCCAACCTGAGTTATGCGGACCTCAGCCACGCGGATCTCAAAGGGGCTACCGTCACGGCTGCGGATCTCACCAATGCCGATCTCACGGGGGCCGATCTGAGTTATGCGAACCTCAGGGACGCACGGCTCGGCGGCGCCGTGATCACGGGCACCCTTCTGTCCGGCGCCGTATGGCCCGATGGGCGTACCTGTGGCCGGGATTCGGTGGGAGAGTGCCGTGTGGTGGCCCCCGCCGGGGAATGAGCCGTGGCCCGATATCCTGTGGTGGGGTCGTGTCAGGCCTCACGGTGGCTGCCGAAACCCTCGGTATGGTAGCGCCAGGCCTTCAGGGGGGCCGTATCGCCGTTCCGTATCCCGGCCTTGGCCTTGAGATGGGCGACGAAGTCCTGTGGTGCGGGCAGGGAAGACCACACCGAAGGCAGGAAGGTGGCCCGGCGCCCCCCCTGCTCGATGATGAGGCCGTCCACCTCCGGCTGCAGTTGCGCCACGAGATCCGCCTCGTCCCGGATGTCCATGGGCACCGGCGGGCTCAGGATGGAGATGTGATAGTCCAGACTGGCCGCCTCGTGCGGCGCCAGGGGCGGGAAGCGCGGATCCTCGAAGGCGGCGGCATAGGCGTGGCGGGCGATGTCCTCCACCAGGGGCAGGCGCGCCTCCAGGGTCCCGATGCAGCCTCGCAGGCGGCCGTCCGATTCCAGGGTGACGAAGGTGGCCCGCGGTGCCCGCAGGGCCTCCTCGAAGTCGGCAGCACTCAGCGCCAGGAGCGCGTGGTGCACCAGGCCATGGGACACCGCATCCCGGGCCACCCCCAGCAGGGTCTCCCGCTGTGCCGTTGTGAGCCCTTCAGGCGAATCCATAGGCACCATAGCCCACCACCTGGTCCCGCGGGCCGGCGGTATCCCCGGAGTTCCTGAGGTCCACGATCTCTCCCTTGAGGCCCTTCTCCCGGGCCGTGAGGATGAGGCCGTTGAGGGGCCGGCAGCCGCAGGCGTGCTCGCCGTCGATGTGGGTGGAGCCCAGCGAGGCGATGAGTTCCGAGGTCTCACCGTCCATGGCGCGGGCCGTGGCGTAGTCATGGAAATGGCTGAGGTCGGAACTCACCACGATGAGGGTCTCCGGCCCGCCCCACAGGCGTTTGAGCACCTCGGATACCTGCTCCGCCGAGGCCTCCCCCACCACCAGCGGTACCAGGGTGAAGTCCTCCAGGAGGGTCTGCAGGAAGGGCAGATGAACCTCCAGGCTGTGTTCCTGGGCGTGGGCCTCGTCGAGGACGCCCACCCAGGGCAGATCCGCGAGTTCGTCCATGGCCGCCCGGTCCAGCGCCACGGCCCCCAGGGGTGTCACGAATTCGTCGGCGCTCGACAGGGCGATGCCCCGGAAGGGCACGCGGTGGCTCGGTCCCAGCAGCACTACCCGCCGGATGGTCTTGCCCAGGGGGGCGATGCGGGCATAGATGCGGGCGGCCACGGGGCCTGAATAGACATAACCCGCGTGGGGCGCCACCAGGGCCTTGGGGGGCGTGCCGTCGGCCCCGGCCGCGGCCAGATAGCCCTCCACGGTGCGGCGCAGCTCATCGGGATCTGCGGTGTAGAAGGTGCCGGCCACGGCCGGCTGTCGTTGGATTGTCATAACGCAATTCCCATCTTGTACATGCCTACTAAAATTATAGATAGAGACAACCACTTCGCAGGAGTGTTGCGTAGGAGCAGGAAGAATGACCACAGAGGCAGCCGAGATCAGATTGAATGATCCGGGGGTGGTGCCCACCCGGTTCTGGCACGAACTCGAGGACGGGCGGATCCAGTGTGATGTCTGCCCCCGCTACTGCAAGCTGCACGAGGGCCAGCGCGGCCTGTGCTTCGTGCGCGCCCGGGTGGAGAACCAGGTGGTGCTCACCAGCTACGGGCGCTCCAGCGGCTTCTGCGTCGACCCCATCGAGAAGAAACCCCTCAATCATTTCCTGCCCGGCACGCCGGTGCTGTCCTTCGGCACCGCCGGCTGCAACCTGGCCTGCAAGTTCTGTCAGAACTGGGACATGAGCAAGTCCCGCGAGCTGGACACCCTGATGGACCAGGCAGAACCCGAGACCCTGGCCAGCGCCGCGCGGGCCCTCGGGTGTCGCAGCATCGCCTTCACCTACAACGACCCGGTGATCTTCCTCGAATACGCCGTGGATACCGCCCGGGCCTGCCATGAGGTCGGCATCAAGTCCGTGGCCGTCACCGCAGGCTACGTGGCCGAAGAGGTGCGACGGGAGTTCTTCCAGCACATGGACGCCGCCAACGTGGACCTCAAAGCCTTCACGGACCGCTTCTATCACCGGGTGTGCGGCGGCCGCCTCGAGCCGGTGCTGGACACCCTGCGCTACCTCAGGCACGACACCGACGTGTGGATGGAACTCACCACCCTGCTCATCCCGGGCGA
The DNA here is from genome assembly GCA_034522055.1 of Gammaproteobacteria bacterium. NCBI lineage: Bacteria > Pseudomonadati > Pseudomonadota > Gammaproteobacteria > Gammaproteobacteria bacterium. Next base: position 609,495 of record JAXHLS010000006.1, read on the forward strand.
GAACGACTCCCCGGAGGAACTCGACCAGATGACGCGCTGGGTAGTCGAGGAACTGGGGCCGGACGTGCCCATGCATTTCACCGCCTTCCATCCCGACTGGAAGATGATGGACATACCCCCGACCCCGTTGTCCACCCTGGAGCAGGCCCGCGAGATCGCCCTCGCCAACGGCGTACGCTACGCCTATACGGGTAATGTCCACGACAAGGCCGGCGAGAGCACCTATTGTCACGGCTGCGGCCAGCGTCTCATCGGCCGGGACTGGTACGAGTTGTCTGAATGGAACCTCACGGCGGACGGCCGCTGTAAGCGCTGCGGCACGCCCTGCGCCGGCGTCTTCGAGGCCGAGCCCGGCCAGTGGGGCTCCCGGCGCCAACCCGTGCGGCTGGCGGACTTCCGGCCATGAGGTCCAGCCCGGGGTGTTCTGCCATGAAATGAAAGGTTGAGCATGGTTGATGGCGAAAGTTAATCGGAGTATTCTTATGGACTTCAGGTGCGGGGTGGAGCAGTCTGGCAGCTCGTCGGGCTCATAACCCGAAGGTCGCAGGTTCAAATCCTGCCCCCGCTACCACCTTCCAAAGACGCCCCTGGGCCACGCCGGCCCAGGGGCGTTTTGCTTTGTCTCCGGGCTCAGGCTTGGCAACCCCGGCGAAGGTCGCAGGTTCAAATCCTGCCCCGGCACCCAGACCTCACGGGCAAAGTAGTGCAGCAGATCGAGATGGCGGCTGCGGGTGAGGAAAATCAGCGGGGAGGCGTCGATGATCGCGGCAGCTGCCGTCTGCGGTTCAGCCACGCGCCAGCTCGCGGTCCAAATCCTCGAAATCCACGCTGAACGAGTCCTTGCCCAAGCGTGCCAGCGCCAGCAGGAAATCGGTGCGATCCAAGCCGGCGATCTCGGCCGCTGCCTCCTGAGAGATACGGCCCTGGCTGTACCATTGCACGGCGGCCGGCGCCAGGGGCGGGGCATCGTCTCCAGGCCGCCCCAAGCTTGTGATGATCGGCCCGGCGGCGAAGCCTTGCTATATTGCGAGCCGTGGAACGCGGGTCAACTAGAGCCTGCGCCGTCACCTCGAGCCTGCCGCGACACCCTATCTGATCGAGAGGTTCGGCCTTCGCCGGGACTGCGCCCATGGGCTCGGCCTGCCGCCCACCGCCCTGGGGTGGGGCAGACCATTGCCCGCCGCGGCCGGCCTGTGGCCCGCGGCGGCGGCCCGTCGATGATGGCGTGGCGGATTCGGCCCGGCAGCTCCCCCAATCCCGTCCGGCGAGGGCTGGCCGTTTGGCGGTATGAGAATCGTTCACCCTCTAGAAGACGAATCGCCGAGGGGGCTCGGCTCCATGGATGAATCGCCGAGGGGGCTCGGTTCCTACCGGGGGGGTACGATTTGCGATGTAGGAGGCCAGCCCTCTGGCCAATCTCATCCCGGTCCTGATGGAGCGACCGGACCATGTCTATCTGGTGTGCTCGGCGGACAGGTGAGTGGTTTCTGTTGGCTCGGCCTCCCTGCGGCTTGACCCTCCCCCTAACCGGCAGCCGGCTGGCATTGGGCACCTGGCAGGGCATCTACCTGCGCGAGCACCGGGACGGGGCTGATGGCGCGCGCGTTGTGGCTACCTTGCAGGGGCAGTGGTAGTGGTTGTATTGCCGGCGGTGAACCAAGCTGGCAGGATAAGCAAAAGTAAGCGAATTTTTGCATGCGCACATAAACACTCACTAGCTTGAAAACAGTAGCTTTGTCCCCACCTAACTCTCATGGCGATACGCGCCGTCCAAGATGATGAAGGAAGAGCGCGTATCGCCTTGTTCGTTCCCTCTCCCAAAGGGAGAGGGTGAGTTCGTGCTTCGCGACTTTCACGTTAAGCGTAGTTCGATGCTTCCGCCTACGGGCCGGGCATCTCCCCTTCTTCATGCAACCACCTACGGCACAGAGCACTATGGGAATCCTTCACAAACCCTTTCAACAACGGACGTTCTGGCAGTTGACGTCGCTGATGGCGCTGGTTTTGTTACTCAGTGGCTGTGGGATCAATAACATTCCCACGTATGATGAGAGAGTCACCGCCGCCTGGGCCCAGGTGGAAAACCAATACCAGCGCCGCGCCGACCTGATTCCCAACCTGGTGGAAACCGTCAAGGGTTTCGCGGCCCAGGAGCAGGAAACCCTGACGGCGGTCATTGAGGCGCGCTCCAGGGCCACGTCGATCCAGGTGGACGAGAGCATTCTCAATAATCCCGAGAAGCTGCAGCAGTTCCAGCAGGCCCAGGGTGAGCTGAGCAGCGCCCTGAGCCGCCTGATGGCGGTGTCCGAGCGTTACCCGGACCTGAAGTCGAACCAGAACTTTCTGGTCTTGCAGTCACAGCTTGAAGGCACGGAGAACCGAATTGCCGTGGCGCGGCGGGATTTCATTCAGGCGGTGGAGCGCTACAACACCGAACTGCGTACCTTCCCGGGGAAAATCTGGCACAGCCTCCTGTATAGCGATCTAGAGCCTCGCGCCAACTTTGAAGCCACCACGGAAAATGCGGAAGACGCACCGGCAGTGCAATTCTGATGGCTGCGTTGCTCCGCCGAAGTCTGCTGCTGGCGTTACTGCTGCTGCTCCCGGCCACCGTTTGGGCCCAGTCTACACCGGAGTTTCCCGAACTGACTGGTCGCGTGGTGGACCAGGCGGAGATGCTTTCTCCGGAAGTGGAAGCGCGCCTGAGCCAGATGCTTCAGGTTCACGAGCAGGCCAGTACCGAACAGGTTGTGGTGGTCACCTTGCCGAACCTGCAGGGTTTTCCGATAGAGGATTTTGGCTATCAGCTGGGCAGGCACTGGGGTATCGGTCAGGAGGGCGAGGATAACGGCGCCCTGCTGATCGTGGCGCGGGATGAACGCGAGGTTCGCATAGAAGTGGGCTATGGCCTTGAAGGCCGGCTCACCGATGCCGACTCCTCTGTCATCATCAATCGCGTGATCACCCCGGCTTTCCGTCAGGGGGATTTTCAGGCCGGTATCGTCAACGGCGCCGCCGCCATGATCCAGGTGCTTGGCGGCAAGCCCATGGCGGTTCCCCAGGGTCAGCAGCCCCGTGCAGCCCAGGAAAAGCCCGATGCCGGCTTGGTGGGGCTGATGTTTATCGGCATGCTGGCGGTGGTGTTCTTTATTGGCAGTCGCGGTGGCCGTGGTGGGCGCGGGGGCGCTGCCCTGGTCGGCGCGGCTCTGCTTGGTGCCGCCATGGGCGGTCGTGGCGGTGGCGGCTTCGGTGGTGGTGGTTTTGGCGGCGGCGGTGGCGGCTTTGGCGGTGGCGGTGCCTCCGGTGGCTGGTAACTCCGCATTGGTATTCGCGGGCGCTGAACTCCCTTAGCTGACAATGAGAACCACAGAATCATGACATTACTAAGCAAAAGGGATCAGGAAGCCGTTACCGCTGCCATCAACGAGGTGGAACGGCAAACCGACGCCGAACTGGTCACCGTGTTGACGGCCCAGTCCGACAACTACGCCTATATCCCCTTACTCTGGGCCGGCATCCTGGCGTTGCTGATGCCGGGTATTGGCAATTACTTCGGCGGCTGGTTCGGTGCCGACATGCTGTTGCTGGTGCAGTGGGGTACTTTCATTCTGCTCAGCTTGCTGTTCCGAGTGCCCGGCATCAACACCCGCCTGATTCCCCGGCAGGTGCGTTACTGGCGGGCCTCCAACCTGGCGCGGCGGCAGTTCCTGGAGCAGAACCTGCATCATACCGATGGCGCCACCGGCATGCTGATCTTCGTCTCTGAGGCGGAGCGCTATGTGGAGATCCTGGTGGACCAGGGCATTGCTGACGTCCTGGACGACTCGGTATGGGAAGACATAGTGGCGGACTTTACTGCCAGGGTGCGCCAGGGCCAGACCCGGCAGGGATTTCTCGACTGCATTGCTGCCTGCGGCAAGCTCCTGAAAGAGCACGTACCCGCCACCCACGAACGCAACGAACTGCCCAATCACCTGGTGATCCTGCCATAACCACGACGGCGGCCAGATGGCTGCCTCGTGGTCTTTACTCGACACCCTGATAACCGATGAGTGGCTGACCCAGGCGTTTACGCACCTGGTGCTCATAAGCGCGGCGTACAATCTCAACAGAACCCTCGGGGGTTAGCTTGCGTCCGGTGGCCGACCAAACCGGAGCTGCCGCAAACATAGAGAAGAGGATCCAGCAGTAGCGAGGAGAAGAACGGCATGAAGAACTACGACGTCATTTTGATCGGAACGGGACAGGCGACGGGAACTATGCTTTCGGTCTTTCTCGAGATGGGTAAGTCCGTTGCGACCGTGGAAAAGGAGCGAGTCGGAGGCACCTGCGTCAATTGGGGATGCACACCCACGAAGACCCTTGTCGCCGGGGCCCGGGTGGCGCATATGGTTGGCCGGGCGGGAGATTTCGGCATCGAAGTTTCCGAGTTCAGAATCAACTTCGCTAAGGTGATGGAGCGGCAGAAGAAGAACCGGGAGAGTTCCAGCACCGGCTTCGAGCAGTGGCTCAGGGAGGCCACCGACTTCTACAAAGGCGAGGCGAAGTTTACGGGCGCTCATGAAGTACAGGTGGGGGACGAGACGATTTGGGGAGAGACGATCTACATCCATACCGGTGCCACCGCCCGAATTCCCCCGATCCCTGGTATCGAAAGCGTGGACTACCTCGACAACAAGGGCATTCTCAGTCTCGACGAATTGCCGGAACATCTCATCGTCGTGGGCGGCAGCTACGTGGGTCTCGAGTTCAGCCAAATCTTCCGTCGTTTCGGTAGCAAGGTTACCGTTCTCGAGCGCGGTCCCCGAATCATGTCTCGGGAGGACGAGGACGTCGCGGCGGAAGCGAGCCGGATCCTCACCGGCGAAGGGATAGAGATTCTGCACAACGTGCAGGTGGAGTCGGTTTCCCCGGAGGGCGGAGTGACGGTGAGTGCAACGGTGGGCGGCAAGAAGAGAGCAATCACCGGCTCCCATATTCTCCTTGCTACCGGGCGGGTTCCCCTAACAGAGGCGCTCAATTTACCCGCCGCCGGCGTTGAGGTAAACGAGCCGGGCTTTATCAGGGTAAACGAGTATCTCCAGACGACCACCCCCCACATTTACGCGGTGGGCGATGTCAACGGCGGTGGCGCCTTTACCCACACGTCCGTTCACGACGGGCAGATTATCGTTAAGAATCTCAAAGGAGAGAACTGGCGTCAGAGTGACCGCATCCCGGTCTACTCCATGTTTATCGATCCTCCCATGGGCCGAGTCGGCATGAGTGAAATCCAGGCGAAGCAGAGTGGCCGGGAGATACTCAAGGGTACCATGGCGATGAGCAGCATCAATCGCGCCCGGGAAAAGGACGAGACCGGCGGACTGGTTAAGGTGCTTGTGGACGCGAAGACCGGGCAACTTCTGGGAGCGACCGTCTTCGGAACCGGCGGAGACGAAGTGATCAACATGTTCGCCTCCTGGATGTACACTCACCTCCCCTACACGGAGTTTCAAAAGGCGGTTCTGGTCCATCCAACCGTCTCGGAACTGATGCCATACGTATTCGAAAACCTGGAGCCCATCGGGTAGTTAAAGTTTTTACTCTCATCCTGCGTCTAGGCGGCGACGGTCGCGCCGCGGTGGTCCACGCCGTGAACTACGAGCCCCCATGCCGGACCTAGAGGCCATTTCCAGGTCTGGCCGCTGCCGTCTGGTGCTCATCAGCCTCGGCATCTTTCCGGGCGGCTGGCGGGGTTTTTCCGCAACGAATAACAGGCTCTCGCCAAGAACGCGAAGAACGCCAAGAAAGCTTCAGCTTATCGTTTTTCGTTGTATTCGTGGCCTGTTCGCTGTTGATCAAAAAGTACTATCTCTCACGGAGGCACTTCAGGCACAGAGCACTGAGATTATGGGCCTTACCAAGCCTGTCTTGTGTCGAGGGTGCTCAATATCCCGCGGCCCCGGGGGCAAGACGAACGGCATTCAGTGTCAAGCATTCAGTGTCAAGGATGATCCTAACTTGGCGCTCTTGGCGACTTGGCGAGAGGAAATTCTCCTCTCTACACCCACGAATTCTGCTAACGAGCCAGATCAAGAACTAAGGAGGCAGCACGGTGACGTATTCACCGTCGGAGGATTTCCACCCTTCGCCGGTGGCGGTCTGCCCCACACCACTTCTGCCGGAGGCCTCGACAAGGCTGAGGCAGGCAGCTCACATCCGAACGACAATAAGCGGTTGTCTCTTTCGCGCAATTTCGGTCTTTCGCGGTTACCGGTTTTTTGCCGTATCGCCTCAGGCGTTCGCCCGCTTGGCCATGATCTCTGCCAAGGCAGGGGCACAGACCTCGGCGGTGCGGCGGATGTGTTGCTCGTTGGCCGCCAGGGCCGCCTTGGCATCTCTTTTCAGGGCGGCCTCTTTGATGGCGATGTGCTCGCCGTGGATGTCCCGCGGCACGTTATGGGCCAGCCGGGCCATGTTGCGGTAGCGCTTGTGCTGGTCATAGAGCACGTCGTAGAAGCGGCGCAGCCAGCTCGAGGTACAGGCCGAGATGAGGGCCAGGTGGAACTCGGCATTGCGGGCCTCCCAGTCGATGAGGTCCGGCTCCGGGGCCAGCTCCACCTTGGTCAGCCGGTGGAAGGCCGCCACCACGTTGGATTCCCACGCATCGTCACCCTTGATCATGCTCTGGGCGAGGGCCATGCCCTCCAGGGTGATGCGCATGTTCGTGATGTCCATGAGATCAGCCATGGAGACCTCGGTGACCCGGAAACCGCGCTGGCCCTCGGAGGTGACGAAGCCCTCGCTGGTGAGGCGGCTCAGGGCCTCCCGCAGGGGTGTCGCCCCCACCTCGTACTGCTGGCGCAGGGCTTCGATGCGCAGTTTGCTGCCGGGCTCCAGGCGGCCGTGGATGATGTCGTTCCGGAGCCGGCGATAGACGGCATCGGTGAGGGTGCGGGCCGGCGAGCGGCCGTTGACATCGGCCCGGTTTGAGACTGCTTCCATCTTCTGCGTTCCTTCCGCTAGGCGATTTAAATCGAGTATAGTAAAAAATATCGACAAAAGTATTGATTATCGAGCATTACCCGTTATGCTTGGTTTTATGACTCTGGTGCAGGGCGCAGTCCGAGGGGCGACCTGCCATCGCTCGGGAGAAGGTACACCACATGAAAGAGATTAAGAACTTCATCAACGGAGAGTATGTCGCTGCGACGTCGGGCAAGACCTTTCCCAATGTGTGCCCCGCCGACGGGCGCACCCTGTCCATGGTTCACGAGGCCGGTCGCCATGAGGTGGACGCGGCCGTGACCGCCGCCCGCGGCGCGTTGAAGGGGGAGTGGGGGCGGATGTCCGTGAACGAGCGGGTGGCCATCCTCTACAAGGTGGCCGATGGCATCAACGCCCGCTTCGACGAGTTCCTGGAGGCCGAGTGCCTGGACACCGGCAAGCCCAAGTCCCTGGCCAGCCACATCGATATCCCTCGCGGCGCCGCCAACTTCAAGATCTTCGCCGACACCATCAAGAACGCCGGCACCGAGACCTTCGTCATGGATACCCCCGACGGCACGGGTGCCATCAACTACGCCCTGCGCCAGCCCAAGGGGGTCATCGCCGTCGTATGTCCCTGGAACCTGCCCCTGCTGCTCATGACGTGGAAGGTGGGCCCGGCCCTGGCGTGCGGCGACACCGTGGTGGTGAAGCCTTCCGAGGAGACGCCTTCCACCGCCACCCTGCTGGGGGAGGTGATGAACGAGGCCGGGGTGCCGCCGGGTGTCTACAACGTGGTGAACGGCTTCGGTCCCGATTCCGCCGGCGCCTTCCTCACCAGCCACCCGGGGGTGGATGCCATTACCTTCACCGGCGAGACGGTGACGGGCGAGCACATCATGCAGGCCGCCGCCGTGGGCCTGCGGGACATCTCCCTGGAGTGCGGGGGCAAGAACGCCGGCATCGTGTTCGCCGATGCCGACCTGGACAAGGCCGTGGAGGGCACCCTGCGCTCGGCCTTCGCCAACTGCGGCCAGGTGTGCCTGGGCACCGAGCGGGTCTACGTGGAACGGCCCATCTTCGACGAGTTCGTGGCGCGCCTGAAGCGCGGTGCGGAGAACATGAGCCTCGGTGCCTGGGACGACCCCGCCACCACCATGGGCCCCCTCATCAGCGAGGAGCACCGCAACAAGGTGCTGTCGTACTACAGGAAGGCCGAGGAACTGGGCGCCACCGTGGTTACCGGGGGCGGCGTGCCCGACATGCCCGACATGCCCGACATGCCCGGCAACCTGGCCGCCGGCTGGTGGATCCAACCCACCATCTGGACCGGTCTCACCGAGGACTCGGCCATCGTCAAGGAGGAGATCTTCGGCCCCTGTTGCCATGTCGCCCCCTTCGATGACGAGGACGAGGTCATCGCCATGGCCAACGACACCCAGTACGGCCTCGCCTCGGCCCTGTGGACCGAGAACGTCACCCGCCTGCACCGCGTGGCTGCCCAAATCGACGCCGGCATCGTGTGGACCAACAGCTGGTTCCTGCGCGACCTGCGCACCCCCTTCGGTGGCATGAAGATGTCGGGGATCGGGCGCGAGGGCGGGCATTACTCCCTCGAGTTCTATACCGAACTCAAGAACGTGTGCGTGAAGCTGTAGTGAGTACCCCGACTACCGACGACCCGGAGATCGGCCGCACCGTCAGGGCCGACGGGCTGGCCACCAACTATCACGACATGGGCCAGGGTTTCCCCGCCGTGTTCATCCACGGCTCGGGACCGGGAGTGGGTGCCTGGGCCAACTGGCGGCTCAACCTGCCAGTGATTTCCAAGGGGCTGCGGGCCATCGCCCCGGACATGGCCGGCTTCGGTTTCACCGAGCGCCCGGCCGACAACGCCTACGACATGGATCTGTGGATCGGGCATCTGCTGGCTTTCCTCGATGCCCTGGACCTGCCCCGGGTGGACCTGGTGGGCAATTCCTACGGTGGCTCCCTGGCCCTGCAGTTCGCCATCCGCCATCCCCGGCGGGTGCGGCGGATGGTCCTCATGGGCGCGGTGAGCCTGCCCTTCGACCTCACCAACGGCCTGGATGCCACCTGGGGTTACGAGCCGTCCATCGAGAACATGCGCCGTCTCCTCGACCTGTTCGCCTATGACCGCTCCCTGGTCAGCGACGAGCTGGCGGAGCTGCGCTTTCGGGCGGCCTCCAGGGAGGGCGTGCAGGAGGCCTTCAGTGCCATGTTTCCGGCCCCGCGCCAGCGCTGGGTGGACCACCTGGCCAGCGCCGAGGAGGACATCCGGGCCCTGGACCACGAGATGCTCATCATCCACGGCCGGGAGGACCTCATCATCCCGGTGGGGGTCTCCCAGGCCCTGTTTGCCATCACCGATCGCTCCCAGCTTCACCTGTTCGGGCGCTGCGGCCATTGGACCCAGATCGAGCATGCGGGGCGTTTCAATCGCCTGGTAAGCGATTTCCTGACCGCGGACGAGGGGAGATAACGAGTTGGAACAGCAACGGATAAAAGAGCTGGGCGATGAACTCTACGGCGCCCTGCGGGCGCGCCGCATGGTGGAACCACTCACCGAGCGCGAGAGTGCCATCACCATCGAGGACGCCTATTACATCTCCCTGCGCCTGGTGGAGCGCCGCCAGGCCGATGGCGAGACCATCATCGGCAAGAAGATCGGCGTCACCTCCAAGGCGGTGCAGAACATGCTGAATGTGCACCAGCCCGACTTCGGTTACCTGACGGACCGCATGGTCTACAGCAATGGCGACGAGGTGCCCATCGGCTCCGAACTCATTCAGCCCCGGGCGGAGGGCGAGATCGCCTTCATCCTCAAGCGCGATCTCGCCGGCCCCGGCGTCACCAACGCCGATGTGCTGCGGGCCACGGAGGCGGTCATGCCGTGCTTCGAGATCGTGGATTCACGTATCCGCGACTGGAAGATCCGCATCCAGGACACGGTGGCGGATAACGCCTCCTGCGGGCTGTTCGTGCTGGGGGATCGGGCCGTGGATCCGCGGCGGGTGGATCTCGCCACCTGCGGCATGGTGGTGGAGAAGAACGGTGATCTCCTGTCCACCGGCGCCGGCGCGGCGGCGCTGGGCTCGCCGGTGAACTGTGTCAGCTGGCTGGCCAACACCCTGGGTCGCTTCGGCATCGCCCTGAAGGCCGGTGAGGTGATCCTGTCGGGCTCCCTGGTGCCCCTGGAGCCGGTGAAGCCCGGGGACCACATGCGGGTGGCCATCGGCGGTATCGGATCGGCCTCGGTACGCTTCACCTGACATCGGATTCGAGCGAGGAAGTTCTCATGAAAGTGAATGCAGCATTGATTGGTTCCGGCAACATCGGCACGGATCTGCTCTACAAGGCGTTGCGCAGCGACCGGGTCAATCCCGTGTGGATGGTGGGCATCGACGCGAAGTCGGATGGCCTGTCACGGGCCCGCAAGCTCGGGCTCAAGACCACCCATGAAGGGGTGGACGGCCTGGTGCCCCACATGCGTGACGACAACATCCAGATCTGCTTCGACGCCACCTCGGCCTATGTCCACAAAGACAACTCCGAAAAGGTCATCGCCCAGGGCGCCATGATGATCGACCTCACGCCTGCGGCCATTGGTCCCTACTGCGTACCGCCCGTGAACCTCAAGGAGCACGTGGGCAAGCGGGAACTCAACGTCAACATGGTGACCTGCGGCGGCCAGGCCACCATTCCCATGGTGGCGGCGGTGTCGCGGGTGCAGCCGGTGGCTTACGGGGAGATCGTGGCCACCGTGGCCTCCAAGTCCGCCGGCCCCGGCACCCGCAAGAATATCGACGAGTTCACCCAGACCACCGCGCGGGCGGTCTCCGGCGTGGGCGGTGCCGAGCGCGGCAAGGCCATCATCATCCTCAACCCCGCCGAGCCGCCCCTCATCATGCGGGACACCATCCACTGCCTGACCCAGGACGAGCCCGACCAGCAGGCCATCACCGATTCCATCCACGAGATGGTGAAGGAGGTGCAGAAGTACGTGCCGGGCTACACCCTGCGTAACGGCCCCGTGTTCGAGGGCAACCGGGTATCGGTGTTCATGGAGGTGAGCGGGTTGGGGGATTACCTGCCCAAGTACGCGGGCAACCTGGACATCATGACGGCGGCGGCCCTGCGTACCGCGGAGATGTTCGCCGAGGAAATCATCGACGGCTCGCTGGTGCTCGAGCCCCAAGTCGCCTGAGGAGCAGAGCTATGGACCTGAAGGGTAAGAAAGTAACGCTGCACGACATGAGCCTGCGCGACGGCATGCACGCCAAGCGCCACCAGTTCTCCATCGACGACATGGTGCGGGTGGCCACGGGCCTGGACGAGGCCGGCGTGCCCCTCATCGAGGTGACCCACGGTGACGGCCTCGCCGGGGCCTCCCTGAATTACGGCTTCCCCGCCCATACCGACGAGGAATACCTGCGCGCCGTCATCCCGCGGATGAAGAACGCCAGGGTATCGGCCCTGCTGTTGCCCGGTATCGGCACCGTGGAGGAACTGAAGATGGCCCGGGACTGCGGTGTGGCCACCATCCGCGTGGCCACCCACTGCACCGAGGCCGACGTGTCCGAGCAACACATCGGCTACGCCGCCAGCATGGGCATGGACACGGTGGGCTTCCTCATGATGTCCCACATGGTGGGCCCGGAGAAGATCCTGGAGCAGGCGCAACTCATGGTGGGTTACGGCGCCAACTGTGTCTACATGACGGACTCCGCCGGCTACATGCTGCCCGATGACGTCACCGCCCGCATCGGGCTGCTGCGCGCGGAAATCGATCCGGCGGTGGAGATCGGTTTCCACGGCCATCACAACCTCGCCATGGGGGTGGCCAACTCCATGGCGGCCATCGACGCCGGGGCCAGCCGCATCGACGGCTCGGTGGCAGGCATGGGGGCCGGCGCCGGCAACACGCCCCTGGAGGTGTTCGCCGCCGTGCTGGACCGCATGGGGGTGGAGCACGGTATCGATCTCTTCAAGATCATGGACGTGGCCGAAGACCTCATGGTGCCCCTCATGGAGCACCAGGTGCGGGTGGACAGGGATTCCCTGATCCTGGGCTACGCCGGGGTTTATTCATCGTTCCTGCTCCATGCCAAGCGGGCCGAGAAGCGCTACGGCATCCAGGCCCGTGACGTGCTCGTGGCCCTCGGCGAACGCGGCATGATCGGCGGCCAGGAGGACATGATTGAAGACGTGGCCCTGGAACTGTCCCGGGCCCGCAACGAGGCCATGGCCGAGGTGGAGCCGGGGGACATGGCATGACCACGGTGTCTCCGGAGGTGGTGGCGGAACTGGCGGCGTACCTGGAGAGTGCCGAGCTGGAGGCCCGGGACGTGGTGAAGATCACCGACAACTATCCGGACCTCGATTTCGAGGACGCCTACGATATCCAGTGGGCGATCCGGCGCCGCAAGCTCGAACGGGGTACCCACCTGGCGGGCCTCAAGGCCGGTCTCACCTCCCGCGCCAAGATGAAGCAGATGGGCGTCGAGACCCCCATCTACGGCTTCCTGGCGGATTATTTCGAGCGCCCCGAGGGCGGCGAGATCGCCACCTCCGATCTCATCCATCCCAAGGTGGAGGCCGAGATCGCCGTGGTGACTAAGTACGAGCTGCGGGGGCCCTGCCACATGGGGCAGGCCCTGGCCGCCATAGATTTCGTGTTGCCGGCGGTGGAGATCATCGACTCCCGCTACGAGAACTTCCGCTTCGACCTGGTGAGCGTCATCGCCGACAACGCCTCGTCGTCCCGCTTCGTGCTGGGGGGACGCATGGCGGGGCTGGGGGACGTGGACCTGCCCACCCTCGGCGTGGTGATGGAGAAGAACGGCGAGATCGTGCAGCTGGGCGCCGGGGCGGCGGTGCTCAACCATCCGGTGAACAGCGTGGTGCTGCTGGCCAACATGCTGGCCGAGCGCGACGAGGTGATCCCGGAGGGCGCCCTGATCCTGACGGGCGGCATCACCGCCGCGGTGGCGGTGGCGGCGGGGGATGCCATCAACGTCCGCTACCAGGGCCTCGGCAGCGTATCCATGCGCTTCGTTTGACGACGGGGGTCAGGCAGTGACATTCATGACGACGTTACGCAGGCGAGGAAGGCAGGGCGCCGCGCTCTTGTTGCTGGGGGCGCTGGTGCTGCTGGCCGGCTGCGAGGCCCCGCTGGAACTCGAGCGGGTCGAAGCGGAGCGCGAGCGCCCCATCCACCGTTACGACCAGTTCAAGGCTCTGGCCCGCAACGACGACGTCATCATGGCGGTTGGCGACTACGGGGTGGTGGTCACCAGCACCGATAACGGCGCCAGTTGGCGGCGCCATGTCCTGCCGGGGCGGCGCGCCATGCTGTCCGTCGGCAGCTGCCCGGACGGCAGCTTCGCCGCCCTCGACAGCCGCCGCGGGGTGTGGCTTGCCAGCGCGCGGGGCGGGGACTTCGAGCGCCGGGAGGCGGATACCCGGGAAGTGCTGTCCAGCGTCACCTGCGCCCCCGACGGCACCCTCTGGCTCACCGGCAGCTTCAGCACCCTGGTGTACAGCCGGGACCGGGGCCGGACCTGGGAATCCGTAACCCAGGACGAGGACCTGCAGTTCTCGGTGCTGCAGTTCTTCGACGAGGACAATGGCGTGGTAGTGGGTGAGTTCGGTGGCTTCATGTTCACCGAAGACGGCGGCGCCACCTGGGAGCGGGGGGCGGACATCCCCAGGGAGTTCTATCCCCTGGGCATGTATTTTCGGGACCGCGATAACGGCTGGGTGGCGGGCCTCGGTGGGGTCGTCCTGGCCACCATGGACGGCGGCGAGAGCTGGCAGGAGCAGGAGACGTCCACCCGGGTGCCCCTGTACCGCGTGGTGCCGGTCAATGGCCATGTCTACGTCCTGGGGGACAGTGGCACCCTGCTGGCCCTGGACGACGGCGGTCGCTGGGCCCCGGTGCCCGACGCCCCGCGGTTGCTCTCCTATCTCATCGACGCCGTGGTGCTGGACGACGACACCTTCGTCGTGGCCGGGGGCAACGGCATGCTGAGCGACGTGCAATACGGAACCCATTGAACGCGACCCCGGAAGCAGGGCGGAGACCATGACCAGACAGCATCGTTTCACTCACTTTCTGCACAACATCGATGATGCCGTCTTCAGGCATCCGAAGACGTTGCTGGCCGTCATTCTCGCGGTCACGGTGTTCTTCGCCCTGCAGATCCCCAAGGTGCAGATGTACTCGGACTTCGCCGATCTGCTGCCCCAGGAACATCCTTATATCCAGCTTCACAACAGCATTCGCGACACCTTCGGCGGTGCCAACAACGTGGTGATGTCCGTGGTGGTGGAGGAGGGGGATATCTTCACCAACGACACCCTGGCGCGCATCCATCGCCTCACCCAGAAGGTGGATGAGTCCCCCGGCGTCAATCACAACCTGGTGTCGAGCCTGACCCATCGCACCACCCGCAAGGTCTGGCTCACCGAGACTGGGGACATCAACTCCCAGCCCTACTACGACCCCACCGCCGACGCCCTGGACGGCCGCCAGCTCGAGGCCCTGCGCAAGGATGTCATGGCCAACCCGCGGGTCTTCGGCCTGCTGGTATCGCCGGACCTCAAGGCCGCTCTCATCAAGGCCCAGTTCAACGAGGGGCAGCTGGACTACCCGGCCATATTCGAACACCTGGAGGAGGTGAGGGCCGAGGAGGCGGCCCCGGGGCTCTCCATCTATGCCACCGGGCAGCCCATGTTGTGGGGCTGGGTCTACAGCTACCTGGACCAGATCCTGCTGATCTTCAGCACCACCCTGGCCATCATGTTCCTGTTGCTGGTGCTCTATTTCCGCCGCGCCTACGGCATCCTGCTGCCCCTGGTGGGCATCGCCATCTCCGCCACCTGGGGCCTCGGCATCGTGTCGCTGCTGGGCTATAACCTCGACCCCCTGACCCTGGTCATCCCCTTCCTCATCTCAGCCCGCGCCATGTCCCACGGCATCCAGCTGGTGGAGCGCTACTACACCGAGCTGGAGGCCGTCCATGACGCTCGCATGGCGGCCCAGGAGACCTTCGATTCCCTGTTCCGGCCGGGTTCTCTCGGCATCGTGTCCGACGCCATCGGGCTGCTGCTCATCGCCCTCGGCTCGGTACCCATCAACGTCAAGCTCGGCATCTACGCCTCCCTGTGGGCGGCCTGCGTGGTCATCACCGTCCTCGTCGCCGTGCCCCTGATGCTGTCCCTGCTGCCGAAGCCGCAGCACGGCAAGCCCCGGCGCCGTGCCGAGGACGCGGTGTTCGGGCGTTTCGCGGCGATACTGGCCAACCCACAGGGCAGTCGCCGCATGCTGTGGGCGGCCCTGGCCGTGCTCGTGGGCTCCATGTATCTCAGCTCCCATGTGGAGATCGGGGAATCGGAGCCCGGTTCACCCATCCTCTATCCCGGCCACGACTACAACGTCTCGTCCAAGATTATCAACGAGAAGTTTCCCGGCTCCGAAGAGCTGTACGTGGTGGCGCGCACGGATGAGAAGGGGGGCATGAAACGCCCGGAGGTGCTGCAGGCCATCGCCGAATTCCAGATCCACATGCTCACCGACCCGGAACTCGGCGGGGCCAAGTCCCTGCCCGACCTGGTGAAGCAGGTGAACCGCATCTTTCATCAGGACGACCCGCGCTGGGCCATCATTCCGGACACCCAGGCCTACGTCGGTGGCCTGATGTTCGCCTACATGGCCTCCAGCCCCATACCGGGGGCCCTCAAGGAGTTCGTGGATACGGATGACCAGACGGCCAACATCGTGCTGTTCTACAAGGACCACCAGGCCACCACCATCCGCCGCGCCATCCACATGGCCAAGCAGTGGATAGAGAACCCGGCCAACCAAGTGCCGGGGCTTACTTTCGAGCTGGCCGGCGGCCTCGTCGGGGTCACGGCGGCCATGAACGAGTCGGCCTTCCAGAGCAATATGCTCATCATCCCCCTGGTGCTGGCCCTTATCTTCTTCTTCGTGACGTGGTTCTACTGGTCCTTTCACGCCGGCGGCATCATGTTCCTCACCATGGCCTTCTGCACCACCGCCACCTATGCCTACATGGGCCTGGCGGGGATCGGCATCAACGTCAACACGGTGCCCATCATCGCGGTGGGCATCGGCGTGGGCATCGACTACTCCATCTACATGATGGACCGCATCCGCGAGGAGACGGCCAACGCCAACGGCGTGCTGGAGCGGGCGGTACTGCGGGCCATGTCCACCACCGGCAAGGCCGTGGGCTTCACCGCCACCTGCCTCATCGGCGGCGTCATCATGTGGGTGTTCATCTCCGACCTGCGCTTCCAGGCCGATGCGGCCCTGCTGCTGGTGGTGATGCTGATCCTCAATGCCCTGGCTGCCATGTTCCTGGTGCCGTCCTGGATCATGACCTTCAAGCCCCGCTTCATCACCCGGGTTCACTACGACGAGAACGGGGTGCTGCAAACGGACGAGGCCGACCCGATGTTGCAGAAACGCAGCGCCTGAGGCCGGGAGGCGCGGCCTCAGGCGGAAGGAGAAATGATGAAGGCTTCACGAAAACATCAACCATGATGACGAAATCATCGATATTTTTGCTGAGGGAATAGTGATAGACCGGCAGGGCGGCCAAAAAACAACATGTTGCAGCGTGGTACTTTTTTTGCAGCCGTTCACCAACCTGTGACTTGACTGTTCACATTCGTTTGGGATGTTGGGAGGAGACGAACAATGAATCATTCGCCGTTCAGGGCCCCGCTGGTCGCGTCGGCCGTCATCGCTTTACTGGGAGGGGGCTTCGGGGCGACCGGGGCCGTGGCC
The DNA here is from genome assembly GCA_034522055.1 of Gammaproteobacteria bacterium. Lineage (NCBI taxonomy): Bacteria > Pseudomonadati > Pseudomonadota > Gammaproteobacteria > Gammaproteobacteria bacterium. The sequence goes on from JAXHLS010000006.1 coordinate 626,299, forward strand.
GCAGATGCCGAGTGGGCGGGGTTCGTGGAGAACGCCAGCTTTTATCGCCAGCGCACCGGGCTCTCCAAATCGCGCAACACCCTGCAAATGGAGATGGGTAAGGAGATCGGCCAGGTGGGGGCGTTTCGCCGCGTCTTTATCGGCGGCACCTTCCGCGGCACCTACGATGCCGTCTATGACCTCAACGACAACGACTTCGGGGACGATGCGGGTGGGGCGTTGACCTTTGAGTCAACGTTTCTACCGGGTGGTGGTAATACGCTGTGGGGACAGTCCCCGGTTTCGACGGGCGCGTTTGGCTTCGGCTTCGATACGAATAATAACCCCAATGAAGGCATGAAGCTGTTGGGCAGCGAACTCCATGGCCCTGATGGTGGTGTCGGCCTGGGCGTGCCCGTCAGGCCCTGTGACAAAGACTCCCGCGGCTGCATCGACGGTTATCTCGATTTCGACGAGAACGACCTCAGATATCCGGAATTCAACTCCCGCCTCGACTTCCTGCGCGAGCTTTACGTGGATGCCATCCTGCCCCAGGACGACGGATCCGAGTGGGCCTTCCGCCTCGGGCGCCAGCAGGTGGTGTGGGGGCGCACGGATCTGTTCCGGGTGCTGGACGTGTTGAACCCCGTGGACTTCTCCCGTCACAACATCTATGACGAGTTGGAGGACATCCGCATCCCCATGTGGATGCTTACCGCCGAGAAGCGCTGGGGGCCCACCGGCGTCTTCGGCGACCTGAACTTCCAGGTGGTGTGGAACTTCGACAAGTTTCGCCCTCACAGCCTGGGCCAGGGCGGTACCCCCTATGCCATCCTCCAGGCCGGCGACTTCTTCCGCGCCATGAACAACTGCTGGGATAACGGTTGCACGGTGTCCAACTTTGCCTTCGGTAATCTGGCCACGGACTTCCCGCGTCACACCATCGGCATCCGCAAGGCCAACCTGCCGTCGTGGTCCCTGGACAACGGCCAACTGGGCCTCAAGCTGGAGGGGACCTACGAGAGCGTCGGCTTTTCCCTCAACTACCTTCACTACCGCAGCCAGCTGCCGTCCCTTCGTGGAGGTATCCCCGCTCGAAATCCTTTTATAGCTGATAACGTAACAGGACCTGGAGGTGAAGTCGGTGGTCAGGAGTTGCCAAGGGATTACCTCATCGCCTTCGATATCGACTTCCCCCGCATCAACCTCTACGGCGGTTCCCTGGACTTCTACGTCGATGCCATCAAGTCGGTGTTCCGCGTGGAGGCGGCCTATACCAGCGGCGAGGAATTCGCCAATACCCTGGAGCCCAGGCTGTTCTCCGAGTCCGACGTGGCCCGCTGGGTGGTGGGCTGGGACCGTCCCACCTTCATCCCGTTCCTCAACAAGCGCCGTGCCTTCCTCATCTCCGCCCAGTTGTTCGGCCAGCACCTGCTGGACCACGAGCAGAAGACTCTGACGGACCCCAGCGGAAATACGTTCAAGGTGGGCATGCCCGACCACGAGGACAACTACATCATGACCCTGTTGCTGAAGGGCTGGTATAAGGCCGACACCATCAGTCCCCAGATCATCGTCGCCCACGACTTCGAGGGCCAGGCCACAACCGTGGCCCCCTCGGTGGACTGGCTCATCAGCAACAACTGGCGCCTCGTGGCGGGGGCCAACTTCAAGTTCGCCAACCAGGTGGATGACTTCGACGACTGCCGCCAGTGCAACCCTTTCCCGCCCTTCACAGGACCTGTCGGTGCCGAGGGGGACTTGGGTGTTCGCGCGGCTTCAGGTGCGATGGCCGCCAGTGGCATCGAGCCCCTGGGTCGCTTCACGTCCGGCCCCATCGGCATGGCCCGGGACGAGGACGAGTTCCAGGTCACCCTGCGCTATCGATTTTAATACGATTCAATCAGGAGGAGATTTTTCATGAAGCGCATTGCGAGAAGCATGGTATCGATGGCGGCCGTCGCCGCCTTCACCGCCGGGGGCGTGGTCCAGGCCGCGACCCTGGAGGACGTGGAGCGATCCTTCTATCCGTACAAGGACGGTGTTCCCAGCTATCCGGGGCTGCAGGTGGGGACGGTGATCAACCAGTCCAATGTGGATCAGTTCAAGGAGGTACTGGTGTCCGCGGATTATGACTTCATCAAGAAGGGCTGGACCGAGATGGAGGTGGGCGAGACCACCTCCTTCGATCTGCATCCCAACTACGTGGAGGCCACCCGCAAGTATCTCAACGAGCCCAAGCTGGGGGAGAGTCTCGGGCAGCTCGAGAATTTCATCGCCGGCCGGCCCTTCCCGGAAGAACCCGACGCCAATGACCCCCGGGCCGGCGAGAAGATGGCCTGGAACTACAAGTACGGCTACAACTGGGGCGACAACGCGGCCATCGACCCCTTCTACTGGAAGTTCAGGGACCTCAACAGCGGCAAGCTGGAGCGGACCATCATGTTCGACTTCCATTTTCTTAACTTCATGCACCGGGTCAATCAGGAGCCGCTGCCCGAGTTCGAGAACAATCCCCAGCAGGTGTTCCGGGGCATCTATGTCAACGTGAACGAGCCCTTCGATGTCAAGAACACCCAGCTCCTGATTCACCGTTACGAGGACGATCTCCGGCGCGATGACGCGTGGCTGTATCTCGGCTTCCAGCGGCGGGTGCGGCGCCTCGCCACGGGCCAGATCACCGACTCCTTCCTGGGGTCCGACCTCATGATCGAGGACTTCGAGGGCTACAACGGCCGGGTATCCGATATGAACTGGACCTACAAGGGTACGGTGAACGTGATGCTGCCCTTCTACAATCACAACGATCTGGAACTCTCCGACGAGCATCCCACGGACGATGGCTACCAGTTCGTGGCCATGGGCGGCCAGGGCGGCTGCTTCCCCCAGATCACCTGGCAGCTCCGCAAGGCCTATGTTCTCGAGTCGGACCCGGTGGACGACAACCACCCCATCAGCAAGCGGGTCCATTATATCGATGCCCAGACCTACACCATCCCGCGCACCCTGATCTACGACCGCAAGGGGGACCTGTGGAAGTCCTTCATCATCGGCCAGGCCCATCCGGACCATCATCTGGAGAAGAACAAGGGTTCCGGCGTGTCCCTGGATGACTCCTTCCACATGCTGGATGTGCAGGCGGCCCACTGCACCACCGGCCAGTTCAAGGGGCAGATAGACCCCTCCATGAACCCCGAGCGCCTGTTTACCGTGCAGCACATGCGCTCGGGCCGCTAAGTCCGGGAAACAGGCTCTCCCGGCGAGGATTGCCGGGAGAGCTTTTTTTTCTTTACGAGTTTCCTTTGCGAGCTTTGCGCCTTGACGAGAGAATGGCGCTAATCTACTCAACAACGGGGAAAATCCATGGTCGAGCCTGCCGACGTCTATTTGTACTTCAACTTCCGCAGCCCCTACTGTTACCTCGCCAGCAAGACCATGTTTGACGTGCTGGACGACTTCCACGTGAACGTCCTGTGGCGGCCCCTGGGGGGCTGGGAGGGCCGCTCGCCTCCCGATGTGGCCAAGGTGAAAGTGCCGGTGGCACGCCAGGACGTGGCACGCATAGCCCGGCGCATGGGGATTCCGGTGAACCCCCCCCCCATCACCACCGATCCCACCCTGGCGGGGGCCGCCTCCCTGCTGGCGGAGCAGCAGGGGGTCCTGCGGGAATACGTGGTGGAGATGATGCGCCGGGAATGGGCCGACGGCGCCGATATCGGTGATCTCGACGTGCTCCTGGAAGTGGGGGAGGGGGTCGGTCTTCATCGTGGAGCCCTTGAAGCCGCGGTCAAAGACGAGAACAATCTGCATCGGCTCGAGGCCAACTGGACCGAGGCCCAGGCCAAGGGCGTCATCGGCGTGCCCACCTTCGTGGTGGGGGACGAGATCTTCTGGGGTCAGGACCGCATCGATTATCTCGAGGAGCACCTGACCGAACTGAGACTGGCAAGACTTTAGAGGGATTATGATCAAACTCTACGACAAGGCGGAGTGCCCCTTCTGTTGGAAGGTGCGGCTCGCCCTGAAGCACTGTGGCGTGGAATTCGCCGCCCTGGCTTTCGACGACCCGACCAACAAGGCGGCGTGGGAGAAGCTCACCCCCTTCGGCACCGTACCCGTGATGGAGGCGGGAGACATCGTCATCGACCAGTCGGGCATCATGCTCGATTTCCTCGAGGACCGTTACCATTGCCTGCTGCCCCAGGAGGAGGCCCCGCGGGTGAGGGCCCGGACCCTGGTCTACTACTCCGACAACGTCATCGGACGGGGCACCAAGGACGTGGTGTTCGAGAAGCGCGGGAGACCGGAAGGGGAGTGGGACCTGGACGTCATCGAGAAGGGCCGGCGGCAGTGGGAGGAGGACCTGCCCTACGTGGCGGATGCCCTCGGGGACCAGCCCTACATGGCAGGGGAGTACTCCATGGCCGATTGTGCCCTGGCGGCCCGCTTCGGCATGGCCGGTGCCTACGGCCTCGCGATCCCGGAACGCCACGCCAACCTGCGGCAATGGTTCGCCCGAGTAGTGGACGGCGACCACGGTTTCCGGGAGACGGCCCCGCCGGTGGTCCTCGAGTGGCTGGCCAGGGCCTGATGGTCGAGGAAGGGGGGCGGGGCAGTCCGGCGGCGGACGACGATCCGCCGGTAACCGTCCTGGTCACCCGTTCCCCCAAGCCCGGCATGGAGAAGGAGTTCGAGGAATACCTGTCGGGCATCACCGAGGCGGCGATGCGCCAGCCCGGCCACAAGGGCACCACCATCTTCCGGCCCTCGTCGCCCGGGGATCGCAGCTACCAGATCATTTTTAAGTTCGACCGCGAGAGCCAGTTGAAGGGCTGGGAGTCCTCGGCGGAGCGCGCCCGCTGGCGCGAACTGGCGGAAAAGGTGAGCGAACCGCCCGAGCGCAAGGTGGTTACCGGCCTCGAGGGTTGGTTCAGTCTGCCCGCCCGTCCCCTCAACGTGCCGCCGCCGCGCTACAAGATGACCGTCATCATCTGGCTCGGGATCCTCGGCCTGTCCGCGGCCACCCAGTACGTCGTCGGGCCCCATATCGAGCACTTCCCCCTGATGGCCCGGGTGCTGGTGACCACCACCATCGTGGTGCCTCTCATGACCATGGTGGTGATGCCCCTGCTCACCCGCCTCTTCGCCTGGTGGTTGTACCCCCGGCGCGGGGAGGTGCCGGACTGACGCGGCCGAATGTCTGCTGCCGGCGGTGCCCGACAGGACACCGTGGGTGGCCGGCGTGCCGGGCCCCACGGCCATCATGGAACCCATCCTCCTTTTCTACTATGCCCTCATCGGGGTGGTGGCCGGCGTGGCCGCCGGCCTGCTGGGTATCGGCGGGGGCCTCATCATCATCGCGCCCCTTGCCGCCCTCTACCGCCTGCAGGGTTTTCCGGAGGAGATCCTGATGCAACTGGCCGTGGGCACATCCCTGGCCACCATCGTCGTGACCTCCCTGGCCTCGGCCCGCGCCCATCACCGGCGGGGGGCGGTGCTGTGGCCGCTGCTCGGGCGCTTCATCCCGGGCGTCATGGTCGGTTGTCTCCTGGGTGCCCTGGCGGCGGACCGGGTGTCGAGCCGGGGACTGGAGATCTTCGTGGGGAGCTTCGCCGCCGTGGCGGGCCTGCGCATGCTGGTGCGCGTCAACCCGCCGCCCCATCGGACACTGCCCGGCACGGTGGTATTGCTCATGGCCGGCGTGGTCATCGGCGCCGTATCCACCCTGGTGGGGATCGGCGGCGGCCTCATGACGGTGCCCCTGCTGGTGTGGGGCAGCGTGCCCGTGCGCCACGCCATCGGCACCTCGTCGGCCCTGGGCTTCCCTATCGCCCTGTTCGGCGCTGCCGGCATGATGGCGGTGGGCCATGGCCATCCCGACTTGCCGCCCCTGGCCACCGGCTACGTCTACTGGCCGGCGGTCCTGTCCATCGTCGCCGCCACCGTGTTGTTCGCCCCCGTGGGGGCCCATCTCACCCATGTGTTGCCCACCCGCCTGGTGGCGGTATTCTTCGCCTTCGTGCTGTTCGCGGTGGCCGCACGCCTCGTCAGCGGCGGGCAATGGCCATCCCTTTGACGGATGGCCTTTGAAGGGATGGGCTTTGACGGGCTGGCTTTTTGATGGGGTGGCGGGCCTGACCGCCCGCGTCCGCCGCGTCCCAGTGGAATCGGCAGGAGGACCGCGAGCGTTATGCAGAAACGACCGGTATTCATCGTCTCCGATCGCACCGGCATCACCGCCGAGACCCTGGGCCACAGCCTCTTGACCCAGTTCCCGAAGATCAGCTTCGAGACCACCATCCTGCCGTTCGTGGATACGGAGGAGAAGATCTTCAGTGCGGTGTTGCAGATCGACCGCGCCGCCGAGGTTTACGGGGTGAGGCCCCTGGTGTTCACCACCTTCGCCAGCCCCGAACACAACAACCGGCTGTTCGCCGCCAACGGCATCTTCTTCGACCTCTTCGATACCTTTCTCGACCGTCTCGAGAAGGAGCTGGGACAGGAGTCGGCCCACAGCGCCGGCATGTCCCACGGCATCCGCGACCACGACAGCTATACCGCCCGCATCAGCGCCGTGAATTTCTCGGTGCACTGCGACGACGGCCTCCATCCCGAGGCCTACAGCCAGGCGGAACTTATCCTTATGGGGGTGTCCCGCTCGGGCAAGACCCCCACCTCCCTATACATGGCCATGCATTTCGGCCTGTTCTGCGCCAACTACCCCCTCACCGAGGAAGACCTGGAGGCCGGTGTCATGCCCAAGGCCATGAAGCCCCATCGTGACCGTATCTTCGGGCTCACCATCGATCCTGTCCGCCTCCAGGTGATCCGCCAGGAGCGCCGCAGCCGCGGGCAGTACGCCGACCTCAAGCAGTGCCGCTTCGAGGTGCGCCAGGCCGAGGCCGTGTTCCACGACGGCAAGGTGCCCTACGTCGATACCAGCGCCGCCTCCATCGAGGAGATCGCCACCACCATCATCGCCCAGAAGCAGCTGCGCCGCGGGTATCGCTGAATCTCATCTCCACCGTCATGCCGGCGCACGCCGGTATTCGACGCTGGGTACCCGGCAAGCCGACGTTTTCGCTCCGGCCTTGGGATGTCTCGTGGACCTGGGGTCGGGTAAGCAGGGTAGAGCGGCGTTTACCGATACCAGTCTTCAAGCCGTAGGGTATCGATGCGGGCAAATTCCCGTGTGTTCCGGCTGACCAGAATGGCGCCGTGGGCCAGTGCGGTTCCGGCGATGAGGGTGTCGTAAGGGCCAATGGAGGTGCCCTGTTTTTCCAGTGTCGCACGGATATCCGCAGCAGCTTTGGCCTCCTGCTGGTGGAAGGGCAGCACCTGAACCACCGACGTCAACTCGGCAAGCTGGTTTGTCCGCTTCTCAGGCGAGGAAGACTTGGCGATGCCCACTTCCAGCTCATAGAGCACAATGGCGGGGATACCGATATCCGCGGGTGCTTTGCGGAGTAGCGATTCGGCCACCATGCCCTCGCCCTTGAAAAAGTAGATCAGGGTATTGGTGTCCAGCACCCACATTACAGGGATTCCCGTTCGACGTCTGTCTCGCCTGATGCGCGAAGCTCATCCAATGACGGGAAATCCCGCCAGCTTCCCGGTAGCTCCCGAATCGTCGCCGGCCACTCATCCACCAGTTTTTCCCGGATCAGATTGGCTATCCATTTGCTTTTCGAGAGCTTCATGGCCTTGGCATTGGCAACCATTTTCTGCTCGGTTTCATCGTCCAGATAAATCGTGACCTGGCCCATGGCATTGACCTCAAAAAAAGCATATATGTGGAAGTATATGTTAATCTATTTGAGCGTCGAGCGCTGTCCATGCAATTTCGCCCGCTTCGCTACTCACCGTTGGTCGGCTGCTCCCGGCAGCCGACGTTACACTCCGGCGCCATAACGGGCGCTGACATAACAGCTGCGGCCCATGGGGAACCAGCGGGCCTCCATGACCACGGGGCCGACGCGCAGCCGGTGCTCCGTGGATACCGGCTTGGTGACGGTCCAGGCCTCGCCGGCGGGGCCGAAGCGGGCCAGGAATGGGCGCGCGAAATCGTCCCGCAGGGTGAGGCAGGCGGCCTCGTCGGCGGCGCGGGTGGGGGTGTCCAGCATGAAGTCAATCTCTGCCAGGCTGCCCCCGTGGGCCATCCCCATCACGCTGACGGGTGACTCCCTCAGACGGGCGCGGTAACGGACTTCGTCCAGTCCGTTGCAGCCCACGCCCGCGAAGGCGGAGTCCGGTGCCACGCGCCGTGCGGCGGCCACGGCCGCTGGATAGTCGTCACCGAGGCGAAGCGGCCCGATGCCCTGGGCCGCCACGGCGACGGGATTCATTTCACCGGGCGCTTCCACCGGCCACAGGGTACCCGCCGCGAACCCCGCGGCGAGGCCTCCCAGGAGGACCAGGGGTAGCTGCGGCGTCACGGGCCTATTTTGTTATCACGCCACAGCCGATGCGGGGCCCCGCGCCGCCGATGGGCTGGGTGATGTGGTCATCGCGGTTCTGGTGGATGACGAAGGCCGCGCCGTCCTCGTCGAGGATCTGCGGCCGCCCGCCGTGGCCGCCCAGGGAGGCCAGGGCGGTGAAAAACTCGGCCTCGAAGGTGCCGTCTTCCCGCACGTAGAGGTTGGGCAGGTCGCCGCCGTCGGGGCCATCCGGGTTCATCAGGCCGTGCTTCTTACCGTCGGGATTGAGGTGCCCGGTGGAGGCCTTGAAGCCCGCCTCGGGATCATCGCAGGTACCCACGCTATGGATGTGGATGGCCTTCGGGCCCGGGGGCAGGCCGTGGAGGTCGAGATGGATCAGCACCCCGTGGGGGCTTTCGGCCAGGGTGGCGGTGCCGATGGGGTTCTTCTCCCGATCGATGAACTCGGCGCTGGCCCGCTCTGCACCGGCATGGGTCGCCTGGGCGGCCAGGGCGGTCAATGCAGCGGCGGCGAGAACGGATAGGGTGGGTGTCGTCTTCATGGCATGACTCCTTTGGGTGGTGGATTTGTCGCGGCTATACGGCGCGGACCGCGCCGGTCACACGCGGTTGTGACCGAGTATAGTTCGATCGTGGCGAAACGGGCGGGGCCAGGCAACAGCGGTATCAGGACCACGCTTCCAGGCCATCCATGGAGACCCCCGCCTGCGATGGTGCCCGGGCCGCTTGTGGCCCGCTCGCCACCGGTGCTATGAATAGGGAAACATGAAATCCTTCCCCGGGGCATTGATAAATGACCATGCGATTGATCATCGGCATGTCCGGTGCCAGCGGACTGCCCTACGGCATCCGGCTGCTGGAGATCCTGCGCGGGCTGCCGGACGTGGAGACCCACCTGGTGCTCTCCGAGGCGGCGCGGCTCAACATCACCATCGAGACGGCCTACACCGTGGAGGCGGTTAAGGAGATGGCCCATGAAGTGCACAGTGTCCGGAACATCGGCGCCAGCATCGCCAGCGGTTCCTACCGCACCGACGGCATGATCGTGGCGCCCTGCTCCATGAAGACCCTGTCGGCCATCGCCAACTCCTACGCCGACAATCTCCTCACCCGGGCGGCCGATGTGGTGCTGAAGGAGCGCCGCAGACTGGTGCTCATGCCCCGGGAGACGCCCCTGCACGCGGGTCACTGCAAGCTTATGTACGAGGCCTCCCTGATGGGGGCCATCCTGTGCCCCCCCATTCCCGCCTTCTACAACCACCCCCGCACCATCGACGATATCGTCACCGCCTCGGTGGCCCGGGTGCTCGAACTTTTCGACGTGGATACCGGCCTCATACGTCCCTGGACCGGAACCATGGAGCGTCACGGGGACTGATTCCGGCTGTCAAAAGCGATTTATCTCGCGGCGACGCAGCGGCGCAGCTGGTCCTATGGCGGGCCAGGGCGTTAGTTCGCCCGGTCGGTTACCGGAACCAGCGCCGCAGGCGTCCCGCCAGATGGTCGCTGTTGATGACCACGATGAACACCTTGCGCAGGGCGTCCTGCGGACAGTGGATCGGCTTGACGCCATGCCACGAGTTGCCCTGGCGCCGAAACAGCAGGGACTGGTTGCCGAGGGTGGGGGCCGAGTAGCTGTGGTCGAAGGCATCGAAAGCGGGCGCGCTGTTGCGGCTGAAGCGCCCGCCATCGTCGAGGATCAGGGTCTCGCCGCCCCAGCCGGGGTCCCAGTCATCCGCGGTGTTGAAGTAGAAGATGTGGGAACCGAGCTTGTGGCGGGCATCGCAGTGGGGCGATACGGAACAGCCGTTGGGGGTGTAGTGCCAGTGGTAGCCGAGGCGGAGCCTGGAGGTGCCGAACAGTCGCGCCAGCCAGTCCCGGTAGGATGGGGCCTCCAGTTCGGCGATGAACTGGTGCCAGGACGCCGCCACCGGCAGATCCCGATGGTACTCCAGCACGTAGCGGTCATGGGGCTGCTGGCCGTGGGCCCGTTTGCGCCCGAAGCTCTGGTCCATCATGGATACCGGCGGCAAATCGCTGCGTAACTGCTCGAAGGCGGCGGGCGTCAGCATGCCCTCCAGCCCCAGCCAGGGGTAGGGATGGGCATCGCAGAAGCGGGCCGTCTCCACGGCCGCCAGTCGTTGCGGGTCCAACAGCCCATGCTGCGTGGTCGCGGGCAGGGTCATCTCATGGTAATCAGGGTGCGGGCCAGCGCGAATGATAGGGGCAGAGGACGGGGAGGGTCCAATCCCGGCTGCAAGGGAGCGGGCGTTCATCGGAGAGGGCGGCGGTACGGGTTCGTGGGCATCAACCGTCGCCCCGGCGCAGGGTGAGGAGTGGCATCTCGCTCGGGCAGTTGAAGCGCAGGGGCACGCCGGAGGCGCCGGCGCCGCGGCTGGTGTAGCCGGTCATGCCGGCATGGCGCCATGGGCCCGCGGCCGTGAAGCGGGGCGCGCTGCTGTGGGTGAATACCGGGCCCACCCCCGGCAGGCAGATCTGGCCGCCGTGGGTGTGGCCGCACAGGTAGAGGCGGATGCCATGCTGCACCGCCTGGTCGTAGATCTCCGGCGAGTGGGCCAGCAGGATGCGGAACCCCGTGGCGGGGACATCCCGGCAGGCGTATTCCAGGTCGTCGCAACGATAGAAGTGAGGGTCATCCACCCCCACCACCCACAGTTCCTCGCCGTCGCGCCGGATGCACGAGGCATCGTTCACCAGCATGTGGACCCCCGCCGCCTCCAGGTCAGGCAGCATCTCGATGCAATCGTGATTGCCCAGTACTCCGAGGGTGCCGTCCGCGGTCTGCACCTGCTCCACCACCCGGCGCAGCAGGCGCACCGAAGGGGCGATAGGGCCGTAGACCTCCATGCGGATATCGCCGCCCACCAGGCAGAGGTCCACCGGCTGCCGGCGCACGCGCTCTATCAGGACATCGGTGAGGGGCTCCAGGCCATCCAGGTGCAGATCCGTGAGCAGCAGAATGCGGTAGCCATCGAAGGCCTCGGGGAGATCGGGGAACCACAGGGTGTGCTCCGGCAGTTCCACCGCCAGCACGTTGCGTACCCCCTGCTCATAACGACCGACGAGGCGGAAGAACCAGTGCAGCACCACCCGGTAGTAGACGAAGTTCTCGAAGTTGAACCAGCGGTGCCAGCGTGCCGAGGGCATATGGCAGGCCCGCCACTCGCGGATCCGGGAGGGGGCACGGATGATCCGCGGCTGTGCCTGCATGGAAGGGTGGTAGAGCAGATACTGCCAGAGGCGGGAGCCCAGGTACCCGAGCGGCACGAAGGTGGCCAGGGCCAGCGCGCCGATCCCGGCTGTCAGGCCCATGGCCGGCACCAGCAGGACCAGGGGCAGCAGGCCCTCCAGGCCGTGGTCCAGGGCGAACACGGGGCTGCCGCTGGGACGGTCCATGCGGCGCTTGACGAAGCTGGTGGCAAGGTCCCCTACCATGGCGAGGGCCGCCGCCCCCACCGCAGTGCCGAAACCGATGCCCAGTATGGGCGCCAGCACCACCCCACCGGCGAGGGCGGCGAGGATGCCGCGCAAGGTCTTGTGGGGGCCGAACAGGGGTCTGCCGTCCCGCCACCGCAGACCACCATCCACCGCCCAACGGAACCTGTCGTGGAATATAAGGTGGGCCGCCAGGGGCAGAAAGTTCACCCCGATGAGAAAGAGCACCAGGGCACCGGCCTGGGTGGACGGATTCTCCATCATGGTCGTGAGCGCTCTCCTCCGGCGGGGACGCCCCTACCTTAAACCCGTCGGCCCGAGGGCTGAAGCCAGCCGCCCGTGCGCGGGAATGCGGGCAAAAAAAAACGAGGCTTGCGCCTCGTTCTTTTCGTTCGCGTCGTCGGGATCAATCCGTCACTGCCGGCATGTGTCCCGCGATACGCTTACTGACCCTGGGTGGGAGCGGCCTGGGGGGCGACCATGCCCTGGGGCGCCATGCCGTAGGGGGCGGCGCCGTAGGGGGCACCATAGGGGGCGGCGCCGTAAGGGGCACCATAGGGCGCGTAACCGTAGTAGGGGGCGTTGTAGCCGTAACCGTTGCCGTAGGCGCGGGTGGAGGCGCTGGTGTTCATGTTGAAGCTCATGTTGCCGTCGCCGTAGCCGTCACCCAGGCCGTTGCCGAAGAAGGGGCCGCCCCAGAAGGCGTTGGCGGAGGTGGTGGCGAGGACCAGCGCGGAAGCTATGATGAATTTTTTCATGGTGTTCTCCAGGTTGTGGGTTGAGTCGATGGGTTGGAAATGTTTGCGTGAATGCCGTCCAACGAGAGGCATAGTATTAGTAGATAGGAATATTGTCAATTACTTATTTACCATGTGGCGCCCGTGGCACATGTTCTACCCCTGCGGAATGCCCCGCGTACTTTTGCCCCGATACCTCGCTCATCCTCCGTCGCCACAGCCATGGCACGTTATTTGTAACCGGCAGCCGTCATGACCGACCGAGACCCCAAGGATCTACTCCGCGTCATGCTGGTGGACGACAAGATCCACCGGCGTGAGATGCTCCATGTGGCCCTCGACGAGGTGGGATGTGTGCTGGTCAACTGCGTGGCGGGCGATGGCGATCTCCTGTCCGCCGTGGAGGCATCCAATCCGGATGTCATCCTCATAGACATCGAGACCCCGGGTCGCGATACCCTGGAGAGCCTCCAGACCGTCACCGACAAAGTGCCGCGGCCCATGGTGATGTTTTCCCAGGACGACGACAACCGCACCATAAGGCAGGCCACGGAGGTGGGGGTCAGTGCCTACGTGGTGGATGGCCTGAGGCTCGAGCGTATCCGGCCCATCATCGACGCCGCGGTGGCGCGTTTTCAGTACTTCCAGCGCCTCGAGTCGGAACTCCAGAAGGCCCGTCGCCAGTTGTCGGAACGCAAGACCGTGGAGAAGGCCAAGGGCATCGTCATGCGCGAGCGTGGCCTGTCCGAAGAGGAGGCCTATAAGGCCCTGCGTCGTTTGGCCATGGACACGAACCGCAAGTTGTCGGACGTGGCCCAGAGCATCATCGAGGCCGCCAGCATACTGTCACGCCAGTCCTTCCCTGCCATCCCTTGCCGGTGCACGTGCCTTTGCCTCGAGCGCGCCCTGTCCCCGGCGGGTTACGGCATTCCAGCGCCGCGGTGGGGGAAGGAATGGGGCGCTGCCGGCCCCGGCTGTCGAGTCGCGGACGACCTCAGACGAGGGCGCTCGCGGTGCACCAATAAGGTACAAGGATCATCATCCCTGCCCCTGATCCGCCCCCTGACGGTGCGTCGGCGGGCCTCATGGCGAGGGGGCAAGGGGGATGCCGGCGCACGCGGGTAATGTCTGCTGCGGCCATAATCACCCTCTGAACAGTCTCTTGAAGCATTTTCTCCGTCCTGGCGGTGGCATGCCGTCGCTATTGGCGCGTGGCTTGCGTTCCTTGCGGGCATTGCAACCCATCCCCGAGGGGACAGGCCCAACGGCGGGCCGAGGGTGACAGGATAGACGGGCGGCCATCGCGGGCCGCAATCGGACAACGGCGTCCATTCTCCAACGAGCCTCCAGGCTCCACGGAGGGTGGGCGTTTTTTTTGCCTGGCGGCAGCAGTTCTGCCGCCGCGACGTGGAAAGGACAGATCACATGGCTGAGGAAATGAGTAGGGGACGAGGAGTGGGGCGTGGATATATCCGCCGCTGGGCGCATGTCGCCGTGTTGGGCATCACCCTCGGCGCGGCGCCGGCGGGCGGGGCTGCCGGGCCGGGGTTCCCGGAAAAGGAGGACCTCAAGTTCGGTTTCATCAAATTGACGGACATGGCGCCGCTGGCCATCGCCTATGAGAAGGGCTATTTCGAGGACGAAGGCCTGTACGTCCAGCTCGAGGCCCAGGCCAACTGGAAGGTGCTGCTGGACGGGGTCATCAACGGCCAGTTGGACGGCGCCCACATGCTGGCGGGACAACCCCTGGCCGGCACCTTCGAGTACGAGAAGGGCGACCGCCGCGCGGTGCCGGACTTCAATGTCTTCTTTCGTCACCACGCCACCTATCCCTACTACTCCGATGCCATGTGGTACCTCACCCAGATGCGGCGCTGGGGTCAGATCGCCGATGCCAAGTCCGATGACTGGTACCGGGACACGGCCCGCGAGGTCTACCGGCCGGACATCTACCGCCGGGCGGCCGAGGCCCTCATCGCCGATAGCCTTTTCACGGCGGACGAGTTTCCCGATTTCGATGCCGAGAGCGGTTATCGCCCGCCCCAGTCCGAGTTCATCGACGGCGTGACCTTCGATGGCCGGGCGCCCAACGCCTACCTCGAAGCCTTCGACTTCGGCCTCAAGGGCGACGACCGGTTATAGGGCCCGCGAGCGACAAACCCACATGGACCCCCATGGAGGAATCGAGAATGACGAGTGGCCACTTGAGCGGTATCCGACGCACCGCGTCCCTGCAAAGCCTGGTGGCACTGCTGCCACCCATGGACCCCCGCTGGCTCGGCACCCGGGTGCTGGTGCCCCTGGCGGCCTTGCTGGTGTTCCTGCTGCTATGGAGTGCCGGGGCACGGAACGTGGAAACCTCCCTGGGGGTACTGCCGGGGCCGGCCCAGGTGTGGGAGCAGTCGGTGAGCCTGTATCAGGAGCACACCGCCGAACGCGTCCGGGCGGACGAGTTCGACCAGCGCATGGAGGAACGGGTCGTGCGCGCCGTCGCCGATGGCTGGCCCGAGGACCGCATCCAGCGTATACAGGAGCGCCGCTACAGCGGCCCGCCCACCTTCCTCGATCAGATCCTGACGAGCATCGTGACCGTGATGGCGGGCTTCATGGTGGCGTCCCTCATCGCCATCCCCGTGGGGGTCGCGTGCGGCATGAGCCCCACCCTCTACAACGCGGTGAATCCGTTGATCCAGATCTTCAGGCCCGTGTCTCCCCTGGCCTGGCTGCCCCTGGTGACCATCGTGGTATCCGCCCTTTACGTCACCGATGATCCCGCCTTCTCGAAGTCCTTCCTCACCTCGGCCATCACCGTCACCCTGTGCTGCCTGTGGCCCACCATCATCAATACCACGGTGGGCGTGGCGGCCGTGGACCAGGACCTCATCAACGTCAGCCGGGTGCTGCGCCTCAATGCCTTCACCAAGACCATGAAGGTCATCCTGCCCTCGGCGGTGCCCATGATCTTCACCGGCCTGCGCCTGTCCCTCGGCATCGGCTGGATGGTGCTCATCGCGGCGGAGATGCTGGCCCAGAATCCGGGGCTGGGGAAGTTCGTGTGGGATGAATTCCAGAACGGCAGCTCCGACTCCCTGGCCCGCATCATGGTGGCGGTGCTGGTGATCGGCTTCATCGGTTTTCTTCTGGACCGCGCCATGCTGGTGTTGCAGCGCGCCTTCAGTTGGGACAAGGACGCGGTCCTGCGCTAGGTCCGCCGGGGCGGGGCCATCGTCCACCAAGCACCGCTCCGGAGCACCGGGGCACACAGGGATTAAATATGAACAGTTATCTCGACATCGATCACATCGGCATCACCTTCCCCTCGGACCAGGGACCCATCAGGGTGCTCGAAGACTTCGACCTGCGGGTGGCCGAGGGCGAGTTCGTCTCCCTCATCGGCCATTCGGGATGCGGCAAGTCCACCGTGCTCAATATCGTGGCAGGCCTGCTCAAGGCCACGGAGGGCGGGGTGTTGCTGCAGAACCGGGAGGTGGACGAGCCCGGCCCCGACCGTGCCGTGGTGTTCCAGCACCATGCCCTGATGCCCTGGCTCACGGTTTACGGCAACGTGCGCCTCGCCGTGGACCGAGTGTTCAGGCGCACCAAGACCCGCGCGGAGCGCCATCTCTGGACCCTCCAGAACCTGGAGCTGGTACATATGGATCACGCCCTGGATCGCAAGCCGGGGGAGATCTCCGGGGGCATGAAGCAGCGCGTGGGGATCGCTCGCGCCCTGGCCATGGAGCCCAAGGTACTGCTGATGGACGAGCCCTTCGGGGCCCGGGATTCGTTGACCCGCAGCCACATGCAGGATTCCCTCATCGAGATCCAGGGTCGGCTGCAGAACACCATCATCATGATCACCCATGACGTGGACGAGGCGGTGTTGCTGTCCGATCGCATCGTCATGATGACCAATGGCCCGGCGGCCACCATCGGCGAGATCCTCGAGGTGGACCTGCCGAAGCCCCGCAGCCGCCTGGCCCTGGCCGAGAATCCCGTCTACAACCACTATCGCGCCGAGGTGGTGCGTTTTCTCCATCGCAACCATCAGGCCCCGGCGCGGTCCGGCGACGGTGCCAGCGTGGTGGACTTGTCGGCCTGGATCCGCTCCACCCAGGCGGCCGGTGTGCGGCGCCTGGAGCGGCCGGAGCTGCGGCTGGGTTTCGTTCCCCTGACGGACTGCGCGCCCCTGGTGGTGGCCAAGGAGAAGGGTTTCTTCCTGGAACAGGGCCTGAACGTGGAATTGTCCCGGGAGAACTCCTGGGCCAACATCCGGGACAAGGTCGCGGTGGGTCTGCTGGACGGTGCCCAGATGCTGGCGGCCATGCCGCTGGCCAGCAACCTGGGTCTGGCGGGCTCGACACCCACGGTGGCCGCCATGAGCCTCGATCTCAACGGCAACGGCATCACCGTGTCCAGCTCGCTCTACAAGCGCATGGCGGCCACCGGGGAGCCGGCCCTGGATACGCCCCTCGGCAGCGGGCGCGCCCTCAGGCGAGTCATCGACGCGCGCCGCGAGGCGGGCGAGGGGCCTCTCACCTTCGCCATGGTGTTTCCCTATTCCTCCCACAATTACCTGCTGCGTTACTGGCTCGCCGCCGCCGGCATCGATCCGGATCGTGATCTGGAAATCATCGTGGTGCCGCCACCCCAGATGGTGAGTCACCTGGAAGCGGGCCTGATCTCCGGTTTTTCCGTGGGAGAACCCTGGAACACCATGGCGGTGTGCAACGGCCTCGGCCGCATCCTCGCCACCAGCCATGACATCTGGAACAACCATCCGGAGAAGGTGTTCGGTGTCTCCAGCGCCTGGGCCGCCGCCAACCCCAACACCCTGCGGGCTGTGGTCACGGCGCTGGCGCGGGCCTGCGCGTGGATCGACGAGACGGAGAACCGCCCCGAGGTCTGCCAGCTCCTGGCCAAGGGGCGGTACGTCAATGCGCCCCGCGAGGTCCTCGAGAATTCGCTCCTCGGCACCTTCCGCTTCGCCCACGACGAGGCCCCCGTGGCCCGTCCGGACTTCAACGTCTTCAGCCGCCATGCCGCCACCTTTCCCTGGCGTTCCCACGCGGTGTGGTTTCTCACTCAGATGGTGCGCTGGGGCCAGGTGGATCGGCCCGTGGATCTTCACCGGGTGGCGGCCATGGCCTACCGCCCCGAGTTCTACCGCCTGGCGGCACAGGATGGAGATATGTTGGTGCCGGAGGCGGACGTCAAGGACGAGGGCGTCCATGACGGACCCTGGGCCATGGAGGTACCCGGCGGTGTCCTGGACATGGGCCCGGACCGGTTCTTCGACGGCATGAGCTTCCACCCGGGTGACCCCGTGGGTTATCTGGAGGCGATGCCGATCAGACATCTGGCCATGGGCATGGCGGAACTGGCGGCCCTCAACCCGCCGCGGGACTTCGCCGCCCGGGCCATGGAGGCGCAAACACGGGTCAAAGGGGGGGCAAGACAATGACGAGGCAGAAGCTGGTGGTGGTGGGTAATGGCATGGCGGGGATCCGTACCCTGGAGGAGATGTTGAAGCTGGCCCCGGCGATGTATGACATCACCGTCATCGGTGCCGAGCCCCATCCCAACTACAATCGCATCCTGCTCTCGCCGGTGCTGTCGGGAGACAAAGGGCTGGAAGATATCGTCCTCAACGGCCGCGAGTGGTACGAGGACCATGGCATCCGGCTCCTGACCGGCGATCCCGTGGTGGCCATCGATCGGGGGTCGCGCTACGTCGTTACCGCATCGGGGCACCGGGAACCCTATGATCGACTGTTGCTGGCCACCGGCTCCAAACCCTTCATGGTGCCCGTGCCGGGGGTCGAGCTGCCCGGGGTCATGGGTTTTCGCGATATCGCGGACGTGGCGGCCATGCTGGCCGCCGCCCGCAGCGGCGGCCGCGCCGTCGTCATCGGCGGCGGCCTGCTTGGCCTGGAGGCGGAGGCCGACCTGGTGGTGATGGCGGTGGGGATCCGTCCCAGCATCGAACTCGCCCGGGAGGCGGGCCTGTACTGCGACCGGGGCATCGTGGTCCATGACACCCTGCAGACCTTCGATCCGCGCATCTATGCCGTCGGGGAGTGCGTCCAGCATCGCGGCACCTGTTATGGCCTCGTGGCCCCCCTGTTCGAGCAGGCGCGGGTGTGCGCCAGTCACCTGGCCCGTCTCGGCCACCAGCGTTACGAGGGCTCCGTCACCTCCACCAAGCTCAAGGTGACGGGCATCGATCTGTTCTCCGCCGGTGAGTTCAACGAGGAGGAGGGAGACGAGACCCTGGTGCTCCAGGACCCGGCCCAGGGCGTTTACAAGAAGCTCGTGCTGCGGGACAACCAGGTCAAGGGCGCGGTGCTGTTCGGCGACACCCTGGACGGCAGCTGGTATTTCCAGTTACTGCGGGAGGGCACCGATGTCTCCGGTTTCCGCGGCACCCTGCTGTTCGGCCGCCACGACCTCGGCGATGCGGGCCACGGCGACGAGACACGGGTGGCGGCGCTGCCGGATGACGCAGAGATATGCGGCTGCAACGGCGTATGCAAGGGGGCGATCACCACCGCCATCGCCGCCAAGGGCCTGTTCACCGTGGACGACGTGCGCGCCCATACCAAGGCCTCCAGCTCCTGTGGCTCTTGCACCGGCCTGGTGGAGGCCCTGCTGGCCGCCACCGTGGGCCAGGGCTACGATCCGGCCCCCAGCCGCAAGCCCCTGTGCAAGTGCACCGAGCACAGCCACGACGACGTGATCCGTACCATCCGCGAGCACGGGCTGAAGACCATGCCGGCGGTGTTTGACTTCATGGAGTGGCAGACCCCCGACGGCTGCCACGTGTGCCGGCCGGCCCTCAACTACTATCTGCTGGCCGCCTGGCCGGGCGAGTACGTGGACGACGCCCAGTCGCGCTTCATCAACGAGCGGGCCCACGGCAACATCCAGAAGGACGGCAGCTATTCCGTGGTGCCCCGCTTCTTCGGCGGCCTCGTCAGGCCCGACGAGCTGCGGGCCATCGCCGATGTGGCGGAGAAGTTCAAGGCCCGGGAGGTGAAGGTCACGGGCGGCCAGCGCATCGACCTCTTCGGCATCGCCAAGGAGGACCTGCCCGCGGTATGGGCGGACCTGGGCCAGGCGGGCCTGGTCTCCGGCCATGCCTATGGCAAGGCCCTGCGCACCTGCAAGACCTGCGTCGGTTCCGAGTGGTGCCGCTTCGGCACCCAGGACTCCACTGCCCTGGGGGTGAGGCTGGAGGAGATGACGTGGGGTTCGTGGATGCCCCACAAGTTCAAGATGGCCGTCTCCGGCTGTCCGCGCAACTGCGCCGAGGCCACCATCAAGGACTTCGCCGTGGTGTGCGTGGAGTCGGGTTACGAGCTACACATCGGTGGCAACGGCGGCATCAAGGTGCGCACCACGGACATCCTGTGCAAGGTGGACAGCGAGGAAAAGGTGCTGGAGTACTGTGCCGCCTTCATCCAGCTCTACCGCGAGGAGGCCCATTATCTGGAGCGCACGGCGCCGTGGGTGGAGCGGGTGGGGCTCGCCTATGTGAAGCAGCGGGTCCTGGAGGACACGGCGGGACGCTCGGCCCTGGTGGAGCGTTTCACCCTCAGCCAGCGCCATGCCCAGGTGGACCCCTGGGCGGAGCGGGTCCGCGGCGCCGCGGCCGGCGAGTTCACCCCCTGCGCATCGCCAACTGATGGCCGTAGCGCCATGGGCCGCGCGGCCATCAACCCGGAGTTTAAAACCATGAACGACTGGATCGTCATCGCCCGGCTGGAGGATATCCCACGCCTGGGGTCCCGCACCGTGGTCACCGACACCCTGGCCATCGCCCTGTTCCGCACCCGCGACGACCGGGTCTTCGCCCTGCGGGACAGCTGTCCCCATCGCGGCGGCCCCCTGTCCCAGGGCATCGTCCACGGCACCACCGTCACCTGTCCGCTGCACAACTGGCAGATCGACCTCGCCAGCGGCCAGGTGCTGGGGCCGGACGAGGGCTGCGTCCACGCCTACGGAGTGAAGGTGGAAGAGGGGCTGGTGCACCTCAGCCTGACGGCCGGCCGGACGGCCGCCTGACGGCCCACGGCCCATGGCCAACGTACGCACCACCTGCCCGTACTGCGGCGTCGGCTGTGGCCTGCTGGTGTCCCGCGATGGCACGGCGGGCTGGCAGGTCAGGGGCGACCCGGACCATCCCTCCAATCGCGGCCGGCTGTGCTCCAAAGGAGCGGCCCTCGCCCAGACCGTGGGGGACGACGGGCGCCTGAATACGCCGCAGGTGGCGGGCGTCCCGGTGTCCTGGGAACGCGCCCTCGATACCGTGGCGGATGGTTTCCGGCGCGTCATTGATACCCATGGCCCCGATGCCGTGGCCTTCTACGTCTCGGGGCAGTTGCTCACCGAGGACTACTACGTCGCCAACAAGCTCATGAAGGGCTTCATGGGCTCCGCCAACATCGACACCAACTCGCGGCTGTGCATGGCCTCCTCGGTGGCCGGCCACCGCCGGGCCTTCGGCAGCGACACCGTGCCCGGCTGTTACGAGGACTTCGAGCAGGCGGAACTCATCGTGCTGGTGGGCTCCAACACCGCGTGGTGCCATCCGGTGCTCTACCGGCGCATCGTGGCCGCGAAGCAGGACAATCCCGACCTGCGGGTGGTGGTGGTGGACCCCCGGACCACCGCCACCTGCGAGGCCGCCGATCTGCACCTGGCCCTGCGGTCCGGTACGGACGGCATCCTGTTCAGTGGCCTCCTTGCCTGGCTGCATGGCGCAGGGTGCATGGACGGTGCCTTCGTGGAGAACCATACTGAAGGGCTGGACCAGGCCCTGCAGCAGGCCCGCTGGTATGCCCCCTCCATCACCGCCGTGGCGACTCACTGCGGTCTCGACGAGGCCGATGTGGAGCGCCTCACGCACCATTTCCCGCCAGCGCCCCTTCCTGGAACACAAGGGTGCCGGCCGGCCCGATTGGTGGATCCTGTGCCAGGTGGCCGGGCGGCTGGGTTACGAGGGCTTCGATTACGGCCATCCGCGGGAGATCTTCGCCGAGCACGCCCGCCTGTCGGGCCTCAACAACGAGGGTACCCGGGGCTTCGATATCTCCGGCCTGGCCGCCCTGGAAGAACACCAATACGACGGCCTCGAGCCCGTGCAATGGTCGGTGCCGGCGGGGCGTCGCGACGGCACCCGCCGCGTGTTCGGCGACGGCCGCTTTCATACTCCCAGCGGGCGTGCCTGCTTCGTCGCCGTGACGCCCCGCCCGCCGGGGCACGGGGTGAGCGCGGCCTATCCCCTGGTACTCAACACCGGGCGCCTGCGGGACCAATGGCACACCATGACCCGCACCGGCATGGCGCCCCGCCTGTGGGCTCACCACCCCGAACCCTTCCTCGCCATCCATCCCGACGATGCCGCGGCCCGGGGAGTGGAGGAGGGCGGCCTGGTGCGGGTGGCGAGCGCCTGGGGCGAGGCGGTGGTGCGCTGCCGCCCGACCCGGGAGCAGCGCCCAGGCGAGGTCTTCATGCCCATGCACTGGAACCGGCAGTTCGCCAGTGCCGCCGGCGCCGGGGCGCTGGTGAATCCGGTCACGGATCCCGTGTCGGGCCAGCCGGAGTTCAAGCATACGCCCGTCGCCGTGGCCCCCTACCGGCCGGCGTGGCATGGATTCCTCTTGACCCGGGAGGCCGTCGCGGCACCCGCGGGCGCCAGTTACTGGAGCCGGGCACG
Organism: Gammaproteobacteria bacterium; assembly: GCA_034522055.1. Classification (NCBI taxonomy): domain Bacteria; kingdom Pseudomonadati; phylum Pseudomonadota; class Gammaproteobacteria; species Gammaproteobacteria bacterium. Next base: position 648,629 of record JAXHLS010000006.1, read on the forward strand.
GCGGGAAGGTCTGTGGCATTACGAGCTGGCGGGGGATGACCATGGGGACGACTGGTCTGAGGTGGCACGCTGCCTGGACCGCGGCCGGGAGGGGCAGTGGGCGGAGCTGATGGACCGCGCGGGGGGCCACTACCGGGGAGTCAGCGTCGTCGCCGACCGCCTCCAGATGTGTCTCTTCATCGGCCCCGATCACCGCCTGCCGGCCCGCGACTGGCTGGTGGGCCTGTTCACCCGCGATACCCTCGGCGCCCGGGAGCGCATGGACCTGCTGGCCGGGGTGCCCCGCGATGCCGCGGCCGATGCCGGCGCCGTCGTCTGCGCCTGTTTCGGAGTGGGCGCCCGCACCCTGGAGAAGGCCATCCGGCAAGACGGCATGACCACCCCCGAGGCCATCGGTCACGCCCTGGGTGCCGGCACCAACTGCGGTTCCTGCCTGGCGGAGATCGGCGCGCTAATCGCCCGCCACCACGGCCACGCCGGCGTGGGCGACCAGGCGCAGGTAGTCGATGAAATGATCTGATGACTATGCCAGTGTACGCGTCATGCCGGGCTTGCCCCGGCATCCAGGGACCAGCGCCACCGGGGCCCGATTCCGCGCATCGACCTCCTTACCGTCGTGCCGGGCTTGCCCCGGCATCCAGGGAAGGCGGTACCACGGCCAGCCCCACCCGCGAGCCCCGCCGTGCCATCAGCCCGGAATCACACACTGCATTCACTATATGCCCCCCGTAAACGTTCGGACCACTACGCCCCCAGGCAGCACCACTTGCAAATCCCGACCCAATGCGCAGGCCATTTGCACCGCCCCCCTGGGGCGCTATTTTTAACCGACATTGCCCTGGGAAGACCCACCATGCAGGCATCCGCCCCCACCGTTTCAATGACCTGCTGCTTTGCCACAATGACGTCAAGACCACGCTGATCCCTACCCATGTCCTCAACCGAAAGCCGGTTAGTTAGCTTGAATGAGGTAAACATGGATGAATTAACAAAGCTTGTTAGCATCTATTCAGGCGGGGCATGGTTCGGGGTCAGGCCGTCAGGGTGGGAGTCTCGGGGGTGCGAAAGCGCAGCATGGACTTATGGCCGGCGCCCAGGGCGGCGAGGCTCTCGTGGTTGAGGGGCGCGATGTCCTTGCCATCAAGGTTCCAGCTTACGCGCTGCCAGTCCACCCGGGGCCAGTGGGGATGGCCGGCGTAGGCAGGGGACAGAGCGTCGTCCCGGAACTCGCCGAAGGGGGTG